>NZ_CP087199.1:125000-715000 GCF_024749345.1 Pseudomonas sp. B21-009 | reverse complement strand
CTGGCCAGGGCAACCTTGTGGATGGCCTGGCCAGTGGACGGGTTGAAGACATCGGCGGTGCGCGTGTCGGCAGCAACCAGTTCGCCGTTGATCAGGTGTTGAACAGTGCTCATGCAGAACTCCAGAAAGAGGGTATGCCTGGGCGCGAGATCACTCGCGCCCGCTGCTTATATATAGAGGGAGAATCAATCGACCTGGTTGATGGCCTCGCCGACCGCATCGAACAGGCGGTCCAGTTCCTGCGGCTGGCTGTTGAAGGTTGGGCCGAACTGCAGGGTGTCGCCGCCGAAGCGTACATAGAAGCCGGCTTTCCACAGCTTCATGGCGATCTCGTATGGACGCACGATGGCGTCACCGTCGCGGGCGGCAATCTGGATGGCGCCGGCCAGGCCGTAGTTACGGATGTCGATGATGTTCTTCGCGCCCTTGACCCCGTGCAGCACCTTCTCGAAGTGCGGCGACAGTTCGGCGGCCGATTGCACCAGGTTTTCTTTCTCCAGCAGGTCCAGCGCGGCGAGACCGGCGGCGCAGGCGACCGGGTGCGCCGAGTAGGTGTAGCCGTGGGGGAATTCCACCGCGTATTCCGGGGTCGGCTGGTTCATGAAGGTCTGGTAGATCTCGCTGCTGGCGATCACCGCGCCCATCGGGATGGCGCCGTTGGTGACTTGCTTGGCGATGCACATCAGATCCGGGGTGACGCCGAAGGCATCGGCACCGAACATCGAGCCCATGCGGCCGAAGCCGGTGATGACTTCGTCGAAGATCAGCAGGATGTTGTGCTGGTCGCAGATTTCCCGCAGACGCTTCAGGTAGCCCTTCGGCGGTGGCAGTACACCTGCGGAACCGGCCAGCGGCTCGACAATCAGCGCGGCGATGTTCGAAGCATCGTGCAGCTCGATCAGCTTGAGCATTTCATCGGCCAGGGCGATACCGCCCTCCTCCGGCATGCCTTTGGTGAAGGCATTGCCCGGCAGCAGGGTGTGCGGAATGTGATCGACGTCGAGCAACTGGCCGAACAGCTTGCGGTTGCCGTTGACGCCACCCAGGCTGGTACCGGCGATATTCACCCCGTGATAGCCACGGGCACGGCCGATCAGCTTGGTCTTGGTGGCCTGGCCTTTCAGGCGCCAGTAGGCACGGACCATCTTCACCGCGGTGTCGGCGCACTCGGAACCGGAGTTGGTATAGAAGACGTGATTGAGGTTGCCCGGGGTCAGGTCGGTGATTTTCTCGGCCAGTTGGAACGACAGCGGGTGGCCGAACTGGAAAGCCGGCGAGTAATCGAGCACGCCCAATTGGCGCGATACTGCTTCCTGGATCTGCTTGCGGGTGTGACCGGCGCCGCAAGTCCACAAGCCGGACAGGGCGTCATAAATCTTGCGGCCCTTGTCGTCGGTCAGGTAGCTGCCTTCGGCGGCGACGATCAGCCGTGGATCGCGCTGAAAATTGCGGTTGGCGGTGTAGGGCATCCAGTGGGCGTCCAGCTTGAGCTGGCTGGCCAGACCGACAGGAGCGTTTTCAGGCAGATTCATCGGACAAGTCCTCGCAAGGCAATTGGGCAGCGACAAGTGTTGTTGTGCCTAAATTGGCATGGGCTTAAGGTTTGGAAAATCTGGCTTTTCTAATCTTCAGATCACCACCGGCTAAACATTAATTCAAAACATCCAGCCGCAACGATGTTACAAAGTGTTTCCATGCACCCCGGCAAGGCGCATGATGCGGGCGGCCCCTTCAGGAGACTTGGCGCAGGACGCGCAAGCACACTCACCATGAAAACCATCCTGTGTTTACTGATCTGCGCCCTGGTTGGCGCCGCCGTACAGTTTGCCGGTGTGCCTCACGGGCTGTTGCTGGGCGCCATCGTCGCCAGCGCCATGTTGGTCAGCCGGCTGCGCTTTACCCCCGACCTGCGCTTTGGTCTGGAATACGTGCAACTGGTCATGGGTATCGCCACCGGCTTGATGTTCGAAGCCTGGGACAGCGACACGGTGGCCAGCATCCTGCCGAGCCTGGGTTTTCTGCTGCTGTGCCTGAGTGCGCAGATTGCCATCGCCGGCCTGTGGCTGTTCAGGGGGTGCGGCTGGAACCTCAAGGATTCACTGCTGGCGGTGTACCCCGGCGCCCTGGCTGCGGTGTTCGACTTGCTCGAGTCGGAACGGGCTTCGAGCAAGGTGATCGTTGTGCACCTGATGCGCCTGGTGTCGATTACCCTGCTGGTCAGCCTGAGCATTCGCGCCGGTAGCGATGTCCCTGCAAGCGCGAGCACCGCGCTTAATCCAGGCCTGTTGCTGACCCTGGCGTCGCTGCTTGCCCTGTGCATCCTGCTCGGGCGCCTGCTGCTCAAGCTTGGTGTTCCTGCGCCCTTCATGCTCACGGCGATCATCGCCACGGCGGTCTATGTAAAGCTGGGCTTGCTCCAGGCGTTTCATCTGCCCGGCTGGAGCGTCGATTTTGCCGCGCTGATCCTCGGTGTGCTGATCGGCGCCAGGTTCAGGGAAATCAGCCTCAAGGAGCTGGTCCGTCACGGCGGCGCCGGGCTGATGTCGGTGGGCCTGATGCTGCTGGTCGCTGCCGTCTTTGCCGGGGTGGCCGCCAAGGTGCTGGGCAGTGATCCATTCACTTTGTGGCTGGCCTACATGCCCGGGGCCATCGAAACCATTGCCATCGTCGCCTT
Organism: Pseudomonas sp. B21-009; assembly: GCF_024749345.1. Taxonomy (NCBI): domain Bacteria; kingdom Pseudomonadati; phylum Pseudomonadota; class Gammaproteobacteria; order Pseudomonadales; family Pseudomonadaceae; genus Pseudomonas; species Pseudomonas sp. B21-009. Next base: position 712,326 of record NZ_CP087199.1, on the reverse strand, counting down.
CAGCGGTGGGCTGAACGTGGTGCTGGTGCTGTCGCACCACCTGGTGCGCATGCTGCTGTTGCACTTTGCCCCGGCCCTGCTCGTCCAGGCGCGCCGCTGGCGCGAGAATGTCTGATCAGCGTATGTTGTCTGCCTTTCATGTTCCTCAACGCAAAGGCACCGCGTGAAACGTCCACAACCCCTGGCCCAGGTCAGCGATTTCGATATCCGCCTGCTGAAGATCTACCGCAGCGTGGTGGAGTGCGGCGGCTTTTCGGCCGCCGAGAACGTCCTGGGCATCGGCCGCTCGGCCATCAGCCAGCAGATGAGCGACCTTGAGCAGCGCCTGGGCCTGCGCCTGTGCCAGCGCGGCCGCGCCGGTTTTTCGCTGACCGAGGAGGGCCGCGAGGTGTATCAATCGGCGTTGCAATTGCTCAGCGCCCTGGAAAGCTTTCGCACCGAGGTCAACGGCCTGCACCAGCATTTGCGTGGCGAGCTGAACATCGGCCTGACCGACAACCTGGTGACCCTGCCGCACATGCGCATCACCCATGCCCTGGCCCAGCTCAAGGACCGCGGCCCGGACGTGCGTATCCAGATCCGCATGATCGCCCCCAGCCAGGTCGAGCAAGGCGTGCTCGATGGCAGCCTGCACGTTGGCGTGGTGCCGCAGACCAGCCCGCTGTCGGGCCTTGAGTACCAGCCGCTGTACAGCGAACGTTCACTGCTGTTCTGCGCGGTCGGTCATCCGTTGTTTTACGCCGACGACCGGCAACTGGACGATGAGCGCCTCAACAGCCAGGACGCCATCGCCCCGACCTTCCGCCTGCCCGCCGATGTCCAGGCCCATTACCAGGCGCTCAACTGCACCGCCAGTGCCTCGGACCGCGAAGGCATGGCCTTCCTGATTCTGACCGGGCGCTACATCGGCTACCTGCCCGACCACTACGCGACCTTCTGGGTACAACAAGGCCGGCTGCGGGCACTCAAGCCCGCCGAGCGCTTTTATGACCTGAGCCTGTGCTGGGTAACGCGCAAGGGCCGGCGCCCGCACCTGGTCCTGGAAAGCTTCCTCGAAAGCCTGGCGGCTACTCGCTGAGGGCTAATGCTGGTAGGTTAGCCAGTCATAAGAGATACCCATTGCCTTGTCTGGAATCGTTCATGACCTTTGAAGTCCCTGCGCATCGCCTCCAAGCCTCGGGCAAGCCCGCCGGCCGCATTCGCCAGAAGAACGAGCAGGCCATCATCCAGGCCGCCGAGGACGAATTCGCCCGCCACGGTTTCAAGGGCACCAGCATGAACACCATCGCCCTCAAGGCCGGGCTGCCCAAGGCCAACCTGCATTACTACTTCACCAACAAGCTCGGCCTGTATGTGGCGGTGCTGAGCAACATCATCGAGTTGTGGGACAGCACCTTCAACGCCCTGACCGTCGACGACGACCCGGCCCTGGCCTTGAGCAGCTACATTCGCACCAAGATGGAATTCTCCCGGCGCAACCCGCAAGCCTCGCGGATCTTCGCCATGGAGATCATCAGCGGCGGGCAGTGCCTGAGCGACTATTTCAGCGAAGACTACCGTGCCTGGTTCAAGGGCCGTGCCGCAGTGTTCCAGGCCTGGATCGACGCCGGCAAGATGGACCCGGTCGACCCGGTGCACCTGATCTTCCTGCTCTGGGGCAGCACCCAGCACTATGCCGACTTCGCCACCCAGATCTGCCAGGTCACCGGCCGCAGCCGCCTGACCAAGCAGGACATGGAAGATGCCAGCAACAATCTTATCCAAATCATTCTTAAAGGCTGTGGCCTGACACCTCGCGACTGAATCTGCCTTATGCCTTTTACCCTGCTCGACACCTGCGAGTTTCGCGAAGAGATTCGCAAGAGCCGTTTCATCACCCTGGCTGCACCAATCAGTAGCCCGGCCGAAGCCATGAGCTTCATCGAACGCCACAGCGACCTCGCCGCCACCCACAACTGCTGGGCCTGGAAACTGGGCGGGCAATACCGCAGCAGCGACGACGGCGAACCCGGCGGCACCGCCGGGCGGCCGATCCTGGCGGCCATCGAGGCGCAGGACTGCGACCAGGTGGTAGTCTTGGTGATCCGCTGGTACGGCGGCATTCAACTGGGCACCGGCGGCCTGGCCCGCGCTTACGGCGGCGGCGCCAACAAGTGCCTGCAGCAGGCAGAAAAGCGCTTGCTGGTCAGCCGCAGCGAACTGACCTGCAGTTGCAGCTTCAGCGAATTGGCACTGCTCAAATTGCGCGTGGCCGAGGCTGATGGCCTGATGCTGGACGAACAGTTCACCGCCAATGGCGTCGACCTGCGCCTGGCCCTGGGCGAGGAACAGATCGAGGCGCTGCAACGCCAGTTGGCCGACCTCAGCCGTGGCCGCATCCTGCTGGAACGGGCCTGAACATTTGCCCACATTCACTGTGGGCCCGGCTGTGGATAAGCTCTGGGCATTCGCCTGCGAGCCTTTAACCACGGGGCCTGCAGAAGAACGATCATATTTTGATCAAGATTTCATGACAGCGCTTGAACTGGCGAAAAATCAGTAAGTTATCCCCAGTTATTGCGCATGCAAGCCACCACTACACGGCTTGTACCCAGCCTGCATGCTTGCACACAAATACTGTGGAGCAAGCTGTGGATAAGCCGTGCACCCCTGCGCCAACGGCTTGCCGGGCCACGGCTTGGCTAGACTGGTTATTCTTTGATCAACGTTTGATAACCCTCGAAAGGAGTTCTCCATGTCCACGAACAAAACCGCCCTGATCATCGGCGCCTCGCGCGGCCTGGGCCTTGGCCTGGTGCAACGCCTGGTGGAAGACGGCTGGAACGTGATCGCTACCGTACGCGACCCGGCCAGGGCCGATACCCTCAGCGCCCTGCCCCGGGTGCAGGTCGAAACCCTGGAAATGAACAGTGGCAGCCAACTGGATGCCCTCCAGCAACGCTTGCAGGGGCAGGTGTTTGACCTGCTGTTCGTCAATGCCGGGGTCATGGGCCCGGGTGACCAGAACCCTGAGCGCGCGCAACTGGCCGATGTCGGCGAGCTGTTCCTGACCAATGCCGTATCGCCCATTCGCGTGGCCCAGCACCTGGCCCCGCAACTGCGCGAAGACGGCGTGCTGGCGTTCATGAGTTCGATCCTTGGCAGCGTCGCCATTCCCGACGGCAGCGAGATGTGCCTGTACAAGGCCAGCAAGGCGGCCTTGAACTCGATGATCAACAGCTTCGTTACTCTGCAACAGCCACAGCAAACCGTCCTGGCCATGCACCCGGGCTGGGTGAAAACCGACATGGGCGGGGAAAACGCCGAGATCGACGTGCTCACCAGCACCCGCGGCATGCTTGAGCAGATCAAGGCCAATGCCGGCAAAGGTGGCCTGCAATTCATCAACTACAAAGGCGAAAGCCTGATCTGGTGAAACCTCGCGCGGTGGGTGTAGACTCGACACCTCGCCCACCGCGGCGGACCTGGATCAGCAGACAGGGCAACACTGAGCTGGCTAACCTGAACCCACTTTCAGAGGAGCCGGCACCATGCCTGCGACCCGTATCTGGTTGAAAAACCCCCTGGCCATCTTCACCGCCAACACCCTCGACGCCCGTGGCGGCCTGGTCATCGAAGACGGCCGTATCAACGAAGTTCTCGGCCTAGGGCAAGCCCCGGCCCGCCCCTGTGGACAAGTCTTCGACGCCCGCGAACACGTGGTGCTGCCGGGGCTTATCAACACCCACCACCACTTCTACCAGACCCTGACCCGCGCCTGGGCGCCGGTGGTCAATCAGCCTTTGTTCCCCTGGCTGAAAACCCTCTACCCGGTCTGGGCCCGGCTGACGCCGGCCAAGCTTGAACTGGCGACCCGCGTGGCCCTGGCCGAGCTGTTACTGTCGGGCTGCACCACTGCCGCCGATCACCATTACCTGTTCCCCGATGGCCTGGAAAACGCCATCGATGTGCAGGTCGAAGCGGTGCGCAAACTGGGCATGCGCGCCATGCTCACCCGTGGCTCCATGAGCCTGGGCGAAGCCGACGGCGGCCTGCCGCCGCAACAGACAGTGCAACAGGGCGAAGTGATCCTGGCCGACAGCCAGCGACTTATCCACAGCTACCACGAGCGTGGCGACGGTGCGCAGATCCAGATCGCCCTGGCACCCTGCTCGCCGTTCTCGGTCACCCCTGAGATCATGCGCGCCAGCGCTGACCTCGCCGCAGAGCTGGACGTGCGCCTGCACACCCACCTGGCTGAAACCCTCGACGAAGAAGACTTCTGCCTGCAGCGTTTCGGCCTGCGCACGGTCGATTACCTCGACAGCGTCGGCTGGCTCGGGCCGCGCACCTGGCTGGCCCATGGCATCCATTTCAATCCGGACGAGATCGCCCGCCTGGGCGCCGCCGGCACCGGCATCTGCCATTGCCCGAGTTCGAACATGCGCCTGGCTTCGGGCATCTGCCCGACCCTGGAACTGACCGGCGCCGGCGCGCCAGTGGGCTTGGGCGTGGACGGTTCGGCCTCCAACGACGCATCGAACATGATTCTCGAAGCGCGCCAGGCCCTGTACCTGCAACGGCTACGCTATGGCGCCGAAGCGATCACCCCGGAGCTGGTGCTGGGCTGGGCCACCCGCGGCTCGGCGCAGTTGCTCGGGCGTACCGACATCGGCGAACTGGCGGTGGGCAAACAGGCTGACCTGGCCTTGTTCAAACTCGATGAACTGCGCTTCTCCGGTAGCCACGATCCACTCTCGGCGCTGCTGCTGTGCGGCGCCGACCGCGCCGACCGGGTCATGGTCGGCGGCCAGTGGCGGGTGATCGATGGCCAGATCGAAGGCCTCGACGTGCAGAAACTGATCGCCGATCACCGTCAGGCCGCCGCCCAGTTGATCGCTGGCTGAAGGCTCAAAGGCCGAGCAATGCCAGCATGATGAAGGTGGCGAACAGCACGAAGTGGGTCATGCCCTCGATCGCGTTGGTTTCGCCATCGTTCAGGTTGATCGCGCTGACAATCAGGGTGATGAAGATCATCACCGTTTGCACCGGTGTCATGGCCATCTGGAACGGCTGGCCAGTGTAGAGCGCCATCGCCTCCATCAGCGGAACGGTCAATATCACCGTGGACAGCGACGCGCCCAGGGCGATATTGACCACCGACTGCATGCGGTTGGCCAATGCTGCGCGCAAGGCAGTGAGAATCTCCGGGGCGGCAGAAATGGCCGCCACCACAATAGCCATCAGCACCGGCGGCGCGCCGCTGCCTTCCAGGCCGTAGTCCAGGGTGTGCGACATGACTTCGGCAAGCAGGCCGATGATCACCACGCCGCTGACCAGAATCGCGATCGAGCGGACTTTATTCACCGGCGCCGGTGTACCGCCCTGCGGGTCGCGGCGCTTTTTCTGTGGATAGCTGTAACTGAAGAAGTAACTGTGCGGCCCGACCTGCATGCGCAGGAACAAGGCATAGAGCACCACCATCGCGGCGATGGTGAACCCCGAATAGAGCTTCCAGTCGGCCCGCGGAATGAACTCCGGCACTACCATCGACACGCCCATGGCAGTCATGATCATCACGCTGTAGGTGCGCGCCGAATCATCGTTGTACGACTGCTCGCCATGCTTGAGCCCGCCCATCAGCGCGGCCAGGCCGAGGATGCCATTGATGTCGAGCATCACCGCCGAATAGATGGTGTCCCGCACCAGGGTCGGCGACGCCTGGTTGCTCATCATGATCGCCAGGATCAGCACCTCGACCATCACCGCCGACAGGGTCAGGATCATGGTGCCGTAAGGGTCGCCGACTTTTTCCGCTAGCAGCTCGGCGTGCTGGGCCACGCGCATCGAGGCACAGATGATCGCCGCCACCAGCACCGCGCCGGCAAACAGCGCCAGGCCATGGCCATGTCCGAGCAGCTGGCCCTGCAGCGGCCAGGCCAGCGCGGCCAGCAGCACTGCAAGCAGCAGCGGCTTTTCCTGATTAAGAAGTGCAAGCATCGGCGGCCCTGCGCAGGTGGGTACTGGCTAGTGACTGTAGTCACTGTAGAAGGTTTCCCCGGCCAACCGCCTGGTCAGCTTTCTCCGCGCGGGCAGCGCAAGCTCTGTAGAATGACGGCAACCGCACCTGATGAGATTTCACCACTATGTACGACTGGCTTAACGCTCTGCCCAAGGCAGAATTGCACCTGCACCTGGAAGGATCGCTGGAGCCCGAGTTGCTGTTCGCCCTGGCCGAGCGCAACAAGATCGCCCTGCCCTGGAATGATGTCGAAGCCCTGCGCGGCGCCTACGCGTTCAACAACCTGCAAGAATTTCTCGACCTCTACTATCAGGGTGCCGACGTATTGCGCACCGAGCAGGACTTCTACGACCTGACCTGGGCCTATCTGCAGCGCTGCAAGGCGCAGAACGTGATTCACACCGAGCCGTTCTTCGACCCGCAGACCCACACTGACCGCGGCATCCCTTTCGAAGTGGTGCTCAACGGCATCAGCGGCGCACTCAAGGATGGCCAGCAACAACTGGGCATCAGCAGCGGCCTGATCCTCAGCTTCCTGCGCCACCTCAGTGAAGAAGAAGCGCACAAGACCCTCGACCAGGCCCTGCCGTTTCGCGATGCCTTCATCGCCGTCGGCCTCGACAGCTCGGAAATGGGCCATCCGCCGAGCAAGTTCCAGCGCGTGTTCGACCGTGCCCGCAGTGAAGGTTTCCTGACCGTTGCCCACGCCGGTGAAGAAGGCCCGCCCGAGTACATCTGGGAAGCCATCGACCTGCTCAAGATCCAGCGGATCGACCACGGCGTGCGCGCCATCGAGGACGAGCGGCTGATGCAGCGGATCATCGACGAGCAAATCCCGCTGACCGTCTGCCCACTGTCCAACACCAAGTTGTGCGTGTTCGACCATATGAGCCAGCACAACATCCTCGACATGCTCGAGCGTGGCGTGAAGGTCACGGTCAATTCCGATGACCCGGCGTACTTCGGTGGCTACGTCACCGAGAACTTCCAGGCCCTGCATGAACACCTGGGCATGACCCAGGAACAGGCACGGCGCCTGGCGCAGAACAGCCTGGATGCGCGGTTGGTCAAACCCTGACGGGCCGAAGGTGGGAACGGATTCGCCACGAAGGGTCGCACAGCGGCCCCACAGACCGGACTGCGATGCAGTCCTTCGCGTCGATCCGACGTACCGGTGAATCTGCTCCCACTCCGTCCCCCGGAAGTTGTGCCAACCCCGAGTGTCACGGCATCTGCCTTCGGGCGCATTGTCAGCAGCGACCTCGCCAGACACCGTACCTCCTGGGTTCAGCCAGCAGTCTTCAACACGGCAACCTGGGCCATACGGTTGATGTGAGCCAGACCTGCGGCACTGATCTGCAGCATGCGCGAGGTTTCACTCTCGCGGATCCAGCCAGACTGCAAGAACAACTTGAGCAGGCTACTGCCCAGCGCGCCGCCCAGATGCGGGCGATGATCGCTCCACTCACTGCAACAGCGGCAACTGCTGAAGCTTCGACGTTGATGCTGGGCCAGCGCCTCGATGAAAATGCCGTAGGTGGCGAACTGGCTACGTCCATACTGGGTGACTTCGATGTGCTGCTCGCTGCCCTCCAGCCAGCCAGCATCGAACAGGCGCTGATAAAGGTCCGCCGCCAACTCGCCCCCCAGGTGATCACCGCACAGCCTCGCCCGGCGCATGGACAACGGGATGCCGCCCACCTCTTGTTCGCGGCTGTCTTCGGGGGTTTTGACCTGGACACTGGCCAGCGCTTCGACAGCCGCGCCGACCTCCGGCGCGGCCAGCCTGAAATAACGTTTGCGCCCCCGCGGCTCCAGCTTCAACAAGCCACTGGCCGACAACCTGGCCAGGTGGGCACAGGCCGAAGAAGGCGTCAGCCCGGCCATGCTGGCAAGCTCATCGGAAGGACGGGCCATACCATCGATCAAGGCCCATAGCATTGCACTGCGTTTCGGGTCGGCCAACAAGCTGGCGATCTGGCTGATACTTGTTACTGGCTTCATATCTCAAACTCCCTGCGAGATCATGTCTGATATCGATTGATTAACCATGTCGGCAGCATTTACTGCGAGGTGTCCGATGCCAGAAAAGCAGGAAGTGGAAGTTATCAGAACGTCGTGTGAGAGGCGTCAGTTGCCGCCCTGGACATGGAAGTATCTCTCGCTGGAAATGACTGCTGGATCCATTATAAGCCGCGTTGCGCGAACTTAATCCGGCGGATCTCCATGGTATGGGCAACCTTGGCAGGGGCCGTCTTCAAAGGCTCTGCAGAGACGTTTGCACATCTGCAGCCCAAGCCCCACGTTACATATCTTGCCCGCAACTGGCGGATTATTCTTGACGTTATATCGCCAGATAAAACCTACAATAAATTTTACTGTAACTCACAAATGCTACCTGCTAACCACGTAGGAATGTGGGAAATTCAAATTACTTTAGCCTGTAATACCAGGCAACTTCTCAAACAATGCCTGACAACGAGCTCGAAGCATATTTCGCAACAACTGCACCGGCTTGCCCAGTTGCGCCCGGTGCGTGCACATCAGGTTCAACGGCGCGGCTTCACCATGCACGTGAGGCAACAGTAACCTCAAGCGCCCGGCCTGCACGTCATAGGCCACATCCAGCCAGGACTTGTAAGCGATGCCGACACCCGCCAGCGCCCAGCGCCGAACCACATCGGCATCGTCACAAAAGCGATCGCCGCTGACGCTCACGCCCACCTCATTGGCGCCCTCGCCAAAGCGCCAATGGTCATGCACGCGGTTGCCAAGCTGGTACAGCAGGCAATTGTGCTGGGCCAGATGCGTGACTTCCATCGGCGCGCCGTACCGGGCCAGGTAGGCGGGTGAGGCACACAGCACCCGACGGTTGTCCGCGCACACTGGCAAGGCCACCAGGCTTGAGTCTTCCGGGGCGCCATAGCGCAGGGCGATATCGGCCGGCTGGCGAAACAGGTCGGCATTGCGGTCGCCCAGCAACAGGCGCAGGTTCAGTTGCGGATGTTCGTGCTGCAGTTCATCGAGCCACGGCAACAGTACGTTGCGACCAAAATCGGACGGTGCCGACAACAGCAAGGTACCGCTGACTTGATCCTGCCCATGGGCCAGGATTCGCCGGCCCTCCTCCAGGCTCGCCAGGGCGGAACGGGCATGCTGCAAAAATCCCTCGCCCTCGGCGGTCAACCGCAGGTTGCGGGTCGAACGCGCCAGCAGGCGCACGCCCAATTGCTGCTCCAGACGCTTGAGCGAGGCGCTGGCCACCGCCGGTGACAAGTCGAGCAGGCGCGCCGCCGCCGACAGGCTGCCCAGTTCGGCGGCACGAACGAACAACTGCAGATCATCGATACGCACCCAACACACCCGCCATTATCAAAATAATATTGAAAGTATCTGTAGTTTTAGCGGCTTTTAACCGCAAGTGAAAGCACCAATCATGGCCCGCATTGACTACCCAGCGAGGAATCTCCATGAAAGCCATTGCCTACTATCACTCCCTGCCCATCAGCGATGCAGCAGCCCTGCAGGACATCGAACTGCCAGCCCCGGAGCCTGGCCCACGCGACTTGCTGGTGGAGGTGCGTGCGATCTCGGTGAACCCGGTGGATACCAAGGTGCGCCAGAACGTGCAGCCAGAGGCTGGCGCCGCCAAGGTGCTGGGCTGGGACGTGGCCGGGGTGGTCAAGGCGGTGGGCAGCGAGGTCAGCCTGTTCCAGCCGGGTGACAAGGTTTACTACGCAGGCTCCATCGCCCGTGCCGGCGGCAACAGCGAGCTGCACGTGGTGGATGAGCGCATCGTCGGCCACATGCCGAAAACCCTCGGCTTTGCCGAAGCGGCGGCGCTGCCGTTGACCGCCATCACGGCCTGGGAGCTGCTGTTCGAACGCCTGCAAATCGCTGAAGGCCAGCAGGACCTGGGCCAGAGCCTGTTGATCGTCGGTGCCGCCGGCGGGGTCGGCTCGATCCTCACGCAACTGGCCAGCAAACTCACCGGCCTCAGCGTGATTGGCAGCGCCTCGCGCCCGCAAACCCAGGACTGGGTCCGTGAGCTAGGTGCCGATAACGTCGTCGATCACAGCCAGCCGCTGGCCGCCGCACTCAAGGCCCAGGGCATCGAGCAGGTCACCCACGTGGCCAGCCTGACCCAGACCGACCAGCACCTTGATCAACTGGTCGAAGCCCTGGCACCGCAAGGCAAACTGGCGCTGATCGATGATCCCAAACAGCTGGACGTGACCAAACTCAAGCGCAAGAGCCTGTCGCTGCACTGGGAGTTCATGTACACCCGCTCGCTGTTCGAAACCGCCGACATGCTCGAACAGCACAAGCTGCTCAACCGGGTGGCCGAACTGATCGACAGCGGCACGCTGAAAACCACCCTCGGCGAACACTTCGGCACCATTAATGCCGCCAACCTGCGCCGCGCCCATGCCCTGCTGGAAAGCGGTGCGGCCAAGGGCAAGATCGTCCTCGAAGGCTTCTGAAAAGGCGCGCCCCCCTCGTTTACGGGGTGGGCGCGACCGTCAGTCCGACAACTGATCCAGGTCATTCCGCTGCCCGTGGCCGGCGCTACAATGCATCAGCCAACGCCAACCTCAGGTAAGCAGATATGAATATCCAGGTCAGTGCATCAGCAAAAAAGCCCGGCTGCCCCTGGCAGGTCCAGCTCGACCAGCACGTGGTCAGCTTTCGCAGCGAGGCCGAGGCCCGCGCCTTCGTCAACACCCTGCAAACCCGTCTCCAGGCGCCCCACCCGCTCAAACGGAGCGGCTGAGGTTCAGCCTGCGGGTGAGCATTGCCACGCTCACCACCGCCAGGCCACACAGGCTGATGACGATGGCCATCGGCACCGCCGTGCCGTCGTGCAGCACCCCCACCAGCGCCGCCGCCGCGGCCGCCACACTGAACTGCAGGCAACCGAGCAGGGCTGAAGCGCTGCCGGCACGGGCGCCCTGCCCGCTCATGGCGCAGGCCGAGGCATTGGGGATGATGCAGCCGAGGCTGGCGATACAAATGAACAACGGAATCAGCAATGGCCACAGCGCTTCCGGGTGCAAGGCGCTGATGCCCAGCAAGGTCAGGCCCGCCGCCAGGTAAACCCACACCGCCCGGGCCAGCAAGAAGGCCGGGCCACGCTTGGCCAGCAGCCGTGCGTTGACCTGCGCCACCAGAATGAACCCCGCTGCGTTACTGCCGAACAGCCAGCCATAGTGCTCGGCCGGCACCCCATAGAGCTTGATGAAGACGAACGGCGAGCCGGCGATGTAGGCAAACATGCCAGCGATGGCGATGCCGCCGGTCAAGGCGTGGCCGAGGAAGATACGGTCCTTGAACAGCCGGCCGTACTGGCGCAGCGAACCGGACAACGGCGGGCGCGGCTGGTTGGCCGGCAGGCTTTCCGGCAGGCCCAGGGCCACGGCCAGGGTGCACAGGGCACTGAACAGGGTCAGGGCAATGAAGATCGACTGCCAGCCGTACAGGTTGACCATCAGGCCACCGAGCATGGGCGCCAGGATCGGCGCCAGGCCCATGACCAACATCAGCTGCGAGAAGACCTTGGCCGATCCCACCGCATCGCACTTGTCGCTGACGATCGCCCGCGACAGCACCATCCCGGCGCAACCGCCGAGGGCCTGGACGAAACGCGCCAGAATCAATGCATCAAGGCTCGGGGCGAAAGCGCAGGCCAGCGACGCCAGGGTGAACAGGGTCACCCCGACCAGCAGCGGAATGCGCCGGCCAAAGCGGTCGGCCACCGGCCCATAAGCCAGCTGGCCCAGCGACAGGCCAAGGAAGTATGCCGCGAGGGTGGTCTGGATGTGCTTCTCGTCGGTGCCAAAGGCCAGTGCCATGGCCGGGAAACCGGGCAGGTAGAAGTCGATCGCCAGGGGCCCGAACGCACTCAAGGCGCCGAGAATCAGGATGGTTCGCAGGTTCATCGGAAATCCGTAGCAGGCTAAGCAAGTCCGCTAGTCTAACCGCCCTGCCGGGGTTTCGCTGACAGAGTTACGCCTGCGCGATGAATCTTTTAGCCACCGCGCGGGCGTCGGCGGTCAGGCTGGCTCGGCGCCGTAGCCCTCGGCACGAATTGCCTTGAGAATATTGTCTGCCGGCAAATCGCTCTGCACTTTGACCTGCTTGCGCGCCAGATCGATCTCGACCACAGCCTCATCATCATGCTCGCGAACGGCACGCGTGATAGCTTTGGCGCAATGGCCGCAGGTCATTCCTTGAACAGTGAATACTTGCATTGCAACAGCCTCCTGTGGGGTTTGAGCGCAGTTTCAAGCTTGCCATCGGGGCAAGGTCAAGTGCGAGGATTGCCTGCCGGGCTGGAAATCAGCGCGCCGCTCCGCCAAGCTGCAAGCCTGAGAATCGATTTGCAGGAGTTTGAATTCATGCGCAGGGCAGCTTTGGGCCTTTTCGGCCTGCTGGGAGTAATGGGCCTGGTGCCCGCGGCCAGTGCCGAGGGCAACGCCGACTACAGCATTCTGACCATTTCCCGCGAGCGCCTGGAAGTGGCGACCTCGTGCGAGATCGGCGTGTACCTTAATGACCAGCTTTCGGCGCGGCTGTTCCAGGAACAGTCGACCTCGTTCAACCTGCCGCCGGGCAAGGTCGCGGTGCGCCTGCGCCTGCTGCCGGCACAGATGCCGGGCTGCCAGAACGGCCTGGAGAACCAGCGCAACCAGAAGCTCACGCTTAAGGCCGGCGAGATCAATAAATACCGCATCGCCGTGGACCAGAATGGCCTCAAGCTGATCAGGGCCGGCCTGGGCTATTGACCTTCCCCGCATGGCAAGGTTGATGCTTGAGGCCTGTCCAAGGAGGAGTGCCCCATGTCCGCATCTACCACGTTCGACCTGCCGATTGCCGGCATGACCTGCGCCAGCTGTGCTGGCCGGGTCGAGCGCGCCCTGCGCAAGGTCGTCGGTGCCGAACAGGTCAGTGTCAACCTGGCCACCGAACAGGCCCGCATCCAGGCCCCGGCCGACAGCTTGCCGGCGCTGGTCGAAGCCGTCGAACAAGCCGGCTACAGCGTGCCCGCGCAAACCCTCGAGCTGCAGATCGGCGGCATGACCTGCGCCTCCTGCGCCGGGCGCGTCGAGCGCGCCCTGGCCAAGGTCGCGGGCGTGCAGCAAGTCACCGTCAACCTGGCCAACGAACGCGCCCACCTGCAGCTGCTGGGCCAGGTCGACAGCAACGTGCTGATCGATGCCGTCAGCCAGGCCGGCTACAGCGCCAGCCTGCCGCAGAGCGCCAAGGTCAACCAGGCCGACGCCGAACGCCGCCTGCGCAAGGAGCGCTGGTCGGTGGCCCTGGCGGTGCTGCTGGCCCTGCCGCTGGTGCTGCCAATGGTCCTGCAACCCTTCGGCATCCACTGGATGCTGCCGGCCTGGGCGCAGTTCGTGCTGGCCACCCCGGTGCAGTTCATCCTCGGTGCGCGCTTTTATGTCGCGGCCTGGAAAGCCGTGCGCGCCGGGGCCGGCAATATGGACCTGCTGGTGGCCATCGGCACCAGCGCCGGTTACGGCCTGAGTCTCTACGAATGGGCCACAGCCAGCGCCGGGGTCATGCCGCACCTGTACTTTGAAGCATCGGCGGTGGTGATTGCCCTGATTCTGCTGGGCAAGTACCTGGAAAGCCGCGCCAAGCGCCAGACCGCCAGTGCCATCCGCGCCCTGGAGGCCCTGCGCCCGGAGCGCGCGCTGTTGCTGGTCGACGGCCAGGAACGCGATGTCGCCATCAGCGAGCTGCGCCTGCATGACCTGGTGCTGGTCAAGCCCGGCGAGCGCTTCCCGGTCGATGGTGAAGTCGTCGAGGGCCAGAGCCACGCCGACGAAGCACTGATCAGCGGCGAAAGCCTGCCGGTACCGAAGCAACCGGGCGACAAGGTCACCGGTGGCGCGATCAACGGCGAAGGCCGCCTGCTGGTCCGCACCCTGGCGCTGGGCACGGAAACCGTGCTGGCACGCATCATTCGCCTGGTCGAAGACGCCCAGGCGGCCAAAGCACCGATCCAGAAACTGGTCGACCGGGTCAGCCAGGTGTTCGTCCCCGCCGTGCTGGTGCTGGCGCTGATTACCCTGGTGGGCTGGTGGCTGAGCGGCGCGCCGATTGAAACCGCGCTGATCAACGCCGTCGCCGTGCTGGTAATTGCCTGCCCGTGCGCCTTGGGCCTGGCCACACCGACGGCAATCATGGCCGGCACCGGCGTCGCTGCCCGCCACGGCATCCTGATCAAGGACGCCGAAGCACTGGAGCGTGCCCATGCGGTCAACCGCGTGGTGTTCGACAAGACCGGCACCCTGACCTCCGGCAGCCCGCGCATCGTCCACAGCCGTGCGCTGGCCGGTGACCAGGCGCAGTTGCTGCAAATGGCCGGCGCCCTGCAGCGCGGCAGCGAGCACCCGCTGGCCAAGGCGGTGCTCGATGCCTGCGAAGAGCAAGGCCTGCGAGTTGCTGATATCAGCAACAGCCAGTCGCTGACCGGCCGGGGTATCGCCGGTAGCCTCGACGGTCGCGAGCTGGCCCTGGGCAACCGCCGCCTGCTGGATGAAAGCGGCTTGCAGCCTGGTGAGCTGGCCGCCGATGCCCAAACCTGGGAAGCCGAAGGCCGGACCCTGTCGTGGCTGCTCGAACGCAGCCCGCAGCCGCGCGTGCTGGGCCTGTTCGCCTTCGGTGACAGCCTCAAGCCTGGCGCCGGTCAAGCGGTTCGCCAGTTGGCCGGGCAAGGCATCAGCAGCCACCTGCTGACCGGCGACAACCGCGGCAGCGCCAAGGTGGTCGGCGAAGCCTTAGGCATCACTGACGTGTATGCCGAGGTCCTGCCTGCCGACAAGGCCGCCACGGTTGCCACGCTCAAGCAGTCCGGGGTAGTGGCCATGGTCGGCGACGGTATCAACGACGCCCCGGCCCTGGCCGCTGCGGACATCGGCATCGCCATGGGTGGCGGCACCGACGTGGCCATGCAGGCGGCAGGCATCACCCTGATGCGCGGCGACCCGCGCCTGGTGCCGGCGGCCCTGGAGATCAGCCGCAAGACCTACGCCAAGATCCGCCAGAACCTGTTCTGGGCGTTCATCTACAACCTGATCGGCATTCCCCTGGCCGCCTTCGGCATGCTCAACCCGGTGCTGGCCGGCGCCGCCATGGCGCTGTCGAGCGTCAGCGTGGTGAGTAACGCGCTATTGCTGAAAACCTGGAAGCCGACCACCCCGCCTGAGGACGATGCCCAATGAATATCGGCCAAGCCGCCCGCCGCTCGGGCCTGAGCGCGAAGATGATCCGCTACTACGAGTCGATCGGCCTGCTCAAGCCGGCCCTGCGCAGCGACAGCGGCTATCGCCTGTACCAGCAGGAAGACCTGCACCAACTGGCATTCATCAAGCGCTCGCGGGACCTGGGGTTTTCATTAGAAGAAGTCGCCCGCCTGCTGACCCTGTGGCAGGACCGCCAGCGCGCCAGTGCCGACGTAAAGGCCCTGGCCAGCCAGCACATCGACGACCTCAACCGGCGCATCGAGGAACTGGTGAGCTTGCGTGACACCTTGAGCGAACTGGTTGCCCACTGCCAGGGCGACGACCGCCCGGACTGCCCGATCCTCAAGGACCTGGCAGCCGGCGGCAGTTGCTGTCACTGACGCGTTTACTGGAGCCAGGGCGGCGCCGGTTCTTCGTCCTTGACCGTACCCCGCTCGGCGTCGGCCTTGGCCGCACGCCGGCGGGCTTCATCGATGCGCGCCGCGTCGATCTCGCGCATGACACCGTCAACGTCGGCACTGTGCTCGTCATCGGCGAACACCCCAGTCAACGGGCTTTCCGGCAGCAGCTTGCCGGCCTGGTACAGGGCCCACATTTCACGGGCATAGCGCGTCTGCTTGAGCTCCGGGGCAAAACGGCCGAAGTAGGCGGCCATGTTGCCGACATCTCGCTCGAGCATGCTGAACGCGTGGTTGTTGCCAGCAGCGTCGACCGCTTGCGGCAGGTCGATGATCACCGGGCCGTCTGGCCCGAGCAGCACGTTGAACTCCGAAAGGTCACCATGGACCAGGCCGGTGCAAAGCATCAGCACGATCTGGCGAATCACGAAGGCGTGGTATTCGCGGGCCTGTTCAGGCTCCAGGTGTACGTCGTTCAGGCGTGGCGCGGCGTCGCCATGTTCATCGGCGACCAGCTCCATGAGCAGCACGCCATCAAGAAAATCATACGGCTTGGGTACCCGCACACCGGCATTGGCCAGGCGGAACAGCGCCGCCACTTCGGCGTTCTGCCAGGCATCTTCTGCCTCTTTGCGGCCGAACTTGGAGCCCTTGGCCATGGCCCGGGCCTGGCGGCTGTTGCGTACCTTGCGGCCTTCCTGGTACTCGGCGGCCTGGCGGAAACTGCGCTTGTTGGCTTCTTTGTAGACCTTGGCGCACCGTAGCTCCCGACCGCAGCGGACCACATACACCGCAGCCTCCTTGCCACTCATCAGCGGTCGTAGTACTTCGTCGACCAGTCCATCTTCAACCAGCGGTTCAATGCGTTTTGGAGTCTTCATCGGTTTCTGTCGGGGGTCCTGTCTGGCCAAACACGGGATTGTTATAGGTCACAGGTTCTGCAACCTGCTTGTCGCTGAAGCAAGACCGCACTGCGTTGTAACGGCAATCAGCCTGACTTGCCATTCTTTTTCTGCCCGAAGGCGACCAAACGGTCACAAAATTCGGCAATTACCAATAAACACGGGGGATTTCCCCCAAGTAACACTTTATTTCCAGAGCACACGGCCGATGTAGTCTGCAGCAGCCTCGTACGTTTACAAGAAAAATTCTGGAGCGCGGATGAACATAAAACAAAAACTGACCTGGGCCTTCGCCGTAATCGCCGGCTTGCCGGTGATTCTGGTCGCCACCCTGGTGGTCCTCAACCTGCGCAGTGAAGCCCGCGAAGGCTTCGTCGACGGCAGCAGCCGCGAGATCCGCCAGGTGGCCAACGCCATGCAACTGTTCTTCGAAGGCATCAGCCAGAACGTCGACTACCTGGCCACCCAGCCACTGGTCAGCGCTACCGGCGGCGAGGTGAAAAAGTACCTGGGCGCCGATGCCGCGCAAATCGCCCTGGGCGAGCATGACAAGAAACTCTACGACTTCTTTGCCAGCCTCGCCGCCAGTCATCCGGCCTACTCCTACGTGTCCTACGGTCTGAGCGATGGCGGTTACGCGTTCTGGCCGGGCGATGCGAAAATGGCCAACTACGACCCGCGCCAGCGCCCCTGGTACCAGGCGGCCATGGCCACCCCGGGCAAGACCCTGCGCACCGACGCCTATTACTGGGCCGGCGATGACGCCGTGCTGGTGAGCACCGTGCGCGCCGTGGCCAACCAGCTCGGCAACCCCGGCGGCGTGGTCAATATCGACGTCTCGCTCAAGCAGCTGACCGAGATCGTCAAGCAGATCAAGCTCGGTGAAAGCGGCTACCTGATGCTGCTCGAAGACAACGGCAACGTGCTGGTCGACCCACGCGATCCGGGGCACAACTTCAAGCAGCTGGGCAGCCTCGGCGAGGGTTACGCGCAACTGGCCAAGGCCGGCAAGGGCCTGGTCGAAGTCGAGCTGGACGGCGAACGCTACATGGCCAACGTCTGGCCTTCGGAGCAACTGGGCTGGAATTTCATCGGCCTGATCCGCCATGACGAAGTGATGCACACCGCCACCCAGCTGACCTGGCTGGTCGCCGCTATCGCCATCGTGCTGACGGCGGTGTTCGCCCTGGTCGGTGCGACTTTTGCCAAGCTCATCGTGCGCCCGATCCACAGCGTCACCAGCGGCCTGGAAGGCATCGCCCAGGGTGAAGGCGACCTGACCCGCAGCCTGGAGGTGCGCGGGCGCGACGAAACCGCGCAACTGGCCAACTGGTTCAACCAGTTCCTGGCCGCGATCCGCAACCTGATCCAGAGCATCGGCCAGGCGGCGAACAAAATCCTCGCCACCTCCAGCAGCTCGACCCAGGTTTCCCATGACATGGCCGAAGCCGCCGGGCGCCAGCGCGAAGCGGTGGACATGGTCTCGACCGCCTTCCACGAAATGGTCGCCACCGCCAACGAAGTCGCCCGCTCCTGCAGCCAGGCCGCCGATTCCGCCGACAGCGGCCAGCAGCAGGCCCGCGAAGGCCAACAGCAGATCGACGCGGCAGTGCAAAGCGTTGATCGCCTGAGTCAGGAGATCGAACAGTCGGCGCAGTCGATGCAGCAACTGGAGCGCGACAGCAATGCCATTCAGTCGATCCTCGGCACCATCCGCTCGATTGCCGAGCAAACCAACCTGCTGGCCCTTAACGCCGCCATCGAAGCTGCGCGCGCCGGTGAACAGGGCCGCGGCTTTGCCGTGGTCGCCGACGAAGTGCGGGCGCTGGCCAAGCGCACCGCCGACTCCACGGCCGAGATCGACCACCTGCTCGGCAACCTGGCCAACCGCACCAGTGAAGTGGCCCAGCAGATGCACGCCAGCCTGGAAGTGTCGCAACAGTCGGTCAGCCGTATCGGCCAGGCGCGCAACAGCTTCGGGCAGATCCGCGAGTCGGTGGACATCATCCGCGACATGAACACGCAGATCGCCACCGCCGCCGAAGAGCAGCACCAGGTGGCTGAGGACATCAACCGCCATATCAGCCAGATCCATGGTGATGCACAGCTGGTGGCGGAGCTGGCCAATTCGGCGCGCCAGGACTCGCAGAGCCTGGCCGGCTTGTCCAACGAACTGGATGCGCTGGTACGGCGCTTTCGCACCTGAGGGCTACAGGCGCAGCTCGCCCGGGGTAAAGCCGAACAGGCCCTTGAAGGCGGCGATGTAGGCCGAAGTGGAGTCGTAACCGCAGCCCAGCGCGGCCTCGGTGACGCTCTGCCCGGCCTCCAGCGCAGTCAGCGATGACAACAGGCGCATGCGCTGGCGCCAGCCGCGAAAGCTCAGGCCGGTTTCGCGCTGGAACAGGCGCGTCAGGGTTTTTTCCGAGGTGTTCAGGCGCTGCGCCCACTGCGCGAGCGTCTGGCCCTGCTCGGGCTGTTCGAGCAGTTCGTTACACAGCTCGAGCAAGCGCGGGTGCTGCGGCAATGGCAGCGAAAAGCCCACCTCCGGCAGCGCCCGCAACTGGTCGAGCAACACCGCGACCAGCCGCGCCTCGGCGCTGTCGCCCTCGGCATAGTCCACCGGCAACAGGCAGAACTGCTTGATCAGCTCGCGGGCCAGCGGTGTCACCTCCAGCACCCGGCACTGCCCCGGGGCCCAGCTGGCTTCTTCGCGGCGAACATACAGGCTGCGCATCTCGGCCTGCATCGAGGTCAGCACCTCATGCTCGACTCCGGCCGGAATCCATACCCCCCACTGCGGTGGAGCAAAGTAGCTGCCATCGGCGGTATAGACCCCGAGCACGCCGCTGATCGCATACGAGAACTGCACCCAGTCATGCCGGTGGCGTGGCGTCCACGAGCCGGCACCGAGGCTTTCAGCGCGGGCGTACAGGGGCCGGGGCAAGCACTGCAGTTGGGGAATCGCCCGAGCGTTGAGTTTTTGTCCGTTACTCGGCATCAGTTGGCCTTATGTCGCAAGACGGTAAGCACTGCCGAGCGTAGCCTCTGGGCTCAATGAATACAAAATGATTCGCAGGCCCGCCTATGCAAGCGCTCAAACACCTCAAACGCGTAGTAACCGACTGGTTCCTCTGCGGCATGTTCCTCGCCACCTTCCTCGCCTGGCTGTTCCCGCAGTTCGGCCGTAGCGGCGGAGCGCTGCATGCCGAGGTGGTGATCAATGTCGGCGTGTTCCTGGTGTTCTTCCTGCACGGCATCAACCTGTCCAGTGAACAGATCCGCCACGGCCTGAAGAACTGGCGCCTGCACCTGATGGTCCAGGGCTTTACCTTCCTGGTCTTCCCGCTGCTGTGGTGGCTGGGCAATAAAGTGCTCGGCAGCCAGTTGCCGGCGCTGCTGATGCTGGGTTTCTTCTATCTGTGTGCCCTGCCCTCAACCATTTCCTCGTCGGTGGCACTGACCGGCAGTGCCGGCGGCAACGTGCCGGCGGCGATCCTCAATGCCAGCCTGTCTAGCGTGCTAGGCATCTTCCTCACCCCCTGGCTGGTGAGCCTGGTGCTCGGCAGCGGCAGCGACGGCATTGATCTGGGCGCAACCCTGCTCGACCTGTGCGCACTCCTGTTGCTGCCGCTGCTGCTCGGCCAGTTGCTGCGGCCCTGGTTCGGGCGCTTTTTCGCCCGGCACAAGCGCTACACCAATGTCATGGACAAGCTGGTGATCCTGCTGCTGGTGTATGCGGCGTTCTGCAACTCGATGGTTTCGGGCATGTGGCAGCAGCAAGGCGCCTCGGTAATCGCCATGGCCCTGGTGGGCAGCGCCGTGCTGCTGGGGTTGATTCTGCTGCTGACCACCCGCACCGCGCGGGCCCTGAACTTCAGCCCGGCGGACGAGATTGCGGCGGTATTCTGTGCCAGCAAAAAATCCCTCGCTGCTGGCGCACCGATGGCCGCGCTGATTTTCGCCGGGCACCCGGGGCTGGGGCTGATCCTGTTGCCGATCATGATCTACCACCCGTTGCAGTTGATCGTCTGCTCGATCATGGCCGAGCACTACGCCAGTCGCCCGGCCCGGCAAGCCAGCCCGGCGGCGCTGGTCAACGCTCGATGATCGCCGTTACCCCCTGACCGCCGGCGGCGCAGATCGAGATCAGGCCACGGCCCTTGCCGGCATTGGCCAGCAGCTTGGCCATGTTGGCCAGAATGCGCCCGCCGGTGGCGGCGAAGGGATGCCCGGCAGCCAGCGAACTGCCCTTGACGTTGAGCTTGCTGCGGTCGATTGAGCCCAGTGCGGCATCCAGGCCCAGACGGGTCTTGCAGTACTCGGGGTCTTCCCAGGCCTTGAGGGTGCACAGCACCTGCGCGGCAAAGGCTTCGTGGATTTCGTAGTAGTCGAAATCCTGCAGGCTCAGGCCGTTGCGCGCCAGCAAGCGGGGCACGGCATAGGCCGGGGCCATCAGCAGCCCTTCATGGCCTTTGACGAAATCCACTGCGGCGGTTTCGCCATCGACCAGATAGGCCAGCACCGGCAAGCCGCGCTCGCGGGCCCAGTCTTCACTGCCCAGCAGCACCACCGAGGCGCCGTCGGTCAGCGGTGTGGCGTTGCCGGGTGTCAGCGTGCCCTTGTCGCTGCGCTCGAACACCGGCTTGAGGCTGGCGAGTTTCTCCAGGGTCAGGTCCGGGCGCAGGTTGTTGTCGCGGGTCAGGCCCAGGAACGGGGTCAGCAGGTCGTCGTGCCAGCCTTCGGCAAACGACGCGGCCAGGTTGTGGTGGCTGCGCAGGGCCAGTTCGTCCTGATCCTGGCGGGGGATGTGCCAGGTCTGCGCCATCAGCTCGCAGTGCTGGCCCATGGACAGGCCGGTGCGCGCTTCGCCATTGCGCGGTAACTCGGGCTTCAGATGCCCGGGGCGCAGGTGCAAGAAGGCCTTGAGCTTGTCGGCGGTGCTGCGCGCGCGGTTGGCTTGCAGCAGTATCTGGCGCAGCCCTTCATTGACCGCGATCGGTGCATCGGAGGTGGTGTCGACGCCACCGGCAATGGCGCTGTCGATCTGCCCCAGGGCAATCTTGTTGGCCACCAGCAGCGCCGTTTCCAGCCCCGTGCCACAGGCCAGTTGCACGTCGTAGGCCGGGGTCTGCGGCGATAGCCGCGAGCCGAGCACGCTTTCGCGGCTGATGTTCATGTCACGCGAATGCTTGAGCACCGCGCCGCCCACCACCTCGCCCAAACGCAGGCCATGCAGGCTGTAGCGCTCGATCAGCCCTTCGAGGGCAGCGGTGAACATTGCCTGGTTGCTGGCCTTGGCATAAGGGCCGTTGGAGCGGGAGAACGGAATTCGATTGCCGCCAATGATCGCGACCCGGCGCAATGAGCGCATACGTAACATCCTCTTTTACGAAACGGTCCGCTACAGCGTAGGTGTTTTTTGCCCAGTCGAACGACCAATGGCCAATCATGGTCCACACTTTGAAGCTATTTCAGGGAGAACCGCACATGAGCGACCGCTATATCGACTTCGCCAACTCCGACCTTGGCCGCCGTCTGGTAGGTGCCGTCGGCCTGCCCAGCCCGGCGCGCCTGGAACGTTGGCAAGCCGGCCGCCTGCGGCCGATCGAGGGCGCCCTGCTGCTCGGTGGCGGGTCGCTGGCGAAGACCGTCGAAACCTTCGCCAAGCGCCTGACCGATGAGTTGTACAGCTTTGCCAGCCCCGACCTTGAGGCCAGCGAATGGGTGGCGGGCTTGGGGCCCAAGCTCAAGGCGGTGGTGTTCGATGCCAGCGAACTGGACGATATCGACCAGCTCAAGCAATTGCGCGAATTCTTCCAGCCGCTGCTGCGCAGCCTGGCGCCCAGCGCCCATATCGTCATTCTCGGCCGCGCCCCGGAACAACTCGATGACCCGCTGGCGCAGGTTGCCCAGCGTGCCCTCGAAGGCTTCAGCCGCTCGCTGGCCAAGGAACTGCGCGCCGGCGGCATCCTGCAACTGTTGTATGTGAACGAAGCGGCCGAAGATCAACTCGAAGGCGCCCTGCGATTCTTTCTTTCGCCCAAAAGCGCGTTCATCTCTGGCCAGGTCCTGCGCCTGGAGGCCTGCGGCACAGCGGTCCAGGACTGGAGCCGGCCGCTGGCCGGGCGCAAGGCGCTGATCACCGGCGCCGCCCGTGGCATCGGTGCGGCGATTGCCGAAACCCTGGCCCGCGATGGCGCCGAAGTGATCCTGCTCGATGTACCGCCGGCCAAGGCCGATCTCGAGGCCCTGGCCGCGCGCCTGGGCGGGCGTAGCCTGGCCCTGGACATCTGCGCGACGGACGCCCCGGCACAATTGCTTGAAGGACTGCCCGACGGCATCGACATCGTCGTGCACAACGCCGGCATTACCCGCGACAAGACCCTGGCCAACATGACCCCGGAATTCTGGGACTCAGTGCTGGCGGTCAACCTCAAGGCCCCGCAACTGCTGACCCAGGCGCTGTTCGACAGCGGCGCCCTGCACGACAACGCACGTATCGTGCTGCTCGCTTCAATCAGCGGCATCGCCGGCAACCGTGGCCAGGCCAATTACGCCGCCAGCAAAGCCGGGCTGATCGGCCTGGCCCAGGCCTGGGCACCGAAGCTGGCCGAGCGCGGCGCAAGCATCAACGCCGTGGCCCCCGGGTTTATCGAAACACGCATGACCGCGGCAATTCCCTTCGCCCTGCGCGAAGCGGGGCGACGCATGAGTTCGCTGGGCCAGGGCGGCCTGCCCGAGGATGTCGCCGAAGCGGTGGCGTGGCTGGCGCAACCGGGCAGCGGCGCGGTCAATGGCCAGGTGCTGCGGGTTTGCGGCCAAGCCGTGATGGGGGCCTGAACATGAGCCGCACATGGATCGAGTTGGGCAGCACGGCGGCGCTTTCCGGGCTGTACCTGCGCGCCGCGCGCAAGCGCAAGATCAGCGGCGACCGCCTGCCCGGCACTGGCTTGCGCTGCCACTTGAGCGTCGACCCGCAGCAGCTTGAGGCTTACCGCAAACTCTGCCATTTCAGCGACGACGGGCGCCTGCCGCCGACCTTCCCGCATGTCATGGCCTTCGCCCTGCAGATGCAGTTGCTGAGCGCAAAGGACTTTCCCTTGCCGCTGCTGGGGCTGGTGCACCTGCACAACAGCATTCGTGTGCTGCGCCCGCTGGGCGGCATCAGTCGCCTGCGTTTTAGCGTGCATGTAGAGAACCTGCAGCCCCATGAAAAAGGCGCCACCTGCGACCTGATCACCGAAGCCGAAGACGGCCTCGGCCTGATCTGGTCCGAAACCAGCCGCATGCTCTGCCGAGGGCTGAAACTGAGCGGCGACGCGCCTGCGGTAGACGAGCCCGAAACCCTGCCCTTGAGCGAACTGACCCGCTGGTACGCCGACAGCGATATCGGCCGGCGTTACGCCAGGGTCTGCGGCGACTACAACCCGATCCACCTCAGTGCCGCCAGCGCCAGGCTGTTCGGCTTTCCTACCGCCATTGCCCATGGCATGTGGAGCAAGGCCATGGCCCTGGCCGCCTTGCGCGGGCACCTGCCGGTCAGTGGCTATGAGATAGGGGTGGGCTTCGTTAAACCGGTGCGCCTGCCCAGCGAGGTGATCCTCAATGCCAGCCCGGCCGCGGCCGAGGGCCAGTTGCAGCTCGACGGCCATGGCGAGCTGGTGCACATGCGCGGCGCCTGGCAGCCACTGAGCTGACAGCGCCCTCTTGCGTTGCGACGGCGCCCGCCTGAAGCTATGCCGCTTGAGGAGAGCCCCGATGAATTTGCAAGAACTGACCGAACGCCTGCACCGCATCCGCGACAACAACGACTGGCGCGGCTTTCACAGCCCGAAGAACCTGGCCATGGCCGCCAGCGTCGAGATGGCCGAGCTGGTGGAAGTTTTCCAGTGGCTGACTGAAGACCAGTCGCGCCAGTTACCGCCCGAGCAGCTGGAACACGCCGGCCAGGAAGTCGGCGATATCGTCCTCTACCTGTTGCTGCTGTGCAGCGAGCTGGGCCTGGACATGGAGCAGGTGGTCAGAAGCAAACTGGCCGACAGCGAAAGGCGTTTTGCCAAATGAACGACCGTCACTTCGATGAGCTGGCGACCCGTTTTGCCGAAAAAATCTATGGCGGTGCCAAAGGCGCGATCCGCCTGGCAGTACTCCAGGCGGACCTCGCCGAAGCGCTCCCTGATCGCCCGCTGCGGGTACTGGATATCGGCGCGGGCCTGGGTCATATGTCGCTGTGGCTGGCCCAGCGCGGGCACCAGGTGACTCTGGCCGAACCCGCCGCGCCGATGCTCGACGGCGCCCGAGAGCGCTTTGCCGAAGCCGGCCAGCAAGCCACCTTCATCCAGGCACCGTGGCAGGACCTGCTCGGCCAGTTGACCGAGCCCTATGACCTGGTGCTGTGCCACGCGGTACTGGAATGGCTGGCCGAACCTGAGGCCATCCTGCCGGTGCTGCATCAATTGACCCGCACCGATGGCCTGCTGTCGTTGGCGTTCTACAACCGCGACGCGCTGGTGTACCGCAACCTGCTCAAGGGCCATTTCCGCAAGTTGCGCAGCAACGAGCTGGCCGGTGAAAAGCAGAGCCTGACCCCGCAAAAACCACTTGATCCACGCACGCTCAAGGCGCAACTTGAAGACTTGTGGCAGGTCGAAATTGAAAGTGGCGTGCGGGTTTTCCACGACTACATGCCCCGCGATTTCCAGGCCAAAGCCGAGCTGCTCGACCTGCTGGAAATGGAACTGGCGCATCGTCGTCACCCGGCCTTCGCCGGCCTGGGCCGCTACCTGCACTGGATCTGCCGACCGCGCTGAAGCGCACCCACCGGGAGGGTGACATGCCGTACCGTTTGACCCTGGGCCTGCTGTGCCTGGCCCTGGCCGCCTGCCAGGGCAGCAACCCGTATGTGGCCAGCTCCCGCCCGTTGCCCCCGGCCCCCGCACAGGCCGCCACGACCTTCGATGCCAGCGCCTACCCGGCCGCGCCGCGCGACTACGCCCGCTACCGCAGCTGGGCATGGCTCAACGGCCAGTTGCCGGCGGGCAGCACCTATGCAGAGCCTGCACAGCTGGCCGATGCGGTCAGCAACGCCCTCGACCAGCGCGGCCTGCGCCCGGCGCGCAATGGCCAGGCAGGCGACCTGCTGGTGAGCGCCGACCTGCGCCTGGAACGGCGCCTGCGCCAGGTGCGCGAAGACTACTACCCCTACGACAACTACCCCTATGGTGGTTACGGCGGCTACGGCAGTTTTGGCCGCTATCACAATGGCTACGGGGCCTACGCCAGCGTGCCGCTGGTGCGCACATACGAGGTCGAAGTGATGGTGGTGCACGTCGAGCTGTATGACGCCCGCGACGGCCAGCCAGTCTGGAGCGCCAGTGCCGAAACCGCCAGCCAGGACTCCCAGGGCAAGCGCGCGGACGCGGTGCGCGAATCGGTGCAAAAGGCCCTGGCCAGCTATCCTCCCAGTTAAAGGTAATCGGAGAACCATCATGTTGCGCCGTCTCGCTTTACTCTCGCTCGCGCTGCTGCTCGGCGCCTGCCAGAGCAACAATGTCACCCAGGATTTCGACGCCAGCCGCGACTTCGCCGCTTACCGCAGCTGGGCCTGGCAGGAGCCGGGGCTGCAATACCGCCCGGATGACCCGCGGATCAAGAGCGACCTCACCGAACAACGCATCCGCCAGGCGGTGGCCGGCCAGCTTGACCAGCGTGGCCTGCGCCCGGCCCAGGGCAACAGCCGCCCGGACCTCAAGGTGCAGTCTTACCTGATCGTCGAGAACCGCCAGCAACAAGTCACGACCAATTATGGCGGCGCCTGGGGTGGCTACTGGGGCGGCTACTGGGGTGGGCCGATGTACAACGAAACCCGCAGCGTCGACTACAAGGTGGCAACCATCCAGGTCGACCTGTTCGACGCCCGCGACGGCAAGCTGGTGTGGCGCGGCAGTGCCGAGCAGATCATGAACAACTACCCGCCAAGCCCGCAAGAGCGCAACTCGGCCATCCAGAACACCGTCGCCAAGCTGATGGGCAACTACCCGCCACGCTGAACCCCACCCGCCAGTCGCCATGCAGGCGACTGGCCATTATCTTGTCTACACTCCTTTGCACTGCTGCTGCCCCGCGCGGCCTTGGGCCGGCAAAGGAGTGCTCGTGTCTACTCGCTTTCCAGCACGGCAACGTGGTGCCATCGGCTTGATCGCCGCCCTGACCCTGGGCATGGCCTTATTGTTCGGGCTGTTGGTGGTCGACAGCGGGCGGCTCTACCTGGAGCAGCGCAAGTTGCAGCGGGTGGTCGATATGGCGGCACTGGAGGCAGCCGGGCAAAGCGCCGTGTGCAGCGGCCCCGGGCCCCAGGCCGCGGCCCTGGCCCAAACCAGCGCCAGCCGCAATGGTTTTACCCTGGCCGAAGGGCGAACCCTGGCCACCGCTTGCGGCACCCTGCAGACCGGCGTCGACAGCCTGCGCCGTTTTACCGTCAACCCCGCACGCAACGATGCGATCAGGGTCATCGCCCAGAACAGCGTGCCCACCAGCATCGCCGCCGGGGTGCAGGCGCTGGTTCGCGGCAATACCCTGCCTACCACCACCAACCTCACGGCCCAGGCCGTGGCGGCGACGCCGAAGCCACCCTTGGCCGTATTGCGCATCCGTACAACCCTGGCCGACATCGACTCACGCAAGTCGGCATTGCTCAATGCCCTGCTCGATCCGTTGGGTGGGCGGGTGCAACTGGATGCCCTGGGCTGGCAAGGCCTGGCCAACACGGATATCAACCTGCTCAAGTACCTGGACCAACTGGCAATTAACGTCAGTGTACAAGCCGGCAACTACGACGAGCTGCTGGGTAAGCAGCTGTCGGCCACGCAACTGATCCAGGCGGCAATCGACGTATTCAAACAAGGCAGCAACACTGCCATCGACGTCGCCACCAACCTGGGCAAGCTCACCGTCGCCACCGATGACAACCGCGTGCTCAAGCTCAACGAAATCCTCGATATCCAGGCCGGCACCGCCAAGGCCGGGCTGGACACCAGCCTGCAATTGCTGCAACTGGTGCAAGGGGTGATCCTGCTGGCCGACAAGTACAATGCCGCTTCGGTCGAGTTGCCCTTCAATGCCCTGGGGCTGGTCAGCGGCAAGGTGCAGATCAAGGTCATCGAGCCGCCGCGAATTTCCGCCATCGGCAATCCGCAGACCGACGACATCAGCGTGCAGACTGCACAGATCCGCACCCTGGTGTCGCTGAATACGCCGGTAGTCGATACCCTCGGCGGCATCGTCACGGAAGTGCTGAAGCTGGCCACACCGCTGACCAATATCCTTAACAACCTGCTGCACCTGAACCTGCTGGGCACCGTACAGTCCCTGACCTGCGCACTCGGCGTGCCGTGCAAGGTCAGTGACATCGAAGCCCTGAGCAAAGCTGCACGCATTGATATCAGCATCGACACGGTCAAGGCGACCAGCCGTGTCAGCGCCTACCGCTGCAGCCCCGACAAGCAATTGACTGCGTCAACCGACAGCGCGGCAGCCACGGTCACCATCGGCAAGATCGACAACCCGGCGACCTTCTTCAGCACCGGTAGCGGCACGGTCACCCCGATCCCGCTGATCGATATCGGTACCAACATCTGCACCAGTGTGCTCGGGCTGTTTCCCAAATGCGCAACCCGGGTGCCCTGGGTAGGCGGGGGCGTGGGCATCAAGCCGGATCCGCTGCAGGTACTGTCACGCCACGAGAACCTGCTGTTCAGTGGCGCCAACCTGCCGGAGATCGGCAAGCCTGCGCCTTACCTGAGCATGCAACCGATCAACGTGGTGCAAAGCCTGAGCACCACCATCGATACCCTTCCTTTGCAGGTCTACAAACCACAGAACGGTGATGTGCTGGGCGAGATCCTCAGTGTTGCCAGCAGCGTGCTGACCGGGGTGACGAATATCCTCAAACCGATGATCAAGAACCTGCTCAGCCCGCTGGTCGATCCCCTGCTCAACGCCTTGCTCAAGGTTCTCGGCATCGACCTGAACACGGTCGAGGTCAGTGCCAACCTGACCTGCTCCAGCTCCCGCGCTCAACTGGTGCTGTAGACCGGCAACTCGATACAGAACCGCGCCCCCAACTCGGCGTTCTCGACACTCAGGCTGCCGCCCATGGTGTCGATGATGCCGTAGCTCACCGACAGCCCCAGGCCAGTGCCAACGCCCACCGGCTTGGTGGTGAAGAACGGCTCGAAGATGCGTTCGAGCAAACGCGGCTCGATGCCGCCGCCGTTGTCCTCGACCAGCAACCGCACCTGCCGGGCATCCTGCTCCAGCCTCACGGCAATCCACGGCTGCAGCTCGCGGTGCTGCTCGCGTCGGGCCAACAGGGCATCGCGGGCGTTGACCAGCAGGTTGATCAGCACCTGTTCCAGCTGATCCTGATGACCACTGACCTGCACCTGCTGCCCAGGTGCCTGCACATGCAATTCCACGCCCTTGCCGCGCAAGCCGTCGGCCAGCAACGACAGGGCGCCCTCCACAGCCTGCCAGGGCACGAACGGTTGCTGCTCAAGCTCCGAACGCCGACCGAACACGCGCATGTGGTCGACTACTTTGGAGGCGCGCAGCACCTGGGCATCGATACGTTTTAGTTTGTCTTGCAGGTAGTCGACCTCGGCATTGCCGTTTTCCAGACGCTTGAGCGCGTTGACCACGGCCATGCGCATGACGTTGAGCGGCTGGTTGATCTCATGGGCAAGGCCGGTGGCCATTTCGCCGAGGGTGGCCATTTTCGCGCTTTGCAGCAGTTGCTGCTGGGTGCGCCGCACTTGCGTGTTGTCGCGGCCCACCGCCTGGATTTCTTGCAACTGGCCGTGCTCGTCGAATAACCCACGATCAGACCACAACCACCAGGCATGCTCGCGCCCTGGCAGTTGCAGGCAGATCTCGGCGCTGCTCACCGGCTGCTCCGGGGTCAAGCCCGCCAGGCGTTCGACAAAGGCCTGGCGCTGGGTCGCGGACAGCCACTGGCCGAGGTTCACGCCGGCCAGTTGCGCGGGCGGGCATTCCAGGTAATCAGCCAAAGGCTGATTGCCGAATACCAGGCTCAGGTCCGGCCGGTAGCGGCAGATCATCGCCGGTGAATCCTCGACCAGCACCCGATAGCGCTCCTCGCTCTGGCGCATTTTTTCCGTAGCCTCGGTGGCCTCGCTGACGTCCAGCCAGATGCCCACCACCTCCACCGGCAAACCGAGGTCATCGCGCAGCAGGCGCGCTTCATCCAGTACCCAGTGATAACCGCCATGCTGATCACGCAGGCGATAGCGGCTGCGGCTCTGGCCGTGCTGCAAGAGCATCCGCGTGCGCTCCAGCCACAGCAGCTGATCATCGGCGTGCAGCCACTGCCCCGGTTGCAGGGGCTCGCCGGCCAGCGGCTGCCAGCCGAGCATCGGCGTCAGGCTGGCGCTGCAGAACTCGGTGAGCAATGCGCCCTCGGCGTAGCGCTGGATGTAGATCACCGCTGGCGAGCTGGCGATCAGGTTTTCCAGGCGCGCCTGGGCAGCGCTGGCCTGCATCTGTTGCGCCTTGATGTCGCTGATGTCGAGCATAAAACCCTGCACCCGGCGATTGCCGCCGCTGCCGTGCACCTGGCCGCACAAGCGATACCAGCGCGGCTGCGCCTGGGTGCTGTGGTCGAGCAGGCGCAGGCTCAGTTGCAAGGCGCAACCCTGGCGCTGCAGCTCGGCAAACGCCAGCTGGACCGCCTCGCGGTCTGCCGGGTGCACGCGGCTCAGCCATTGGTTAAGGGTAAGCGCCGCCGGTACGCCCAGGCTCTGGGCCAGTGCCGGGTCCAGATGCAACTGCGGCTCGTCCAGACGCCATTGCCACCAGCCGGCCCCCAACTGCAGCTGCAGGCTGTCCAGGCGCTCGCTCTGCTGGTGCAACTGGTGCGCAGCCAGGCGAGCGAGCAGCGGTTCGACAAAGGCGGCGGCGACCAGCAGGGCATCCTCGGCCTGCAGCACCTCTTGCGGCTCGATGCAGATCAGCCAGGCCTGATTGACCTGGCCCTGGGCAAACGCCAACAGGTAAGTCGCCAGCCCTGGAAACAGGGCCTGTAGCGCGGGCTCACTGGCACTGCTGAGCATGCTCGCCGGCAACTGCCGATCGAGCAACGGCGCAAGCTGTTCGTCACGCAGCCAGTGCAGCGCATCGCCACTGCAGGCGTAGATCTGCCAGCCCTGCTCGGTTTGCACCAGCACTCCCGCGCCACGGGCCCGCCAGTGGCGTACCAGCCAGTTGAGCTGTTCTTCGGCCACCGCTTGCAGGCGTTCGATGCTGCAGGCGCGCAAGGCGCAGGCCAGGTGCGCAGACAGGTGTTGCTGGCGCTCGGCAGCCAGGGCTTGCTGGCGGTGCAGCAACAGGTCGCCGATATCGAATAGTTGCAACAACCAGCCATCGCCCTGGGCTTGCAACCAGCCGCGGGTGTGCAAGGTGTGGCCACCGGCCGCCTTGAAGTCCAGTTCCAGAAGCTGCCCCTGCCAGTCTGCCGGCTCGCCTTCGAGCACCAGCAGGCTGTAGGGCTGCACGTAGTCGTGCAGACGTACCCCGGCCTGGGTCGGCAGCGCCAGCGCCGCGCGCAGCGGGCCGGCCTGGCGCAACACCCTGGCCGCGCCATCGAGCCACAGTTGCAGGCCCACCGCCGGCACCTCGGGGGCTTGCGCCACGGGCTCTTCGACCGGCGCCGCGCGCCCGCGCCAGCGCTCGAACAGGCTTTGCCCGCCACTCACAGTTGCAGGCTCGCTTCGGCCTTGAGGCTGTCGGGCAGGCGCGGCACCTCACCGATGCCCGGCAGTTTCAGTACCGGCAATACCGCGGTCAGTTTGCTCTTGGCGTAGTTGATCTTCACCGTCAGCAGCTTGCCCGGGGTAAGGACAACCTTGGCATCGCTGCTGAACTGGAAAGCCAACGGCGCTGGCATCCACGCCAGTTGCTCGCCGAGCACGCGCTTGGCCAGCGCCTCGACATCAGCGCCGTAAGTGGCGCTGGCAGGATCCAGCGCCACACAGCGGCGTACCGCTTCACTGCTGGCCTGGTTGAACGATTGCAGCATCAGCATCGGCAGACCGTAGCTGACCACCCCGTAGAAGACCGCGAAGAAGATCACGAATACCGCGACAAACTCGAGGGCTGCCGCGCCTTTTTGCCGCTTGCACAGGCTTGCTTGCATGATCGCGTCTACCCTGACAGTGACACCTGAAAGACAGCATAGAATCATTCACCACAAAGGGATGGCCTTTCGCCAATGCAAAGCATTGTTCTGCTGCTGTGGCTTGCCTTGTGCTCTGAACAAGATCTGCGCGAACGCCAGATCGCCAATACCCTGACCCTCGGCGCCGCCGCCTGCGCCCTGGGCTATCTGTTCGTTACCGGACACACCTGGATTGGCGCCGACGCCAGTGAAGGCGGCCTGGCGCTGGCCATCGTCATGCTGCTGACCCTGCCCGGCTACATGCTTGGCCGCCTCGGCGCCGGCGATGTGAAATTGCTCGGTGCCCTGGCCCTGGCCACTGATCGCATGCACCTGTTGGGCACCTTTATCGGCGCCGGCGTCGCGGTGCTGGCCTGGCTGCTCAGCCGCCGTTGGCTGTGGTCCCTTTTAAGTCAGAAGGTTAAGAACCGTCTGAAGCAATTGAGCGAAGAATCGTCAAAAAAACAGCCGTTCGCGCCATTCCTGCTGGTCGGTTTTCTACTGGCGGCGGTCTGGATCAATTAGCCGAATACCGCACGCAAAAGGATGTACAAACCTTGTACATAGTCAAAAAGTGCGACTACTTTCTAGTGTGTGCCAGGAATGGATCCAGGCTCGACCTGGCCGCGGGAACACCAAGGCGAATAGCGCAGGGAGTTGCATGTGAGCAAGCCAGTCAGTGAGTTGAAGGTGCTGGTCGTGGACGACCAGCCACTGATAGTCGAAGAGTTGTGCGAATTTCTCCAGGGCAGCGGCTACCGTTGCCTGCCCTGTCATTCCAGTACCCAGGCCATCGAGCAGTTCAGTGTCGATCAGGAGATTGCCCTGGTGGTGTGCGACCTGCACATGCCCGACTGCGATGGCCTCGAACTGATGCGCGCGCTCAAGGCCATTGCCGGGCCGCAGCGTCAGTTCGAAGCGATCATGCTCACCGGGCGCGCGGCCAAGCAGGACGTGATCAAGGCGCTGCGCGAAGGCTTTGCCGACTACTATCAAAAACCGGTCGACCTCAACGAGCTGCTTGAAGGGGTACAACGCCAGGAGGCCGCCGTGCTGGAGCGGCGCCGCAGCTACCAGCACCTGGGTGACCTGAACCAGAAACTGCAGTTTCTCGCCGAGTCGATCGACGATCTCTACCAGGACCTGGACAAGGCCCGCGGGCTCGGTGCGCACCGGCGCGCCAGCGATATCGAGCCGGAAGCTGAAAGCGACAACCTGCCAGCGCTGTTCGACAAGTTGTCACCGCGCCAGCTGGACGTGGCCAAACTGGTCAGCAAGGGCAAGACCAACTACCAGATCGCCTGCGAACTGGGCATCACCGAGAACACCGTGAAACTCTACGTGTCGCAGGTGCTGCGCCTGACCCACATGCACAACCGCACCCAGCTGGCGCTGGCGTTGTCACCCGGCTCCTCGCCCCTGCATCAGCGAGTCACGGCGCACTGAGTGCGCTTTGGCGGCTGAGTCACTTGTCGGACGCACCGGTACTTTCCCAGCGGTAGAAGTCCGGGATCACATATTTGTAGCTGTCCAGCCAGCGCTGCATGCTCTGGTCGCGCTCCTTGGGCGTGGCCGTCTGCGGGATCTTCGAGGCTTCAAGGTTGCGTGCCTGTAGCTGCAGCCAGGCTTCGGTGGTTTGCTGGGCCTTGGACGAAGGCCCGCCCTCCAGCGCCAGGGCGGCCAGGGGCAGTACGCTGAGGGCAAGCAGGAGCAATGACCTGTTCATCACGACCTCACTGTTGGGTGACGCTTGAGGCTTCTGGGGTAACCACCGCGACCTGGTCGGTCCGCGCCGCGGGTTTCTTCAGTTGCTCGGCGCGCGCCCGGGCTTCACTGAATTGCGCCGGCGTCAGGTGCAGGCGACTGACCAGGTCGGCGGCCTGCTGGAACTTGTCCTGGTACAGCAGCAGGCTCACCAGGTTGACCGCCGCCAGGGCGTTGTTGTCCTTGAGCTCGATGGCGGTGAGAAACTCAAAACGCGCCTGCTCGACATTACCCAGGTTCAGGTAAACCACGCCGAGGTCGTTGCGCACCTTTTCGTCGGTCGGCGCCAGGCGCACCGCGCGCAACAGGTGGCGCTGGGCCTGGAGGTTGTCGCCACGGGCCGAGGCCAGTTGCCCCAGGCCATGCTCGCCTTCTGCTGCCAGGCAGCCACCGAGCAGGCTGCGGTACAACGGTTCGGCTTCGCTGCGCCCGAGCAGGCGCGACACCCGGGCCTTGCGCAATCGCACCTGGGCCATGTCCGCCGGCAACGCCTCCAGGTGCGCCAGGCTGGCATGCGGGCGGCCCTCGGCGAGCATCTCGTCGGCCATGCTCAAGGCCAGCTCCTGGGCCGAATCCGGCTTGCTGCAACTGACCGGCATACCCGGCAAGGCCAGCCACTGTGCGCCGTCCTGAGTGGTACAGCCAGCGAGCAGCGCCAGGCTCATGATCACCATGACTGCTTTCATGCACATCCCTCCGCTCATGAACCCAAGGCCTTGGCCAACGCCGTAAAACCGGGCCCGGCCAACACAATCAGCAAGGCCGGAAACAGGAACACCATCATCACTATCGACATCTTCCCGGACATCTTTGAAATTCGCTCCTGCATGCGCGTCAGGCGCCGGTCATCGAGCAGTTGCTTGAGTGCCAGCAACGACTTCATCGCCCCGCCGCCCTGGCTCAGCAGTTGCTGGAGGATCACGCAGCTGTCGCTGAACTCATCGACGCTGAGCAATTGCGCGGTTTTTTCCAGCTCCGGGGCCAGGGCCAGGCCGGAGTCGACCCGCAGCAGAATCACTCGCAGTTCCTCACTCAGCACCGGCAACAGTTGCCGTGATTCCTGGCTCAGCACGCGCAAGGCCTGCTCCACTGCCAGGCCCGACTCGAACAAGATCCGCAGCAGCGGAATAAAGGTCGACACCTCCCGGGCCACCTGCTGCTGACGGCGCGCCGCCGCCCAGGCCAGCAAGCGCTTGGGCAACAGGTAACCGGCGCCCATGGCGCACAGCGGCAGTACCAGCCACGGGGTCTGGCTGGTGTGGTACAGGGTTTCCTGCGCGATTACTCCCAGGCCCAGCGCCAGAAGCGGCGCCCCCACCTGGCAGGCAGCGAACAGCGCCCGTTGCCGGCTACGCCGCCAGCCGATGCGATCAAGCAGCAAACGTGTCTCGCCGTCCAGACTCAACGAACGCTGGCCCAGGCGGCTGGCGCCGAGCTGCTGCAGCCAGTTGCCCAAGCGGTTGTCCGCGCCCAGCTGGCCCTGCAAGCGCTGGGCGACCAGGCGCTGACGATGCCGCTGGCGCAGGAACTGAGCCAGCAGCAAGGCAAAGGCGGCAAACAGCATCAGGGCACTGAGCAACAGGGCCATTTCAGATACTCCGCAACATGCGCCACAGCGCCAGGCAGCCCAAGGCCTGCAGGAGGAAGGCCCCGAGCAAGAGGAACTGGCCGTTGCTGTCGCGCCACATGGTCAGCAGATAGTTGGGATTGCTGATCAGGAAGTAACCGGCCATGCCCACCGGCAACAGGCCCAGGACCATGGCTGTCATGCGCGTTTCGCCGGTCATGGCGCGCAACTGCCGCGCGCCCTGCTCGCGTTCGCGAATCAGTTTGATCAGGTTCTCCAGCAGCTCGCTGGCGTTGCCGCCATAGCGATGGTTGATACGCAGGCCCAGGGCAAACAGGCGCAGTTCGTCCTGGTCATACAACTCGGCCAGTTCAGCCATGGCATCGTCGAGGCTGACGCCCATCTGCACATTGCGCCGCACCCGTTGCAAGGCGCCGTGCAACGGCTCGCGGGAAGCATCGATGGCACCGAGCACGGCATCGCTGAGGGTGCGCCCGGCCTTGAGGCTGCGCACGCTGTGATCGAGCAGCACCGGCAGTTGCTCGATCATCCGTTGCAGCCGCTGCCGATAGCGCCAGCCCAGGTACAACCAGGCCAGCAGCGGGCCGATGAGCAACAGGCCAAGGCCTGCCACCCAGCCCACGACCCGCCCGGTCAACAGCGCGGCCAGCAGCCAGAGGGCCAGCCACAGCCACAACAGCTCGTTACGCCGCTCGATACCGGCACGCTGCAGCAGGCGGTCCAGCCAGTCGTGCCCGACCGGCGCCAGCGCAGCGGCTTGCTCGACCTGACCCAGACGCCGGAGGATGCGCTCCTGGGCAGACTTGCGCATGCCGCGGTAGAACAGGTGCACCGACAAGCCGAGCAAGGCCAGGCAAATCAGCCCGAGGAGCGCGGCGATCACGGCTGGAGCTCCGAGTAATCGCGGCGCAGCTTGTCGCCGGCCGGGTTCGGCGCTTCGCGCAAAAAGCCTTCGCCCGTGCGCCGATCGAGCCGGAACAGGGTATTGGTGACGTACACGTCATCACGCACCCCGACCACCTCCAGCACCTCGCTGACGCAGCGGCGGCCATCGGCCAGGCGGGTCAGCTGGATGACCACATCGAGCGCCGCGCAGATCATCTGCCGCAGGGTTTTCTCGGCCACCTGGCGACCGGTCAGGCCGACCAGGGTTTCCAGGCGCAGCAAGGCATCCTGGGCAGTGTTGGCATGCACGGTACTCATCGAACCATCGTGGCCGGTATTCATCGCCGTCAGCACATCGAGCACTTCGACGCCGCGAATCTCGCCAAGCAGAATACGGTCGGGGCGCATCCGCAGGGCGTTGCGAATCAGCTCGCTGGCCTTGATCTCGCCATGCCCTTCGGCATTCGGCGGACGGGTTTCCAGGCGCACCACGTGCGGATGATCAAGCTGCAGTTCGGCCACGTCCTCGATGGTCACCAGGCGTTCGTGGGGGCTGATCAACTGACTGAGGATATTGAGCAGGGTGGTCTTGCCGGTGCCGGTACCGCCGCTGACCAGGATGTTGCAGCGCCGCGCCACCGCCAGCTGGATGAAGTCGAGCATGCCCTGGTCGATGGTGCGGGTGGCCAGCAGGTCGGCGCTCTTGAGCATGTCCTTGCGAAACTTGCGGATCGACAGGCACGGGCCGTCGAGCGCCACCGGCGGGATGATGGCGTTGACCCGGCTGCCATCGGGCATGCGCGCGTCGACCATCGGCGAGGACTCGTCCAGGCGCCGCCCCAGGGGCGCAAGAATCCGCTGCATGACCCGCTCGACATGATGGGCATCGATAAAACGCAGGTCGGTTTGTTGCAGCACCCCGGCCCGCTCGATGAACACCCGGTGCGGGCCGTTGACCAAAATCTCGGTGACGCTGGCATCGCGCAGCAGCACTTCCAGCGGGCCGAAACCGGTCAGCTCGTCGACGATTTCCTCGGCCAGGCGTTCCATCTCGTAGCGCGACAACGCCAGGTGCAGGCGGGCAATGTAATCGCCGACCTGCTCCACCACGAACTGCGCCAGGGCCGGGCGCGAACCTTCGAGCAGGTTGCGGCCGCTGTCCTCGATGGCGTCGATGATGTAACGGTGCAGAGCGCGTTTGAGCGCCTGTGGGTCGGCCCCCAGGTTATGCCGTGGGCCACCGAACAGCTCGTCGCCGCTCACTTGTGCCCCCACAGCCGATTGAGCCAGGTGGCGACCACCGGCGGGTTGTTTTCCGAGCGCCGCGCCAGGCGTTCACCGAGGCTTTTCAGCTGTTGCGTAAGCGGCTCGCGCGGCGCCAGCTCGAACAGGGTCAGGCCCTGGTTCTTGGCATTCAGGCGCACCTCCGGGCTATAGGGCAAGACCCGCAGAACCGGCAGGCCGTAGCGCTTGCCCAAGGCTTCGGAATCCGGCGCGACACCGCGCAGGTAGCGGTCGACCAACAGGCTTGCGTGTTCGAGCTTCATGCCCTTCTCGCGCCACTGGGTCAGCACTTCGAGGTTGCGCCGGCAATCGAGGACGTTCTGGTCGGTGTACCAGATCAGCTTGTCGCAGTGGCTGACGAAGGTGCGCAGGGCTTCGCTGTCAGCCTGGCCGGTGAGGTTCACGACGATGTGCTGGAAGTGCTGGCGCAAGGCGCTGAGCAGCATGTACAGCTCTGCCGCGCTGGTGCGCTCCAGCGGCTCGTCGGTCTCGGCATAAGCCAGCAGGCGCAGGCCTGAGCTTTCGCGGGTAAAGGCACTGTCGATCAGGGTGTTGTCGAGCCGGCGCAGGTGGCGCAGGGCATCGCCGAAATGAAACGAGGCTTCCAGGCCGAGCAGCGCCAGGCTGTCACCCCGCGGCAGGCCAAGGTCGAGCAGCAGGGTCTGCTGGCCGCTGGTCTGCACCACCCGCGCCATGTGCGTGGTCAGCAAGGCGCCGTCGGCGGCGCACTGGGCCCCATAGAGCACGGTCAGCCCGCCCAGGCTGGGGTTGCTGGTCACCGGCGGCAGGCGTTTGCTCAAGCGCCGCACCAAGCCTGCGACTTCACTGGAACGCGAGCCATAGGCGACAAAATCCCGCGCCCCGGCACGCATGGCGTTGAGCACCAGTTGATTGTCCATGCCATCGCCGAGGGCGACGATCGCCAGCATCGGCTTGGCTTCCAGCACGCCCTCGATCAGCGCGCACTGGTTGACCACCTGATCGCGGTCGAGGCCGACGAACACCAGGCTGGCGAAAGTGACATCGACCAGCGCCAGCAACTCGTCAAGGCTGCCGCTGCCGGCACCGACCACCTGCCCCAGCGGCGCCAATGCGCCCTGCAACCACTGCAGGTCACCATCGTTGCGGGTGATGGCAAGGAAGGTCTGGCTCAGGCTTTCACTCATTGGGATAACCCGCTGCGACGTTCAAAGTCGCCGTTTTCCAGAAAGAACAGCCGGCCCCAGCTCGGGTCGTAATTACGCAGGCCCTCACCCGGCAGCGACGGCAACTGGGCATCGGCCGCCAGCGGCTGGACCAGGTGCGGGGTAACGATCATCAGCAGTTCGGTCTCGTCGCGCTGCACCGAGGACTGGCGAAACAGCGCGCCAATGATCGGCAGGTTGCCAAGGCCTGGAAACTTGTCGACGGTCGAGCGCGACTGGCTGCTGATCAAGCCACTGATGACGAAGCTCTCGCCATCGGCCAGGGAGATGCTGGTGTCGGTACGCCTGACGGTCAGGCCGGGCACCTGGGTACCGGCGATATTCACCGCCTTGTTGTAGTCCAGTTCGCTGACTTCCGGCGCGACTTTCAGCAGGATGCGATTGCGGCTGACCACGGTGGGCGACAGGGTCAGGCGGATACCGAACTCCTTGTATTCGATCGAGACACTGTCGCTGCCGCTGCTGGGCACCGGGATGGGGATCTCGCCGCCGGCGAGGAAACTTGCGGTCAGGCCGCTGAGCACTACCAGACTGGGGCGCGCCAGGGTGTAGGCGAAACCGCTGGTTTCCAGGGCATTGATCGCGGCCAGGAAGCGACTGCTGCCACCGCCCCAAATGATGTTGAACACGCCGTTGTCCAGGGGAATGTTCGGCGTGCCGGGCACGGTGGGCACCTGCCCCGGGCTTACGGTGGTGTTCGGCACGGTGCTCGGTGAGCCGATCAGGGTGTTGTTGGAGCCCTTGAAGAACAGCCGCGCGCCGGCCTCCTTGTACTTGGTGCGGTTGACTTCGACAAAGCGGATATCGGCCTGCACCTGGCTGGGCAGCAGCGGATCTTCGGACGGCGGCAGCGCACTGGCAGCCATCTCGCTGCTGGCAATGCCCTTGACGAACACCATGGCCTGGCGCGGTGTCTTGGCGCAGGCAGTCCACAGCATCAGGCTGGTGGCGCCGGGGCCGACCGCCGTCAGCAGCACCGCGTCAGTGCCACTGGCATGTACGTCGGCAATCTTCGGCTCGCCAATCGCCGCGCGGGTGATTGCCACCGGCAGGCGCACCTCCTGCTGCAGGCCCTGATCGATCTCGATGACGCCCGGCACCTGCTCCAGCGCCGCGCAGCCGGACGCCGCCATCGCCGTTGGGGCGAGCGGCACGGCGCACAACAGGGCGCAGAGCATCTGCTTGATTACCCGCTCGGAACGACTGCTCATTGAAGGGCATCCTTGCTTGGTCAGGGGGTTGGCGTGTTGGCTTGATTACCGCGGATGATTTCCATGCCGCGTGGCGGCGCTGCGCTGGCCACAGGTCGGGCGGCCGGTACCTGGGCGAGCTGGCTGAAGCGATAGAGTTCACGGTTGGCGTTGTCGACGGCCTTGGCGCTGGCATGCGGGTCAGTCCAGTACTGGGCCAGGCGCTTCTCCTCGGCGCTGCGTACCGCCAGGCGCAGGCTGCCGGCCTGAGCGGCCAGCAGCAGGCGGCTGGCCAATGCCTCGGGGACCGCCAGCACCACAGTGCGCACCGGGTTGCGCTGTTGTTCCTGACGGGCCTTGTCATCCATGGGCGCCTCGGCAGGCTGGCCATCGTTGGCCAGGCCCAGCTGCGCACCGACACTGAGCAGGCGCAAGGCCGGCAACACTACCTGGGCCGAGGCTTGCGGGTTGCTGTTGTCTTCACGCAGGAACACCAGCACATCGACATAGTCACCCGGGCGCAGTTGCCCGGCGGCGCCGACCACTTCGTCCACCGCCACCGCCAGCGCCCGCTCACTGGGGTGAATCATCCGTGCCAGCGGGCCACCGGCCTCGAAGCTGCCCTGCTCCAGCCAGGTGCCGGCGCTCAAGGCGCGCCAGCTGCTGCGCCCGAGCACTTGTTCAAGGGTCTGGAAACTACCCGGCGGCGCCACCTGCAGGCGTTCGATCAGCAGGTCTTCGGCCACCAGCGGGGTATAGGCACTGACATCGCGACGCAGCACGACAACCGGCTTGCGCAGTTCGTCTGTTGCTTCATTGACCACCCGGGTCACCGGAGCCTGCGCGGGTTCGACGGCGGCTGCCGGCGCCGGCTCGCTTGGCGGCTGGCTGAGCATCAGCCCCCAGTAGCCGGCCAGCAGCGCACCGATCAAAAAGAGGCCTGCAAGGATGATGGTAATGCGACTGCTCATGCTGGCCCTCCTTCTCCCCAAGCTGTCCTTCAGGCTCACTTTTGTGAAATGGCCCACAGCACTGCAGTCGGAAACAACTATTTCGCTATTTGACGGTAGCGCAGCTAGGACAAAATGCCATTACCCGTCAGATTTTTTTCCGTCGCAAAGCCGACATCCCCATAAAACAACAGCTTATTGGCGTCGGTATTTGGTTATAACTTTAGTATTAATACCTTCTTACATTTGCCGAGATTTGGCCCGTTGACGATGCTGTGGTGGCAAAGGGGAATCACTGAATACCCCTGCCATCTGCGCCTCCGGCGCAAGGAGAAATGCCATGCGTCTTTCCCGAGTCCTCAAGAGCTGCAAAGAATTCTTCTACCGCAAGGATGGTGCCTCGGGCATCGAGTACGCGATTGTCGCGGCCATGGTTGCTGTAGCGCTGACGGCGTTCATTACGCCCATTTCTACCAATGTGTCTGGGGTCATGACCAAGATTGAAAACGCGCTAAAAGCGCCGCCTGCTTCGGGCGGTGGCAGTGGTGGTAGCTGACGAGTGGATTCATCGGTTCACGCCAATGCACTGATCAACTCCCCCATCACAGGACCGCCCCATGCCGACCTCTTCCCCCCGTCAACAGCTACTCCTGGTGGATGACGAAGAGGACGCCTTGCTGGAACTTGCCGAATTGCTGGAGGGCGAGGGTTTTTGCTGCTACACCGCCACCTCGGTGAAACTCGCCCTGCAACAACTCACCCGCCACCCGGACGTGGCCCTGGTCATCACCGACCTGCGCATGCCGGAGGAGAGCGGCATATCACTGATCAGGCGCCTGCGCGAGCACACCTCGCGCCAGCACTTGCCGGTGATCGTCACCTCCGGGCATGCCGACATGGACGACATCAGCGACCTGCTGCGTCTGCAGGTGCTGGACCTGTTCCGCAAGCCGATCTACCACAACCGCCTGCTGGAAACCCTCGACAACCTGTTCCCCAAACCGCGGATGCAACTGGTGCAATGAACCTGCGGGGGCTACGGCCCCTGTAGGAGCCGGTTCACAGCTGCACGCTGAAACTCACACTCAGCCGTGGCTCGCGGTCAAAGCTGTCGAGGGCAACATCCGACAGCGGCTTGGCCAGCTCCAGCGCCAGGTTGTAGAAACGCCCGTCACCGATGCGCAGCCCCAAAGCCACTGAACTCAGGTGTGCATCGCGCAGGTCCACCTCGTTGAACCAGGTGCGCGCGGTGTCCAGTACGGCATAAGGTTGCAGCAACTTTACCCAGCGGCCATCGCCGTTGAAACTGTAATTGAGCTCATAGGCCAGGCCCCAGCCCTTGTCGCCCAGGGCCTGGTCGGCGGGGTAACCGCGGGCAAAGCTCTGCCCGCCGAACACCACCCGCTCGCTGTCGGGCAGGCTGTCGCGGCTCCAGTACAAGGCCGCCGACGCCACCCCCTGCCAATTGCCGAACAGGCGATCACTTTGCAAACCGGACAAACGCAGGCGGAGGAAATCCAGGTCGAAATCGCTGTTGCTTTTCGCCCCCAGGTAATCCAGGCCCTGATAGGCGCCACCACTGACAATCCGCAGTTGGTCGGCATCGGCCTTGCGCCACTCGCCTTCAAAGCCCAGGGCACGCACATCGGTGCGATTGCTCAGCCGCAAGGGCGCGTCGACCGCGCGATACTCAACATCGTCATTGACCATGTAGAAACGCGCAGCAACGTTGAGCGACTCACCGGGCGCGGCCAGCAGCACCTGGCTGAGGCCCGCCGAAAAGCGGTCGTTCTCGCGATGGGCCTTGAGCTGGGTGCCATCGCCGAGCAGCACCTGGGCACTGGGGTCGCTGTCGTAACGCGAGGCCGACAGGTGCAACTGGCTGCCCTGATCGTCCAGGTACTGGGAGTAGTCCAGGCGAAAATAGCTTTCGTGATCTTCCCCGCGCGGCGCCAGGGCGGTGACGCTGAACTGTTCGGCCAGCGCCGTCTGCGCGTTGCTGCTCACGCTGAGCAAGGCCTGGGGGTCATCGCGGGTGCCATCAGTGACGGTCAGGTTGCCGCTGAACGGCCGGCGCCTGGCCTCGACGATCAGCCGGCTGGTACCACTGACAGGGTTGGCAGGCGCTAGGCTTGCCTGCACGCTGAAGCCGGGCAGGCGGCTCATCAGCGCGACGTAGCGCTCGAAGGTGGCGCGGGTCAGCGGCCGTTCGGCCTTGAGCCGGCCCACCAGTTGCTCAACGTAGGCCGCCGCCGGGCCCACCTCGCCGTGCAGCTCGAGTTCATCGATGTAGCCTTCGACCA
Source organism: Pseudomonas sp. B21-009 (assembly GCF_024749345.1). Taxonomy (NCBI): domain Bacteria; kingdom Pseudomonadati; phylum Pseudomonadota; class Gammaproteobacteria; order Pseudomonadales; family Pseudomonadaceae; genus Pseudomonas; species Pseudomonas sp. B21-009. The sequence goes on along the minus strand of NZ_CP087199.1, from coordinate 669,361 downwards.
GCACCACCCGCACCCGGCCATCGGCGAAGTCCTGCTCGGGCAGGTAGGCATGCGACAACAGGTAGCCGTCCTGCTGGTAGCGCTGGGTCAGGCGCTGGGTGGCGTCGATCAGCTCGCCGAGGCTGACCTCGCGGCCGGCCAGGCTCTGGTAGTTGTCGCGCAGGTCACTCAAGGGGTAGATGCTGCCGCCTTCGAAGCGCACTTTGCGCAGGAAGATCCGCGTGTCGCGCAGCAACGGCCGGGCCTGGGTTACCGGCACCGGCACCAGCACTCCCGGGTTGCTTGGCCGGTAGGCATCGGCCGGCAGATTGGGGGCCGGCAGGTTGCGTTCGATTTCGTGGCTGTCGAGAAAACGCGGCAGGGGTTCGCTGCTGGCAACGCTCACCCAGGACAACCCCACTATCGCGACGGCCAACGCACGCATCGGACACTCCATGATCCCGAACAGTACAAGGCCGCCAGGGCGGCGGCCTCGTCAATCCAAGCGTAGGTGCTGGCCCTGTCATCGTCTAATAGAGAGCGTCAGTCATTGACCTGGAATTCGACCCGGGCGGTTTCGCCGCTTTCATCCAGGGCGCTCAGCTCGAAGCGCCCGGCCTGCTCAAAGCTTGCCGTGAGGTTCTCCTGACCGCTGGTTTCGCCCAGCGGCGCACCGTTGAGGAACCACCAGTGGCGTCCGTTACCGCCAAGGGCCGAGACCTTGAAACGCAATGGTTCGCTGCTGGTGGCCGGGCGGCGTAGCTGATCGCCCTGGCGCACACCGACAATCGACAGCGGCGGCGCACTGGCCGGCACCTGCGGCGGGCATTGCGGGTCGACCTTGGGCAAGCGCGCCTCGCGGCGTTCCACCCTTGGCAGCCACGGTTCAAGTGGCGACGGCCAGAGGGCGATTTCCCGGGCCTGGGCGCCGGCGCAGGTAGCGTCGACACGCAAGCCCTGATCGTTGACCCAGACCGTCTCGCGCAAGCCGACACTCAAGGGCTGGTCCTGGGCCAGCAGGGTTGGCGGCGTGGTACCGTCCAGGGTCCAGGCAAAACGCTGGCGCCGGCAATTGGGGTCCTGGCGGGCCATGGGTTGGCCGAGCGGCCAGCAGATCGCCGCAACCCCGACGTTGGCCGGCACCGCCGCCACGGGTGTGGCAATCCCGCGCTGGCTGTCGCGGTTGCTCAGCACATCATGCACCTGCAGCATCAACGGCGCCGCCGAGGCCAGGCCGAACTGGCCGGGCACCGGCGTGCCATCCGGGCGGCCGATCCAGATCCCGATCAGGTAACGCGGGCCGACGCCAATCGACCAGGCATCGCGAAAGCCATAGCTGGTGCCGGTCTTCCACGCCAGTTGCGGGCGCTGCACTAGCTCTGCGTGAGGGTCGCGGTCCGGGCGCGCCTGGCCGCTGAGAATCCGCCGGATAATCCAGGCACTGCCGGGCGACAGCAGGCGTCGCTCAAGCAGCGGGTCATTGGGTTGCAAGCGGATCGGCGCACTCAGGCCATCGCGGGCAAACGCGGCGTAGCCGCCCACCAGGTCTTCCAGCCGGCTACCGGCGCCGCCAAGAATCAGCGACAGGTTAGGCTCGGCCAGCGGCGGCAAGATCAACGGCACGCCGCCACTGCGCATCTGCGCGGCAAAGCGTTTCGGCCCGTAGGCTTCAAGCAGTTGCACCGCCGGCAGGTTCAACGACAGGGCCAGGGCGGAACTGGCGGCAACCGGCCCGCTGAAGCCCATGGAGAAATTGCCCGGGCGATAGTCGCCGTAGCGGCGCGGCACGTCCTGCAGCAAGGACTCGGAATGGATCAGGCCATCGTCCATGGCCATGCCATAGAGGAACGGCTTGAGGGTCGAGCCGGGGGAACGCAGGGCGCTGATCATGTCGACGTGGCCAAAGCGGCGCTCGTCATTCAGGTCCACCGACCCCAGGTAGGCGCGCACCGCCATGTTCTGCGCCTCGACCACCAGAATCGCCGCCGAGGTCCGCTCGGGCAGGCGCGCACGCCAGCCCAGCAGCAGGTCTTCCAGGCGCCGTTGCAACGAGGCATCGAGGGTGGTGCGAATCAACGGCGGGCTGTGCGGGCGGTTCAGCCGTCGCGCCAATAATGGCGCCAGCGCCGGCTCCTGACGTGGTGCCAGCAACAGCGGTTCCTCTTCAGCTTCGGCGACCCGTTGCTGCGGCCACACCTGGTACTCGGCCAGGCGCTGCAAGACCTTGTCCCGCGCCGCCTGGGCGCGCTCCGGGTGCCGATCCGGGCGCAGGCGGCTGGGCGCCTGGGGCAACACCGCGAGCAAGGCCGCCTCTGAAGGCGTCAGGTGCATCGGCGACTTGCCAAGATAGGCCCAGCTGGCCGCGGCGACACCCTGCAAGGTGCCGCCGAACGGCGCACGGTTGAGGTAGATCTCGAGGATCTGCGCCTTCGACAGGTGCCATTCCAGTTGCGCGGTACGCCACAGCTGGCGCAGCTTGCCAGGCAGCGTACGCGAGTGCGGGTCGAGCAGGCGCGCGACCTGCATCGACAGGGTGCTACCACCAGACAGCACCCGGCCACCGCGCAGGTTCTGCCAAGCCGCGCGGCCCAGGGCCAGCGGGTTGACCCCGGGGTGATGGTAGAACCAGCGGTCCTCGTAGGTCAGCAACGCCTCCAGGTAATAAGGCGAAACCTGCTCGGCAGTGACCGGGTAGCGCCACACCCCGTCGGCATCGGCAAAGCGCCACAGCGGCGTGCCGTCTTCGGCCAGGACTACCCGGGCGAGGTCATCGGCCGGCATCGGCAACGGCCAGATGCGGTCGGCAAGCCATAGCAAGGCAATCAACAGCAAGGGGATGGCGAGCAGCAAACCCAGGGGTTTGCCGATGACGCCACGCAGGCGAGCTAAGATGTGCATCAGGCCCTCCTGGCGTAGCAGCTACGCAGGGAACCGACCCGGCCCTGGCATGGCCAAAGGCTTGGCAACGGCGCATTCGCCGAATTGATCATCAGGAAGCAACTATGCATGTAGAAGGTTTTTTCGAGTGGCTCGGCCAGGCGCTGGGGGCGGTGATCCGGTTTATCGTCGACGGCCTGAGCGGGTTGTTCAACCTGCTGGCCAACGCCGGTGGCAATTTCATCGAGGGCCTGTCACGCACCCTGGGCATGGACACTTCGCTGGTCAGCATCCTCGCCCTGATCATCGGCCTGATGTTGCTGTACTCGGCGATCCGCGCCTTCATGCGCGCCTCGATCATACTCGGCATCATCTGGCTGGTGCTGGGTTTGTGGGTGCTGAGCTGGATCATTCACTGACTAAATAGAAGGTGTGGGAGCGGATGAGCCCGCTCCCACAACGCCCTGTGTCAGCGGCCTTTAACCACCAACTCGGCAGGCGATTCGCCCACCGCGTTGTAGTTTGGCCGGTACATCGACTCGACCTGCGGCGGCGGTACCTTGTAGGTCCCCGGGGTTACCGCGCGGGCCAGATACAGCAGGTGGGTGGTGGAGTACTGGTCGATACTCAGCGCCGCCACGTAGCGGTCATCACGAAACTCCTGATGCACGACCGCGGCGTTCTGCATCGACTCGCGCCATTGCTTCACTGCACTGCTGGCGTTCTCAAGGCTTGCCGCGCTTTGCGCCAGGTTCTGGTTTTCCAGCTCCAGGCCCGCCGGTAGCAGGTCGACCACCAGGGCATCCGGCACCTGGGTATTGGCCGTCACCGCCAGGTGCACCAGCACCAGGTCACCGCTCTTGAGCGCCTTGATGTCCAGGGCCTGGCCATTCATGCCGAGGAACTCGCGGCGGATGGTCATGCCGCTGCCGCGGGCAACCGGGGCCTGGCGCGGATAACCGGACAGGGTCAGTTGCTGGAACAGCGTCTCGCTGCCTTCGTTCTGGATGGTCAGCGGCGAGGCCAGCAGCGGGCCTTCGAGTTTCATCCCCGATTGCTCGTTGTTGAATTCGCGCACTTCACCGGCGCTGTCCAGGCGTGCCGACCAGTTACCTTCAGGCTTGCGCAGCAGGCCACGACCGGCAAGGTACAGCGCGTTGCGCTCCTGGGTCGACAACCAGCGGTTACCCGCCATCTGGTCGGAAAGCTCGAACAGCCGTGCATCGAGCTTGTCGCTGGCCAGGTTGTTCTCGGTCAGCAACGACAGGATCAGCGCCTGGTCACGCACCGGGCTGCCGTAGTCGGCCAGCCAGGAGTTTTCGCTGCGGGTGACCGCCAGGCCGGCCTGCAGCGCCTGTTGCGCACGTGGCTTGTCACCCATCTTGTCGAGGGCGATGGCCAGTTGTACCAGCGGCAAGCCGGAACGCGCATCGCTGCGCCGCTCGAACAGGCTGCGCAGGGCACCCAGCGGCGCTTGCTGGGTACGCGCCAGCACCAGAGCAGCATACGACTGCACGGCAAAGCGGCTGTGCTCGGCGTTCTGGCTGTAGCTGATCTCGATCAGGTTGCGCTCCTGCAGGTAGCGCAGCAGGCGCTCGCTGGCTTTTTTCAGGGCCTCGGGCGGCACGGCATAACCTTGCTCGCGTGCACGCAGGAGGAAGTCGGTGACATAGGCGGTCAGCCAGTATTCTTCCTCGTCGTCAGCGCTCCACAGGCCAAAGCTGCCGTTGTAGCGCTGCATACCCAACAAGTGCTCGATGCCCATCTCGATCTTGCGCTTGCGCACGTCCGCCGGCTCACCCGCGATGCCCAGGCGCTTGAGCGTTGCGGCATCGGCGTACAGCGACGGGTACAGGCCACTGGTGGTCTGCTCCAGGCAACCGTACGGATAGGCTTCGAGCGCACGGATCTGCTCGGCCAGGTTCAGCGGCGGGCGGCTCGACAGCGCCAGCGAGGCCTCGAGGCCCGCCGGTTCGAACAGCGCCAGGTCAGCTTCCGGCAGGGTCCAGGGTTGGTCTTTGAGGGCGACACGATAATGCTGCAGCATCGCCGGGTAGGCCGGGCGAATGCCCAGGGTCCAGTCGCGGCTGAAGGCCGTGGCCGACTCGCCTGGCAGTTGCAGCCCTTGCACCTCGACCTTGACCTTGCCTTGGCCCAGGCCACCGTTGGCCTGTACCGGTACCAGCAGGGTGACGCGCTTGCCTTCGGTGAGGCTCAGGGTTTGTTCGGCGGCGCCGAGCAGATTCAGCTGGCCTTCGGTGCTCAGGCGCACGGTCAGGTTCTGTGCCTTGCCCGACAGGTTGGAGAGGTCCAGGGCCAGGGTCGTGCGGTCCCCGCCGGCGAGGAAGCGCGGCGCCGAAAGCTCGGCAATCAACGGCGCGGCGACCACGGTCTTGCCTTCGGCCATGCCGTAGCGCTCGTCGGTCCAGGCCTGGGCCATCAGCCGCAGCTCACCGTTGAAGTCAGGGATATCGACCGTCGCTTCGCCTTCGCCCTTGTCATTGAGGGTTACCGGGGCGCTTTGCTTGGCAACAATGGTCACCGTGGTGTTCGGGCGCTTGCCGCCCTTGGCCATGGCCGCGTCACCACCGAAGGCCAGGCTGGCCAGACGGCCCTGCCCGGCTTCGATCAACTGGCCATAGATATCCAGTTGGTCAGCACCATAGGCCTTGCGGCCGAACATGCCGGTAAACGGGTCGGGGGTTTCGAACTCGGTGATGTTGAGGATGCCCACGTCCACCGCTGCCAGCAGTACATGCACCTGTTTGGGCACGCTGCCGTCGGCGTTGCGCGCTTGCACCTTGACGGTCAGCGGCTGCTTGGGACGCATTTTTTCCGGGGCATTGAGGGTTACCGCCAGCTTGCGCTCGTGGCGATCCAGCGGCAGGTGCAGCACACCCACGGCACGTTTCGGCGTGGCATTGACCTTGCGCTCGCCCGGGCGAATCACCAGGGCGCTGACATACAGGTCATGGCGCGCCCACTTCGGATCGAGCTTGACGGCAAAGCTCTTGCCTTCGGCCGGTACATCGATTTCTTCCCACCACAGCGGGCCTTCGCTGGACTCGACCATCAAGTAGCCGGTGCCTGCGGCAGGCGGAGTGACGGTGATATTGGCGGTAGCGCCATCGGCATACGACGGTTTGTCCAGGGCCAGTTTGACCTGGTCCGGACGTACGGCGCCGCCGTCGGCGTTGTCCTGGGCACGGTAGCCGGCCCAGAAACGCCCGCTCGACACCAGGCCAGTCTGCGGGTCTTCGACCTCGACGCGGTACGGGCCCCAATCAACCAGGAAGTTGACCCGGGCGGTGGAGCCGGCCTTGACGTTGACCGTCTCTTCGCTCTGGATGAGGAATTTCTCGTTGTAGTTGTAGCTCCAGCCGTCGCTCTGCGAGTAGTTCCAGTAGTAGTCGCGACGCTCGCGGACCAGGCGCACCTTGAGGTTGTTGACCGCCAGCTTGTTGCCTTGCGGATCGGCCACCAGCACTTCGAACTCCACCGGGCCTTCGCCATCGGTTTCTTCACCCTCGAACAGACCGCGCAAGCCAGGCAGGCGCCCGGCCGGCCAGATCGGTTGCTCAAGGCGGCGGGTGATCGGCCGGCCACCGGACTCCTGCAGGCTGGCCTGCACGGTCAGTTGCAGCGGCGAACGGGCTTCGGACCATTTGCTTTCGATGTTCAGGGTGGTCTTGCCGTTGCTGTCCAGGTTGACTTCGTCCAGCTCCAGGTCCTGGCTCAGTTCCTCTTCAGTGATCGAACCGAACTGATAGCCCGGCAGTGCCGGCACCGCTTCACGCAGCGGGCGCACATAGGCCTGGCCGCTCAGGCGATTGCCCGAAGCCGGGGCGCCGTACAGGTAGCGACCGTTGACCTTGATCTGTGCAGTCTGGTCCGGGCTCAGCGGCTTTTCGCTGCCCTTGAGCTCCAGGGCCAGACGCTCGGGCAGGAAATCTTCGACAAGGAACTCGAACACCTGCTTCTTGCCGCCGCCGAGGTCGAACAGCAACTGCCAGCGCCCGGTCGGCGCTTCATCGGCCAGTTGCAGCTGATACTGATAGAAGCCATTGGCATCGGCTTCCCAGACGAACTTGCGGCTGATCTGCTCATCCGGACGGCGCACTTCCACGGTCACCGGTTGCGGCTTGAGCGGGCGGCCATCCTGGTCACGCAACAGGCCGTTGAGCAGCACGGTTTCACCCGGGCGATAAAGGTCGCGCGGGCCGAACACGAAGAACTGCAGCGGGTTGGCCTGGGGGCCGGTGATGTCGAATTCGGCCAGGTCCAGGGCAGCGCTATTGAGGCGCAGCATGGTGGTGTGCACGCCCTGGTGGGCCAGCAGGGTTTCGGCTTTCGGTGGCGTCGGCAACTGGGCATGGCCGTCGCTGTCGGTCTTGGCCTGGGCCAGCACGCGGCCTTCGCCGTCGAGCAGTTCCAGCTCGACACCGCTCAGCGCCTTGCCGCCTTCCAGGCCTTGGGTGAAGACATCCAGGCGGTTCTGGTAACGGTGCGCCGAGACGCCGATGTCACTGAGGGTGAACAGCGTCGCCGGTTGCGTGTAGTCGTAGGTTCCGGAGGCACGCATTACCGCCAGGTACACGCCTGGCTCTTGCAGCGGCTTGATGCCGGCAATCGGCAGCAGCACGGTTTCGCGGGTGTTCTTCGCCGGGTTGAGGTCGAAGCGGCCGCTGTAAACCAGCTCGGTCATGTCCAGGATTTCTTTGGACGTGTAGTAGTACAGGCTGCTGTTGCGGCCCCAGGTGGCGAGGAACGGCGACAGTTTGTCCGACTTGATGCGGAAGAACTCGACATCGACCTTGTTGACGTTCAAGGCGATCACCGGCAGGCCTTCGGCCAGTCGCGTCGGCAGCAGCGAGCCACGGCTGGCGAAGCCGATGGTCGATTGCATGTCGCGGGTTTCCAGGCGGCTGATCGACTCGGCGGGCAGGCGCTTGCCATTGACCGCGAGCAGCCCGGCGTCGATGGTCAGCACCAGCTTGCGCTGGGGCTCCAGGTGGCGCAGGCGCAGCTCCATCTTGTTGGCAGAAAGCTCCCAGGCGCCGTCGACCTTGCCTTTGACGGTATCGACCAGGTGCACCTTGTCAGCGAAGTTCTGCTGGTCATCCAGCGGCACCGAGAAGGTCAGGGCCAGGGCGCTGGCGCCATCGACCTGCACTTCCGAGACATCCACCACGCTCAGCTCGCGACCGGCATAACGCTTGGCCAGAGTCGCGGCATCGTCCTTGGCCGCAGCGGGCTTGGTCGCGTCTGCGGGTGCAGCCGGAGCGGCCGGGGCCGGGGCTGCGGGTTGGTCCTGGGTCTGCGCAGGCGGGGCCGCGGGGGCCGGTTTGTCCGGGGCAGACGAATCGCAGGCACTGAGCAAGGCCAGCGCGCAGGCCAGCAACAATCCTTTGTTGAGCATGGGAGTAGTAACTCTCGGGCAGCGGAATCTTAGGGGTGCACTATATATCAACCGCGCCGCAACAGTGATGCGGCGAGCGGATGTGAGACCGCCTTCGCACGATTTGGTGCCCGCAGCGGCTACAATGCCGGCTTGCCAGGAGCTTTCATGTCCCGTTTGCTGACCGACTGGCGCGACCGCCCGACCCATATCAAGGTCTGGGCGCTGGCCGCGCCGATGATACTTTCGAACATTTCCGTACCGCTGGTGGCCCTGGTCGACAGCGCCGTGATTGGCCACCTGCCCCATGCTCATCAGCTCGGTGCGGTGGCGGTGGGCGCCAGCCTGTACACCTTCCTGGCCTGGGTGATGGGCTTTCTGCGCATGGGCTCGACCGGTTTCGCCGCCCAGGCGGCGGGTCGTGCCGACGGCGCAGCACTGCGTCAGGTGTTGCTCCAGGGCCTGTTGCTGGCGCTGTTTTTCGCCCTGCTGCTGGGTGTTCTGGCCCTGCCGTTCAGCCACCTGGCGCTGCAACTTATGCAGCCCTCGGCAGCGCTGGAGCAGTCGACCCACGACTTCTTCCAGACCCGCCTGCTCGGCCTGCCGGCGGCGCTGGCCAGCTTCGCCCTGGTCGGCTGGTTCCTCGGCACCCAGAACGCCAGGGCGCCGCTGGCGATCCTGCTGACCACCAACCTGCTCAACATCGCCCTCAACCTGTGGTTCGTGCTCGGCCTGGACTGGGGCGTGATCGGTTCGGCGCGGGCCTCGGTGATTGCCGAATGGAGCGCCGCCCTGCTCGGCCTGGCCCTGACCCGCCCGGCCCTGCGCGCTTACCCCGGGCAGATCGCCTGGGCACTGCTGGCACGCTGGCAGAGCTGGCGGCCGCTGCTGAGCGTCAACCGCGACATCTTCATCCGCAGCCTGGCGCTGCAAGCGGTGTTCTTCCTGATTACCGTGCAAGGCGCACGCCTGGGTGAAGCGACCGTGGCAGCCAATGCCTTGCTGCTCAATGGCCTGCTGCTCACCGCCTACGCCCTTGATGGCCTGGCCCATGCGGTCGAAGCGCTGTGCGGGCACGCCATCGGCGCTGGCGATCGCCAGGCGCTGCGCCGCTCACTGACCGTCGCCTGCGGCTGGTCGCTGCTGGCCAGCAGCGGCTTTGCCGTGTTGTTTTTGCTCGGTGGGCATCTGTTCATCAGCATGCAGACCGACATCGCCAACGTGCGCGAAACCGCCTACCAGTACTTGCCGTACCTGGCCTTGCTGCCGTTGATCGCGGTGTGGAGCTATCTGCTCGATGGCTTGTTCATCGGCGCCACGCGGGCGCGGGAGATGCGCAACGGCATGCTGCTCAGCGTGCTCATCGCCCTGCCGGTTGCCTATCTGGCTCGCGATCTGGGCAACCACGGCCTGTGGCTGGGCTTTCTGCTGTTCATGGCCTTGCGCGGGGTAACGCTGGGGGTGATGGGCTGGCGGTTGCAGCGGCGGGATGGGTGGTTTGTGCGTCGGTAGTTGAAAGCATCGCGGGTCAAGTCGGGTCGACGCGCAGCCAGCGACTGCACGCGACCCGCACCACTGATCAGCTCGACAGGTACGACGAACGGGTCAGGCCCAGACGCAGGGCGTCGAGGAACTGGGTCTTCTCACGGGCGGTGATCTTGGCGCTGGCGCACTTGTCGCGGTAGTGAGTCATCAACTCCTCCGGCGACAGGTGCACGTAGCGCAGCATGTCTTCGATGGTGTCATGGGTCTCGATACCGGCGTGGTACACGCTGCCGTTCGGGTTCTGGTAGATGTTCACCGAGTCGGTATCACCGAACAGGTTGTGCATGTCACCGAGGATTTCCTGATAGGCACCGACCAGGAAGATACCCAGCAGGTAGTCTTCACCTTCGTTGATCGCGTGCACCGGCAGGCTGGTCTCGATGCTCTGCTCGTCGACGTACTGGTTGATCTTGCCGTCCGAGTCGCAGGTCAGGTCTTGCAGCACGGCGCGGCGCAGCGGCTCTTCGTCGAGGCGATGCAGCGGCAGGATCGGCAGGACCTGGCCAATGGCCCAGGTGTCCGGCAGGCTCTGGAACACCGAGAAGTTGCAGATGTACTTGTCGGCCAGCTTGTCGTTGAGTTCGTCGAGCACCTGGCGGTGCGAGCGTTGGCGGGCCTTGAGCGAGTTGTGCAGGCGCCGGCAGACCGCAAAGTAGCACTGCTCGGCCAGGGCTTTCTCGGCCAGGGTGATCTTGCCGTCGGCATACTGGGCGGCCACATCGCTCATGTAGTGAGTGGCGCGCCAGTAGGTTTCGGTGACCATCTCGATATCGGTCGGGCCGAGCAGGTCGGCCAGCCACTGCACGGTCTCGGGCAGGCTTTCCTTGTTCTCGATCAGCGGCACTTCGTCGTTGTGCTTCTCGACGTCGGTCACCTGCACCACCAGCACGGCGTGGTGCGCGGTCAGCGAGCGGCCGCTCTCCGAGAAGATATGCGGATGTGGCAAGCCCTGGGCATCGCAGAACTCCTTGAGCATGCCGACCACGACACCGGCGTAGTCATCCATGTCGTAGTTGATCGAACTGGCGTTGCGCGAGTGGGTGCCGTCGTAGTCCACACCCAGGCCGCCGCCGACGTCGATGTGATCGACCGGCAGGCCCAGCGCGCGCAGCTCGCCGTAGTAACGGATGGCTTCCTTGAAACCGTGCTGGTAGTCGGCCAGGTTGGCGATCTGCGAGCCCATGTGAAAGTGCAGCAGGCGGATGCCCTGGTCCAGGCCGGCATCGCGAAAACGCTGCACCACCGAGATCAGTTGCGCCGCCGACAGGCCGAACTTGGACTTCTCGCCACCGGTATCGGCCCACTTGCTCGAGGCCAGCGACGACAGGCGCACGCGCAGGCCAACTTGCGGCTTGACCTTGAGCTCGGCGGCTTCTTCGATCACCAGGGCCACTTCCGACTCTTTCTCGATGACGATAAAGACGTTGTGGCCGAGTTTCTGGCCCATCAGTGCCAGGCGGATGAACTCGCGGTCCTTGTAACCGTTGCAGACGATGGTGCCGCCTTTCGGTGCCAGCGCCAGCACGGCCAGCAGCTCAGGCTTGGAGCCGGCTTCAAGGCCAATGGAAACGTTCTGGGTGGCGATGATGTTTTCCACCACCGCTTCTTGCTGGTTGACCTTGATCGGGTACAGCGCGGTGTACTGGCTCTGGTATTCCAGGCGCGCGATGTTGGCGTCAAAAGCGCCGGTCAGCTGGCGCACGCGGTCCTGGAGGATATCCGGGAAACGTACCAGCAGCGGCAGCGACAGGCCGCTCTTGCGCAGTTCGTCGACCTGTTCGAACAGGTCGATCGGCGCGCTGCCAGGCCCGTTCGGGCGGACTTCGACGCGCCCGGCCTCGTTGATTGCGAAGTAGCCGGCCCCCCAATGGCGAATGCCGTAAACACTGCGGCTGTCCGCAACTGTCCATTGGCTGCCATCGTCTTTGCGTGTGCGTCGTACGGACATTGAAGTCCCCTATATAGAAAGTCGAAAAACACCGGCCTGCATGGGGCGGGCGCAGTGTAAAACCTGAAAGTGACGATTATCCGTGTTCAGGGATAGACCCTTCCTACGGGAACGAGTTTAGAAAGCGAATTGCAAAAAATCGCGATGCAGTCTTCAGCCGCCGGACTTTTTCGCTTTGAAGCCCTGTTTGATCAGCTCGGCCAACAACAGCTCGACATGATCGCCCTGGATTTCGATGACCCCGTCTTTCAACGCGCCGCCGGTTCCGCAGCGGCGCTTGAGCGTGCTGGCCAGATCCTTGAGCTGTTCCAGGGGCAGCGGCACGCCGCTGATGGTCGTCACCGTCTTGCCGCCACGGCCCTTGCTTTCGCGACGCACGCGAGCAATGCCATCGCCTTCGGGGATGAGCGTCTGTTTGCAGATGCAGGCATCTATGGGTTTGCTGCAGTCCGGGCAATGCCGGCCTGCATCAGTGGAGAACACCAGGCCACCGAGGGCGGCGAATGATGCGGCTTTCTTGGCCACTTTTGATCCTCTACGGTGAGGATAAAAACTGGTCGACGCCCCTGGCGGGGTACCGACCGCGAAGCCCCACTCTGGCAGGGGCAGCGCAACTGCCGCATGAAGCGTGCGGCAGCCTTTAAAGGCCGCGCAGTGTAACGATAAAAGTCGCGAATGCTAAGTACAAAACTGCGCCATTTTGCATGTGTTTAGCGACGTCAGGCTCGACGGTCGAGGTAGCGCCGCAAGGCAGCCAGTGAATCGGGGCAATATGGCTGTTGCTGGCTGTCGGCCAGGGCCTGCTCGACGGCGATGAAGCGTGCCTCGCTGACCTCTTCGGGCTGCAGGCGCAAAGGCCCGTCCCAGACCGCCGAGAACACCGCGCACCAGAGCCGGTTGCCGGTCTGGTCGAAGAAAAAACATTCATGCGCGGTGAGTTCGACCCCACCGACCCCCAGCTCTTCTTCCAGTTCGCGGGCCGCCGATTCGGCATAGCCCTCACCGGCCTGGACCATGCCACCAGCGGCGACATCCCAGTAACCGGGGTAAATCGCCTTGCTCTCGGTGCGCCGGTGCACGCACAGCTGGCCAGCGGAATTAAACAAGAGGATGTAGGTGCCGCGGCCAATCAGCCCGCGCTCGCGCAGCTCGGCGCGGGCCACGGCGCCGAGCAGGCGGTCGCTTTCGTCGACCCAGGCAATCAGTTCGCGGTCGGAGGCGGCGCGGTGCGCTGCCTCCTGCTCGGAGATCGACACCGATCAGCCCTGGGTCAGCAGTTGACGCAGGTCGATGACGGCAGCGTTGGCCCGCGAGATGTAGTTGGCCATGACCAGCGAGTGGTTGGCCCACATGCCAAAGCCGCTGCCATTGAGCACCATCGGGCTCCACAGCGGCTCCTGCGAGGCTTCCAGCTCACGGATGATCTGCCGTACGCTGACCGTGGCGTTCTTCTTCGCCAGCACATCGGCGAAGTCGACCTCGATGGCGCGCAGCAGGTGCGACAGCGCCCAGGCCTGGCCGCGGGCTTCGTAGAACACGTTGTCGATCTGCAGCCACGGGGTTTCGACCACTTCTTCGTCAAGCTGCGGCACCTGGCCCGGCAGCACCGACTCGGTCTTCAGGGTGCTGTTGAGCTTGACCCGGCCGACACTTGCCGACAGACGCTGCGACAGCGAACCCAGGCGGGTGGCGACGTCGCCCAGCCAGTTGTTGAGGTTGTCGGCGCGGGTGTAGAACAGCGCGCCCTGCTGATCCGGCGAGGCCAGGCGGTTCTGGTAACGGGTCAGCGAGTTGATGCCTTCCTGGAACTCCGATTCGCTCGACGGCAGGATCCAGCTCTTGTTGTCGAAGTTGAAGCGCGGCTCGGCCTTGGCCAGGTCAGCGTCTTCGGTGGACTGCGACTGCGAGCGGGCAAAGTCCTTGCGCAGGGCGCGGCTCAGGTCACGCACCTGGACCAGCACGCCGTACTCCCAGCTGGGCATGTTGTCCATCCACAGGCCAGGCGGGAAGCGGTCGTTGGAAATATAGCCGCCGGGCTTGTTGAGCAGGGTGCCGGCCACGGTCTTGAGGGTTTCGATGGTGGTATAGCCGACGACCATCTGCTTGCCGGTTTTCTCGGCGGCCGCCTGGGCGTTCTGCTGCACCGGGAACAGGTCGGGCTCGGCGCTCCAGTACCAGCCCAGGCCCACGCACACCAGCAGGTACAGGCCGATCAGCGAGCCCAGGGCGCGGCTGAAGAACAACCCGCCAAAATAACTGCGGGTGGCAGCGGTGCGCGGTTCGACCCGCTCACGCGCCTCGGCTTTGCCTGTACGGTTTTTCCAGTCCAGCATGGCGTTGTCCTTTCAGTCACGTCGGTTCAAGGGGTTCGACCGCAACCCCCGGGCTTCGTGCCAGCGCGATGGGCTTTTAATGCCGCGCGCCACCTGCCGGGGTCGGCAAGTATCGCTGCACTATAAATCAAGCACGGCGCTTCGCATAAGCGACTATTGGGTCAGCAAATGAATAAACGGACTTGTACAGTTAATTGATACAAGGCACTCGATTGCCGGGAAAGTGGTGCTAGCATAGAGCCATCACTCGAACTCAGCCTCACCCCTTATAAGTAGTCAGGACATGACCGAGCCAGAAGACCCCAATCGTGAGCGCCTCAAGCAACACTTTGCCCAGCGGGTCATTCATCAGGCCCGGCAAATCCTCGAGATCTGGCAGCGCCTGCAGCGCAGCGAGTGGTCGACTGGCGACCTGGGTGAGCTGTGCGAAGCCAACCTGCGCCTGCAACGCTATGCCGAGCGCTTCGAGCAGCCCGAGCACAGCCAGCTGGCCGAGGCCATCGGCCATGCCCTGGAGGCGGTCGAAGCCAACAGCGCGCGCCTGAGCAGCCAGCTGATCAGCGACCTCAACCGGCTGATGCAACGTTTGTCGCGCACCGGCCTGCGCCAGGGCGACCAACTTGAGCAAGTGCCGCTGCCGCCGCTGCGCAAGCCGGTGTACATCATGCTCCAGGACCACGACCGCGCCGAGCGTCTGGCCCAGCAACTGGAATTCTTCGGCCTCGGTGTACAGGCCTTGTACAGCGCCGCCGCGTTCCAGGCGACCATGAGCGAACGGCTGCCCTCGGCAATCGTCATGGACGTCGACTTCACCGGCCCCGGTGTCGGCCTGCAACTGGCCGCCCAGGCCCAGCAGGGCCTGGAGCAGCGGGTGCCGTTGCTGTTCTTCAGCTTGCACGAAACCGACACGCCGACGCGCCTGGCCGCCGTGCGCGCCGGTGGCCAGGAGTTCCTTACCGGCACCCTGGAAGCCTCGAGCCTGCTGGAAAAGGTCGAGCTGCTGACCAGCGTCACCCAGTACGAACCGTTCAAGGTGCTGATCATCGACGACTCGCGGGCCCAGGCCCTGCACACCGAGCGCCTGCTCAACAGCGCCGGGATCGTCACCCGCACCCTGATCGACCCGATCCAGACCATGGCCGAGCTTGCCGACTTCCAGCCCGACCTGATCATCCTCGACATGTACATGCCGGCCTGCACCGGCACCGAGCTTGCCAAGGTGATCCGCCACAACGACCGTTATGTCAGCGTGCCGATCATCTACCTGTCGGCCGAGGACGATCTGGACAAACAGCTCGACGCCATGAGCGAGGGCGGTGATGACTTTTTGACCAAGCCGATCCGCTCGCGGCACCTGATCACCACCGTGCGCAACCGCGCGGCCCGGGCGCGCAACCTCAAGGCGCGGATGGTGCGCGACAGCCTCACCGGGCTGTACAACCACACCCATATCCTGCAATTGCTCGAAGACTGCAGCTTCCGTGCGCGCCGCGAAGCGCAGCCACTGAGCTTCGCCATGCTCGACATCGACCACTTCAAGAAGGTCAACGACAGCCACGGCCACCCCATGGGCGACCGGGTGATCAAGAGCCTGGCGCTGTTCCTCAAGCAGCGCCTGCGCAAGACCGACTTCATTGGCCGCTACGGCGGTGAAGAATTTGCCATCGTCATGCCCAACACCGACCTGGGCTCGGCGCACAAGGTGCTCGACGAAATTCGCCGGCGCTTTGCCGAGATCCATTACCCGGCCCAGCCGCGCGACTTGTCCTGCACCTTCAGTGCCGGCGTGGTGCAACTGAGCGAAGGCCTGGACGCCCTGAGCATGGCCACCGCCGCCGACGAGGCGCTGTACCGCGCCAAGGGTGCCGGGCGCAACTGCGTGCAACGGGTCGAAGCATAAAGGCAAAGTGCCAGTTTTTTTTCACCGAACCGCCCGCTCCGTCATAACCCGGTCATAAAAACGCAATAACTTCAGGCGCTTACCATTCGGCCGTTGGTAGACACCGGACATGCGCCTGAAGCTGCTCACCAATTTCAATACCCTGTTGCTGGTTACCGTGTGCATCGCCCTGGGCGCGACCCTGTGGTGGTCGCAGCGCGCCCTGGAGCGCCCCTATTTATTAATGGAGCGCTATCTGTCGCTGTCGCAGCAATTCCAGAACCAGGCGGCGCGCAATATCCAGGACTACCTGAGCAGCGGCGACGCCCTGCGCCATGCCACGGCGCTGCAGACCACCGCCGCCCTGCAGGGTGAACTGGAGCAACTGCCGGCAGAGCTTGCCGAGCGCCTGCGCCCGAGCCTGGACAACCTGCAGCGCTTCACCGCCAACGAGTTGCTGGGCGCCGGCAAGCTGGCCGGCGACCCGCAGGCCCTGTTGCTGCAGGCCGAACGCGAACTGGGTGCGAGCCTCGAGCAACTGGCCAACTATGCCCAGAGCAGCACCAGCAGCGATGCCGGGCGCTATTCGCCGCTGCTGTTCAACGCCTCCCTGCACCTGTCGCGGCTATCCCTGGCGCGGGACAAAATGGTCAGCAGCGGCCGCAGCGAACTGGCCGATGAAGTCGAGCGCGAACTTGCGCAGATCGCCGCCCAGGCGCAGTTACTCGAACAATTGCCGCTGCTGGGGGTGACCGCCAGCAGCGCTTCGAGCGCCGACGATTTTGCCGCGCTGATGGGCCTGGAGCCCCAGGCCAGCACAGCAACCGAAGACACCGGGGTGGCGCTCAAACGCGAACTCAACAGCCTGATCAAGCGCTACCCCTTCGAGCTGCAGCGCACCCGCGAGCAGATCCAGCAACGCAGCGCCCTGGCCAGCAGCACCTTCGAGCGCATCGGCGCCGTGCAGCAGGCCATCGCCGAGCTCGAACCCAGTGTGCGTAGCCAGCATGCCGCCATCCAGGGCGAAGTGCGGGTGATCCAGGGCCTGATGATCGGTTTGATCCTGCTGATCGCCCTGCTCATCGACACCCTGCAGCGGCGCCTGGCGCGGGTGCTGACCAACCTCGCGCCGGCACTCTCGCGCTGGGCCGAGGGCGACTTCAGCCAGGCCATTGCCCTGGGCCGCAGCAACCGTGAAATGCATGATATCCAGGACTCGCTGAACCGCCTGCGGGTCTACCTGGTCGAGCTGGTCGGCACCATCCGCCACAACGCCGAGCAGGTCGCTGGCAGCAGCCACGCCCTGGCCGGCATGAGCAGCGCCCTACACGACGGCGCCGAACGCCAGGCCGGCGACACCGCGCAAATCCGTGATGCCCTCGGCGAGCTGGAGGCGACCATCCTCCAGGTCGCCGGCGACGCCAGCCAGGCGGCCGACGCCAGCCACGACGCCGGGCGTGCGGTCGAGCAAGGCCAGGCAGTGATAGGCCAGAGCCTGACCGGGCTGCGGGCGCTGGTCGACGAAGTACAGGGCAACGCGCAGATGATCGAACAACTGGCCGAGGAATCGGCGACCATCGGCGGCGTGCTGACGGTGATCCGCTCGATTGCCGAGCAGACCAACCTGCTGGCCCTCAATGCCGCGATCGAAGCGGCGCGGGCCGGGGAAATGGGCCGTGGCTTTGCCGTGGTTGCCGAAGAGGTACGCTCCCTGGCCCTGCGCACTACCGGCGCTACCGGTGAGATCCAGACCTTGATCGGGCGCCTGCAGCAGGCGGCCCGCGAATCGGTTGAAGGCATGCGCGCGCAGCTCGAACATGCCGAGGCCACCGCTGACCAGGCCCAGGCGGCGGATGGCGCGCTGGATGAAATTGTCGCGGCAATCCAGACCATCTCGGCCACAGCGGTACGGATTGCCGATGTCACCGCCCAGCAGAGCGGCGCGGTGAGCGAGATTCGTGACCACAGCGAGCGGATTCATGGCTTGGGTGAAGACAACTTGCAACGTATTGGTGAAGGGCGTGAGCAGGGTGAGCAGTTGCTTCGCCTGGGTGGCGAGTTGAATACGGCGGTGCGGGCCTTTCGCCTGTGAGGATGTGTCGCGGCGATCCGACTTGACCCGCGATGAAGGCAACAGGGCTGCAAAGTCCGTTATCATGCAGGCACTTTTGTACTGCGAGACCGCCATGCGCCGCCTGCTTTGCCTCCTGTTTCTGCTCCTGGCCTTGCCCGCCGTCGGCGCCGGCCTGCTCGACAATCGCCCCAGCGCCACCCTGGGCGCCGCGTCGCTGAACAACAGCAGCGACTTTCTGCCAGTGCACGAAGCCTTCAAGCTGAGCCTGGTCGAGGATCAAGGGCAAAGCCTGAAACTGCGCTTCGTCGCCGCCGACGGTTACTACCTGTACCGCCACCGCTTCCAGTTTCGCAGCGAGCCTGCCGACATAGCCCTGGGCACGGCGCAGATCCCCCCGGGTGAAGCCAAGCACGATGAGTTCTTCGGCGACGTCGAGGTCTATCACGGCATCCTCGACATCGAAATCCCCCGCCCGGCCAACGAACAACGCCCCTTCACCTTGCTGGTGGGCTACCAGGGCTGCGCCGACAAGGGCCTGTGCTACCCGCCGGAAACCGCACGCCTGAGCATCGATGGCATCACCAGCAGTGCGCCGCCAGCTACCACCACGGTCGCCAAGGCCGGCTGGGACTGGCAAGGCCTGCTGCTGTTCTTCCTCGCCGGCGTCGGCCTGACCTTCACCCCGTGTGTGCTGCCGATGCTGCCGATCCTCTCTGGCGTGGTGTTGCGCGGCCAGGTCGGCGGCGTGCGCGGTTTTGCCCTGTCGCTGGCCTATGTGCTGCCGATGGCTGCCTGCTTTGCCCTGCTCGGCGCGCTGATGGGCCTGTTCGGTGCCGGCCTCAACCTGCAGGCACGCTTGCAGTCGGCCTGGGTGCTGGTGCCGTTTGCGCTGTTCTTCGTGCTGTTTGCCCTGGCCATGTTCGGCCTGTTCGAGCTCAAATTGCCGCATGCCATCAGTAGTCGCCTGGAACGTCTGGTCGGCCAGACCAAGGGCGGATCGCTGATCGGTGCGGCGATCCTCGGGGTGTTCTCCAGCCTGCTGGTATCGCCGTGCGTGTCGGCGCCACTGGCCGGCGCCCTGCTGTATATCAGCGCCAGCGGCGATGCCCTGGGGGGTGCATTGAAGCTGTTCGCCCTGGGCCTGGGCATGGGCGCGCCACTGCTGCTGATCGCTACCGGCGGTGCGGCCTGGCTGCCGAAAAGCGGGCCATGGCTGGTAACGGTGAAAAACGCCATCGGCGTGCTGTTGCTGGGCCTGGCCATAGGCCTGCTCAGCCGCGTGCTGCCGGGGCAGGTCACGCTGCTGCTGGTCGGCCTGCTGGCCGCCGGTACCGCGGTGTTCCTTGGCGCCCTGGAGTTCACGGTGAAAACCACCCGGCAGCGCCTGGCGCAGTTGCTCGGCCTGGCCCTGCTGTTCTATGGGTTGACCTGCTGGTACGGCGCCTTGAGCGGGCAGACCGACCCGCTGCGCCCGCTGCCTCAAGCCAGTAACGCCAGTACTGGTGCAAGCGCCCAGGCCAGGAGCGCCAGCGCCTGGCAGACCCTCACCACCCCGGCGGCGCTGGACAGCGCCCTGGCCGCCGCCAAGGCCGCCGGCCAGCCGGTGCTGCTGGACTGGTACGCCGACTGGTGCATCAGTTGCAAGGTGATCGAGCACGAGGTGCTCAATGCACCCGCAGTGCTAGCACAACTGCAGGACTACCAGTTGCTGCGCTTCGATATCACAGAAAGCAACGCTGAACAGCGCGCCCTGCTCGACCGCTACCAGCTGTTCGGCCCGCCAGCGCTGTTGTTCTTTGCCGCGAACGGCAGCGAAATCACCGCGGATCGTGTGGTTGGCGAGATAAACGCCGGCGAATTTGCCGAGCATCTGACGCGCATTCGCGCCGATCTGGGTCTATAACTTCTTCGGGCCGCTAAAAAGCCGCTTTCGATGACCGAAATTAATAAATTAGTCACATATTTAGCGTGAATATCGGTCATCGTGCTGGCTATTGCTGGTAACTGGACAGTGCCCGCCGGTTTACGGCATAGTCGCCGCGCAAAGTTTCCTAACGATAAAAAGGAACCACAGATGGCAACGCTACTGGTGCTGCACGGCCCCAACCTGAACCTGCTCGGCACCCGCGAACCGGGCGTCTATGGCGCCGTGACCCTGGCCCAGATCAACCAGGACCTGGAGCAGCGCGCCCGCGCCGCCGGCCATCATCTGCAATACCTGCAAAGCAACGCCGAGTACGAATTGATCGACCGCATTCATGCCGCGCGCAGCGAAGGTGTGGACTTCATCCTGATCAATCCGGCGGCTTTCACACATACAAGTGTCGCATTACGTGACGCGTTGCTGGCGGTGAGCATCCCATTCATCGAAGTGCATCTGTCCAACGTGCACAAACGCGAACCTTTTCGCCATCACTCCTACTTCTCTGATGTCGCCGTAGGAGTGATTTGCGGCCTGGGTGCCAGCGGTTATCGCCTGGCCCTGGAGTCTGCCCTGGAACACCTGGCTGCTAACGCAAAGCCCTGATGACGAGAACCTGGCCTATGGGCCGGGGCTCACAAGAAACGTTTGCTAACACGTTTTTATATTTACGCCCCTGACCGAACCTTGGGAGTTGATGATTAATGGATATCCGTAAAGTCAAGAAACTGATCGAACTGCTGGAAGAATCTGGCATCGACGAGCTGGAGATCAAGGAAGGCGAGGAATCCGTACGGATCAGCCGCCACAGCAAGACACCAGCCCAGCAGTACTACGCTCCGGCTCCAGTCGCCGCTCCTGTTGCCGCACCAGCCGCCGCCCCGGCCGCTGCCGCCGCTCCAGCCGAAGCTGGCGCACCAAAACTGAACGGCACCGTTGCCCGTTCGCCAATGGTCGGTACCTTCTACCGCAAAGCCTCGCCTGCCTCGCCAGCCTTCGTTGAAGTCGGCCAGACCGTGAAGAAAGGCGACACCCTGTGCATCGTCGAAGCCATGAAGATGATGAACCACATCGAAGCTGAAACCAGCGGTGTGATCGAATCCATCCTGGTAGAAGACGGTCAGCCGGTTGAGTTCGACCAGCCGCTGTTCACCATCGTTTGAACCGCGGAGAGCCAACGATGTCTGCGAAGCTGGAAAAAGTCCTGATTGCCAACCGCGGGGAAATTGCCCTGCGGATCCTGCGTGCCTGCAAAGAGCTGGGCATCAAGACCGTCGCCGTACACTCCACGGCTGACCGCGAACTGATGCACCTGGGCCTGGCAGACGAGTCGGTCTGCATCGGTCCTGCTTCGGCCAGCCAGTCCTACCTGCACATTCCGGCCATCATCGCCGCGGCTGAAGTGACCGGCGCTACCGCCATTCACCCAGGCTACGGTTTCCTCGCGGAAAACGCCGATTTCGCCGAGCAGGTCGAGAACTCCGGTTTTGCCTTCATTGGCCCCAAAGCCGACACCATTCGCCTGATGGGCGACAAGGTTTCGGCCAAGGACGCGATGATCAAGACTGGCGTTCCGACCGTGCCAGGTTCCGACGGCCCGCTGCCGGAAGACGAAGAAGAAGCCCTGCGCATCGGCCGTGAAGTCGGCTACCCGGTGATCATCAAGGCCGCCGGTGGCGGTGGTGGTCGCGGCATGCGCGTGGTGCACAAGGAAGAGGACCTGATCGCCTCGGCCAAGCTGACCCGCACCGAAGCTGGCGCAGCCTTCGGCAACCCGATGGTCTACCTCGAGAAGTTCCTGACCAACCCACGTCACGTGGAAGTCCAGGTCCTGTCCGACGGCCAGGGTAACGCCGTGCACCTGGGTGACCGCGACTGCTCGCTGCAGCGCCGCCACCAGAAGGTACTGGAAGAAGCGCCGGCACCGGGCATCGATGAAAAAGCCCGCCAGGAAGTCTACAAGCGCTGTGTCGATGCCTGCATCGAGATCGGCTACCGTGGCGCCGGCACCTTCGAGTTCCTCTACGAGAACGGTCGTTTCTACTTCATCGAAATGAACACCCGTGTTCAGGTGGAGCACCCGGTTTCGGAGATGGTCACCGGTATCGACATCGTCAAGGAGATGCTCAGCATCGCCGCTGGCAACAAGCTGTCGTTCACCCAGGATGACGTGGTGATTCGCGGTCACTCGCTGGAGTGCCGGATCAACGCCGAAGACCCGAAGAAGTTCATCCCGAGCCCAGGCACGGTCAAGCATTTCCACGCCCCGGGTGGCAACGGCGTTCGCGTCGATTCGCACCTGTACAGCGGTTACGCAGTTCCACCGAACTACGACTCGCTGATCGGCAAGCTGATCACCTACGGCAAGGACCGCGACGAAGCCATGGCACGCATGCGCAATGCCCTGGACGAGATCGTCGTCGACGGCATCAAGACCAACATCCCGCTGCACCGCGACCTGGTGCGTGATGAAGGTTTCTGCAAAGGCGGCGTCAACATTCACTACCTGGAACACAAACTGGCTAGCCAGGAGTGATTCGCCAGTGATGTAAAAAAGACCCCGGTCCCGTGACCGGGGTCTTTTTTTGGGGCTCCCACAGGGTTCCCACAAACCCCTCGCACTCAAGTAAACTGGCGGGCTTCTCGCAGCCTCGGGCTGCCCCTGTAGATTTTTCCAAAGGTGCCCGCCATGCCTTGGCTGCAAGTACGTCTGGCCATCAGCCCGGAACAAGCCGAAACCTATGAAGATGCCCTGCTCGAAGTAGGCGCCGTTTCGGTCACCTTCATGGATGCCGAAGATCAGCCGATCTTCGAACCGGACCTCAACACCACCCCGCTGTGGTCGCATACCCACCTGCTGGCACTGTTCGAAGCCGAGACCGACGCCAGCGCGGTGTTCGCCCACCTGCAGTTGCTGACCGGCGCCGAACTGCCGGAGCACCAGGCCGAAGTCATCGAAGACCAGGATTGGGAACGCAGCTGGATGGACAATTTCCAGCCGATGCGTTTCGGCCAGCGCCTGTGGATCGTGCCAAGCTGGCACGCGGCACCGGAGCCTGAGGCGGTCAACCTGCTGCTCGACCCGGGCCTGGCCTTCGGCACCGGCACCCACCCGACCACCGCACTGTGCCTGGAATGGCTCGACGGCCAGGACCTGAAAGACACCCAGGTGCTCGACTTCGGTTGCGGCTCGGGCATCCTCGCCATCGCCGCGCTGCTGCTCGGTGCCCGTGAAGCGGTCGGTACCGACATCGACGTGCAGGCCCTGGAAGCCTCGCGCGACAACGCCGGACGCAATGGCATCGCCGACGAGAAATTCGCCCTGTACCTGCCCGAGCACATGCCGGCCATGCAGGCCGACGTACTGGTCGCCAACATCCTCGCCGGCCCGCTGGTCTCGCTGGCCCCGCAACTGTCCGGGCTGGTACGTCCGGGTGGCCTGCTGGCGCTGTCGGGGATTCTCGCCGAGCAGGGTGATGAAGTTGCCGCGGCCTACGCCAAGGACTTCGACCTCGACCCGATCGCCGTACGCGATGGCTGGGTACGCATCAGTGGTCGCCGCCGCTAAGTGCGCCTAGAATAACCTTCTGCATAACCCGGACCGCCGCATGACCGACAGTTTCGTCACCCAGTGCCCGCATTGCCAGACCAGCTTTCGCGTCAGCCACAATCAGTTGAGCGTGGCCCGCGGCATGGTGCGTTGCGGCGCCTGCCTGCAAGTGTTCAACGCCGCCCGGCAACTACTGGAGCAAAGCGCGGCGCAGAACCCGCCTGCAGCGCCGGTGCCGGTCGAGCCAGTGGCGGAGCCCGCAAAAGCACCGAGCCAGCACGAGTGGAGCGCCGCCGAGCTGGACCTCGACCAGCTCGACCTCGATCAGGAGCTGGCGCGCCTGGAACAGCGCGAAATCCAGCCGACCACCGAGTTCAAGGCCGCTGCACCACGCGAAGAGAGCCTCAGCGCGCACCGCGACAGCCCCGAGCAAGACGACCAGCACTGGCCCGACAGCCTGTTCAGCAGCCCGGCCGCCGAGCGCGAGCAACTCAGTGCCGAGCTCGACGCGCCGCAACCGCCGCTGATCGAGCAGGAAGCCCTGGACCTCGCGCCGGCACCCGGCGAGCGTACCGAGCCGTCGCTGTCGCTGGATGCCATCGATGACGACCTCGACGCCCCGCTGGCACCTGCCGCTGCGCTACGCGCCGATGATGACGAACTGCCCGGCGAGCGTCTGTCGGCGCGCGAGCCTGAGGCCCCTCTGGACAGCCCCGAACCCGAGCTCGACGAGCGCCGCGAACCGGGCCTGGGCCCGGTCAGCAACCGCCCGGCGCGCAAGGAGCCGCTGCTCGACCTGGTCGACGATCCGATCCAGCTCGACTGGCAGAAGCCCAAGGTCAACTGGGCCCGGCGCCTGCTGTGGATCCTGTTGATTATGCTGGCCGCTGCGGCCCTGGCCGGCCAATACATCTGGTACCAGTTCGACGAACTGGCCCGCCAGGACCGCTACCGCCCGTGGTTCCAGGCGGTCTGTCCGACCGTCGGTTGCCAGGTGCCGTCGCGGGTCGATATCGCCCGGATCAAGAGCAGTAACCTGGTGGTGCGCAGCCACCCGGACTTCAACGGTGCCTTGATCGTCGATGCGATCATCTACAACCGGGCGCCCTTCGCCCAGCCGTTCCCGCTGCTGGAGCTGCGCTTTGCCGATCTCAATGGCCAGTTGATCGCCAGCCGCCGCTTCAAGCCCACCGAGTACCTCAGCGGTGAACTGGCCGGCAAGGGCGAAATGCCCAGCCAGACGCCGATCCACATCGCCCTGGACATCCTCGATCCGGGCCCCAAGGCGGTCAACTACAGCCTGTCGTTCCGGTCGCCGGAATAGTCGGCGAGCGGCAAGCCGCAAGCGTCAAGCCACAAGGAAAAGCAGCCCCATGCGCTGATCCGTTTTTGCTTGCGGCTTGAAGCTTGCAGCTTGAAGCTCAAAGCCAACTGTTCAGATTTTATCCAAATCGATCTTTATCCGGTCACCGAGAGCGGGTATCATGCCAACCCTTTTTCGAACTCTAAGATCGGCCCCCACAACAGGGAACTCCTATGTCGGCGGTACGCATCGGCCCATACACACTGCAGAACGCCCTGATCCTCGCGCCCATGGCCGGGGTCACGGACCAGCCCTTTCGTCAGTTGTGCCGACGAATGGGTGCAGGCCTGGTGGTGTCGGAGATGGTCAGCAGCGACATGAGCCTGTGGAACAGCCGCAAGTCGCGCCTGCGCATGATTCACGAAGGTGATCCCGAGCCGCGCTCGGTACAGATCGCCGGCGGTGACGCGCAGATGCTCGCAGCGGCGGCCCGGGCCAACGTCGAGGCCGGCGCGCAGATTATCGACATCAACATGGGCTGCCCGGCAAAAAAAGTCTGCAACAAGGCCGCAGGCTCTGCTTTATTGAAAGATGAAGCCCTGGTCAGCGAAATCCTCCACGCGGTGGTTGCCGCCGTGGACGTGCCGGTCACGCTGAAGATCCGCACTGGCTGGGACAGGGCCAACAAGAACGGCCTGACTGTGGCGAGGATCGCCGAGCAGGCCGGGATCCAGGCACTGGCGGTACATGGACGCACACGCGCCGACCTCTACACCGGTGAAGCCGAATACGACACCATCGCGGCGATCAAGCAGGCGGTGTCGATCCCGGTTTTTGCCAATGGCGATATCACTTCGCCAGAAAAAGCCCGGGCGGTGCTGGATGCCACCGGTGCCGACGGTCTGCTGATTGGCCGGGCTGCCCAAGGGCGGCCATGGATCTTTCGCGAGATCGAGCATTACCTGCGTACCGGCGAAAAACTGCCGGCACCGCAGCTGGACGAAGTGGAACGAATTCTGCTGGAGCACCTGACCGCGTTGCACGCCTTCTATGGCGATGTGATGGGCGTACGTATCGCCCGCAAGCACGTTGGTTGGTACCTGGCAACGCTACCGGGCGCCAAGGAGTTTCGCGCCCAGTTCAACCGTTTGGAAGACACGCAAGCGCAGTGCGCCAACGTTCGCGGCTTCTTCAGCGAGCGTGAACAGAGCCTTGAGACAGAGGACGGACAAGGGGTGGCCGCATGACGATGATGACCGAGACTTTAGTGAGTGGAACAACGCCCGTGAGCGACAACGTCAACCTGAAACAGCACCTGAATACGCCGAGCGAAGAGGGTCAGACCCTTCGCGGCAGTGTGGAAAAGGCGCTGCACAACTATTTCGCCCATCTGGAGGGCGCGGCCGTCACGGACGTGTACAACCTGGTGCTCTCGGAAGTCGAAGCGCCGTTGCTCGAAAGCGTAATGAACTACGTCAAGGGCAACCAGACCAAGGCCAGCGAGCTGCTCGGGCTCAACCGCGGCACCTTGCGCAAGAAACTCAAGCAGTACGATTTGTTGTAAGCAAGCATCCAAACCAGAAAAGGCGGCTCCCATTCGATGAGGTCGCCTTTTTTGCTGACTCCACCGCGTTATGGAATCTGAAATGACCGACCAGACTACCCGCCTGCCGATCCGCCGCGCCTTGATCAGCGTCTCCGACAAGACCGGGATCCTTGAATTCGCCCGTGAGCTGCAACAGCTCGGCGTCGAGATCCTGTCCACCGGCGGCACCTTCAAGTTGCTCCAGGACAATGGCGTTGCCGCGGTGGAAGTTGCCGATTACACCGGCTTCGCCGAAATGATGGACGGCCGGGTCAAGACCCTGCACCCGAAAATCCACGGCGGCATCCTCGGCCGTCGCGGTACCGACGACGCCATCATGGCCGAGCACGGGATCAAGCCGATCGATCTGGTCGCGGTCAACCTCTACCCGTTCGAAGCCACCATCTCCAAGCCGGGCTGTGACCTGCCGACCGCCATCGAGAACATCGACATCGGCGGCCCGACCATGGTCCGCTCGGCGGCCAAGAACCACAAGGACGTCGCCATCGTGGTCAACGCCAGCGACTACGGCCAGGTCCTGGAAAGCCTCAAGGCCGGTGGCCTGACCTACGCCCAGCGCTTCGACCTGATGCTCAAGGCATTCGAGCACACTGCAGCCTACGACGGCATGATTGCCAACTACATGGGCACCGTGAACCAGGCCGCTGAAACCCTCAGCACCGAAGGTCGCAGCGAATTCCCGCGGACCTTCAACAGCCAGTTCACCAAGGCCCAGGAAATGCGCTACGGCGAGAACCCGCACCAGAGCGCGGCGTTCTATGTCGAGGCCAAGCCTGCCGAAGCCGGCATCGCCACCGCGGTGCAGTTGCAGGGCAAGGAGCTGTCGTACAACAACGTGGCCGATACCGACGCCGCGCTGGAATGCGTGAAGAGCTTCGTCAAGCCGGCCTGCGTCATCGTCAAGCACGCCAACCCGTGCGGCGTGGCGGTCAGCCCCGACGCTGAAGGCGGTATCCGCCAGGCTTACGAGCTGGCGTACGCCACCGATACCGAATCGGCGTTCGGCGGCATCATCGCCTTCAACCGCGAACTGGACGCCGAAACCGCCAAAGCCATCGTCGAGCGTCAGTTCGTCGAAGTGATTATCGCCCCGAGCGTCAGCGACGAAGCCCGCGCCGTGGTGGCGGCCAAGGCCAACGTGCGCCTGCTGGCCTGCGGCGAGTGGTCGGCAGAACGTGCCGCTGCCTGGGACTTCAAGCGCGTCACCGGCGGCCTGCTGGTACAAAGCCGCGACATCGGCATGATCACCGAGGGCGACCTGAAAGTGGTCACCAAGCGTGCGCCGAGCGAGCAAGAAATCCACGACCTGATCTTCGCCTGGAAAGTGGCCAAGTACGTCAAGTCCAACGCCATCGTCTACGCCAAGAACCGCCAGACCATTGGTGTCGGCGCCGGCCAGATGAGCCGCGTCAACTCCGCCCGTATCGCTGCGATCAAGGCCGAGCACGCCGGCCTGCAGGTGCAGGGCGCGGTCATGGCATCGGACGCGTTCTTCCCGTTCCGTGATGGCATCGACAACGCTGCCAAGGTCGGCATCACCGCGGTGATCCAGCCAGGTGGCTCGATGCGCGATGCCGAAGTCATCGCCGCCGCTGACGAAGCCGGCATTGCCATGGTCTTCACCGGCATGCGTCACTTCCGTCACTGAGTGAAGCAGCGACAAGCTCCAAGCTGCAAGCTGCAAGAAAAAGCGCATCGCGTCGCATCCTCTTGCAGTTGCAGCCCCTTAAATTTCAGAGTTGCAAGCTACGCAAAAGGCAGCACTGGCTGCTTTTTCTTGTAGCTTGCAGCTTGCAGCTTCTCCGAAGGAGCCTTCATGAATATTCTGATTATCGGTAGCGGCGGTCGTGAACACGCCCTGGCCTGGAAAGTCGCTCAGGACCCACGGGTCGAAAAAGTCTTCGTTGCCCCGGGCAACGCTGGCACCGCCACTGAAGCCAAGTGCGAGAACGTCGACATCGACGTCAGCGCTTTGGAGCAACTGGCCGATTTCGCCGAAAAAAATGTCGCCCTGACCATCGTCGGCCCTGAGGGCCCGCTGGTTGCCGGTGTCGTCGACCTGTTCCGCAGCCGCGGCCTGGACTGCTTTGGTCCAACCAAGGGCGCGGCCCAGCTGGAAGGTTCCAAGGCCTTCACCAAGGACTTCCTGGCGCGCCACAAGATCCCGACTGCCGACTACCAGAACTTCACCGAGATCGAGCCGGCCCTGGCCTACCTGCGGGAAAAAGGCGCACCGATCGTGATCAAGGCCGACGGCCTGGCCGCCGGTAAAGGCGTGATCGTCGCCATGACCCTGGGCGAGGCCGAAGACGCCGTGCGCGACATGCTCGCCGGCAACGCCTTTGGTGACGCAGGTTCGCGCGTGGTGATCGAAGAGTTCCTCGACGGCGAGGAAGCCAGCTTCATCGTCATGGTCGACGGCCACAACGTGCTGCCAATGGCTACCAGCCAGGACCACAAGCGCGTCGGCGACGGCGACACCGGCCCCAACACCGGCGGCATGGGCGCCTACTCGCCAGCGCCAGTGGTCACCGCCGACGTGCACCAGCGCGTCATGGACCAGGTGATCTGGCCGACCGTGCGCGGCATGGCCGAGGAAGGCAACGTCTACACCGGCTTCCTCTATGCCGGCCTGATGATCGATAAAGCCGGTAACCCGAAAGTCATCGAGTTCAACTGCCGCTTCGGCGACCCGGAAACCCAGCCGGTCATGCTGCGCCTGGAGTCGAGCCTGGTGCTGCTGATCGAAGCCGCTTTCGCCAAGGCCCTGGACAAGGTCGAAGCGCAGTGGGATCCGCGTCCGAGCCTGGGCGTGGTGCTGGCTGCTGGCGGCTACCCTGGCGACTACAGCAAAGGCGCGGTCATCCACGGCCTGGATGCTGCAGCGCAGATTGAAGGCAAGGTGTTCCACGCCGGTACCGCGCTCAAGGACGGCCAGGTAGTTGCCACTGGCGGCCGCGTACTGTGCGCCACCGCCATGGGCAGCAGCGTCGAGTCGGCCCAGCAACAAGCCTACCGCCTGGCAGCCGAGATCAACTGGGATGGCAGCTTCTACCGCAAGGACATCGGCTACCGTGCCATTGCCCGCGAACGCGGTGAACACCAGGAGTAAACCGGTGCCTGGTGGCAGCGGCGCGACGAGCGCCCTGCCCCCGGCTCGTCGACAGGGCCCGCCATGGGCCTTGCCTTCGGCTTGGCGCGCCGCGCATAGTTACCATCCGGCATTTGGCTAAGAAAGGATTTCGTCTTGCGTTGGCTCAGGATTGCCATTGGTCTTACTGTCAGCTTGCTGACCCTGCTCTGCCTGTTCCCGGCCGTGGCCGAACAGGGCAGTGGTTGGGCGGTATTGCTTGACGACCAGGCCAGCCTGCAATTGAGCGATGTACGTTCCGAACGCTACCGCAACCAGTTCAGCCCCCTCGAACTCAACGAACTCAACGCTGCCACGCCCGACCAGGCGTTGTGGCTGCACTATCGGCTGGAACCCGGACAGCAGGAAAAACTGCTGCGGGTGTTCGCCCCCGACCTGTCACGGCTGGACCTCTACGCCCTGCAAGGCGACCGGCTGATCAAGCAGATCCACAACGGTCGCCAGAGCGACAGCGGCGACCCTTACCTGCGCAGCAGCGACCATGTCCTGGCCCTGCCCAACAGCACGCAACCGCTGGATGTGTACCTGCGCCTGGTGTCGGAACACCAGCTGCGTCCGGCCATCAGCCTCGAGCCTGCCGCCCAGGCCGCCGCCGACCAGCGCCAGCCGCTGTTCTTCGGCCTGTTGTTCGGCTGCCTGCTGATGCTGATGCTGCACAACCTGATCCGCTTCGCTTACTCACGCTCCAGTACCAGCCTGGCCCTGGCGGTCTACCACGCGCTGATGCTGCTCAGCGCACTGATTCTGCTCAACCTCAGCGGCCCCTGGTGGAGCCTCTGGCATTCGGCACAAACACCGGCGGCCTACCTTACTGCCCTGCTGGCATCGCTGGCCGGCCTGACCTTTACCCTGCGCTTCTTCACGCCTTGCGAGCAACCGCGCCTGAGCCGCCTGCTGCAGGGCGAGATGCTGCTGATCGCGCTGTGCGGCCTGTTGCTGTTGTTCGTCGATACCTTGCCGCTGAACCTGATGACCTATGCGCTGATGGCCGTCGGTAGCCTGAGCATGCTGCTGGTGGCCAGCTACCACTGGTACAAGGGGTATGCCCCGGCGCGGCTGTTCGCCCTGGCCATGCTGGCGTTCAACATCGGTTGCCTGGTGGTGTTGCCGGCCCTGCTCGGCCTGACCCGCACGCCGACCCAATGGCTGCTGTTCATTCTCCTCGGGCTCACCAGTTTCAGCGGCCTGCTGCTCAACCTGGCCGTCAGCGAGCGCTTGCGGCGCATCAGCGAAGAGCGCTTCAGCGCCAGCCGCGAACTGGCCGCCAGCAACGCCGAGATCAACGCCAAGGCCGAGTTCCTGGCCAAGATCAGTCACGAGATCCGCACGCCCATGAACGGCGTGCTGGGCATGACCGAGCTGCTGCTCGGCACCCCGCTGTCGGTCAAGCAACGCGACTACGTGCAGACCATCCACAGCGCCGGCAACGAGCTGCTGACCCTGATCAACGAGATTCTCGACATCTCCAAGCTCGAATCCGGGCAGATCGAGCTGGATGACGTGCAGTTCGACCTCAATGCCCTGATCGAGGATTGCCTGAGTATCTTCCGGGCCAAGGCCGAGCAGCAGAACATCGAACTGATCAGCTTCACCCAGCCGCAGGTACCGCGGGTCATCAGTGGCGACCCGACGCGTCTGCGCCAGGCCTTGCTGAGCCTTTTGGAAAACGCCCTGAAGAAAACCGACCAGGGCGAGATCCTGCTGGTGGTCGCCCTCGACCAGCGCGGCGACAGCCCGCGCCTGCGCATTGCCGTGCAGGACAGCGGCGAACCGATCCCGCCGGGCGAGCGCGAAGCGCTGCTGCAGGCAGAGCTGCACAGCAAGCACTTCCTCTCCAGCAACAAGCTCGGCGGCCACCTGGGGCTGGTGATCGCCAAGCAACTGATCACTCTGATGCAGGGCGAGTTCGGCATCAAGACCAGCCACAACATGGGCAACACCCTGTGGATGACCCTGCCGCTCGACCCGCACCGCCTCGAACAGCCACCCACCGACCTCGACGGCCCGCTGCGCGGCGCCCGGGTGCTGGTGGTGGACGACAACGACACCTGCCGCAAGGTCCTGGTCCAGCAGTGCAGCGCCTGGGGCATGAACGTCAGCGCCGTGCCGTCGGGCAAGGAAGCCCTGGCCCTGTTGCGCACCAAGGCGCACCTGCGCGATTACTTCGATGCGGTGCTGCTCGATCAGAACATGCCGGGCATGACCGGCATGCAACTGGCGGCGAAGATCAAGGAAGACCCGAGCCTGAACCACGACATCCTGCTGGTGATGCTCACCGGTATCAGCAACGCGCCAAGCAAGGTCATCGCCCGCAATGCCGGGGTCAAGCGCATCCTTGCCAAGCCGGTGGCCGGCTACACCCTCAAGACCACCCTGGCCGAAGAGCTGTCCCAGCGCAGCAAGGGCCAGCCGAGCATCCCGGTGCAGACCGGGCTGTCGGCGCCACTGAACCTGCCCAGCGATTTCCGCATCCTGGTGGCCGAGGACAACAACATCTCGACCAAGGTGATCCGTGGCATGCTCGGCAAGCTGAGCCTGGAGCCGGACACCGCCAGCAATGGCGAGGAAGCCCTGCAGGCGATGAAGGCCAACCATTACGACCTGGTGTTGATGGACTGCGAAATGCCAGTGCTCGATGGCTTCTCGGCCACCCAGCAACTGCGCATCTGGGAAGTCAGCAACCAGCGCCGGCGCACACCGGTGGTGGCCCTGACCGCGCACATCCTCGCCGAGCACAAGGAACGCGCACGCCTGGCCGGCATGGACGGGCACATGTCCAAGCCGGTGGAACTGTCGCAGTTGCGCGAGCTGATCGAGCATTGGGTGGCGCATCGCGAAGCCGAATCAAGTCAGATTCCAACCCCGTAATTCGCATACACTTGCTCCACATCACCCTTGCCGCGAGCCTCGACCATGCTCCATGAGTTGTTCAGCGTCTACCTGAAAATGCTCGTGCTCTACAGCCCGTTCTTCGTGCTCTCGTGCTTTATCAGCCTGACCCGCGGCTACTCCAGCAAGGAGCGCAAGCAACTGGCCTGGCGCGTGGCAATCGCCGTGCTGATCGCCAGCGTATTGCTATACCTGTTCGGCAGGGTGATCTTCGGCATATTCGGCATCACCGTGGATGCATTTCGCATCGGTGCCGGCAGCGTGCTGTTCATTTCCGCGCTGGGCATGGCCCAGGGCAAGTCGGCGGTGCAGACCGACAACGTGCAGCAGGATGTAACCATCGTGCCGCTGACCATCCCCCTGACCGTCGGCCCTGGCACCATCGGTGCACTGCTGGTAATGGGGATTGGCCAGCCGCACTGGGACGACAAGCTGCTGGCCATCGTCAGTATTGCCATGGCCAGCTTCACCGTCGGCCTGGTGTTGTACCTGTCGAACCGTATCGAGCGGATTCTCGGCGACCAGGGCCTGCAGATTGTCAGCCGTTTGATGGGGTTGTTTGTCTGCGCCCTGGCGGCGCAGATCATCTTTACCGGAATCAAGGGTTACCTGGTGCCCTAAAGCTCCAGTTCAAGGATTTCCCGCAGGGCGATAGTCGCCAGGCTCCGCTCCACCTTGCTTCTGAACTGTTGATCGAACAGACGGGTGTTAAAGCGCACCAGCTCGGCCCTGACCTGCTGGTGCCGGCGTTTACGAAACAGAAAGCCGGCGGTGATTTGCGATTGCTCAAGCTCTTCGTAATACAGCACCATATCCACCGAGCCATTTCGGCCCGGCGCACACGGCAACAACTGAAACACGCCCTGCTCACGCGTACGCCGCTCAAACTGTACCAAGGCCCTGGCGTCCTGCTTGAGCCCCCGCATGGCCAATTCCGTCGAACTTGCATACTGGCTGCCGGCGACGGCCGAGATGGCCTTTAGCGCGCTATCGACAACATCCGAGCGCTCGTTGCCCGGCCAATGGACCTCGCTAGGCGGCACCGCGTCCCAGCCGTAGAACTTCAGCTTGTTCTTGTAATAGCTGAACCAGTCCTGAACCTGGCCCTGCTCGTGGACAAAGCGCGTTTCCTGCTCGGCCTGCAGTATTGCCAGCTGTACCGAGCTGCGCTGCCCCGGCGACAAGCCGGGCATGAATGACATCAGGCTTGCGCCCACTACGGCTACCTGTTGTTCACTCATGGATGCCTCCTGGCAGATTCCTGGTCAACGAAGGATGCTCTTGTTGCTTACGCTCGATCAAAGCTCGCAACTGAACACGCTGCGGCTCGTACTGCTGACCATCCAGATGCGCCACCAGCCCTTTGACCAACACCTCCCCCTGAAACCCCTTGGCAAGCAACGGCCCCTCGATACTGACCTGCTCTACCGGCTCCGACGCATGCAAGGCGATGCTGCACAGGCTGATGACAGGCCCTGGATGAACCAGGCCAATCTCAAGGGCAATACGCGTGCCACACTCGCGCCCCTCGAAAGTGAAGTCGCGAAACTCATCCAGGCTGCTCTGCGTGCCCTTGAGTGTGCTCAAAGCCGCTTCAATGATGCCGTCCGCCGTCTCGTACTGGCTGTCCAGCCAAAGGCGCAACGGCTGAATGGGCGCCAACAACGAGCCGGCGCTTGCAGACTGCGTATCGTGGTAGAACTGGGTGATGATCCACCCCCGCGCCGAGAGTTCCTTTCGGTAACTTCCAAACCAGGCTTGATAGTGCTCGAAGCGCGACCCGGCCAGCTTGTTGGCCCGTAACTGCGAATACAGCAGCGAGTCGAACACCGCCTGGCGCTGGGCAGGCGCCACTTGCGGGGCAATCAACAGCAAGGTGCCGCCAGCCGTGCATACCGAATAGTCATCCGTTTCCATGGTCTTTGCTCCTGCAAAGGCAGGATGGCCCACCTGGCGAGCCATCCCGAACAATCAGATCTCGTAGTCCAGTACGTTATTGATGCTGCGCTCGCCGAGTCTCCCTTCAATGGTGGCGCGTACGCCCTCATACACTGACTTGTTGAACGACAGTGCTGCAGAGCCGGTGTAGAACTCGGCAGAGCTGCTGTTCCATTCCAGAACGAAGACATCCAGGTCCTTGGCAGAGGTGTCCGAATGTAGGCAGCTCATGGCCAGGACCACTTCACCCTCAGAGGTTTCGATACAGGAGGCCAGACCGATGGTGGCGGTTTTTTTGTTTTTGACGTTGCGATCAAACAGCTTCTGCGCCTGCTCGACCTGCCCCAGCTTTGCCAGTGCATCGCCAGTCAGCTTGTTCAGCGCCACACCGACGGGGCCGCCC
This sequence comes from Pseudomonas sp. B21-009, assembly GCF_024749345.1. NCBI lineage: Bacteria > Pseudomonadati > Pseudomonadota > Gammaproteobacteria > Pseudomonadales > Pseudomonadaceae > Pseudomonas > Pseudomonas sp. B21-009. Next base: position 634,567 of record NZ_CP087199.1, on the reverse strand, counting down.
ATCACCGCAGTGCCTATCGCGCCCAGCGCCTTGGAGGCGACGGCACCGACAGTCAAGGTCTTGGAGGAAGTAAATTCGCGCTCATAGCTACGACGTGCGGTGACCCAGCCGCAGTCCTGCAGAACTTTAAGAAACTGCTTGAACCAGGCTTCACCCTGGCCTTCCTGGTCATACAGCTTGCTGGCCACCAGCGATGCGAACTGGTAGGAGTTTTTCACGTCGGTGCGGCTTTGCACGGACATGCCGGCACCAAACGCCATCAGCGATTGTTCCAGAACTGCAGCGGTATTGGTGCTCAGAATTTCGGTGGTGTCGTTCATCTCGAATAGTCCTTTTCATGAAGCCCCGGTCGCTATCGACGGGGGCTTCACGCTATTCGAGACGGCCGCTTCAATCAGGATCGAAAGCCTTCCACGGCAGCATCAATGCTGCGGTGGATACCAACGCGGGGTATAGACCCACTGACCACCGTCAGCGCGGGCAAACTCGCAGGTCGTCGAGGATCCGACCAGCACCATGGTGCGCATATCGACCATGTCCGTTTGCAGCTCACCGAGACTGACCACCCTCAGTGTCTGACCCGGCCTACCGATGTCGCGGCCAAGGACTACAGGAGTCAGCTCGGCTCGATGCTGGCGGACAATTTCCAGGGCCCGCCCGAGCTGCCACGGCCGCGAGCGCGAGATCGGGTTGTAGAAGGCCAGCGCCAGGTCGGCCTGGCAGGCCAGGTCCAGGCGCTTCTCGATGATCGACCAGGGCTTGAGGTTGTCCGACAGCGACAGCACGCAGAAGTCGTGGCCCAAGGGAGCGCCGGCCTGCGCTGCAGTTGCCAGGGAAGCGGAAACGCCGGGCAGCATTTCCAGCTCCACTGCGTGCCAATCCGGATCGTTCGACTCGTGCAGCGCTTCGAGCACCGCCGCGGCCATGGCGAACACACCAGGGTCGCCCGAAGACACCACCACTACCGAACGCCCTTGCGCCGCCAGCTCGAAGGCATGCCGGGCACGCTGCATCTCTTCGCGGTTGTCGGTGCAATGTAGCACCTGATCGGCACGGAACGGCCCGGCCATGCGCACATAGGTTTCATAGCCGAGTACGTCGTTGGCCCGCGCCAGCTCCGCCTTGACCGCCGGCACCATCAGGTCGGCAGCGCCAGGCCCGAGGCCGATCACCGCCAGGCGCCCGCGGGCGCGGCCGATCTGCTGCGGGTCGATCGGCTGGTTCGAGACCACGATGGCCAGGCCATCGCTCACCGACTGCGGTGGCAGCAATTGCGGCAGTGCCTGAGCGGCCAGGGCGCTGGCATCACCAGCGCCTGGGGCAAAGCGCAGGGCCACACCCAGCTCGGCAGCAGCCGCGTGCAGGGCCGGGTTGGCCATGTGCGGCTCTGCGGCCAGCAGGCAAGCCAGCGCCGGCTCGGCAATGCGCGCCGCCTGCAGGGCAGCGCGAATGGCCTGGGCCAGTTCCGGCAGCACTTCGCTGACCGCGACCATGACACAACGCGGGTAGATCACCAGCTCATTGGCCGAGGTTGCACGGGCATCACAACCAACATGAATCGCCAGGTGCGCCTGCTCGCTTTGCGGCAGCTGCGCCTGTTCAAGCCAGGGCGCAGCGCCGTCGATACGCACGCTTTCGCCGGCCAGCAGGTCGGAGACGAAACGCTTGCCCAGCTCAAGGTCGGCCAGGGCATAACCGCTGGGCGGGTTGAGCAGGCAGGTACCGAAACGCAGCTCGCCACTGGTAGTGATCGCCGCCGCCACGCCCAGGCCGGCGCCGATTTCCCGGGCCATGCGATTGACCCCGCCGAGCCCGCCGAGCAGCGGCACCACAGCGCTGCCATCCTCGGCCACCGCCAGCACCGGCGGCTCGGCGCCCTTCTCAAGCAACAGGCCGGCCAGGGTGCGGATGACGATACCGGCAGCGCACAGGGCGATGATCGGCGTGTCGTGCTGATAGAGCTGGCGCACGGTGGCGCCGAATTCCTGGTAACTGCGGTCGGCGCCTTCGACCCGGCCCTCAAGGCCATGAATCAATGCGTCCGGGTACAACTGCTGGATCTTGCGGGCAGTGGCCAGGCTGCCGTTGCCAAGGATGACAATGGCCGGAGCTTTACGGGTCATCAACCTTGCCACCTTTCACCGGGCACGATGATCAGCGAGAAGTACGGCGAGGACTGCGGATCGACCTGGTCCAGGGCGACGATCTTCTGGTTGGCCATGGTTGCCCGCTCCACATACAGGGCACGCTCGGCCAGGCCGAGCTCGGCCAGCACATCGCGAACCTTGGGGAAGTTACGCCCAAGTTTCATGATCACCGCGGCATCGGCATCGGCCAGGCGGCGCTTGAGTTCGTCATGCGCCAGCACGCCGGAGAGTACCGACAGGCTCTGGTTGCGATACACCAGCGGCGCACCGAGCACCGAGGCGCCGCCGAGCATCGAGCAGACCCCCGGGATCACCTGCGCATCGTAGCGCTCGGCGAGGCGGTCGTGCAGGTACATGTAGGAGCCGTAGAAGAACGGATCGCCTTCGCAGATCACCGCCACATCGCGGCCGGCATCCAGGTGCGCGGCAACCTCGAGGCTGGCGGCATCGTAAAAGTCGCTGATGACCTGTTCATAAGACAACGGCGCCGGCAGCACCTCGGTGGTCACCGGGTACACCAGCGCCAGCAAGGTCTGGGCTTCCTGCAGATGGCTTTCGATGATGCCGAAGGCGTTGCCGCGCTTGCCCTTGGCGACAAAGTAGGCCACCACCGGCGACTCGCGCAGCAAACGCAGCGCCTTGACGGTAATCAGTTCTGGATCGCCGGGGCCAACGCCCAGGCCCAGCAAACGTCCACGAGCCTGCATCATTCGACCTCCGTGGCCAGGGCATTGACCGCGGCGGCGGCCATGGCGCTGCCGCCCAGGCGCCCTTGCATGATCACGAACGGCACGCCACGGCTGTCGGCAGCGAGCATCGCCTTGGACTCGGCGGCGCCAACAAAGCCCACCGGGAAGCCGAGAATCAACGCCGGTTTAGGCGCGCCAGCGTCGAGCATTTCCAGCAGGTAGAACAGCGCGGTCGGCGCGTTGCCGATAACTACCACGCTACCTTCCAGGTGCGGCCGCCACAGCTCCAGGGCCACCGCCGAGCGGGTGTTGCCCAATTCTCGGGCAAGTTCCGGCACCTGCTCGTCGCGCAGGGTGCAGATCACCGGGTTGTTGGCTGGCAGGCGTGCACGGGTAATACCCTCGGACACCATCCGCGCATCGCAGAGGATCGGCGCGCCGGCGGCCAGGGCATCACGCCCGGCCTTGCCGGCACCCGGGGAGAACTGCAGGCCATCGATTGCATCGACCATGCCGCAGGCGTGTATCACGCGGACCGCAAGCTTTTCCAGATCGGCCGGGATGCGATCGAGCCGGGCTTCCTCTCGAATGATCGCGAAGGAATTGCGATAGATCTCCTGACCATCGCGGATGTAATCAATCATCAAGGGTGCTCCGTGAGCAGGCGTCTAGCAGTGCGCCGGCTTCTTTTAGTGTGAGGTTGCGTGCGCGCAGGCGGCCGAAGCCAGGCTCAATTGCATCACGCAGGTACAAGTCGTAGTGGCCGGGGCTTTGCGCCAGCAAGGTGGCGGGCGCCACGTGGGCCATGGCGCACGAGCGCAGGCAGCCGCTCAAGTGCACGCTGGCCGGTGCTCCGGGCGCCAGCATGGTGGCCAGCAGGCGCGCATCGCCCTTGGTTTCGGCCTGGCCTTTGGCGCAGCCGGCGCAACCGGTGCAGGCGACCAGGCGCGCCAGTCGATCATGGGTCGAGACCAGCAGCCCCAATCGGGCCAGGCCGTCGACCACCTGCCCGGCGTGATGGTGACCAATGTTGGGCAGCAGCACGCCCTGCCAAGGGGTCATGCGCAAGGTGCCGTCGCCCTGCTCCCGTGCCAGCCGGGCCGCAGCGCGCAGCATCGAAGGGTTCAGACGCCCCAGGGGCGCTGCCGAACCGACGGCGCTCAGGCCGTGTTGCAGCTGTGGATAAATCCCCAGATAGCCCGCCGTTACCGGCGAGCGACGCCACTGGCAAACCGCCGCATCCGCCCGCACCGGCAAAACCAGCCCGGCGATAAACGCCTCGGGCGTATGTTCGCTGAGCAACTGGCGCATCCGCGTCTGCTCTGGCCGGGCCAGATCGAGAAAGCGCTTGAGTACCGCCAGTACCAGTTCGTGCCCGCGTGTCAGGGGTACAGCACCCAACGGCGCATCCGCGGCCGGGCAACCGGCAAGGCCGAATGCCAGCCACAGTTCGTCGTCAAGCTTCAGCGGGCTGAGCCACAGGTCATGGGGGTGTTCAAGCATCGCCAGGGCCTCGCCGCCATCCAGCTGCACGGCGAACTTGGCCGAGAGCTGATGAAAACGCGGGGTGGTTTCCAGCGACTGCAGCACCTGCTGCGCCAAAGGCCGGGTATCGAACAGCATCTGCCGATCAAGGCCGGCGACGGGGCTGAGCATCAGGTTGCGCACATCGTCGCCGGCGGCCTCGCGCGGGCCCAGGCCTGCGGCCAGCAGCCCTTCGATCAGCCCGGCGTGGTCGCCGCCGATGCCGCGAATCTGCAGGTTGCCACGGTTGGTGACTTCGATTTCACCACCGGCATAACGCTCGGCCGCAGCGGCCACGGCCTCGGCCTGAGCCGCCGTCAGCGCCCCGCCGGCCAGCTTGATCCGGCAGATGCCGCCGTCCAGCGCCTGGACGATGCGCCACAACCCCGGACAGGCCGAGGGACGCAGCGAAGCTTGGGGCTGGTGGGCCGATACAGGCTGGTTCAAAAGGTCACCCGGCAATCGTGAAAAGGCACTTCAGTGTAGAAGGCGCGGTATTATGCCTGCTTTGTCCGAAGGCATGAAAAGCCTGCCGGTCGGATTGCGTTGAATTGAGGAAATCCATGTCGCCCTGGCTGACAATAGTAGGTATCGGTGAAGACGGCTTCAGTGGCCTGGGCAAGCAGGCCCGGCGCGCGCTGCTGGGCGCTTCACGGGTGTTTGGCGGCCAGCGCCAGCTGGACCTGCTGCCGCACTGCATCAGCGGCGAACGCCTGCTGTGGCCCAGCCCGTTTTCCCTGGCGCCGGTACTGGCCCTGCGCGGCGAGCCGGTGTGCGTGCTGGCCAGCGGCGACCCGATGTTCTATGGCGTAGGCGCAAGCCTTGCGCGCCAGCTCGATGTCAGCGAAATGAACGTGTTGCCGATGCCCTCTTCCTGCGCCCTGGCCGCCGCCCGCCTGGGTTGGCCACTGCAGGAGGTGCTGACGCTCTCGCTGGTGGCGCGGCCGATCGCTGCGCTCAACGCCCACCTGTACAGCGGCGTGCGCCTGCTGGTGCTGAGCAACGATGGCAGCAGCCCGGCCGCGATCGCCGCCCTGCTGCGCGAACGCGGTTTCGCGCTGAGCCGCCTGCAGGTCTTCGAGCACCTGGGCGGCAGCGCCGAGCGTCGCCTTGAGGGCACTGCCGCGCACTGGCCGCACCCGCAAGTTGCCGACTTGAACCTGGTCGCCATCGAATGCCTGGCCACGCCCGATGCACCGCGCCTGTCGCCGCTTGCCGGTCTGCCAGACAGCGCCTTCAGGCACGACGGCCAGCTGACCAAGCGCGATGTGCGCGCCATCACCCTGGCGCGCCTGGCCCCGCAGCCGGGCGAACTGCTCTGGGATGTCGGCGCCGGCAGCGGCTCGATCGGTATCGAGTGGATGCGCGCCCACCCCAGTTGCCGGGCGTTGGCGATCGAGTCAGACGAGGGCCGCCAGCAACTGATCGAACACAACCGCGATGCCCTCGGCGTGCCTGGCCTGCAGTTGATCCGGGGTCGTGCGCCGATGGCCCTGCAGGGCCTGGAACGCCCGGATGCGATCTTCATCGGTGGCGGCGTGACCCGCGAAGGCGTGCTGCAACACTGCTGGCAGCAACTGCGCCCGGGCGGCCGCCTGGTGGCCAATGCCGTGACCCTGCAAAGTGAACTGGCGCTGGTCAACTGGCGCGAGCAGCATGGCGGCGAGCTGACCCGCATCCATATCGCCCAGGCCCAACCCCTGGGCGAGTTCGACACCTGGCGCCAGGCCCTGCCGATCACCCTGCTAGACGCGGTCAAGCCTGCCGATGCGTGACGAAACCCACGAACAACCCGCGCCACTGCGCAGCGGCCTGACCACTGGCAGTTGCGCCACCGCCACTAGCCTGGCGGCGGCGCGGCTGCTGCTGGGCGGCCAGAGCAACGATGCGGTGCAGATCACCTTGCCCAAGGGCAAGGTGGTGCAGATGCGCCTGGAGTTTTGTCGCCTGCACGAGAACGGCGCCGAAGCCGGCACCCTCAAGGATGCCGGCGATGACCCGGACGTGACCCACGGCGCCCTGCTCTACAGCCGCGTGCGCCTGCAGGCCGAACCCGGTGTGCGCTTTGTTGCCGGCCACGGCGTCGGCACGGTGACCCGCCCAGGCCTGGTGCTCGGCGTGGGTGAACCGGCGATCAACCCGGTACCACGCAGGATGATGACCGAGCACCTGCTGCGCCTGGCCGCCGAATTCGCCTACAGCGGCGGCTTCGAGGTCACGGTAAACGTGCAGGACGGTGAGAGCCTGGCGCTGAAGACCATGAACCCGCGTCTGGGCATTCTTGGCGGCCTGTCGATCCTCGGCACCAGCGGCATTGTCCGGCCGTTCTCCTGCTCGGCCTATATCGCCTCGATCCACCAGGGCATCGACGTGGCCAAGACCAACGGCTACCAGCACATCGCCGCCTGCACCGGCAATGCCAGCGAAGACACCATGCGCCGGGTCTACAACCTGCCGGAAATCGCCCTGATCGAAATGGGCGATTTTGTCGGCGCGGTGCTCAAGCACCTGCGCAAGGTGCCTGTGGATAAACTCAGCCTGTGCGGCGGCTTCGGCAAGATCAGCAAGCTGGCCGCCGGGCACATGGACCTGCACAGCCGCCATTCGAGCATCGACCTGCCGCAGCTGGCCGACTGGGCTGCAGCCATTGGTGCCGACCCGGCGTTGCAAGACGCTATTCGCCAGGCCAACACCAGCCAGCAGGCCCTGGCCCTCGCCAGTGCCGCCGGCATTGCCCTGGGTGATGCGGTCTGCGCCCACGCCCTGACCTTTGCCCGCAGCGTGGTGCCGGCGCAGGTGCAGGTGGAAGTGTTCGCCATTGATCGTCAGGGCGGCATCGTTGGCCATGCGGGGGGCTTTGCATGACGCGCATCCTGTTGCTCGGCGGCGTCACCGAGGCGCTGGCCATTGCCCGCACCCTGGGCCCACAGCACGTCTACAGCCTGGCCGGGATCGGCCGGGTGCCTACTGACCTGGACTGTCAGGTACGGGTCGGCGGGTTTGGCGGCGCCGAGGGCCTGGCCGCTTACCTGCGCGCAGAACGCATCGACCTGCTGATCGACGCCACCCACCCCTATGCCGCCCGCATCAGCGCCAACGCCGCCCACGCCGCGCAACTCACCGGTGTGCCGTGCTGGGCGTTGCGCCGCCCGGCCTGGCAAGCCCAGGCCAGCGATGACTGGCGCGAGGTGAGCGACTGGGCCGAACTGATCGACGCCCTGCGCCCGTTCCAGCGCCCGCTGTTCACCCTCGGCCGTGAGCCGTTGCAGCATCTGCACGAAATTCCCGCCCATCAATTCTGGACCTTGCGCGCCCTCGAAGCCTGCCCCGGCAATGCACGCTGCGAAGTGATCGGCGCCCGCGGGCCATTCCACCTGGAAGACGAACGAGCGCTGTTCGAGCGTCGGCAGATCGATGTGCTGATCAGCAAGAACAGCGGCAGCGGAGCGACCGAGCCTAAACTTGAAATCGCCAGGCAACGGCGAGTGCCGGTGTTAATCCTCAAGCGACCAATGCTGCCGGAAGTTGACAGGGAGTTCTTCAGCCCATCAGAGATGCTGGCAGACCTGCCTTGATGGCTTCCTTTGCACCACTGAGCTTGCCAGCGATCGACCGCAGAACGGTCGCAGTCCAGACAACACAGCTTTATCGCCTTGTCTGGCCACATCGCTGGCAAGCCAGCCCCCGCAGAAAACGGAGGCATTTCAATACAAGCACGGCTAACTAACGATTAAAGCCTACAACTAACAAAGATTTTTCTCACTTGGATCAACATTCCCATCCAATATTCCAGGTAACGTCTATCCAGCCAAAATGCCGCCTCTCACTATAAAGAGGATGATTGCATGTCATACTCAAACATCTCATATATCCCCCCTGGTACCCGTCATATCTGTGTTACGAGAAGGCCACCAGCAGGGCCCTCAAAACTGTCATGGGGTCGTTGGTTCGACATGCCACCTCCTAGTCAAGATTTCATGGAAGACAGAGAGCAACCTAGACCCAGCCAAGAAGCCGCGCCGCATAGCCCATAGCTACTCCACTGCCTTACAATACCCCCCCTCCTCCCCCGGAAGACTTCACCCATATGGAAATGCAATGGTGGATCTGGCTGGTATTCGGTTTCGGCCTCGTAGTGCTCGAACTGGTCCTGCCAACCTTCTTCATCCTCTGGTTCGGCATTGGTGCCGTGCTGGTTTCGTTCATTGCCTTCCTGGCGCCGAGCCTGCAGCTCGATATGCAGGTGCTGCTGTGGGTGGTGTTCTCATCGATCACCACGCTGCTGTGGTTCAAGGTTTTTCGCAGGAAGCAGCCGGACACCCGCTGGACTGCCGATAGCGTGATCGGCGAAGTCGGCCTGCTCACTGCCACGGTTTCCGAATTCCACAAGGGCCGCGTGCGCTTTCAAAAGCCGATTCTCGGCAATGAAGAATGGGTGTGCGTCGCCGATGCCGAGATCCCGGCCGGCGAGCGCGTGCGCCTCACTGCCATCGAAGGCAATACCGCCCGGGTTGCCCGGGCCTGATCAGTAAAAGGAAGCATTGACTCATGACCAGCCTTATCGTCGTCGGCACCATCGCCGCATTCGCCCTCATCACCCTGTTCAAGGGCGTGCGCATCGTGCCCCAGGGCGAGGAGTGGATCGTCGAGCGCCTGGGCCGCTACCACAGCACCCTCAAGCCGGGCCTGAACCTGCTGATCCCGTACATGGACGTGGTCGCCTACCGCCTGCCGACCAAGGACATCATCCTCGACGTGCAGCAGCAGGAAATCATCACCCGCGACAACGCGGTGATCGTCGCCAACGCGCTGTGTTTCGCCAAGGTCGTCGACCCGCAAAAAGCCGCCTACGGCGTGCAGGACTTCAGCTTCGCGGTCACCAGCCTGACCATGACCTCGCTGCGTGCCATCGTTGGCGCCATGGACCTCGACGAAGCGCTGTCGAGCCGCGAGCAGATCAAGGCGCGCCTGCGCGAAGCGATGTCCGAGCAGACCGAAGACTGGGGCGTGACCGTGCGCTCGGTAGAGATCCAGGACATCAAGCCGTCGCAGAACATGCAGGCGGCCATGGAGCGCCAGGCCGCCGCCGAGCGTGAACGCAAAGCCGACGTCACCCGCGCCGAGGGCGCGAAGCAGGCCGCCATTCTCGAAGCCGAAGCGCGCCAGCAGGCGGCCAAGCTCGACGCCGAGGCGCAGATCAACCTCGCCGAAGCCTCGGCGCGTTCCATCACCCTGGTTCGGGACGCGGTCGGCACCGAAATCACCCCGGCCATGTACCTGCTCGGCGAGCGTTACATCGGCGCCATGGAAAGCCTTGCCAGCAGCGACAACGCCAAGGTTGTGGTGCTGCCGGCCGACCTGCAGGAAACCGTGCGCGGCCTGATGGGCCGCAACAAACAGGCCTGATGCGAACCGGGAGTGCGGCACTTCACCGCACCCCCGGTAATTTTTCCTATACTGGGCGCTACAATAGCCACCTCTGATTCCTGACCGGATCTTTCCATGTCCCCATATCGGCCCGCCATCGCCTGGATTGCCTGCTTCGCAGTGCTGTTCAATCTGCTGGCCATGCCGTTGGCGTCCGCAGCCCCCAAGGGGCCGGCCGAACAACTGCTGTGGGGGGCCTTCTGTTCGAGCGTCGGGGCCAAGGCCAATCCGGCAATCATGGCCCTTGGCAAGATCGACCTCGGCCAGCAAGGCGATGACCATTCGAACATGCAGCACTGCTGGTGCTGCTCGGGCGCCGCGCCGTTGCTGGCGCTTCCCGGGCATGCGCCGCAACTGAGCAAACCGCTGGCCCTGTCGATCGGGCTCGAACCGCTGCTCACCGCCTATCAACCCACGCCACGCCAACAGTGGCCGGCCCTCAACCCCCGCGCCTCCCCTCTGGTCTGAGTTCACTACGCTACCTGTTGCGAACCTGAGTCGACTGGAGAATCACCATGTTCAAGAACGCCCTGCTGCTGGCCGCGCTGATGCTGCCGGCGACCTTTGCCACTGCCCATGAATACACCGTCGGCGAGCTGCATATCGCTCACCCGTGGTCGCAGGAGTTGCCGCCGAACGCGCCCAACGTTGCCGCCTATTTTGTCGTGCATAACAACGGCAAGAGCGCCGACACCCTGACCGGCGTCGACAGCCCGATCAGCGACGATGCCCAGCTGCACGAGCATGTGCACAAAGATGGCCTGATGAAAATGCAGCAGGTAATGAGCGTCGAAGTGCCTGCAGGCGGCGAGCTGAAATTCGCCCCCGGCGCCTACCATGTGATGCTGATGCAGCCCAAGGACCGCAGCCTGCTGGCTGACGGCAAGCGCTTCCCGCTGACCCTGCATTTCAAGCACGCCGGTGACATCACCGTCGAGGTCGCGGTGCAGAAACAGGCACCCGACGAGGCAGCCGCTCACAATCACTGATCGCTGAAGGCTGCCCGGCGTGACTAGCGCCCGCAGCAGGTTCACCCGCCCCGCACGTCCTGGTTCCAGGACGCTTCGCGGCAGCTGGCTGAGCCTGTTTGCCATGTTGATGATCTTTATCGGCCCACTGGTTTCCCAGTCGATGCCGATGGATCACCGTGCCATGCCGCCAGGCATGAACATGAGCATGGCCATGGACAGCGCCGCCGATTGCCATGCCGACAACCATCACGGCGGCAGCCCGGCGCTGAAGGTGATCTGGGAGAAGTGCGGTTACTGCAGCCTGTTCTTCCATTGCCCGGCGCTGCCCCAGGCCCTGAGCCTGCTCAACACCGAAGCCGTACCCGCCAGCAACCGGCTGATCGTCTACCCGCGCCAGGGCCATGCCCGGCAAACGGTATTCCCCGGCGCCCGCAGCCGCGCGCCGCCACCCTTCATCGTCGTCTGAGTTCACTCCCTGCGCCCGAAGTCCGGCATCAGCCGTCGACTGCGCGCACCCTTATGACTGATCGATGTTGGAATCATTATGTCCGGCTGCACCGCTGTTTTTCGTCTGTCCCTGCAAGGGACCATCGCCGTGATCTGCGGCACCCTGCTCAGCCCTCTGGCCCTGGCCGCAAGCCAGGCCGAAGACGCACATGTCCATGACCAGGCCGAGCTGAGCCCGACGGTGATCACCGCCGTGGCCCCGAGCTCGCCGCTGACTATCGTCACTAACCCCAAGGACCCACGCCAGCCGGTGCCGGCCAGCGATGGCGCCGACTACCTGAAAACCATCCCCGGCTTCTCGGCCATCCGCGCCGGCGGCACCAATGGTGACCCGGTGCTGCGCGGCATGTTCGGCTCGCGCCTGAACATCCTCACCAACGGCGGCGTAATGCTTGGCGCCTGCCCCAACCGCATGGACGCCCCGACCTCGTACATCTCGCCGGAGACCTACGACCGCCTGACCGTGATCAAGGGCCCGCAAAGCGTGATCTGGGGCCCGGGCGCATCGGCCGGGACCATCCTTTTCGACCGCGAGCCGGAAAAATTCGGCGAGCTGGGCAGCCGCGTCAACGCCAGCCTGCTGGGCGGTTCCAACGGCCGCTTCGACAAGGTTCTGGATGCCGCCACCGGCAATCGCTACGGCTATGCGCGCTTCGTCGGCAACCAGTCGCGCTCGGACGACTATGAGGACGGCAATGGCGACACCGTGCCGTCGCGCTGGGACAAGTGGAACGGTGACGTCGCCCTGGGCTGGACCCCGGACGCCGACACCCTGGTGGAACTGACCGCCGGCAAGGGCGACGGTGAAGCGCGTTATGCCGGGCGCGGCATGGACGGCTCGCAGTTCAAGCGCGAAAGCCTTGGCCTGCGCTTGGAGAAGTCCAACATCGGCGAAGTCTTCGACAAGCTCGAAGCCCAGGTCTACTACAACTACGCCGACCACGTGATGGACAACTACAGCCTGCGCACGCCCTCGGGCATGGGCATGATGGGCATGCCGATGGTCAGCAACGTCGACCGCCGCACCCTTGGCGGGCGGATCAAGGGCACCTGGCGCTGGGATGACCTGCAACTGATCAGCGGCATCGACGCGCAAACCAACGAACACCGCCAGCGCAGCGGCATGGGCGTCGATGCGCACAAGCACATGGCCTGGACCAAGGACGCCGACTTCCACAACTACGGGGTGTTCGGCGAGCTGACCTGGTACGCCGCCGAACAGGACCGGCTGATCACCGGCGCGCGCCTGGACCGCGCCTCGGCCAAGGATTACCGCGCCACCAGCGCCACCCGTGGCGACACCCGCGCCGATACCCTGCCCAGCGGTTTTATCCGCTACGAGCACGACTTGGTAGATATCCCCGCCACCACTTACCTCGGCCTCGGCCACGCCCAGCGCTTCCCCGACTACTGGGAGCTGTTCTCGCCCAAGTCCGGCCCGGCAGGTTCGGTCAATGCCTTCGACAGCATCAAGCCGGAGAAAACCACCCAGCTCGACTTCGGCATCCAGTACCAGACCGACACCGTCGACGCCTGGGCCTCGGGCTATGTCGGGCAAATCCGCGACTACATCCTCTTCGACTACCGCCCGGGGATGATGGGCATGCCAAGCTCGCAAGCGCAGAACATCGACGCGCGGATCATGGGCGGCGAACTGGGTGCGGCGTACAAATTGACCAGCAACTGGAAAGCCGACGCTACCCTGGCCTACGCTTGGGGCAAGAACAGCAGCGACGGCAAGGCACTGCCGCAGATGCCACCGCTTGAAAGCCGCCTGGGCCTGACCTACAGCCGTGATGTGTGGAGCGCCGGGGCCTTGTGGCGCCTGGTGGCGGCGCAGAACCGCATCGCCGAAAACTCCGGCAACGTGGTGGGCAAGGACTACGAGAAGAGCGGCGGTTTCGGCGTGTTCTCGCTGAACGGCGCCTACAAGGTCAGCAACAACCTCAAGCTCAGCGCCGGGGTCGACAACCTGTTCGACAAAGCCTACGCCGAGCACCTGAACCTGGCGGGCAACGCCGGCTTCGGCTACCCGGCCACCGACCCGCAGCCGATCAACGAGCCAGGGCGTACGTTCTGGACCAAGGTCGACCTGAGTTTCTGATCCAACCCGGGCGCGATCGTTGATCGCGCCTTACCCAGGCAACACGGGAGCGCTGCATGAGCAAACCGCACATATCCTTCTACAACCTGGCGTGGCGCTGGCATTTTTACGCCGGGTTGTTCGTCGCGCCGTTCATGATCCTGCTGGCGATCACCGGGATCATCTACCTGTTCAAGCCGCAGCTCGACCCATTGCTGTATCGCGACTTGATGGTGGTCGATGCCTTGCATCACCGGCACAACGCCGACAGCCTGCTGCAACAGGTGCAGCAGGCTTACCCCAAGGGCCAGGTCAGCCAGTACCTGCCGGCAATCGCCAGTGATCGCAGTGCCCAGTTCGTGGTGCACAACGCTGGCCGTGAATTGAATGTGTTCGTCGACCCCTACAGCGGCCAGCTGCTCGGCGAACAGGACGCGAAAAACAACCTGCAGGCCGTGGCCCGTGCGCTGCACGGTGAACTGATGATCGGCACCACTGGCGATCGCCTGGTGGAACTGGCCGCCGGCTGGGGCGTGGTGCTGGTGGTCTCGGGACTGTACCTGTGGTGGCCGCGCGGCAAGCGCAGCGCCGGTGTGCTGTGGCCTCGCCTGAACGCCCGTGGGCGCCTGCTGTGGCGCGACCTGCATGCGGTCACAGGCTTCTGGGGCGCGGCGCTATTGTTGTTGATGCTGCTCAGCGGCATGACCTGGACCGGCTTCTGGGGCAAGCAGTACGCCGACCTGTGGAACCGTTTTCCGGCGGCAATGTGGAACGACGTGCCGCAGTCCGACCAGCAAGCCCGGGCGCTCAACAGCGCCAGCCGCCAGACCGTGCCCTGGGCCATGGAAAACACACCGATGCCGCAATCCGCCGCCCACGCCGAGCATGCCGGCCACAGCATGGGCTCCAGCGCCCCGGCGGCGCCGCAGGTCAGCCTGCAACAGATCGAAGAGCTGGCCACTACCCGCCGCGTCGAACCTGGCTACAGCATTACCCTGCCAACCAGTGCCGAAGGCGTGTACACCATTGCCGTGTTCGCCGACGACCCGCGCAACGACGCCACCTTGCATGTCGACCAGTACACCGGCCAGGTGCTGGTGGACGTACGCTGGCAGGATTACAGCAACGTCGCCCGCGCCACCGAGCTTGGGGTGATGCTCCACGAAGGCAAGATGTTCGGCACGCTGAACCAGCTTATTGTCCTGCTGATCTGCCTGATGATCCTGCTCGGCTCGGCCAGCGGCCTGGTGATGTGGTGGAAACGCCGCCCCGAAGGTGGCCTCGGTGTACCGCCGCTGCGCCATGACTTGCCGCGCTGGAAGACCGCGACCGTGATCATGCTGATTCTGGGGGCGGCCTTCCCGCTGGTGGGCGGCTCGATGCTGCTGGTGTGGCTGGTGGATCGTTATGCACAACCGCTGGCGCGGACAAATCCGCTAACATGAGCGCCCGTTTTCGATACGGGCCTGTTTTTGGCGTCATCGCCCGCAGGCCCGCAGGACCTTGATGAGCACCCTGAGTATCAGCGACCTGCACTGGTCGCCCCTGGGCCACGGCCATTGCCACCACCAGTTCCAGCTGCGCGACGTCGAGTTGCAGGTCGGCGCCGGCGAGTTCGTCGGCCTGATCGGCCCCAATGGCAGCGGCAAGACCAGCCTGCTGCGCTGCGCCTACCGTTTCAACAAGCCGGAACGCGGCCAGGTGCGCCTGGGCGAGCATGACCTGTGGCAGCAGTCGCCGCGCTGGTGCGCCCAGCGTATCGCCGTGGTGCTGCAGGAGTTTCCCGATGCCTTCGGCCTGAATGTCGAGGAAGTCGTGGCCATGGGCCGCACGCCGCACAAAGGCCTGTTCGACGGCGACAGCCCAGCCGATCGCCAACGGGTCCAGGACGCCTTGCAGGCAGTCGGCCTGCAGGGCTTTGACGACCACACCTTCGCCAGCCTGTCCGGTGGCGAGAAACAGCGGGTGATCCTCGCCCGGGCTCTGGTCCAGCAACCGCAGGTGCTGATCCTCGACGAGCCGACCAATCACCTTGACCCGCGTTACCAGCTGGAGCTGCTGCAGCAGGTGCGGCGCCTGGGCATCGGCACCCTGGCGAGCATCCATGACCTGAACCTGGCGGCGGCCTTTTGCGATCGCCTGTACGTGCTCGACCACGGCCGCATCGTCGCCAGCGGCACGCCAGACCAGGTGCTGACCGCCGAATTGCTGCAGGCGGTGTTCGGCGTACAAGCGCTGATCGACCGCCACCCTCTGGCTGACCACCCTCGCCTTACCTGGATAACCCAGCGATGATTCGATCCATCCTGTTGCTCGGCCTGGCCTTGCTGCTGGCCAGCCCCGGCGCTTTCGCCGAGGCCACCCAATACCCGTTGACGGTGCAAAGCTGCAACCGCCAGGTGACTTTCACCAAGGCCCCGGAGCATGCCCTGAGCCACGACATCAACATGACCCAGATGATGCTCGCCCTCGGCCTGCGTTCGCGCATGGTCGGCTATAGCGGTGTCAGCGGCTGGAAGGCGGTCACCCCGCAGCTGCGCAAGCAACTCGACGGCCTGCCGGAACTGGCGGCCAAGTACCCGTCGGTGGAAACCCTGCTCAACGCCAATGTCGACTTCCTGTTCGCCGGCTGGGACTACGGCATGCGCGTCGGCGGCGACCTCACCCCGCAAAGCCTGGCGCCGCTGGGCATCCCGGTGTACGAGCTGACTGAATCCTGCGCCTTTGTCATGAAGCGCCCGGCAGCCAGCCTCGATGACACCTACACCGACCTGCGCAACCTGGGCAGGATCTTCGACGTGCAGGCGCGTGCCGAGCAGTTGATCGGCGACATGCAAGCGCGCGTTGCCGTGGTCCAGCAGCAGTTGCCGGCCGAGCGTCCACGGGTGCTCCTCTACGACAGCGGTGAAGACCGGGCCATGACCTCCGGGCGCCTGGGCATGCCCGAGGCACTGATCGCCGCCGCCGGCGGGCGCAATGTGCTCAATGACATCGAAGCCAGCTGGACCCGGGTCAACTGGGAGAGCGTGGTCGAGCGCAACCCCGAGGTCATCGTCATCGTCGACTACGGCGAAGTCAGCGCCGCGCAGAAACAGGCGTTCCTCGAACAGCATCCGGCCCTGCAATCGGTGGAGGCGATCCGCAACAAGCGCTTCGTGGTCATTCCCTACGTGGCGGCCACGCCGAGCCTTGAGAACGTCGAAGCCATCGAGACCATCGCCAAGAGCCTGCACGGCGCATGAGGTCGGCAAACTCCCGGCAGCGGTTGTTGCTGCTCGCGCTGCTGGCCCTGCTGCTGGTGTCCTGCGTGGTGTCCCTGGGCTTTGGCTCGGCACCGGTGCCGGTCGAGGTGGTGTGGCGCGTACTGCTGTTCAAGCTGTTCGGCGTTACCCCCGAGACACCGGCGTGGACCACGGGCCAGGAACATATCGTCTGGCTGATCCGCGTGCCGCGCATGCTTCTGGCGGCGCTGGTGGGCGGAGGGCTGGCGATGATCGGCGCGGTGCTGCAGGCGGTGACGCGCAACCCGCTGGCCGACCCGCACTTGCTCGGCGTCACTTCCGGGGCAACCCTGGGTGCGGTACTGGTGGTGCTGCATATCGGCGAGCTGCTCGGCGTGCTGACCTTGCCCCTGGCCGCCTTTATCGGCGCGCTGTGCAGCATGCTGCTGGTGCTGGCCATTGCCAGCCGCCACGGCCGCCTGGACAGCGACCGCCTGCTGCTGTGCGGCGTGGCCGTGGCTTTTGTGATGATGGCGGCGGCCAACCTGCTGCTGTTTCTCGGTGACCACCGGGCAAGCTCGGCAGTGATGTTCTGGATGCTCGGTGGCCTGGGCCTGGCGCGCTGGGAGCTGCTGCCGATTCCGGCGATCAGCGTATTGCTCGGCCTGGCCTTGTTGCTGGGCATGGCCCGCTCGCTGAATGCGTTGATGGCCGGCGAGCAGACCGCCGTGACCCTTGGCCTGAACGCGCGCAAGGTGCGCCTGCTGGCGTTTCTGATCTGCTCGCTGCTGACCGGCGTGCTGGTGGCGATCAGCGGCTCGATCGGCTTTGTCGGCTTGATGGTGCCGCACATCGCCCGGCGCCTGGTCGGCGCCGAGCATAGCCGCCTGCTGCCGGTGTGCCTGCTGCTGGGCAGCCTGTTCCTGATCTGGGTCGACGTCGCCGCACGTACGCTGATTTCGCCCGAGGACCTGCCGATCGGCATCGCCACTGCCGCCATTGGCGGTCTGTTCTTTATCGGCCTGATGCGCCGACGTTGATCACGGTCAACACCGCCCCCGCGTTGAGACGTATTGTCGCGCTAGCGCCAGGAAGGCGCGTGTTAGCCTAGCGGCGCACAACAAGACTGAACTCAACGGAATGCCTGCCTATGACCGCGAACCTGCCCCCGCAACACCCCACGCCGGAAAACCATGACCACCTGCAACGCAGCCTGTCCAACCGCCATATCCAGCTGATCGCCATCGGTGGCGCCATCGGTACCGGGCTGTTCATGGGCTCGGGCAAGACCATCAGCCTTGCCGGCCCGTCGATCATCTTCGTCTACATGATCATCGGCTTCATGCTGTTCTTCGTCATGCGCGCCATGGGCGAGTTGCTGCTATCGAACCTCAACTACAAGTCGTTCATCGATTTTTCGGCCGACCTGCTCGGGCCCTGGGCCGGCTACTTCACCGGCTGGACCTACTGGTTCTGCTGGATCATCACCGGCATCGCCGACGTCATCGCGATATCGGCCTATTCGCAGTTCTGGTTCCCCGACCTGCCGCAGTGGGCGCCGGCGATTGCCTGTGTCGGCCTGCTGCTGTCGCTGAACCTGATCACGGTGAAGATGTTCGGCGAGATCGAATTCTGGTTCGCCATGATCAAGATCATCGCCATCGTCGCCCTGGTCGGCACCGGCCTGTACATGGTCATGGCCGGCTTCCAGTCGCCGGCCGGACGCACCGCGGACCTTGCCAACCTGTGGAACGACCAGGGCATGTTCCCCCATGGCCTGATGGGCTTCTTTGCCGGTTTCCAGATTGCCGTGTTCGCCTTTGTCGGCATCGAACTGGTGGGCACCACCGCCGCCGAAGCGAAGAACCCGGAGCGCAACCTGCCACGGGCAATCAACTCGATCCCGATCCGCATCATCGTCTTCTACGTGCTGGCGCTGATCACCATCATGGCGGTGACGCCGTGGCGTGACGTGGTACCGGGCAAGAGCCCTTTCGTGGAGCTGTTCGTGCTCGCCGGCCTGCCGGCGGCGGCCAGCATCATCAACTTCGTGGTGCTGACCTCGGCGGCCTCGTCGGCCAACAGCGGCGTATTCTCCACCAGCCGCATGCTCTTCGGCCTGGCCCAGCAGGGGGATGCACCCAAGCGTTTCGAGCAGTTGTCCAAGCGCAGCGTACCGGCCAGCGGCCTGCTGTTCTCGTGCACCTGCCTGTTGGCCGGGGCGCTGCTGATGTACGTGATTCCGGACCTGGTCGAAGCCTTCACCCTGGTGACCACGGTGTCGGCGATCCTGTTCATGTTCGTCTGGTCGCTGATCCTGCTGTCGTACCTGAACTACCGCAAACAGCGCGCCGCGCTGCACCAGGCCTCGAAGTACAAGATGCCTGGCGGGCGCTTGATGTGCTGGGTGTGCCTGGCGTTCTTCGCCTTCATCCTGGTGCTGCTGAGCCTTGAGCACGACACCCGCCAGGCGCTGATCGTCACGCCGTTGTGGTTCGTGCTGCTGACCGTCACTTACCAGTTTGTGCGGCGCAATCGTCAGGCCCAGCCCGAAGGCCTCGGCTCGCGCCAGGGCTGATCAGCCCTCGCTGGCCTCAAGTAACTTGGCCAGTACCGCGTCGGCCTCCTTGCGTTGGGCCGGCGTCGGTGCCTGGGCAAACTGGCTGCGGCCGTTGAGGGTCAGGTAGGCGTTGTCGCCGTCACCCCAGATGTACGAATAGACCAGCATGAAGCTGTCGGAGTCGGCGGCGCAGTACGGCGCGACACTACGCAGTGGCGCCAGCATGGAGATCATCGCCCCGTAGTTTTCGCTGAACTGCAGCAGGGCGAAGCGCCACACGCCGGTTTTTTCGTCGTACTCCGATAGCGAGCCGTAACGGCTGCCGCCGGCGATCTGGCTAAGGGTCTCGGCCGGCATCGGCCGCAGGTCGTCTGTATCGACCTTGCCGCCACCGTACATTTCCTTGCTATCGAACCACTGCTGCCAGTCAGTGAATGCCGCGGCCTCGCCCGGCCGGGCGGCCATGACCGTGGCGTACTGCGCCTTGGTCATGCTGCAGCGAAAATACAGCGAGGACGGCTCACTGGCCTGTACCTGCCCCATCGCGGCCCACACGCCGGCCATCACCATCCCTGCACGGGCGAATCTGTTCACTGTCGTCATCCCTGAACTGCGTTCAAAGGCGGCGATGATACCTGCGCGAACCAAAGCTGTGCAGACTTGTTTGCCGCGCACCGGGCACAGCGCCATCACGGTGCAAGCATGCTCGCCCGCTATCGCCAATCGCCGTGCAAACCCCGCACCAGACAGCTGCGCGCCACTCGGCACAGCCCTTGCTAACGCTCTTGGGCGAAGTCGCCATCTGCCCAACAGAACATCCGATTCCATGGAGAGAGCACTATGAAGCGTCGCAGTCTGATCAAGGCCTTTACCCTCAGCGCGTCCATCGCGGCGATGGGCCTGAGCTGGAGCATCCAGGCCGCCGAGACCATCAAGGTCGGCATCCTGCATTCGCTGTCGGGGACCATGGCGATTTCCGAGACTTCGCTCAAGGACATGGCCCTGATGACCATCGAGCAGATCAACGCCAAGGGCGGGGTCAACGGCAAGCTGCTGGAACCGGTGGTGGTCGACCCGGCGTCGAACTGGCCGCTGTTCGCCGAAAAGGGCCGCCAGTTGCTGACCCAGGACAAGGTCGCGGTGGTATTCGGCTGCTGGACCTCGGTGTCGCGCAAGTCGGTGCTGCCGGTGTTCGAAGAGCTCAACGGTCTGCTGTTCTACCCGGTGCAGTACGAAGGCGAAGAGATGTCGCCGAACGTCTTCTACACCGGTGCCGCGCCCAACCAGCAGGCGATCCCGGCAGTGGAGTACCTGATGAGCGAAGACGGCGGCGCCGCCAAGCGCTACTTCCTGCTCGGTACCGACTACGTCTACCCGCGCACCACCAACAAGATTTTGCGCGCCTTCCTGCACAGCAAGGGCGTGGCCGACAAGGACATCGAAGAGGTGTACACGCCGTTCGGCCACAGCGACTACCAGACCATCGTCGCCAACATCAAGAAGTTCTCTGCTGGCGGCAAGACCGCGGTGATCTCCACGGTCAACGGCGACTCCAACGTGCCGTTCTACAAGGAGCTGGCCAACCAGGGCCTGAAAGCCACCGACGTGCCGGTGGTGGCCTTCTCGGTAGGCGAGGAAGAACTGCGCGGCATCGACACCAAGCCGCTGGTGGGACACCTGGCGGCGTGGAACTACTTCGAATCGGTGGATAACCCGGTCAACAGCCAGTTCGTCGCCGACTGGAAAGCCTACGCCAAGGCCAAAAACCTGCCGGGCGCCGACAAGGCGGTGACCAACGACCCGATGGAGGCCACCTACGTCGGCATCCACATGTGGGCCCAGGCGGTCGAGAAAGCCAAGTCCACCGATGTCGACAAAGTCCGCGAAGCCCTGGCCGGGCAGACCTTCAAGGCGCCATCGGGCTACACCCTGACCATGGACAAGAGCAACCACCACCTGCACAAGCCGGTAATGATCGGCGAGATCCAGGATGACGGCCAGTTCAGTGTGGTCTGGGAAACCGAGCAACCGCTGCGAGCGCAGCCGTGGAGCCCGTTCATTCCAGGTAACGACAAGCGGCCGGATTATGCGGTGAAGGGCAACTGAGCCCATCGCGGGTCAAGTCGGGTCGTCGCACCGCCGCTCCCACTGTAGGAGCGGCGGTGCGACGACTCGACTTGACCCGCGATGCGGCCGTACAGCACACCACAAGGAAACCGTCATGTCCAAGGCCCTCCTGTGCCTTTTCCTCAGCCTCCTGCTGTTGCCCCTGACTGCCCAGGCCAGCGACGCAGACTACTTCATCGCCGCCAAGGCCAATGAGCAGGCGCGCCTGCTCCAGGACTGGGCGGCGCAACCGGACCCGGCCCGTCTTGAGCTGCTAAGCGCCCTGCAACAAGGCCGCATCGCCGCCGGCGACACCCGCAAGCTGCGCCTGAACAACCGCCTGCGCGGGCTTGTGGATAACGCCCTGGCCAGCCATCAGTTGCTCAGCGCAGATAGCACAGTGCGCCTGGCGGCTGCCCAGCAACTGCAAAAAAGTGCGCAGCCGGCCCAGGTCGCCTTCCTCGACCGGCGCTTCGCCAGCGAAGCAGACGCCGCCGTACATGCCGCCCTCGGCCTGGCCCTGGCCAACCTGCAATTGGTCGACAGCGACCCGGCGGTACGCCTGGCCGCGGTGCGCCTGCTCGGCGAAACCGGCGATCCCATGGCCCGCACGCGCCTGGAGGCCTTGCTCACACCCGGTGTCGAAAACAACGCCGGGGTGCGCACCGCGGCCGAAACCAGCCTGGCCCAGGTCAAGCGCAAGCTGTTGTTCGGCGAGTTGCTCGGCCAGGCCTTCAGCGGCCTGTCGCTAGGCTCGATTCTGCTGCTCGCGGCCTTGGGCCTGGCGATCACCTTCGGCCTGCTCGGGGTGATCAACATGGCCCACGGCGAGATGCTCATGCTCGGCGCCTACGCCACTTACGTGGTGCAGATACTGGTGCAGCACTACGCCCCCGGAGCCATCGAGTTCTACCCGCTGATCGCCCTGCCGGTGGCCTTCGCTGTCAGCGCCGGGGTCGGCATGCTGCTGGAGCGCACGGTGATCCGCCATCTGTACGGGCGGCCGCTGGAAACCCTGCTGGCGACCTGGGGCATCAGCCTGATCCTGATCCAGGCCATCCGCCTGCTGTTCGGCGCGCAGAACGTCGAAGTGGCCAACCCGGCCTGGCTTTCCGGTGGCCTTCAGGTGCTGCCTAACCTGGTGCTGCCCTACAGCCGCCTGGTGATCATCGCCTTCGCCCTGTTCGTGGTGCTGCTGACCTGGTTGCTGCTCAACCGCACGCGCCTGGGCCTGAACGTGCGCGCGGTCACCCAGAACCGCAACATGGCCGCCTGCTGCGGGGTGCCCACCGGGCGGGTGGACATGCTCGCCTTTGGTCTCGGCTCGGGGATCGCCGGGCTCGGCGGCGTGGCCCTGAGCCAGATCGGCAACGTCGGTCCGGACCTGGGCCAGAGCTACATCATCGACTCGTTCCTGGTGGTGGTGCTCGGCGGCGTCGGCCAGCTGGCCGGCAGCCTCTGGGCGGCCTTCGGCCTGGGCATCGCCAACAAGCTGCTGGAGCCGCAGATTGGTGCGGTGCTCGGCAAGATCCTCATCCTTGCGCTGATCATTCTGTTCATCCAGAAACGCCCGCAAGGCCTCTTCGCGCTCAAGGGACGGGTAATCGACTGATGAACCAGCCTCTGCTTGTATCCGCCAGCCAGAAGGCCGGCCCGCGCTGGACCCTGGCCATCGGCGCCGCTGTGCTGCTGGTGCTGCTGGCCCTGCCCGTGTTGTCGCTGCTGCCCGCCGGGCACAGCCTGCAGGTCTCGGCCTACACACTGACCCTGGTCGGCAAGATCCTCTGCTACGCCATCGTCGCCCTGGCCCTGGACCTGGTCTGGGGCTACGCCGGGCTGCTGTCGCTGGGCCATGGCCTGTTCTTCGCCCTCGGCGGCTATGCCATGGGCATGTACCTGATGCGCGAAGCGGCCGCTGATGGCTTGCCGGCGTTCATGACCTTCCTGTCGTGGAGCGAGCTGCCCTGGTACTGGGCCGGCACCCAGCACTTTGCCTGGGCCCTGTGCCTGGTGGTGCTGGCGCCCGGCTTGCTGGCGCTGGTGTTCGGCTTTTTCGCCTTCCGCTCGCGGATCAAGGGCGTGTACTTCTCGATCATGACCCAGGCCCTGACCTTCGCCGGCATGCTGCTGTTCTTTCGCAACGAAACCGGCTTTGGCGGCAACAACGGCTTCACCAACTTTCGCAGCATCCTCGGCTTTGAAATCACTGCGCAAAGCACCCGCGCAGTGTTGTTCCTGCTTACCGTCGCCTTGCTGGTGGCCAGCCTGTACCTGGGCTGGCGCCTGGCCCGGAGCAAGTTCGGCCGGGTATTGACCGCGCTGCGCGATGCCGAGAACCGGCTGATGTTCTGCGGCTACGATCCGCGTGGTTTCAAGCTGTTCGTCTGGGTCTTGAGTGCGGTGCTGTGCGGCCTGGCCGGGGCCCTGTACGTGCCGCAAGTAGGCATCATCAACCCCAGCGAAATGTCGCCGACCAACTCCATCGAAGCTGCGGTGTGGGTGGCCCTCGGCGGGCGCGGCACGCTGATCGGGCCGCTGCTGGGCGCCGGGCTGGTCAACGGCATGAAAAGCTGGTTCACCGTGGCCTTTCCCGAGTACTGGCTGTTCTGCCTGGGTGCGCTGTTCATCCTGGTGACCCTGTACCTGCCACGGGGCGTGATCGGTCTGCTGAAGAAAAGGGGCGAACAATGAGAGCCATCCCGCTAGCGCCGGTGCACCCGGAATTCATGCTTGAACCGATCCTCGACGCCGGCAGCGGCCGCGATGCCATCGGCCTTGGCCAGCGCCGCGGCGAAGGCCTGGACGTGCGTCACGGCACGGTGCTGACCCTGGAAGACATCAACGTCAGCTTCGACGGCTTCAAGGCGCTCAACAGCCTCAACCTGTACATCGGCGTCGGTGAACTGCGCTGCATCATCGGCCCCAACGGCGCTGGCAAGACCACGCTGATGGACGTGATCACCGGCAAGACCCGCCCCACCAGCGGCAAGGCCTGGTTCGGCGACACCCTGGACCTGACGCGCATGAGCGAAGTGCAGATTGCCCAGGCCGGGATCGGCCGCAAGTTCCAGAAGCCGACAGTGTTCGAGGCGCTGAGCGTGTTCGAGAACCTGGAGCTGGCGCAGAAGGCCGACAAGTCGGTGCTGGCCAGCCTGGTTGCGCGCTTGAGCGGCGAGCAGCGCGACCGTATCGACGAGATCCTGCAGACCATTCGCCTGAGCGGCTCGGCCCAGCGCCAGGCCGGGTTGCTCTCCCATGGCCAGAAGCAGTTCCTCGAGATCGGCATGCTGCTCATGCAAGACCCGCAATTGCTGCTGCTCGATGAGCCGGTGGCAGGCATGACCGATGCCGAAACCGAGTTCACCGCCGAACTGTTCAAGCGCCTGGCCGGCAAGCATTCGCTGATGGTGGTCGAGCACGACATGGGCTTTGTCGGCAGCATCGCCGACCACGTCACCGTGCTGCACCAGGGCAGCGTGCTGGCCGAAGGCTCGCTGGAGCAGGTGCAGGCGGATGACCGGGTAATCGAGGTTTATCTGGGGCGATGAGGCCAACACAGGACGACAACATGCTGAAAATCGATTCCCTGCACCAATACTACGGCGGCAGCCACATCCTGCGTGGCTTGTCGTTCGAGGCCAAAGTTGGCGAGGTGACCTGCCTGCTTGGGCGCAACGGCGTCGGCAAGACCACCCTGCTGCGCTGCCTGATGGGCCTGCTGCCCACCCGTGAAGGCAGCGTGCACTGGGAAGGCCAGGCAATCACTACGTTCAAGCCGCACCAGCGGGTGCACGCCGGTATCGCCTACGTGCCCCAGGGCCGGGAGATCTTCCCGCGCCTGACGGTCGAGGAGAACCTGCTGATGGGCCTGTCGCGCTTCGGCGCCGGCCAGGCCAAGAGCGTGCCGGCGTTCATCTACGAGCTGTTCCCGGTACTGGAGCAGATGAAGCAGCGCCGTGGCGGCGACCTCTCCGGCGGCCAGCAGCAACAACTGGCCATCGGCCGTGCCCTGGCCAGCCAGCCGCGGCTGCTGATCCTCGACGAACCCACCGAGGGCATCCAGCCGTCGGTGATCAAGGAGATCGGCGCGGTGATCGCCAAGCTGGCTGCCCGTGGCGACATGGCGATCCTGCTGGTCGAGCAGTTCTACGACTTTGCCGCCGAGCTTGCCGACCAGTACCTGGTGATGTCACGCGGCGAAATCATCCAGGCCGGGCGTGGCGAAAATATGCAAGCCGAGGGTGTGCGCGGCCTGGTAACCATTTAACCTGAGCCGATCACTGTGCCCCTGTTCGAGACCCTGCCATGACCTACCTGCTGCGCGATGCTGTGCCTGCCGACCTGCCGGGCATTCGCGAGATCTACAATGATGCCGTGCTCAACACCACGGCGATCTGGAACGAGCAAGCGGTCGACCTCGCCAACCGCCAGGCCTGGTTCGACGCCCGCCAGGCCCAGGGCTACCCGATCCTGGTGGCGGTCGACGCTGGCGAGCAGGTACTGGGCTATGCTTCGTTTGGCGACTGGCGGCCGTTCGAAGGCTTTCGCCATACTGTCGAGCACTCGGTGTACATCCGCAGCGACCAGCGCGGCAACGGCCTGGGCCCCAGGCTGATGCAAGCGCTGATCGAACGGGCCCGCGCCTGCAACAAGCATGTGATGGTCGCCGCCATCGAAAGCGGCAACAGCGCCTCGATTCGCCTGCACCAGCGCCTGGGCTTCACCCTCAACGGGCAGATGCCCCAGGTCGGGGTGAAGTTTGGCCGCTGGCTGGACCTGACCTTCATGCAGTTGATCCTCAACCCCAATGCCCCACCGCCGACAATGGAGTGACGCCTGTGAATGCTGCGCAGCTCAACCGTGTAACCCATGAAAGCTTTGCCTATTACCGCGACGGCCTGGTGGCGTTGCTGCTCGATGCCGTGCAACACGGGGCTTCGGTGGGGTTTCTGGCGGATATCGATGCGCAGCAGGCCGAGCACTACTTCGAAGAGGTGCGCCAGCGCCTGGTCAGCGGCGAGCTGTTGCTGTGGGTGGTGGGCAAGGACAAGGAAGTGCTCGGCAGTGTGCAGTTAGGGCTGTGCCTGAAACCCAACGGCTTGAACCGCGCAGAGGTACAAAAGCTGCTGGTGCACAGTGCCGCGCGGCGTCGCGGCCTCGGTCAGCAATTGATCCAGGCGCTGGAACTGGCGGCGCGGCAAAAGCAGCGCGGCATGCTTTACCTGGATACCGAGGCCGGCTCCGGGGCCGAGGACTTTTATCGCTCGCTGGGGTACAGCAAGGCGGGCGAGATTCCGGATTACGCCTGTGGCCCGGATGGGGTTTATCGGGCGACGGCGTTGTACTACAAATTGCTTTAGGGACTCATCGCGGGGCAAGCCCGCTCCCACAGAGATTGTGTGATCCTGTAGAAGCGCCCCGCGATCAGCCCTGCACAAACCGCCCCAGGCGCTGCCTGAGCATGCTGTTCTCGCTGCGCAGCTGCTGCACTTCCTCCAGCAGCTCCAGCGCCAGCGCCACCCCTTCCCACTCCAGTTGCAAATCGTGATGCAGTTTGGCCGCGCGCTTGGCCAGCACCGGCGCCTGATCGTCAAACAGCCAGTCTTCCGGCGTTCGCCCGGAAGGCTCGACAATGCCGTGTTCGACGATTTCGATCACGTAGGCCGCCGGCAGATCGGCTTCCTGACAGAGGGTCTGCATGTCCAGTTGAACGATCAGGGTACTGCTCATGATCAGCTACTCCATTGTGTCCTCGGGTTGAACGCAGCCTTTTCCGACAACTTGCTCCACAGCTCACGGGCAGCGGCATCGGACTGGCTCGGCATCACCACCTTCAATTGCGCATACAGGTCGCCACGCTGGCCCTGCTTGTTGCTCAGGCCCATGCCCTTGATCCGCAGGCGCTGGCCGTTCTGGCTGTCCGGACGGATGGTCAGGTTGACCTTGCCGGTCAGGGTCGGCATCTCGACCTTGGTGCCCAATGCGGCTTCCCACGGTGCCAGCGGCACGGTGATGATCAGGTCATGACCTTCGACATCGAACAGCGGGTGCGGTGCCATGCGAATGGTCAGGAACAGGTCGCCATTGGCGCCGCCACCAACGCCCGGGGCGCCCTGGCCCTTGAGGCGGATCTTCTCGCCGTCGCTGACGCCGGCCGGGATCTTCACGTTCAAGGTCTTGGTGGTGAAGCCGGTGCGCTGGCCGCTGGCGTTGTGCTGCGGCACCTGGAAGCTGATCTGCTTGGATTCGCTGGACAGGGTTTCCTCAAGGAAAATCGCCAGTTCCATTTCCACGTCCTGCCCCCGCCGTCCGGCACTGCGTTGCTGGCCGCGGCCAAAAGGATTGCCGTTGCCACCGCGCGAACCGAAGATCGAGCTGAAGAAATCGGAAAAATCGCCACCGTCGCCGAAGCCCTCGGCACCTGCCGAACCACGGCTTTGCCAGCCCGGCGGGCCCTGGAACGGCCGGCCATGCTGGCCGTACTTGCGCAGCTCGTCGTACTCGGCGCGTTTTTCCGGACTGCTCAGGGCTTCATAGGCCTCGTTGGCCTCCTTGAATTTCTCCTCGGCGTCACGCTCTTTGCTGACGTCGGGGTGATACTTGCGCGCAAGCTTGCGGTAGGCGGTCTTGATCGCCTTGTCATCCGCAGTGGGCTCAACGCCAAGAATCTTGTAATAGTCTTTGAAGTCCATCTAAGGAATCACCATGGGTTAATCGAATGCTTGTGTAGATTGGGGTCAAGCATAGCCTTTCAAGGTGCCCATGGGTTTGCCGCAAAGCAGATAATCGGTCTTGATTCTGCTGCCAGCTGGCATAAACTGCGCGGCCGTTTTTCCCCGGAAGTACAATCCATGAGTCAAGCATCCCCGGCCCGTGCCTGCGGCATCGACTTCGGCACCTCCAACTCCACCGTCGGCTGGCACCGCCCGGGCGTGGAGTCGTTGATCGCCCTGGAAGACGGCAAGATCACCCTGCCGTCGGTGGTGTTCTTCAACATCGAGGAGCGCCGCCCGGTGTACGGCCGCCTGGCCCTGCACGAATACCTCGAAGGCTATGAAGGCCGCCTGATGCGCTCGCTCAAGAGCCTGCTGGGTTCCAAGCTGATCAAGCACGACACCAGCGTGCTGGGCACCGCGCTGCCGTTCAAGGACCTGCTGGGCATGTTCATCGGCGAGCTGAAAAAGCGCGCCGAGGCCAATGCCGGCCGCGCCTTCGACGAGGTAGTGCTGGGCCGCCCGGTGCATTTCGTCGATGACGACCAGGCCGCCGACCAGGAAGCCGAGGACACCCTGGCAGAAGTGGCGAAGAAAATCGGCTTCAAGGACGTCTCGTTCCAGTACGAACCGATTGCCGCCGCATTCGACTACGAGTCGAGCATCCAGGGCGAAGAGCTGGTGCTGATCGTCGACATCGGCGGTGGTACCTCGGACTTCTCCCTGGTACGCCTGGCCCCGGAGCGGCACATGCTCGACGACCGCCAGCAGGACATCCTCGCCACCGGCGGCGTGCACATCGGCGGTACCGACTTCGACAAGCAGCTGAGCCTGCAGGGCGTGATGCCGCTGTTCGGCTACGGCAGCCGGATGAAAAGCGGTGCCTTCATGCCCACCAGCCACCACATGAACCTGGCCACCTGGCACACCATCAACTCGGTGTACTCGCAAAAATCCCAGCTGGCCCTGGGCAGCATGCGCTACGACATCGAAGACACCGACGGCATCGACCGCCTGTTCAAGCTGATCGAACAGCGCGCCGGGCACTGGCTGGCGATGGAAGTGGAAGAGACCAAGATCGAACTGACCCACAACGACCGCCGCCTGGTCGACCTCAAGCGGGTGCAGCCGGGGCTCAGCGTCGATCTGACCCGGGCGCTGTTCGAAGAGTCGATCGACAACCTGCTCGAGCGCGTGCGCGGCAGTGTCAGCGAGCTGCTGGCCAAGGCCGGCGTGGGTGTGGCGCAGGTCGATACGGTGTTCTTCACCGGCGGCTCCAGCGGCATTCCGGCGCTGCGCCAGAGCGTGGCGGCGATGCTGCCCAATGCCCGGCATGTTGAAGGCAACATCTTCGGCAGTATCGGCAGCGGCTTGGCGATCGAGGCGCGCAAGCGATACGGTTGAGATAGCCGGGGCCGCGTTGCGGCCCTTTCGCCGGCAACGCCGGCTCCCACAAAGTATTGCTGCACACTATCCCTGTGGGAGCCGGCGTTGCCGGCGATAGCCTTCAGATCACACCAGCTCTTGCTGGCGCAACTCACTCTTCAGGTAGGCGTAGTAAATCGGCCCCGCCACCACCCCCGGCAGCCCGAACGCCGCCTCGCACACCAGCATCGCCAGCAGCAACTCCCACGACTTGGCACTGATCTGCCCGCCAACGATCCGCGCGTTGAGGAAGTACTCGACCTTGTGGATAACAATCAGATAACCCAGCGCCGCCATCGCCACCCAGATCGACAACGACAGGCCGACGATGGTGATCAGGGTGTTGGACATCAGGTTGCCGATCACCGGCAGCAGGCCGAGCAGGAAGGTCAGCACAATCAGGGTCTTGGTCAGCGGCAGGTGCACACCGAACAGCGGCAGCACCACGGCGAGGAAGATGCCGGTGAAGAAGGTGTTGAGCAGGGAAATCTTGATCTGCGCAAAGACGATGTTGCGAAACGCCTGCACCAAAAGCGCCAGGCGGTTGAACAGCGCCGCCGCCAGGGGCTTGCGCTTGGAGATGTCGGGAATGCGCTGCAAGGCGACGATGGCGCCGAGGATCATGCCGATCAGCAAGGTGACGAACATGTGCGCCGCGCCCTTGCCCACCAGTTGCAGCTCGCCCAGGTGGGTCTTGAGCCATTCGCCGATGGCCACCTTGAACTCCGAGGCACTGGCCGGCAGGTAGGCGTCGATGAACGGCGGCAGTTGCCCGCGCGCCTGGTCGACCAGGAGCATGAACTTGTCCAGCGATGCCCCGGGGTTTTCAGCCTCGTGCAGCAAAAAACTGATGGCGCCGGCAAACAGCAAGGTCAGGGTGCTGACCACCAGGGTGCCGAGCAGCGCGACCGCCAGCCAGCGCGCCCGTTGCCCGGCAATCAGGTGCTGCAGCTTGGGCGTGAGCATGTTGACCAGTTCGAACACCAGCAGCCCGGCCAACAGGCTTGGCAGCAACTTGAGCGGCAACACCAGCAACAGGCCGGTGAAGACGATGATCCAACTGGCCAGGGTGATCTGGCGCTGAGTAAAGGTCATACAACCTCGAAAGGCGACGGCATGGAAAACCGGCAGTCTGCCAGCCTTCGCCCGGCAGGCATAGTGGCACGCAGCGGCGTTGCGGCTGGTAATGCCGCCCTGATGTTTCTATGATTGCCGCCCCCAATGGAATGGCGGCGCCGCGCTGGCGCATTCGCAGGCAGGCGAAACAGGAATCCCTCTGTGCCTTCCCACCTTCAAGGCACAGAGTTCAAAACCATGCGCAAACTGCTTGTCCTGCTTCCCCTGTTGCTGCTTGGCGGCTGTTCGGAAGATTTCGCCACCCTGCATTTCGCCCAGCCGGTAAGCGCCTACTATGGCGACCTCAAACAGCAGTACGGCGATGACCTGTACCAGGCCATCCTGAAACTCGGTATCGACCCGAAGGACATCGAGGTCGAACTCGACAATGACCACCGCCAGGACTTGCTCATCAGCGTCTCGCGCTCGCTCGATGCCGGTAAGCGTCAGGCCCTGCGCGAGTTGTTCGACGAAATCCCCCGGGCCCGAGCGGCCACGTCCTGGGAAGTCGACGTCACCCTTGAACCGCAGTCACTGGAGCCCCAGTACCAGGTCTGGCGCGAGGCGCTGGAAAAGATCAAGGGCCCGGTCACCCTCGAGATCAAGCTTGGCAGCCGTATCGAAGCGCTTTCCACCGCCACCCTCATGGACAGCATCCAGGCCGCCGAGAAAAAAAGCGAAGTGTCGAGCATCATCACCTGCCACGTGCTGGCCGAAGTCTCGCGCGGGCCATTCAAGCTCAGGTCGATCGTGCAGCTCGAGGAAGGCCCGTCGGAACGTGCGCAGGTGGTCATCGAGTACGGTCAGATGCGTTATGCCACGGTGCCTGCACAGTTCGACTTCAAGGACCCGGTCCTGAAGGAACGAATCCGCAACGGGCAGATCAAGGCCTGGCAAGCCGAACGGACGCTGCAGCGCAATCCGTACGGCCCGTTCGAGATGGCCTTCGAAATCGGCTCGCTGGGCAAGCAGAGCGTTAACCTCTACTCAGGCACCGACCAGCGCATCAGCATGCTCCAGAGTGACTGCCGGGAGCTGGCCGACCACGCCGGCCGGCCGTTCTCGCTGTTTATCGGCCAGGGCCTGGACCGGCTGGAGTCGGTGACTTACGCCAACTGACGCAGGTTACTTTTTCTTCAGGCAGTCGCTCATGTACGCCTTGCGCTCATCACCCTTGAGCGCTTTGGTGGTGGCGTCGGCGTTGCAGGTTTTCATTTTGTCCTGCTGGGTCGCAGGCTTGGCTTTCAGGCAGGTGCTCATGAACGCCTTGCGCTCGTCGCCCTTGAGCGCCTTGGTGGTGGCATCGGCGTTACAGGTTTTCATTTTCTCCTGTTGCGCCGTGGCGGCAAATCCTTGGGAACACATCAGCAAACCGAGCAACAGCAACGGCACACGCACCATCTTCATGGCGTTTTCTCCTGGTCGCTGCGCACCACGCGCAGCCTTGGCCGAAGTGTAGACAAATATTCTTACAAACCTCCAGCGCGAGCCTGCCGCCGGTACTGCTCCGGGGTGCAATGGGCCTGGCGCTGGAACATGGCGATAAATGCCGAGGCGCTGCTGTAGCCCAGGTCGAAGGCAATCTGCTGGGTCGGCAGGTTCTGCTCCAGCGCCTCGATGGCACGCAAAAAGCGCAGGCGCAGGCGCCATTCGCCAAAGCTCATGCCCAACTCGCGAATGAACTGCCGGGCCAGGGTGCGTTCACTGACATGCACGCTGGCCGCCCAATGGCCGAGCGGGCGATTGTCGCCAGGCTCGCCGTGCAGCGCCTGCAACACCTCAGCCAAACCGGCGCTGCGGGCGTAGGGCAGGTAACAGGTCTGGGCCGGGGCGCGGCGCAGTTGGTCAACCAGCACCTGGGCCAAACGCTGGTCGGTTTCATCTCCAGGCACCTTGACGTCACGGGCGGCAAAATCGCCGAGTATGGCTTTGAGTATGTCACTGATCACCAAGGTGCAAGGCTCGCCTGGCAGCCCTTTGCACACCTCGCGATCCAGGTACACCGAGCGATAGACAATGGCCTGGGGGTTGTAGCAGCTGTGCTCGGTGTCGGGCGGCACCCACACCGCATAGTGCGGCGGCGAGATGAAGCGCTGGCCGGCGATCTCCAGGTGCATGATGCCGTGGGCCGCATAGTTGAGCTGGCCCCAGGCGTGCCGGTGGGCGGCGCTGTGGGTGTCGGCGCCGAATTCGTCATAGCGAAAATACACCGGGGCCGGCAAGGTCTCGAATTGCGGGATGTTCAGGTACTTTATCGGCATGCTGTCTGGATCTATGCGCAGGTTGTCTGGATACAAGTATAAGCAACGGGACAGACAAGTGGATAATTGCCGCCTGTATCCTCAAGAGTTCCCGTTTCATGAATTATGCGTTTCCGTTGCTGGCAATCTTCATCTGGGCCGGCAATACCGTGGTCACCAAGATGTCCGCCGGGGCGATCTTCCCGGCCGAGATCGGTTTCTATCGCTGGCTGCTGGCCGGCCTGCTGTTCACCCCCTTCCTGCTGCGCCCGGTGCTGCGCAACTGGGCAGCCATCGGCCCGAACCTGGGCAAGATCTTCATCCTCGGCGTGCTCGGCATGGCGGTGTACCAGAGCCTGGCCTACTTCGCCGCCGCCATCACCAGCGCCACCAACATGGGCATCATCCTCTCGCTGATGCCGTTGATGTCCCTGGCCCTGGCGATCATCAGCCTCGGCCAGCGGCTGACCATCGGCGCGCTGATTGGCGCCGTGGTGTCGTTCGTCGGTGTGCTGGTGGTGGTCTCGGCCGGTGATCTGGCGGCGTTGGTGCAACACGGCGTAAACAGTGGCGATGCGCTGATGCTGATTGCCACCCTGGCCTATGCGGTGTACAGCACCCTGCTGAAAAAGTGGCAGTTGCGCATCGCGCCGCTGCAACTGCTGTACCTGCAGGTGCTGGTGGCGATCATCGTGCTGTTTCCGCTGTTCGTGTTTTCACCGAAGACCGGCCTGGGCGCTGGCAATATCGGCCTGGTGATCTATGCCTGCGTACTGGCCTCGATGATCGCGCCGCTGGCCTGGATGCAGGCGGTCAGCCGCCTCGGCCCGAGCCGCACGACGCTGTTCTTCAACCTGCTACCGGCAGTCACGGCAGTGATCGCCGCCATGGTGCTGGGCGAGCAACTGGCGCTCTATCACCTGGTCGGCGGGGTGTTGACCCTGGTCGGGGTGATCCTCGCCGAACGCTGGAAAACACCCCTGCACCGCCGCGCTACAGCCCCGCAGCCTTGAGCCTGGCGGCATGCTCGGTAAACAGCCGTACCGGCTCCGCGCCCTTGCCCACCGCCCCTAGCGACTGGTTGACGATGTCCAGGTGATCGAGCGGATAGTCATCGCCGATCACCTGGCCCAGGTGCGAACTGAAGCGCCCGACCATGCCGTCGCACTGGCCCTTTTCCCGTACGAAGGTGCGGGCGAACAGGCGGCAGAAGCGGTTGCTGCCATCCAGGCGGTTGAGACCGCGATCGGTCAGGCCCGGTTGCAAGGTGCCGGACCAGGAGTAGTAACGCACACCATTGACCTCGGCCGGGCCCTCGCCGCCCCAGGTCGTCGGCAGGCCCTGTGGATAAACCTGGTTGAAGCGCGCCACGCCGGCACTGGTGAGCGACTGGTGCGAGGCGTGCACGTCGATCGGCAGTTTCGGTCCGCGCCAGCCGGTTTCCAGCCAACCCATCAATACCGCCAACCCGTGCAGCAAAGCCTTGAGCACACGGCCGCGGGCAGAGTGGGCGGGGTAATAGTCATGCAGGTGATCGGCCAGCTCCGAGCCGTGATTGGGCCCGGCAATCGAGGTGACCGAGGCCACCCATTCCGGCCGTTTGGCCGCCGCATAACGCGCGGTCAGGGCGCCCTGGCTGTGGCCGAGCAGGTTGACCTTGTCGGCGCCGGTACGCTGGCGGATATCGGCGATGATCAGCAGCAACTGCTCGCCGCGCACTTCGCAGGAGTTCAGCGGCGAAACCTGCACGGCAAACACCTGGGCACCGCCCCGGCGCAACGCCGAAACGATCCCGAACCAGTAGGGATACAGCAGCAAGCGGACAAACCCGAGCATGCCCGGCACCAGCAGCAGTGGATAACGCGTGGCGAGCCCTTGGGCCATGGCTGCATTCCCCGTTCCGTGGACAGTCGGCCAACCCTACAGGCAATTCGATGGCAATCGCAATCGAACTCCCGCCGCTCGCTGGGGTTCCAAGCCAATAGACCCTCAGCAAGGAGCTCAACCATGTACAAGCATACCCTGGCCATTCTGCTGACCACCGCCACCCTGGCCGCCTGTGGCAGCCGGCCGGAGAACCCGGTGGACTACGTCACCTACCACGAGGAACCGCTGGTCAAGCAGGTCGAGAACGGCATGACCATGCAGCGGGTGATTGCCATTGGCGGCAGCCCCTCGACGGTGATCGACCTGCCCCATGGCGGTACCTGCAACAACTACATCCTCAACCGTGACGGCAAGCAGCAGGCCTACTACGTGCGCTTCGACGCCACCGGCCATGTCGACGCCAAGGGCTTCAAGACCTGCGAACAACGCCAGGTCGACGACGATGCCGTCGACAAGGCCAAGGCCAAGCTATAAAACTTTTCCGCGTGCCGGGGACTCACAGCTTAAGTAACCAGCGCGCCGACAGAGCGTGAAGATCGATCCGTTTTCAGCCTGGAGATGATGATGAGCAACGTTGAACTGACCGATGTTAAAACCTTGCGCGAACGCGCCCGCCAGCATGTCGAGCAGGGCGCGGTGACCGAGGGTTACAGCGCCGACCGGGAGAAAATCCTGCGCCTGCTCAACGAGTCGCTGGCCACCGAGTGGGTCTGCGCCCTGCGCTACAAGCGCCACTACTACATGGCCAGCGGGATCAAGGCCAGTGTCGCCGCCGACGAATTCCTCGAACATGCCACCCAGGAGCTGCAGCATGCCGACAAGCTGGCCGAGCGCATTGTCCAGCTGGGCGGCGAGCCGGACCTGAACCCCGACAACCTGAGCAAGAACTCCCATGCCCAGTACGTCGCTGGCAACAACCTCAAGGAAATGGTCCTGGAAGACCTGATCGCCGAGCGGATCGCCATCGATAGCTACCGCGAGATCATCCAGTACATTGGCGAAAGCGACCCGACCACCCGGCGCATCTTCGAAGATATCCTGGCCCAGGAAGAAGAGCACGCCGACGACATGGCGGATTTGCTGCAAGGTCTGTAGACCTTATCGCGGGTCAAGCCCGCTCCCACAGGTCTGGTGCACTCAGTTCCATTGTGGGAGCGGCGGTGCGACGGCTCGACTTGACCCGCGATTGCTTCCCCTCAACCCGCCTTCACCGCCCGCGGCGCCTTGCCAGCCTTCATCTGCTCCAGCAATGGCGTGCACTGGTTGGGCACATCACCACTCGGCGCAATCAACGCCAGCAAGCCGGCTGCCGGGCCGGCAACCACGCCCAACGCCACCATCCCCGCGCCCCGCAGCGCCAGCGGCAGCGCCTGCACGCCGGCACTGGGCTTGGCAAACGGCCCGCGCACATACAGCGGCGAGCGCAGCGAGAACAGGCGCACGCCCTTGGACTCGGGGTTGATCTTCAGGTCCAGTTGCTCGCTGGCAAAGTTGGCCGTGCCATCGATATAGATGATCGCGTTCTCGGTATCAAAGACGAACACCCGGGTCGTGGCCAGACCGTCCTTGATGCCGAAATCGGCCGCCGCGCAGTTGATCTTCACTTCCTTGTCGCCAAACAGCTTGCCGACCACATAGTTGCCGACGTTGAGCCCGGCGATTTCCATCAGTCCGCGGCTGATCGCACCGTCATTGATGAGCATCTTCAGGTCGCCATTGGCGGTGGCCAGCAAGGCTGCGACCGAGTTGCCGCGCCCACTGATGTCGGCGTCGCCATTGAGCTCGCCGAAGCTGGTCTTCATCGGCTCGAAGGTCGGGAACAGTTGCTTGAGCTTGAAGTTGCGCGCACTCAATTGCGCCCGTCCCTGCAACGGCACGCTACGGCCATCGAGGCGTACCTGGGCGTCGAGTTTGCCGCCGGCGATGCCAAAGCGCAGCGGCTCCAGGCGCAGCACACCGTCATCGAGGACGAAGTGGCTGGACAGGTCAGTGAACGGCAGCTCGGCACTGTGCACGATGCGCTTGCCGCTGAAGGTCACGTCGGCGTCCATGGTCCGCCAGCGTTCGGTACGAAACTCCTCGACCGGCAACACCTTGCCTGCCGGTTGCTTGCTGGCACCGCCGCGAGCTTTCTGCTGGGCATTGGAGTCGGCGCCGATCAGCGGTGCGAGGTCTTTGAACAGCAACTGGTTGGAAACCAGCTTGCCGGTCAGCTTCGGCCTTGGCTGGCTGGAGACGAACGCCAGGTCGCCATGGATATCGCTGTCGCCGATCTTGCCGTTGAAGCCTTCATAGCGAAACACCGCGCCACCGGGTTCATGCAGCTTGGCGGTCAGATGACCGTCGGTGGCGTAGGGCGGCGAATCGGGCAGGGTCACGCCGGTCAGCGGATACAGGTTAGCGAGGCTTGCGCCCGACAGGCGCAGGCGCAGGTCGAGGGCACCGAGGTTGCGTGGGTCGGTGAGGGTGCCGGCGACGGCGATGCGGGTATCGCCAATGGCCATGTCGGCCTGCAGCGGGAACGGTTGCGAGGCGTCCTGCAGGGCCAGCAAGCCGCCGATCTTGCCGGTACCGGCCAATGCCTGGCCTTTGTAGCGCCCCTTGAGTTTGAGGCCGAAGGCGTAGTCCTGGGCGGCACCGGCCTTTTGTGCCGAAGCCTTGCCGACGATATCGCTGAAAGGGATCGGCTTGCCCAGCGGGTCGATGAGCATGTCCAGCCGGGTCTTCAGGGTCTGGTCATCGAGGCTGACCTGGCCCTTGTCAAAGCCGATGGCGCCGATGTCCAGCACCCACTTCGACGGCTCTGCCTGCTCATCCTTGGGGCCGAAGTCGAAGGTCCAGTTGGCGCGACCATCGGCCAGGCGCTTGAGGCTGGCGGTCGGCTGGTTGAGGTCGATGCGCGCAATGACGATCTGCTGCTGCAGCAGCGGCAGCGGCGCCAGGCGGAACTCGACGCGCTTGAGGCCGACCATCTGCGGCTCTTTGAGCCAGTCGGGGTTGCCCAGGGTCAGGTCTTCGGCGATGAAGTGCGGCCATGGCAGCCAGGCGCGCCAGCCGCCCTGCTCCGGTTCGCGCTGCCAGCGCACTGCAAGGTTGCCGTTAATGGCGAAGGACCGGTGCAGCGCTTCGGAGACCTTGGCATTAAGGGTGGGCTTGACCCGGTTCCAGTCGAAGGTAGCGATGACGATTACCAGCACCGCCAGCACCAGCAGCAGGCTGGCGAGGGTCCAGGTGATGATTTTGGCGGGGCGCGTCATTGCACGATTCTCCTGATGACTGCATGGCAAAAGCGGGCGCGTTGATGGCACTTATCTGTTCGGACTGATGAAACGCCGAGGGGTTTAATCGATTGGCCATGATAACCAGGTTTTTTCTGACCTTTTTCTCAACTTTTGTCGATTGTTAGCGTGCTCGCCGACCTTGGTAACGGCTCCGCCGCAGTTGCTCATGGCGCCACAAACCACGTTCTAGAGCGGCTGGCGCGAAGCATCAATTGCGTTGATTGTTACCATTATCTTTATGAACTTTTATCTGGCGTTTCCCGGCGTAGCATTGGCTCCGTACCCACTTTCCAGCCCCGCCGAGGAGCACCGAATCATGAAACGCCAATTACTGCTGAGCCTGTCCCTGTCCATCCTGGCCGCCAACGCCTTTGCCGTACCTGCCGCCGACCAGGCGCTGACCGCCGAAGCGCGTTCGAGCTCGACGGTCATTGCGCAACCGCTGAACCCGCTGGCCGAAGGTGGTTCCGATCGCCTGATCGACCGTAACAACCGCGTTGCCGAAGGTGGCTCCGATCGCCTGCTGGAACGTAACAACCGCGTTGCCGAAGGCGGTGCTGATCGCCTGAACGACCGGGTCAAAGTCGCCGAGGGTGGTGCTGATCGCCTGAAACAGTATTACAAAGTAGCCGAAGGTGGTTCTGACCGTCTGAAAGCACGCTTCGAGGTCGCAGAAGGTGGCTCTGATCGCCTGATCGAAAACCAACGCGCGAGCTGAAGCCTATGCCAGACAACAAGACACATCAGCGCTGTAGCAGCTCCCCTCCCAGCCCGGTCCATTGACCGGGCTTTGTTTTTCTGGCGCCAGGCTATTAGAGTGCAGGGCTGTTTCACTGCCTGCCGATACTTGCCATGCTGCCGCGCGCCGAACAAAAGCAACAGACCCGCCACGCCCTGCTGGATGCCGCCCGCAACCTGATGGAGAGCGGTCGAGGCTTCGGCAGCATCAGCCTGCGCGAAGTGGCAAAAACCGCAGGCATCGTCCCTACCGGTTTTTACCGGCACTTTACCGACATGGACCAACTGGGCCTGGCCCTGGTCAATGAAGTGGGCGAAACCTTCCGCCAGACCATCCGCCTGGTGCGCCAGAACGAATTCGAGCTGGGCGGCATCACCGACGCCTCGGTGCGGATCTTTCTCGATGTGGTGGCGGCCAACCGTGCCCAGTTCCTGTTTCTCGCCCGCGAGCAATATGGCGGTTCGCAACCGGTGCGCCAAGCCATCGGTACCCTGCGCCAGGGCATCAGCTCGGACCTGGCCACCGACCTTGCGCGCATGCCGCGCTGGCAGCATCTGGACGCCGCGGCCCTGGCGGTGATGGCTGACCTGGTGGTGAAAACCGTGTTCGCCACCCTGCCAGAGCTGATCGACGAGCCAAGCGACAACGCCGGTGAACCGATCAGCGCCCAGGAGAAGATCACCCAGCAGCTGCGCTTCATCTTTGTCGGTGCCAAGCACTGGCAGGGGCTCAGTGCGCTGTAGGCAGTCTGCTGTGCTGGCTGTACTGGCCTCATCGCGGGGCAAGCCCGCTCCTGGCCCGCGATGAGGCCGGCAAAGTCAGCGCCTTTTCCTGCTACCATTGCGCGCAAACGCACCGACCGCGACGAAATTTTCCATGCCCGACCTTCATACTGCCCAGCCTGAACTGCCCGCCCTGCTCGCCGAGGTCCAGGCGCACTTTGACCAGCGCATCGTGCCGCTGTGGCAAGGCCCGGGCTGGAATGCAGAGATGGCCCTGCCCTTCGAAGCCCTCGACCCGCAACAGCAACCCATGCCGGTGCAACGCTACCGGGCCATGGCCTGCGCGCGCCAGCTGTACCTGTTCAGCAGCCGCATCGAGCAACCCGGCGCCAGCGAACGCGCCGCCGCGCTGTTTCGCTCGTTGCAGCGGCATTTCCATGATGCCGAGCACGGCGGCTGGTTCTACAGCATCGACGCCCAGGGCAAGCCGCTGGACCGGCGCAAAGACCTCTACACCCATGCCTTCATCGTCTTTGCCTGCGCGCATTACTGGGGCAAGGTGCATGAGCCACTGGTCGAATCGGCCCTCAATGCCGCGCTGGAAGTGGTAACCGAGCAGTTCGCCCGTGATGACGGCCTGTACGAGGCGAGCCTTGGCGAAGACTGGTCGGACCTGGCCAGCGGCCCGCTGCAGAACCCGCTGATGCATCTGGCCGAAGCCTTCCTCGCCACCCTCTCGGTGCGTGACGACGAGGCCGTCGAACAAGCCCTGCAAAGCCTGGCTGCGGCGATGCAGGAACACTTCATCGACCCCGTACACGGGGTGATGCTGGAGAAACCACGCGGGGCTGTGGATAACTGGTTCGAACCCGGTCACCAGTTCGAATGGTTCTACTTGCTGGAGTCTTCACCGCTGCTACGCGGTAGCGAGCTGCATGCCTCGCTCAGCCGCGCATTTGCCTATGCCGAACAGTGCGGTGTGAAGGACAGCGCCGTGCTGGCCATGCTCAGCGCCGAGGGCCAGGTGCGCGACGCCACCCAGCGCATCTGGGCCCAGGCCGAATACCTGCGCGCCCTGACCTTGCGCCCGGCCAGCGCCGCCACGGTGCTGGCCCAGCTCAAGGCGTTGCAGCAGAACTTCCTGCATGCCGGTGGCTGGCACGAGTGCCGCGATGCCAGTGGCAAGGTCAGCCGCGCCGATATGCCGTCGACTACGCCTTACCACCTGGCGACTTGCCTGGAAGGGCTGCAGCGTCAGGTTTGACGCTGTCGCGGGTCAAGCCTTGGCTGAACGATCGATCGAGAACCCTGCCCACGCCTGGCTCACCGGCATCAGCTCAAGGCTGTTGATGTTGATGTGCGCTGGCTGGTTCATGATCCAGAAGATGGTCTCGGCGATATCCTGCGGCTGGATCGCCTCAGCGCCGGCATAGGTGGCATCGTAACGCGCCTGGTCGCCAGCGAAACGCACCAGCGAGAACTCGCTCTCGCACAGGCCCGGCTCGATGTTGCTGACCCGCACGCCAGTGCCCTGCAGGTCGCAGCGCAGGCTCAGCGAGAACTGCCCGACGAATGCCTTGGTGCCGCCATACACATGGCTACCCGGATAGGGGTAATTGCCGGCTACCGAGCCGACGTTGAGGATGGTCGCGCCACGGCCGTGGGCGATCAGCCGCGGCAGCAGCAGGCGGGTGCTGTACATCAGGCCCTTGATATTGGTGTCGACCATGGTTTCCCAGTCGTCCAGGTCGCACTTGGGCGCCGGGTCGGCGCCCAGGGCCAGGCCTGCATTGTTGATCAGCCCGCGCAGCTTGGCGAACGACGGTGGCAGGTTGTTGATGGCTTCTTCCATGGCCTTGCGGTCACGCACGTCGAGTACCAGGCCGTGCACTTCGGTTTGTTGCGACAGCTCGGCACACAGCGCTTCCAGGCGCTCCTGACGGCGACCGGTCAGCACCAGCGACCAACCGGCTTGCGCAAAACGACGGGCGCAGGCTTCGCCGAAGCCGGAAGTTGCGCCAGTGATGAATACGGTAGAGGTCATGCGGGTCTCCTTGATGAGGCTGATCACAGGGGTTGCAGCATGCCCGCGGCCGCGTTCGGCAGCAAGCAATTCGCATCACTGTACAAAAAACGATCAAAGCTGTGAAAGCCCCGGTATAGAAGGCCTGCGGCAAGCTTTACGCATGTTATCCACAAGCCCTTCCACAAAATCCGGGGGCAACTCGAAAACCCTGCAAGCCGCGTAATCCGGGGCTTGCGCAAGTATTTCCCTTGACCTCTGGCGCAGGCCTTGACCTAAGGCCGGCAACAGGCGTCGAAGGCGTGGATTTCCATGATGGCTCCAGGCCTGTAACGACGCTGTCTTCGCCGATCTTTCCAAGGCTTGCCCACAGAGTTATCCACAGGCCGGAAGCGCGCTTTAATCGCCATTTGCGCTAAGGACAAAACACTTGACAAACCCCGATGCGAAAGCCGCGAAAAAACCTGATCAAAAAACAACCACACCTCTGTAAGCCTTGTAAACAAAGGGCTTCAGCAAGCTGCACCCAAGTTACCCACAGTCGGTTCCACACCAATGGTGGACAACTCAAACCCCCATGAAAACGCCCGCTGAAGCGACGTTCTGTCGCGCCCAAAAGAATGTCTGGACAATGTTTTCCACAAAACTGTGGACAAAAAAACGCCCCGTCAGCCGGGGCGCTTTTTTTCACCAACGATCAGTGCCCGCCCAAGTAAGCGTTGCGCACCTCCTCGTTGACCAACAGCTCCTGGCCAGTACCGGTCATGCGGATATGACCGTTGACCATTACATAGGCGCGGTCCGAGAGCTTCAGCGCATGGTTGGCGTTCTGCTCCACCAGGAAGATAGTCATGCCGGTCTGCGCCAGCTCGCGCAAGGTGGCGAAGATCTGCTTGACCACGATCGGCGCCAGGCCCAGCGACGGCTCATCGAGCAGCAGCAATTTGGGCCGGCTCATCAAAGCCCGGGCGATGGCGAGCATCTGCTGCTCGCCGCCGGACATGGTCATGGCGCGCTGGTTGCGCCGCTCCTTGAGCCGCGGGAACAGTTCGAACATGCGCTGCATGTCCTCGCTGGCGAACTTGTCGCCGATCGGGATGGTGCCCATCATCAGGTTCTCTTCCACCGACATGTCGGGGAACACCCGGCGACCTTCCGGCGACTGGGCAATGCCGTTGGAAGCGATGTAGTGCGACGATTTGTGAGTAATGTCGGTGCCACGGTAGATGATCTGCCCGGCTGCCGCCCGCGGCTGGCCGAAGATCGACATCAGCAGGGTCGACTTGCCGGCACCGTTGGAGCCGATCAGGCTCACCGTTTCGCCTTCATCGATGTACAGCGAGACTTTCTTCAGGGCCTGGATCGGCCCGTAGAACACGTCGATCTCTTTCAGTTCGAGGATCGGTGTACTCATACCAGTTCCTCTTCATCGGCGCCCAGGTAGGCAGCAATCACCGTCGGGTTGTGACGGATGTCCTGTGGCGCGCCTTCGGCGATCACGTTGCCGTGGTCAAGCACCACGATATGGTCGGAAATGCTCATGACCATGCCCATGTCGTGCTCGATCAGCACCACGGTCAGGTCATGTTCGTCGCGCAGCACGCGGATCATCTTGCTCAGCGCTTCGGTTTCCTGCGGGTTGAGGCCGGCAGCCGGTTCGTCGAGGCAGATGATCTGCGGCCGCGTGCACATGGCCCGGGCAATCTCCAGGCGCCGCTGCTGGCCGTACGACAGCTCACCGGCCAGGCGGTTGGCGCAGTCGACCAGGTCGACCACTTCCAGCCAGTAGAAGGCATGGTCGAGGGCATCGCTTTCGGCCTTGCGGTAGCCCTTGGTGTTGAGCACGCCGGCCAGCAAGTTGCGGTTGACCCACATGTGCTGGGCCACCAGCAGGTTCTCGACCACCGACATTTCCCGGAACAGGCGAATGTTCTGGAAGGTCCGCGCCAGACCTGCGCGGTTGACCAGGTGAGTACCACCGAACATCTTGTAGTGCAGGCGGTTGATGAAGCGCTTGGGCGAGACGAAATCGCCCAGCTGAAAGCGTTCGCCCAGCAGCTGGATGACATTGGTGCGGGTGCCGCGCAGGTTCAGTTCGATCTTGCCGCCACTGGCTTTGTAGAAGCCGGTCAGGCAGTTGAACACCGTGGTCTTGCCGGCACCGTTGGGGCCGATCAGGGCGAAGATCTGGTTGCGTCTGACCTTGAGGCTGACATCGCTGAGCGCCTTGATGCCGCCAAACTGCATCATCAGGTTTTCAACCGAGAGAATCACGTCATCGCTCA
Source organism: Pseudomonas sp. B21-009 (assembly GCF_024749345.1). Classification (NCBI taxonomy): domain Bacteria; kingdom Pseudomonadati; phylum Pseudomonadota; class Gammaproteobacteria; order Pseudomonadales; family Pseudomonadaceae; genus Pseudomonas; species Pseudomonas sp. B21-009. The sequence goes on along the minus strand of NZ_CP087199.1, from coordinate 590,901 downwards.
TGGCGCCACTCCTTTACGCGGGACTACACCGGTACGGCTGATACGAATCAGGCCGCGCGGTCTCCAGATCATCATCAACACCATCAGCACGCCGAACAGCAGCACCCGGTACTCGGAGAAGCTGCGCAATAGCTCCGGCGCCACGGTCAGCACGAACGCAGCAATCACCACGCCGACGGTCGAGCCCATGCCGCCGAGCACGACGATGGCAAGGATCAGCGCCGACTCGAAGAAGGTGAACGACGACGGGTTGACGAAGCCCTGGTAGCTGGCAAAGAACACCCCGGCAAGGCCGGCGGTAGAGGCGCCGAGGGTGAAGGCCGAGAGTTTCACCAGCACATGGTTCAGGCCCATGGAACGGCAGGCGATCTCGTCTTCGCGCAGCGCTTCCCAGGCGCGGCCGACCGGCATGCGGGTCAACCGGTGCTTGATGTACAGCACCGCCAGCACCACCAGGAACAGCACGATGTAGATGAACAGGAATTTCACGTTGGGGTTGTAGGCAATACCGAAGAACTCGTGGAACGGCACCCCGCCGTCCTTGGCCCGACGGCCGAACTCCAGGCCCATGAAGGTTGGCGACGGCACCGGCATGCCGTTGGGACCGCCGGTGAACGACAGCCAGTTGTTGAGCACCAGACGGATGATCTCACCAAAGCCGAGGGTAACGATGGCCAGGTAGTCGCCATGCATCCTCAGCACCGGAAAGCCCAATATGCACCCGGCCAGCGCCGCAGCGATTGCCGCCAGGGGCAACACCGTCCAGAAGCCCAGGCCCAGGTACTGGTAACCCAGGGCCAGGCCGTAGGCGCCGATGGCGTAGAAGGCCACGTAACCCAGGTCGAGCAGGCCGGCAAGACCTACCACGATGTTCAGGCCCAGACCCAGCAGTACGTAGATGAGGCCGAGGATGACCACGGTCAGCAGGTACTTGTTGGCGAAGAACGGGAAGACGATGGCAATCACGATCAGTGCCGGAATGATCCAGCGCAGCCGCGACTTGTAGTCCGGCGCCAGCACGTGCACGCCGGAACCATTGCCCTCGAAGCCCTGGAGAATCGACTGGCCCTTGGGCGTCTGCAGGAACAGGCTGAGGAAAAACCGCCCGACCATCACCCCGGCCACCAGCCAGGCGACACGGGCCGGTTCAAGGTTGAAGCTGTAGCCGTCGAGCACCACGCCGACGATGGGCCCGAAAACGATCAGGGAAATCAGCCCGGCGAGGACCGTATCGATCAGGCTGCGCTTGATATCGAATGTAGTTGTTTTGGCAGCAGACATACTTACACCTTCGCCACGAGTGGGCGACCCAGCAGGCCTTGGGGACGGAAGATCAGGATCAGCACCAGTAGCGAGAAACTGAACACGTCTTTGTAGTCGGAGTTGATCAGCCCGGAGAACAGCGACTCGGAAATCCCGAGGATGATCCCGCCGAGCATGGCGCCCGGCAGCGAGCCAATGCCACCGAGCACCGCGGCGGTGAAGGCCTTGATGCCGATGATAAAGCCCGCGTAGAAGTCGAAGGTGCCGTAGTTCATGGTGATCAGCACGCCGGCCAGGGCCGCCATGACCGCACCGATGACAAACACATAGGAGATCACCCGGTCGGTGTTGATACCGAGGATCGAAGCCATCTTGCGATCCTGCTGGGTGGCCCGGCACATGCGCCCGAGCTTGGTGAACTTGATGATGTAGGTAAGCGCCGCCATGCCGACGAAGGCCGCCACCAGGATGAAGATCTTGGTGTAGGTCAGTTGCACGAAACCGGTGCCCACTTCGACGCGCCAGGCGCCTTCAAGCAGGGTCGGTACGCCTTGCTGGCGTGCGCCCTGGCTGATCTGCGCGTAGTTCTGCAGGATCAGCGAGATGCCGATGGCACTGATCAGCGGCGCCAGGCGGGTGGAGTTGCGCAGGGGTTTGTAGGCGATGCGTTCGATGGTCCAGCCGTAGACTCCGGTGACCACCACCGTGAAGATCAGCGTCCCGAGCATCAGCAAGGGGAAGGATTCGATACCGAAATACGCCAGCAATGCCAGGCTGATTGCCGCCAGGTACGCGGAAATCATATACACCTCGCCGTGCGCGAAGTTGATCATGCCGATAATGCCATAGACCATTGTGTAGCCGATGGCGATCAGGCCATAGACGGACCCGAGGGTCAGCCCGTTGACCAGTTGCTGCAGGAAAATACCATCCATAACGCAATCTCACGTATTTGAGATTGCACAAGCGCCGACTACGGTGAGCCCCGGATGAAGCGGCCCTCGCAGCGCAGGGTTGTGCAGATCTACGAGAAAAGACAGGTACGGCGCAAAACCGGGTAGCGACCCGGGCTCAGGCCCGGGTCGCCTACCGTTGTTATTTTTGTTTTTCCAGTTGGTGGTACTTGCCGTCCTTGTCCCACTGGTAGACCACATAGTCGGAGACCGTCAGGTCGCCCTTGCTGTCCCACTTTTTCTCGCCCATCACGGTTTGCACCGGGTTGGCCTTGAGCCACTTGGCAGCGTCTTCGCCCTTGTTCGACTTGGCGCCGTTGAAGGCTGCAGCCAGGGCCTGGACCGAAGCGTAGGCATACAGGGTGTAGCCTTCTGGCTCGGTGCCGCCTTTGCGGAACTCCTCGACCACCGCCTTGCTGTCTGGCAGCAGGCGCGGGTCGGCGCCGAAGGTCATGTACACGCCATCGACGTATTGCGCGCCACCGGCAGTGGCCACCAGTTCGTCGGTTACGATGCCGTCGTCGGACATGAACTTGACGTCTTTCAGGCCCGCTTCACGCAGTTGTCGCACCAGTGGACCGGCTTCCGGGTGCAGGCCACCGAAGTAGACGACGTCGGCACCGGCACCACGAATCTTGGTGACCACGGCGCTGAAGTCTTTCTCGCCACGGGTCAGGCCTTCGTACAGCACCGGTGTCACGCCGCGTTTGACCAGTTGAGCCTTGGTCGCATCGGCCAGGCCCTGGCCGTAGGTGTCCTTGTCATGCAGGACGACAACCTTCTTGCCCTTGAGCACGTCGACGATGTAGTCGCCGGCGACGATGCCCTGCTGGTCGTCACGTCCGCACATGCGAAACATGCCAGTCAGGCCGCGTTCGGTAACCGCCGGGTTGGTCGAGCCCGGGGTGATGGCGATGACACCGGCTTCGTCATACACCTCAGACGCCGGAATGGTGTTGGACGAACAGAAGTGCCCGACCACACCGATCACCTTGTCCTGGTCGACCAGGCGGTTGGCCACGGCCACGGCCTGCTTCGGCTCGCAGGCATCGTCGCCCTTGACCAGCACGATCTTCTCGCCGTTGACGCCGCCCGCGGCATTGACCTTGTCAGCCGCTGCCTGTGCACCTTTCATGTACTGCTCGCCAAACGCTGCGTTGGCACCGGTCATCGGGCCTGCTACGCCGATCTTGATGTCGGCCTGAACATACGAAGAAACGCCCAGCGCCGTAGCTACGGCGAGGGCCAGAAAGCCTTTCTTGTAAAACGTCTGCGACATGAGGTGGTGCTCCTGGAGTTTTTTTTGGTTGGCACTACAACTTTCAGCAATTGCTCTGAGCAAGGGCCGTGCCATTGGTTTTTTATTCTGGAAAAACTCGTGAACAAGTTGCGCAGCCAGGATTCACGGCCTTTTTTTACTGGTCGTGCAACCGTCTGCCTCACGACAAGCGCCACCGGACACGAGAAAAAAGAGCAACCGCGAAGTGCCATCATTGCAACCCTGGGTTGTGGTTACGTGCAACCAGCCTGTAACAGGATGCGTAACCGAACTGCACATCCTTGGTGCGCGACTGCTACAGCGGGCACCATTACAGGCTAGCCGCTGCCCGACAAAAGCGCCGCTACCTGTAGCCTGCTACCGAATTACCCCGGCCTCGGCCTGCCCGCGTGGAGGCAAAGGCTGGCACAATGCGCAGGTCTGTGCGCCGTCGCTGGCGGTGATGGCGCGCGCCCCCTTTGGAGCCCCCTATGAGCGAGAGTGCATTTGCCGATCGCATCGTGCAGAACCTGCTCGACACCGATTTCTACAAGCTGACCATGATGCAGGCCGTGCTGCACAACTACCCCAACGTCGACGTGGAATGGGAGTTCCGCTGCCGCAATGGTGAAGACCTGCGCCCTTATCTGGCGCAGATCCGCGAGCAGATCGAGCAGTTGTGCGAACTGAGCCTGGGTAATGGCCAGTTGGGCTTCCTCGAGCAGATCAGCTTCATGAAGCCGGACTTCCTGCGCTTTCTCGGCCTGTTCCGCTTCAACCTGCGCTACCTGCAACTGGGGGTCGAGAACGACCAGCTGTACTTGCGCCTGCGCGGCCCCTGGCTGCACGTGATCCTGTTTGAAGTACCTTTGCTTGCGATCATCAGTGAGGTGCGCAACCGCCATCGCCACCCCCAGGCCAAACTCAGCGACGCCCGCGACCAGCTGTACCGTAAGTTCGACTGGCTCAAGGCCAATGCCAGCAGTGAGGAGCTGGCCGAATTGCAGGTCGCCGACTTCGGCACCCGCCGACGCTTCTCCTACAAGGTTCAGGAAGAAGTGGTACGGGTGCTCAAGGAAGATTTCCCCGCGCGTTTCGTCGGCACCAGCAACGTGCACCTGGCACGGAAACTGGATATCAAGCCACTGGGGACCATGGCCCACGAATGGATCATGGCCCACCAGCAACTGGGGCCGCGGCTGATCGACAGCCAGATTGCCGCGCTCGATTGTTGGGTGCGCGAGTACCGCGGGCTGCTGGGCATCGCCCTGACCGATTGCATCACCATGGATGCTTTCCTGACCGATTTCGACCTGTACTTCGCCAAGCTGTTCGACGGCCTGCGCCATGACTCGGGCGATCCGGTGCAGTGGGCGGAAAAGGCCATCAGCCACTATCGCAAGCTGGGGATCGACCCGATGACCAAGACCCTGGTGTTCTCCGACGGCCTGAACCTGACCAAATCGCTGGAGATCTTCCGGGCCCTGCGCGGGCGCATCAATGTCAGCTTCGGCATCGGCACCAACCTCACCTGCGATCTGCCCGGGGTGGCGCCGATGAGCATCGTGCTTAAAATGACCGACTGTAACGGCCAGCCCGTCGCCAAGATTTCCGATGAGGCGGCCAAGACCCAATGCCGCGACGAAAACTTCGTCGCCTACCTGCGCCACGTCTTCAAAGTGTCCAAGGAGTAATTCATGCAAGCCGTCCAGCGAGAGATTGCGCAAGCGCTCAAGGTCCAGCCGCCGTTTGCCGACAGCGCCGCGCTCGAAGCCGAAGTGGCCCGGCGCGTGGCCTTCATCAAGACCTGCCTGCACAACGCACGGCTCAAGACCCTGGTGCTGGGTATCAGTGGTGGTGTTGACTCGCTGACCGCCGCGCTGATGGCGCAACGGGCGATCAATGAACTGCGCAGCGAGACGGCTGATGAGCAGTACCGCTTCATTGCCGTGCGCCTGCCGTACCAGGTGCAGCACGACGAATACGATGCCCAGGCCTGCCTGGAGGTGATCAAGGCCGACGAGGTGCACACTGTCGACATCGCCCCGGCCGTGCGTGCCCTGGCGACCGAGGTCAAGGCCCTGGAAAACGGCGCGCCGGCGATGGTCGATTTCGTCGTCGGCAACACCAAGGCGCGCATGCGCATGGTTGCCCAGTACACCATCGCCGGCGCCCGCCAGGGCCTGGTGATCGGCACCGACCATGCCGCCGAAGCGGTGATGGGCTTCTTTACCAAGTTTGGTGATGGTTCCTGCGACCTGGCACCGCTCAGTGGCCTGGTGAAAAACCAGGTGCGGGCCATCGCGCGCAGCTTTGGCGCGCCGGAGTCACTGGTGGAGAAGGTGCCGACTGCAGACCTTGAGGACCTGGCGCCAGGCAAGCCGGACGAAGCGTCCCACGGCGTCACCTATGCGCAGATCGATGCGTTCCTGCATGGCGAGGCGGTGAGCCAGGAAGCGTTCGACATCATCAGCGCCACCTACCGCAAGACCCAGCACAAACGCGAGATGCCGTTCGCGCCTTGAACGCATCGCGGGGCAAGCCCGCTCCTGTGGGAGCGGGCTTGCCCCGCGATCAGGTACCCGAATTACTTCAGGGTAACAGTGCCTTTCATCATCGAGATGTGGCCAGGGAACGAGCAGAAGAAGCCGTACTTCTCGTCAGCTTTCAGCTTGGACACGTCGATGGTCAGCGAATCCTTCTCGCCAGCGCCGATGATCTTGGTGTGGGCGATCACGCGCTCGTCGCCTTCTTTCAGGTAGCTCTTGTCGATGCCGGCAGCCAGGCCGTCGGTGGCGATCGGCTGCATGTCAGCTTCTTTGCTGATGACCAGGTTGTGGCCCATGACGTTCTTCGGCAACGAACCGGAGTGGGTCAGTTCGACAGTGAAGGTCTTGCAGCTCTTGTCGATTTCGATGGCCTTGGTGTTGAAGGACATCTGGTCGGTGGAGTCGATCGTCGCCTTGCACTCAGCGGCAAATACCTGAGTGCTGGCGAGGGTCAGCAAGGATACTGCGACAACTTTGGCAAACATCGTGAATCTCCATGGCAGGGGTTTTTTATCAGTTTGCAGACTGCCTGAAACCGCAAGGCCGGCCCATGATGTGGGTCAAGCACTGGCCGAAGAGCCAGGCAGTGAATTTGTTCTATGGATTGTATACAGGAAATCTAAGTGCCCATCATGCACCTTTGAGGGAGGATGAGACAACCTCTCATTTAGGAGTAAACGATCATGTCCTTTGGTACTTTCTTCAATGGCCTGCTGGCCGCCTACGCCTGCGGCGCTGCGGGCGCCTCATGCGAATTCGCCCGGCCGGAGTAACGACTGCGGGCTTGGAAGCGAGCGGCCAGCACCTTACTCTGTGTGCGCTTGTAACCGGAGAGAAGCAATGCCCGTACGTTCCGTTTGTGTGTTCTGTGGCGCCAGCACCGGCGTCAACCCGGCCTACCGCGAGGCGGCCATCGCCCTCGGCCAGGCCATCGCCGCGCGCGGCCTGACCCTGGTGTACGGCGGTGGCGCCGTGGGCCTGATGGGTATCGTTGCCGATGCGGCCATGGCCGCCGGTGGCGAAGTCATCGGCATCATCCCTGAAGCGCTGAAAAACGCCGAGATCGGCCACACCGGCCTGACCCGCCTGGAAGTGGTCGACGGCATGCACGCGCGCAAGGCACGCATGGCCGAACTGAGCGACGCATTCGTGGCCCTGCCCGGAGGCCTGGGCACCCTGGAAGAGCTGTTCGAAGTCTGGACCTGGGGCCAGTTGGGTTACCACGCCAAGCCCCTGGGCCTGCTCGACGTCAACGGCTTCTACAGCAAGCTGGGCAGCTTCCTTGACCATGTGGTGGAAGAAGGCTTCGTACGCCCGCAACACCGCGCCATGCTGCAACTGGCCGACTCGCCAGCCGAGCTGCTTGAGGCCATGGACAACTTTAAAGCCCCGGTGCTGCCCAAGTGGGTCGACAAGAAGCCTGATTGACCCGCCTCATCGCGGGGCAAGCCCGCTCCTACAAGGCTGTGGCCTCATCCAGCGGCATCACCGTGACCTGCACCTGCGGGTCATGGCTGCCGCCACCGAGGATCACCCCGCGCAGCGGCGAGACATCGGAAAAATCCCGGCCCCAGGCCAGGGTGATATGTTCCAGCGCCGGGCGCAGGTTGTTGGTGGGATCGAAATCGATCCAGCCCTGCCCCGGGCAAAACACTGAAATCCACGCATGCGAGGCATCGGCGCCGATCAGCCGTGGCTGGCCGGGTGGCGGCCGGGTCAGCAGGTAGCCGCTGACATAACGCGCCGCCAGGCCGCGCGAGCGCAGGCAGGCGAGCATCAGGTGGGCAAAGTCCTGGCACACGCCGCGGCGGCGCTCCAGCACCTCCACCAGCGGCGTGGCGACCTGGGTCGCTTCGGCATCGAAGGTGAACTCGCTGAAGATCTTCTCCATCAACGCCTGCACGCCTTCCAGCAATGCCCGGCCAGGCTCGAAAGAGGATTCGCTGAAGGCCACGAAGCGCTGCTTGAGGCGTACATAAGGCGACTCGAATCGATAACGGCAGGCTTCCAGAAGCGCCGCTGCCATCGGCTGACTGGCATAGGTCAGGGCCTCGCGCACCTGCTCCCAGGCCGGCGAGGCGGCAAAGTCCGGCGCCGCCCGCTCGAGCACTTCAACCTGCAAGCGCGCCACCACCCGCAACTGCTCATGCTGGCGCTCGAACGCCAGGCGCGTCAGCGGGTTGCCGAACACGTCCCACTCATCGCGCCGCTGGGTTGTTGGCTGCGGGCTGACCTGCAGGGCCTGGGCCGTGCAGCGTTGCCAGGCGCAAGGCCGTGGCCACAGGTGCGCCAGCTGCTGGGCCAGGGACACCGGGCTGTCGTAGCGGTAATGGGTGTCGTGGATAATCTGATAGCGCGCACTCATCACAGCGACACCGTCTGCTGGCTGACATCGTCGACGTGAGCGAAATGGCGCAGGGCCAGGCGCTCGGAAATCTCGCCACTGGCCAGGGCCACCCCTTGCAGCAGGTCAGCAAGCCCCGACAGCACCGCTTGTACACTGGCGCTGCCGAACAACGGGTCTTCCAGGCTGCGCAGGTCGAAGTGACGCAATTGCTCGGCCAGTAGCGCCAGAGCCGGGTCGCGCGGGCTGTCGAATTCCTCGCTCAAGCGTTGGTTGGCACGCACCAGCAGTTTGAGCTGGAACAGCACGGCGTGGGGGTTCTGTTCATCGAGCAGGAGCAGATCGAGCACCGGGATCAACTGCGCCACCGCCAGGTAGCGCGAGCGGTAGGTGATGCTGCTATTGCCCAGCTCCAGCAACCATTCAAGCCCGGCCTGGTCGTACACCGCCGGCCCGCGCAGAAACGCCGCCAGGCTGCTGCACAGTGACTGCAATCGCTCGATACGCCGGCCAATCATCAGGAAGCGCCAGCCTTCGTCGCGGGTCATGTCGTCGAGGGCAAAACCCGACAGCGCCGCCAGCGACATCACCAGGCGGTTGAGAAAATCCACCCGCTCGCCAAAGTCCGCCTCGGCATCTTCCAGGCATTGCGCCTCCCGCTGCAGCTCGACCAGCGCCTGCCAGTTCTCCCGCGAGAGCTTGCCGCGCACCTGCGACGCCGCCCAGTGCAGACGCTGCAAATTGGCCCGCAGGCTGAAGGCCCAGTCGCCATCGTCCAGCGCCGCGCGCAGGCGCTCGGGCAACTCGCCCTCCTCCGGCAGCAGCGACAATTCATCGGCCAGTTCCACCGCCGCCTGCAGGGCCAGCGGATCGTCGCCGTCCAGGTAGCGGGTGAGGATGATCCGCAGCAGGCGCGCACTGGCATCGCAGCGCTCGCAGTAGCGCCCGAACCAGAACAGGTTCTCCACCACCCGCGACGGCAGGTAAGGGTCCTGGCGGATCAGTTCGGCCACGCCGATGGTGCGCTGGGCCCGCCATTGCTCGCCCGCTGGCGCCGCTTCGCCGAGCACCCAGGTGTCCTTGCTGGCGCCACCGCGCTGCATCGACACCACCTCGGCGTCAGCTTGCGCAGCAACCCGGGTCAGGCCACCGGGCAGCACCCGATAACCGTCCGCCGAGGCCACCGCGTACACACGCATGCCAATGGCCCGCGGCTGCACCTGGCCCTTGTCGGCCTGCCACACCGGCGCCTGGGACAACTGCGCCAACTCCTGGGCGACATAGGCGTAGGGCCGTGCCTGGATGCGTTCGGCCAGGGCCTGGCGCTGGGCCGGGTCGAGGTCACGGCCGAACACCGGGCTGAAACTCTGTGACGGGAACGCCGGCTTGACCAATAGCTTCGGCAACTGCTCCAGTGCCCGCGCCATCACCGGTGGCTCACCGCACCACCAGGTGGCGATCGACGGCAGGCTCAGTTCTTCAGCAAACAAGCGCTGGTTGATCGCCGGCAAGAAACCGAGCAGGCCCGGCGACTCAAGCACGCCGCTGCCCAGCGCATTGGCCACCAGCACCCGGCCCTGGCGCACGGCATCGAGCAAGCCGGGCACGCCCAGGGCCGAGTCGGTGCGCAGCTCCAGCGGGTCGCAGAAATCATCGTCCAGGCGCCGCATGATTGCGTGCACCCGGCGCAGGCCGCTCAGGGTCTTGAGGTATACGGTGGCATCGCGCACGGTCAGGTCGCTGCCCTCGACCAGTGGATAACCCAGCTGCCGCGCCAGGTACAGGTGCTCGAAATAGCTCTCGTTGAAGCGCCCTGGGGTCAGCAGCACCACCAGTGGCGCCTCCTGGTCACTGGGTGCCAGGCGCGCCAGGGATCGTTGCAGGGTGCGGAAAAAACCGGCCAGGTGTTGCACCTGCAAGTCGCGGTATAGCTCGGGCAACGCCCGCGAAACGATGGTGCGATTCTCCAGCGCGAAGCCTGCGCCCGACGGCGCCTGGGTGCGGTCTGCCGTCACCCACCAGCGCCCGTCCGGGGCACGGGCCAGGTCCACCGCGTAGACATGCAGGTAGGTGCCTTCAGGTGGCGCTATACCCTGGCAGGGCCAGAGGAAATTGTTATGGCCATAGACCAGCTCGGCGGGCAGCAGGCCTTCGCTGATCAACTGCTGTGGCCCGTAGATATCGGCCAGTACCGCATTGAGCAAGCGCGCGCGCTGTTCGACACCGGCGGCCAGTTGCTGCCATTCGGCGGCGGGCAGCAGGTGCGGCAACAGGTCCAGCTCCCAGGGCCGGTCGGCGCCCTTGGGGTCGGCGTAAACGTTGTAGGTGACGCCGTTCTCGCGCAACTGGCGGGTCAACGAGGCCTGGCGCTGGGCCAGTTGCGCCGGCCCGCTGCGCTGCAGGTAGGCGCACAACGGCTGCCAGTGCGCACGCACCGCACCCTGGCTTTCGAGCATCTCGTGATAAGTCCCCGCACTCAGCGGGTAAGCATCCAACAGGTCAGGCATGGCAATGCTCGAAGGCCACAGGTCAGTTCAGAGTAGCGCTCAGCCGCGGCGCAAATCCAGGGTAAAGGGTAGTTCCGGGTTCACCTGCGCCGATGGTATGTCCACTGCACCCGGGCTGTGTCCGAGGCGGAAGAAGCGCGCCTGGCGCCGGCTCTGGGCTTCGTTGGCATTGACCGGCAGGGTCTGGTAGTTGCGACCGCCCGGATGCGCCACGTGGTACTGGCAACCGCCCAGCGAGCGGCCCATCCAGGTATCGAGCAAGTCGAACACCAGCGGCGCCTGTACCGCAATGGTTGGCTGCAGGCAATTGGCCGGCTGCCAGGCGCGATAGCGCACCGCCGCGACGAACTCACCGACGCGCCCGGTGGCTTGCAAGGGTAGCGCCCGACCGTTACAGGTCAGTTGATAACGCTCCGGCGGCAGGCCGCTGACCTTGACCTGCAGGCGCTCCAGCGACGAGTCGACATAACGCACCGTGGCACCGCCCGCGCCCTCCTCGCCCAGTACATGCCAGGGTTCCAGGGCCTGGCGCAGTTCCAGCTCGATGCCGTTGACGGCATAGTCGCCGACCTTGGGGAAGCGAAACTCCAGGTGTGCGGCAAACCACTCGGCACGCAGCGGGTAGCCTGCGGCGTTGAGCTCGACCAGCACATCGGCAAAGTCCTGTTCGATAAAGTGCCCCAGCATGAACCGGTCATGCAGCTCGGTACCCCAGCGGGCCAGGCGTTTGGGCGCATAGGGCTCACGCCAGAAACGCGCGACCAGGGCGCGCAGCAGCAGTTGCTGGACCAGGCTCATGCGCGCATGCGGCGGCATCTCGAAGGCGCGCAGTTCCAATAACCCCAAACGCCCGGCCGGGCCGTCCGGGGAGTACAGCTTGTCGATGCAGAACTCGGCGCGGTGGGTATTGCCGGTAACGTCGATCAGCAAGTTGCGCAGCAGCCGGTCGACCAGCCACGGCGGGCCTTCCTCGCCCGCTGCCGGCATCTGCGCGAAAGCGATTTCCAGCTCATACAGCGCATCGTTACGCGCTTCATCCACCCGCGGCGCCTGGGAAGTCGGACCAATGAACAGGCCGGAAAACAGGTAGGAAAGCGACGGGTGATTGTGCCAGTAGCTGATCAGGCTACGTAGCAAGTCAGGGCGGCGCAGGAACGGCGAGTCGGCCGGGGTGGCGCCACCGAGGACGAAATGGTTACCGCCACCGGTGCCGGTGTGTCGGCCGTCGATCATGAATTTTTCGCTGCTCAAGCGCGTCAGGCGCGCCTGCTCGTATAGGAACTCGGTGCGCTCCACCAGTTCGTCCCAACTGGCCGAAGGCTGCACGTTGACCTCGATGACGCCGGGGTCGGGAGTCACCTTGAAGTTGGCCAGGCGCGGATCGGCCGGCGGCTCGTAGCCTTCGAGGATGACCGGGCAATGCAGCTCGGCCGCGGTGGCTTCGATCACCGCAACCAGTTCGAGGTAATCCTGCAAGCGAGACAGCGGTGGCATGAACAGGTACAGGCGCCCTTCTCGCGGCTCTGCACACAGCGCGGTACGGGTCAGCCAGTCGGCCGAGGCATCGACCTCGGGGGCTGCGTGCTCCTGCTCATCGAGCGCCTGCCCGGCGCTGGCCTTGAGCAGTTGGTCACGATCAGGCAGATCGCCGAGCACCTGGTTGGGATCGGTCGGATGCACGTAGGGATATTCCGCGGCCTTGACCCAGGGCTGCGCCGCCAGCGGCAAGCGGTAACCCAGCGGCGAGTCGCCCGGCACCAGGCGGCAATGCTCATCGCGCAAGTACCAGCGCCCGCTCTGCCAGCGTTGCTCGTCGGCGCTGCGGGCCAGCGGCAGCACCTGGCCGATGACCTTGTCCAGGCCCTGGCTGAACACCTTGCGCAGCCTTGCACGCTCCATCTCGTCGTCCAGGCGCGCAGCGTCGGGGCGCACGTTGGACGGCAGGCCGCCCTCGCGCCACAGGTAATAGAGTGAGTCTTCGTAGGCGCCAAAGACATAACGCGCAGGCAGCCTCAGCCGTTCGGCAACGCTGGCCAGGAAGCGCGCGGCCAGCGCGCTGTCGGCGCCGAGATCCTGGTGTTGGTCGGCGATCAACGCCGGATTGTTCCACAGCGGCACACCATCACGCCGCCAGAAGCAGTTGAGCGACCAACGCGGCAGTTGCTCGCCCGGGTACCATTTGCCCTGGCCGAAGTGCACCAGGCCATGGGGCGCGTAATGCTTGTACAGGCGCTGGAACAGCTCACCGGCCAGGCGCCGTTTGTTTGCGCCCAGCGCTGCGGTGTTCCACTCGGCGCCGTCAGGGTCGTCAATGGCCACAAAGGTCGGTTCACCGCCCATGGTCAGGCGCACGTCCGCTGCCTTCAGGTCGCTGTCTACCTGGCGCCCGAGGGCGACGATGGCCTGCCATTGCTCGTCGCTGTACGGCAGCGTCACCCGCGGCGATTCCCACAGGCGCTCGACACTCATTTCATGCTCGAAGGTGCATTCGCAGGGCTCGACCAGGCCGCTGATCGGTGCCGCTGAAGTCGGATCAGGGCTACAAGCCAATGGGATATGCCCTTCCCCGGCAAACAGCCCGGAGGTGGCATCCAGGCCGATCCAGCCGGCGCCGGGCAGGTACACCTCGCACCAGGCGTGCAGGTCGGTGAAGTCCTCTTCGGTGCCCGACGGGCCGTCCAGTGCCTTGATGTCGGCGGTCAGCTGAATCAGATAACCGGAGACGAACCGCGCCGCCAGGCCCAGGTGGCGCAACAACTGCACCAGTAGCCAGGCCGAGTCGCGGCAGGAGCCGGAACCCAGTTCCAGGGTCTGCTCCGGGGTTTGCACACCGGGCTCGAGGCGGATGAGGTAGCTGATGTCCTCGCTCAGGCGCTGATTGAGTGCCACCAGAAAATCGACACTGGCCAGTGGCGTGCGCTCGATGCTGTCCAGGTAGGTGGCGAACTTCGGCGTCAGCGGCAGTTGCTCCAGGTAGGGCAGCAGTTCGTGGCGTTCATCTCGGCCATAACTGAAGGGAATCTGCTCGGCGTAGGGTTCGAGAAAGAAGTCGAACGGATTGAACACCGCCATCTCGGCGACCAGGTCGACTTCCACGCGCAGGCTGTCAGTCTTTTCCGGGAATACCAGGCGCGCCAGGTAGTTGCCCTGTGGGTCCTGCTGCCAATTGATGAAATGTCCGTCCGGCTGCACCTTCAGCCCGTAGGAGAGGATCCTCGTGCGGCTGTGAGCAGCCGGGCGCAGGCGAACAATTTGCGGGCCCAGTTCAACTGCACGGTCGTAGCGGTACTCGGTGACATGGTGCAAGGCGACATGAATCGACACGGCGGGCCTCCTGCGAGCCTGGGCGGTAGTGGAACCGCGCAAGACTTGTGCCATGGGCCCAGGCCTGCGATTCCCTGCATGCAGCCGGTACAGTCGCACCAAAAGCGCACCGTAGCGAGGCCGCCGTGCAAGCCTTGCACAGATTTGAGGCTTTGCCAGCGATACAAACAAAAACGCCAGCCCGAAGGCTGGCGTTTCACTTAGCGCGGCAGAACCGGCTGGCGGGCGGGCTTTTTCTTGCCCTTGCCGCCCTTGGCGGCATCCTTGCGCGCCTTGGCCGCTTCCTGGTTGCGGGCAAACGCCGCCGCCTTGGCCTGTTCACGCTTGTCCCACGGCTTGGAACCATCGCTGGCACGCGGCGGCAAGCCGTTGTGCTGGGTAAGGATCTTCTGCTCTTTGGCCACCTTGTGGCTGCCGGCCGGGGTCGAGTTCTTGCGCCGGGCACTCTGGTAGCTGTCGGTCGCCGGCTGGTGCAGCGGGATCAGCTGGTGCTTGCCCGGGCCGATCAGGTCGGCGCGACCCATGCGTTCCAGGGCTTCACGCAGCATCGGCCAGCCCTTCGGATCGTGGTAGCGCAAAAAGGCCTTGTGCAAGCGGCGCTGCTGCTCGCTCTTGACGATGGTCACCGGGTCGCTCTTGTAAGTGACCTTGCGCAGCGGGTTCTTGCCCGAGTGGTACATGGCCGTGGCCGAGGCCATTGGCGACGGGTAGAACGCCTGCACCTGGTCGGCACGGAAGCCGTTGCCCTTGAGCCACAGGGCCAGGTTCATCATGTCTTCGTCGGTGGTGCCCGGGTGCGCGGCGATGAAGTACGGGATCAGGTACTGCTCTTTGCCCGCCTCTTTCGAGTACTTCTCGAACATGCGCTTGAAGCGGTCATAGCTACCGATGCCCGGCTTCATCATCTGGTTCAGCGGGCCTTCCTCGGTGTGCTCCGGGGCAATCTTCAGGTAGCCGCCGACGTGGTGGGTCACCAGCTCCTTGACGTACTCCGGCGACTCTACCGCCAGGTCGTAACGCAGGCCCGAGGCGATGAGGATCTTCTTCACCCCTGGCAGGTCACGGGCGCTGCGGTACAGCTTGATCAGCGCCGAGTGGTCGGTGTTGAGGTTCGGGCAGATGCCCGGGAACACGCACGACGGCTTGCGGCACGCCGATTCGATCTCGGGGCTCTTGCAGGCGATGCGGTACATGTTCGCAGTCGGGCCGCCGAGGTCGGAGATGACCCCGGTAAAGCCGGGCACCTTGTCGCGAATCTCTTCGATCTCGCGAATGATCGACTCGTGCGAGCGGTTCTGGATGATGCGCCCTTCGTGCTCGGTGATCGAGCAGAAGGTGCAGCCGCCGAAGCAGCCGCGCATGATGTTCACCGAGAAGCGGATCATGTCGTAGGCAGGGATTTTTTCCTTGCCGTACGCCGGGTGCGGGATGCGCGCATAGGGCATGCCGAACACGTAGTCCATTTCTTCGGTGGTCATCGGAATGGGTGGCGGGTTGAACCACACGTCCACTTCGCCATGCTTCTGCACCAGGGCACGGGCGTTACCCGGGTTGGTCTCCAGGTGCAGCACGCGGTTGGCGTGGGCATAGAGCACCGGGTCGTTGCGGACCTTCTCGAACGACGGCAGGCGGATGACCGTCTTGTCACGGGTCATGCGCGGGCTGGCGAGGATCTGCACAACCTTGGCTTCGTTGGGGTCTTCGACCTCGCCCTTTTCCTGCTCGATGGCGCAGGCCTGGGTGTCCTGGGTGTTGACGTACGGGTTGATGATCTTGTCGACCTTGCCCGGACGGTCGATACGGGTCGAGTCGACCTCGTACCAGCCTTGCGGGGTATCACGGCGTACGAAGGCGGTGCCGCGAATGTCGGTGATGCTCTCGATCGACTCGCCGAACGACAGGCGCTGGGCCACTTCGACGATGGCCCGCTCGGCGTTGCCGTACAGCAGGATGTCGGCGCAGGCGTCGATCAGGATCGAATGACGGACCTTGTCCTGCCAGTAGTCGTAGTGAGCGATGCGGCGCAGGGAGGCTTCGATGCCGCCGAGGACGATCGGCACATGCTTGTAGGCTTCCTTGCAGCGCTGGCTGTACACCAGGCTGGCGCGGTCCGGACGCTTGCCGGCCATGCCGCCCGGGGTATAGGCGTCGTCGGAGCGGATCTTCTTGTCAGCGGTGTAGCGGTTGATCATCGAATCCATGTTGCCGGCCGCGACGCCGAAGAACAGGTTCGGCTCGCCGAGCTTCATGAAGTCGTCTTTGGACTGCCAGTCCGGCTGGGCAATGATGCCCACGCGAAAGCCCTGGGCTTCCAGCAGGCGGCCAATGATGGCCATGCCGAACGACGGATGGTCGACGTAGGCATCACCGGTCACGATGATGATGTCGCAGGAATCCCAGCCGAGCTGATCCATCTCCTCCCTGCTCATCGGCAGGAACGGTGCTGGCCCGAAGCATTCGGCCCAGTACTTGGGATAGTCGAAAAGTGGTTTGGCTGCTTGCATGTCAGTGACCGGTGGCTAATCGATGAAAAATCGCGGGCGCGGAATATAGCACAAAAATTGACCAATTCCGACGCTCAAGGTCGGAATTGTCCAAATTGCCCTTACTCGTCGTCGTCGAAGTTGTAACTGCCCGGCGCGAGGTTTTCGAAGCGTGTGTACTTGCCGATGAAGGCCAGGCGGATAAAGCCGATCGGGCCGTTGCGCTGCTTGCCGATGATGATTTCGGCAATGCCCTTGTGCTCGGTCTCCGGGTGGTACACCTCGTCGCGGTAAACGAACATGATCACGTCGGCGTCCTGCTCGATCGCACCCGATTCGCGCAAGTCGGAGTTCACCGGGCGCTTGTTCGGCCGCTGTTCGAGGGAGCGGTTGAGCTGCGACAGGGCAACTACCGGGCAGTTGAACTCTTTGGCCAGGGCCTTGAGCGAGCGGGAGATCTCGGAAATCTCGTTGGTACGGTTGTCGCCGCTGGAGCCCGGGATCTGCATCAGCTGCAGGTAGTCGATCATGATCAGGGCGATGTCGCCGTGCTCGCGCACCAGGCGGCGGGTCCGGGCGCGCATTTCCGACGGGCTGATGCCGGCGGTGTCATCGATAAACAGCTTGCGGTCGTTGAGCAGGTTGACCGCCGAGGTCAGCCGCGGCCAGTCGTCGTCTTCAAGCTGGCCGGAGCGCACCTTGGTCTGGTCGATGCGCCCGAGCGACGACAGCATACGCATGATCAACGATTCGCCTGGCATCTCCAGCGAGTACACCAGCACCGCCTTGTCGCTGCGCAGTACCGCGTTCTCGACCAGGTTCATGGCGAAGGTGGTCTTACCCATCGACGGACGGCCGGCGACGATGATCAGGTCGGCCGGCTGCAGGCCGCTGGTCTTCTCGTCGAGGTCGGTGTAGCCGGTGGACAGGCCGGTGATCGCACTGTCGGTATTGAACAGCGTGTCGATGCGGTCGATGGCCTTGGTCAGCAGGTCGTTGACGCCCACCGGGCCGCCGGTCTTCGGCCGCGCTTCGGCGATCTGGAAGATCTGCCGTTCGGCTTCGTCGAGGATCTCGGCAGCATTGCGCCCTTGCGGGTTGAAGGCGCTGTCGGCGATCTCGTTGCTGATGCTGATCAGCTGACGCAGGGTTGCCCGCTCGCGGATGATCGCGGCATAGGCCTTGATGTTGGCCACCGACGGGGTGTTCTTGGCCAGTTCGCCCAGGTAACCCAGGCCGCCAACCTGCGAACTCAGGCCTTCCTTGTCCAGCTGCTCGTGCAGGGTCACCACGTCGAACGGGGCGTTCTGGTCGGCGAGCTTGTGGATGGCGCGGAAGATCAGGCGGTGGTCATGCCGATAGAAGTCGCCGTCGGAGACTTGATCGAGCACGCGCTCCCAGGCGTTGTTGTCCAGCATCAAGCCACCGAGCACGGCCTGTTCGGCCTCGATGGAATGCGGCGGCACCTTCAGGGCAGCGGTTTGCAGATCATATTGCTCGGGGGCGGTTATCTCGTTCATGGCCACGCAGGAATCAGGGTGATGAAAAAGACAAAGGGCACGACCTGCAAAGCAGGATCGTGCCCGATGTTAACCGGCTGACACCCAAGGTGCCAGCCGATCGGTACAGCTTAGGCTGCGACAACAACCACGCGAACGGTGGCTTCAACGTCGCTGTGCAGGTGCACGGCAACGTCGTATTCGCCGACGTTACGGATGGTGCCGTTCGGCAGACGAACTTCAGCTTTAGCCACTTCAACGCCGGAGGCGGTCAGGGCATCAGCGATGTCGTGGGTGCCGATCGAACCGAACAGCTTGCCTTCGTCACCGGCGGTGGCAGTGATGGTCACTTCCAGCTCAGCCAGTTGAGCAGCGCGAGTTTCGGCCGAAGCTTTTTTCTCTGCAGCGATTTTTTCCAGCTCAGCACGACGCTCTTCGAACGCAGCCAGGTTGGCAGCGGTCGCAGCGGTGGCTTTGCCGAATGGCAGCAGGTAGTTACGACCGTAACCGGACTTAACTTTTACCTTGTCGCCCAGGTTGCCCAGGTTGGCGACTTTTTCCAGCAGGATCAGTTCCATTTGGTAATAACCTCTTAACTTTTAACCTTCACCGTTCGCGGAATCGTTATCGGCACCTTTTGGGGGCGCCTTGCGACCGCGAAAATCAATCAGGCTGTCGACAATGGCCAGGACCACGAGCAACGGATAAGTCAGCTGCATAAACAGCACCAGCGTCACGTACAACCCGACCAGCCAGAACTTGGCCAGTCGTCCTTGCGCCACCAGCCCATGCAGCAGGGCGAGCCCTGCAAACATCAGTGGAATGCTGCACAGGGGTGTCAACATCGCCAGCTCAGGACCGAAATTCGGCCCCACCAGCATGAGCACCACCAGCACCAGCGCCGGCACCAGGGGGAGCCTGACCGCTTGAAACTCGCGACCAAAACCACCCGGGTTATACAACAACGCCTGCCAGTAACGGCCCAACATCAGGGCCAGCACACTGACGGCTTGCAACAACGCCGCAATCAGGCCGACGAGCACCGGTGCAATAAGGCTTCCAAGGCGGCCCCGCTCCTCTACCGATAACTGTTGGTAGAGACCGTCGAGCATCTGCGGCAGGGCTTTTTCAAGCGCTCCAGCCAGAGCTTCAATCGGTTCGCGGAACACCGAACCCAGTACAACCCCGTACACCAGGCCCATGCCGATGCTGAACAACAGCACCCGGTTCCAGGACTGCCCGGCGCGCAACAGCGCCGCCAGACCCAGCGTACCCAGCAACACCATCAAGGTGCGCGGCTCGCCGAAGAACCACCAGGCCATCGCCGGCAACAAAGCCCAGGCGAGGACACCGGAAGCGTCCTTGAAACCGCGCCGCAGGAACACCAGGCTCCCGGCGGCGGCACTCAACCAGAACAACAGCGGCAAAGCCGCACAACCCACCACCACGAGGGTGGCTTGCACGCGACCGCGCATGATGAAATCAGCCAAGGCGCGCATGCATTTTATCCTTTGCTACTTGTCGACGACCCGGTCTCAGCGGCCGTGGCTGTCGGTGTAGGGCAGCAGGGCCAGGAAGCGGGCGCGCTTGATAGCGGTAGCCAGCTGACGCTGATAACGAGCTTTGGTACCGGTGATACGGCTTGGAACGATTTTGCCGGTTTCGGATACATAAGCTTTCAGGGTGTTGAGATCTTTGTAATCGATCTCTTTCACGTCTTCAGCAGTGAAGCGGCAGAATTTACGACGACGGAAGAAACGTGCCATGTAATAGGCTCCTCAAAAGGTCCGTGGATTACTCGTCAGCGTTATCGCTGTTGTCGCTGTCATCACTATCAGCGCTTTCGGCGCTTTCGTGCTCAGGACGGTCGCGACGCTCACGGCGCTCACTGCGGTTCTCTTCAGCCTTGAGCATCTCGGACTGGCCGGTAACGGCTTCGTCGCGACGGATGACCAGGTTACGGATCACGGCATCGTTGTAGCGGAAGTTGTCTTCCAGCTCGGCCAGGGCCTTGCCGGTGCACTCAACGTTCAGCATCACGTAGTGAGCCTTGTGAACATTGTTGATTGCATAGGCCAGTTGACGACGGCCCCAGTCTTCCAGACGGTGGATTTTACCGCCGTCTTCTTCGATCAGCTTGGTGTAACGCTCAACCATGCCGCCGACTTGCTCGCTCTGGTCAGGGTGGACCAGAAAGATGATTTCGTAATGACGCATGAATGCTCCTTACGGGTTGTAGTCTGCCACCAGAGTGGTCAGACAAGGAGTGAAGGACACTTGTATGTCTTGCCCTGGGAAGAGGCGCGTGAACGCCTGCCAACATGGCAAGGGGCGCAATTGTAGAGAAGCGCCGGGGGACAAGCAAGGTCATTGGTGATTATTTGAACAGCCTTAAAAGCATCGCGGGTCCAGCCCGCTCCCACAAGGACCTGTGGGAGCGGGCTGGACCCGCGATAGATGCAACGCCGAAATCAAGCCTGGCGCTTTGCCTGGCGCTGACGAACGGCCTCGAACAGGCACACGCCCGTCGCCACCGACACGTTCAGGCTGCTGACGCTGCCTGCCATCGGCAGCTTGACCAGAAAATCACAGTGCTCGCGGGTCAAGCGGCGCATGCCCTTGCCCTCGGCGCCCATGATCAGGATGGTCGGGCCGGTCAGGTCCTGCTGATACAGCTCTTGCTCGGCCTCGCCCGCAGTACCGACCACCCACAGGCCACGTTGCTGGAGCTTCTCCAGAGTCCGCGCGAGGTTGGTGACCGCCACCAGCGGAATGACTTCTGCCGCACCGCAGGCCACTTTCCGAACCGCTGGGGTCAAGGTCGCCGACTTGTCTTTGGGCACCACCACCGCCAGCGCGCCGGCGGCATCGGCGGTGCGCAGGCAGGCGCCGAGGTTGTGCGGGTCGGTGACACCGTCGAGTACCAGGATCAACGGCGCGCCTTCAGTGCGGTCGAGCAGTTCTTCAAGCATCGCCTCGCCCCAGACCTGGCTCGGGCTGACTTCAGCCACCACGCCCTGGTGCACGCCTTCAACCCAGGCATCCATCTCGCGGCGTTCAGCCTGGCCGACCGCCACGCGGTTTTGCCCGGCCAGCTCCAGCAGCGCCTGCAGGCGCGGCTCGCTACGGCCTTCGGACAGCCAGATCTGCTTGACCCGCTTGGGGTGGTGACGCAACAGGGCTTCCACGGCATGTACGCCGTAGATTTTTTCCAACTGACTCATGACTTGGCCTTGGGTTTACGTGACGCGGAGCCGGCTTTCGGCGGCCCTTTACGATGCTTGCTCGGTTTTTCCGATTTGCCCGACTTCGACGCAGGCTTGCCGCCTGCGTGCTTGGCATCGGACATCAAGGCCTTTTTCATTTCCCGGCTCTTGCGCACTTCGGCGTTGTTGGCCACGGCATTGGCTGGGAAATAGGCTTCGGCAGTTTCGTTCTTGCGGCTGCGACGGGCAGGCTCTGCAGCCTTGGCCGGCGCCTCGGCCTTCTTGTCGAGCACCGGCACCGGCTTGCCGTCTTGCGGGCGCACGCCTTCACCACGCTGCTTGCGGCCAATCGGCGCCTTGAGGGTGTTCTCGGCCATCTCGAAGTCGATCTTGCGCTGCTCGAGATCGACGCGCATCACCCGCACTTCGACGGTATCGCCCAGGCGGAAGCTGCGCCCGGTACGCTCACCGGCCAGGCGGTGGTGCACAGGGTCGAAGTGGTAGTAGTCGCCCGGCAGGGCACTGACATGGACCATGCCTTCGACGTAGATGTCGGTCAGTTCGACGAACAGGCCAAAGCCGGTCACCGCGGTGATCACACCCGGGAAGCTCTCGCCGACGCGGTCTTTCATGTACTCGCACTTGAGCCAGTTGACCACGTCACGGGTGGCCTCGTCGGCACGCCGCTCGCTCATCGAGCACTGCTCGCCGAGCTGCTCCAGGGTCGCCTCGTCGTACGGGTAGATACGCGCCTTGGGGATGCTCATGGCACCGGCACGCTTGACGTGCGGGGTTTCCTGACGCGAACGGATCACGCTGCGGATCGCCCGGTGGGTCAGCAGGTCCGGATAGCGGCGGATCGGCGAGGTGAAGTGGGTGTACGCCTCATAGTTCAGGCCGAAGTGGCCGTTGTTGTCGGCGCTGTACACCGCCTGGCTCAGCGAGCGCAGCATCACGGTCTGGATCAGGTGGAAATCCGGGCGGTCGGCGATGCTCGCCAACAATGCCTGGTAATCCTTGGGCGACGGACCGTCCTTGCCCTTGTGCAGGGACAAGCCCAGCTCGCCGAGGAAGGCGCGCAGTTTTTCCAGGCGCTCCGGTGGCGGGCCGTCGTGAACACGGTACAGGGCCGGAATTTCGTGCTTCTTGAGGAACTCGGCGGTGGCTACGTTGGCCGCCAGCATGCACTCTTCGATCAGCTTGTGAGCGTCGTTGCGCACGGTCGGGCGGATTTCGGCGATCTTGCGCTCGGAACCGAAGATGATCCGCGTTTCCTGGGTTTCGAAGTCGATCGCGCCACGGGTATGACGGGCCGCCAGCAGCACCTTGTACAGCGCATAAAGCTGCTTGAGGTCCGGCACCACTTCGCTGTACTGCTCGCGCAGGGCCTTGCCTTCGCGGGTACGAGCGTGTTCGAGCATGCTGCTGACCTTGTTGTAGGTCAGGCGTGCATGGGAGTGGATCACCGCTTCATAGAACTGGTAATCGACCATCTGCCCGGACTTGTTGATGGTCATTTCACAGACCATCGCCAGCCGGTCGACGTGCGGGTTCAGCGAGCACAGGCCGTTGGACAGCTCTTCAGGCAGCATCGGTACCACGCGCTCGGGGAAGTACACCGAGTTGCCGCGCACCTGGGCTTCGGCATCCAGGGCAGAGCCCAGGCGCACGTAGCTGGAAACGTCGGCAATCGCCACGTACAGGCGCCAGCCACCGGAGAACAGGCGCAATTTGCCCAGGCTCTCGCAGTACACCGCATCGTCGAAGTCGCGGGCGTCTTCGCCGTCAATGGTGACGAACGGCAGGTGACGCAGGTCGACGCGGTGCTCTTTGTCTTTCTCTTCGACTTCCGGCTTGAGCTTGCGCGCTTCCTTGATCACCGCTTCGGGCCAGACGTGCGGAATGTCGTAGCTGCGCAGGGCAACGTCGATTTCCATGCCCGGGGCCATGTAGTTGCCGATCACTTCGGTAACGTCGCCCTGGGGCTGGAAGCGCGGGGTCGGCCAGTGGGTGATCTTGACTTCGACGAACTGGCCGATCTTGGCACCGCCGTTACGCCCCGGGGTGATCAGCACTTCTTGCTGGACCTTGGGGTTGTCGGGGGTGACAAAGCCGATACCGCCTTCTTCGAAGTAGCGGCCAACGATGCTTTCGTGGGCGCGGGAGATCACTTCGACCACCACGCCTTCGCGGCGGCCACGACGATCCAGGCCGGAAACCCGGGCCAGGGCGCGGTCGCCATCGAACACCAGGCGCATTTGCGCAGGGCTCAGGAACAGGTCGTCGCTGCCGTCATCCGGGATCAGGAAGCCAAAGCCGTCACGGTGGCCGGCGATGCGGCCGAGGATCAGGTCGAGCTTGTCTACCGGGGCATAAGTGCCGCGCCGGGTATAGATCAGCTGGCCGTCACGCTCCATCGCGCGCAGACGGCGGCGCAGGGCTTCGATCTGGTCTTCGGTGGTCAGGCCGAACTCTTCGACCAGCTGCTCACGGGCTGCCGGCGAGCCGCGCTCGTCCAGACGCTGGAGGATCAGCTCACGGCTAGGAATAGGGTTTTCGTATTTTTCCGCTTCACGAGCGGCCTCGGGATCGAGGGTCTGCCAATCGGCCATTAGGAGGGGTTCACCTTGTCTATATAAGGGTTAGTTTGGCATAGGCGTATTGAAACCGGAAATTTCAGGCTTGGACAGCCCTGTCAGAGCCCCCTGGATGCTGCCAAAACCATCATAAGGAACAACGACTTGAATTTTTTAAGATTTTTTCTGAACGGGGGTTTACAGCTCTCAGGAGCATCCGTATAGTGCGCACCACAACGACGGACACCGTCGTTATAGTTGAGAAGCAGCACGATGTGAAGCATCATGTTCCTCAGCGAAATGCCCAGATGGTGAAATTGGTAGACACGCCAGCTTCAGGTGCTGGTGACCTTACGGTCGTGGAAGTTCGAGTCTTCTTCTGGGCACCAATTTCAAATCTTAGAACTGCCGCTGGCTTCTGAGATTTACTGCAACACGCTACACTGTTTTCGTTACAAGCTACACCGCTTCATTTTGCCCAGATGGTGAAATTGGTAGACACGCCAGCTTCAGGTGCTGGTGACCTTACGGTCGTGGAAGTTCGAGTCTTCTTCTGGGCACCAATTCAGATCAAACCCGCGAAAGCGGGTTTTTTCGTTTCTGCCCTACCCTTTTCCTCGCCTGCAATCCCGAAACGACCGATAGCCTGCTCATGAATTTTCCCTCACAAGGGCATTTGAGAAGCGATATCGATTATCATTGTTTCCAGATATGTAGCCGCAAGCGAGGAAGTACCCGCATGACGTTCCGCAATAACCCCCTGTTGCGCGGCCTGGCCGTCTCTGTTTTCGCCATGCTGCTCGGCACCCCAGCCGCCATGGCCGCCGACCCGGTGTCGCTGACCCTGTACAACGGCCAGCACAAGGAAATCGGTGAAGCCATCGCCAAGGCCTACGAGGCCAAGACCGGCATCCACATCAATATCCGTAAGGGCAGCAGCAACCAGCTGGCCAGCCAGATCATCGAAGAAGGTGATCGCTCCCCCGCCGACGTCATCTACACCGAAGAATCGCCACCGCTGAACAACCTCGGCGAACTGGGCCTGCTGGCCAAGATCGATGATTCGACCCTGCAGGTCCTGCCCAAGGAATACGTCGCCGCCAACGGTACCTGGATGGGCGTTACCGCACGCACCCGCGTGGTCGCCTTCAACCCCAAGGTAATCGACGAGAAAGACCTGCCACCTTCAGTGATGGACTTTGCCGACCCCGAGTGGGACGGCAAGATCGGTTTCGTGCCGACCAGCGGCGCCTTCCAGGAACAGGCCGTGGCCATCCTCAAGCTGCACGGTCGCGAGGCCGCCGAAGAATGGCTGACCGGCCTCAAAGCCTTCGGCAAGACCTACACCAACAACATGGTTGCGCTCAAAGCCGTAGAGAATGGCGAAGTGGCGGCCGTGCTGGTCAACAATTACTACTGGTACGCCCTGAAGAAAGAGCGCGGCCAGCTGGATTCGAAACTCTATTACCTGGCCGACGGCGACGTCGGTGGCCTGGTGACCATCTCCAGCGCCGCGGCGGTAAAAGCCAGCAAGCACCCGAAAGAAGCCCAGGCCCTGCTGGCCTGGATGGCCAGCGAAGAAGGCCAGCGGGTAATCACCCAGACCACCGCCGAGTATCCGCTGCATAAAGGCATGGTCTCGGACCAGGGCCTGAAGCCCTTCGAAGACCTGCGTCCGCCGAAAATCACCCCGGCCGACCTGGGTAACGCTGAAGAAGCCCTGGAACTCGAACGCGAAGTTGGCCTGCTGTAATGAGCGCAGCCCTGCCCGCGGCCGCACTGGCCAGCCGTTATATTCCCAAGCGCAAGCGCCCGTCGATCTGGGTGGTGCTGCCGGTGCTGCTGCTGGTCGGGCTGAGCCTGCTGCCGCTGCTGTACGTAGCGCTGAAAACCTGGGAAGCCGGCTGGCGCGAAGCCTTGCACTTGCTCTGGCGCCCGTTCGTCTGGGGCCTGATGCGCAACACCCTGATGCTGATGGCCGGCGTCACCCTGGCCTGCATGGCCTTGGGTGTATCCCTGGCCTGGTTGCTGGAGCGCAGTGACCTGCCCGGACGGCGCCTGTGGGGCGTGATCCTGTGCCTGCCGTTTGCCGTGCCAGCCTTTGTCAGCGGCTTTACCTGGGTGTCGCTGAGCCCGCGCTTCGAAGGCCTGGGCGGTGCCATCCTGGTGATGAGCCTGTCCAAGTACCCACTGGTGTTCCTGCCGGTTGCAGCGACCCTGCGCAACCTCGATACCTCACTGGAAGAGTCGGCACGGACCCTGGGGCAGACGCGCTGGGGCGTGTTCTGGCGCATCACCCTGCCACTGCTGTGGCCGTCGATCATTGGTGGCAGCCTGCTGATTGCCCTGCACATGCTGGTGGAGTTCGGCGCCCTGTCGATCCTCGGCCTGCAGACCTTTACCACGGCGATCTACCAGCAATTTGAGCTGGAGTTCAGCAACGCCAACGCCGCGATGCTCTCGGCAGTGCTGTTGTTCATGTGCCTGCTGATGCTCTGGCTGGAGCTGCGTGTGCGCGGCAAGGCCCGCCATGTGCGCATCGGCCAGGGCGTGGCGCGTCGCGGTGCGCCGATTCGCCTGCGCGGGTGGATGCCGGTCGGGCAGCTGTATTGCCTGGTCCTGGCGCTGCTGGGCAGCGGTATTCCACTGGGCATGCTCGGTTACTGGCTGAGCGTTGGTTCGTCGGCGGCCTTTCCGGTGGCCGATATCAGTCGCGCGCTGTTCTCATCGTTGTCGCTATCGCTGGGTGGTGCCGGATTGAGCTTGCTGCTGGCACTGCCGGTGAGTTTCCTGGTGGTGCGCTACAAGGGCCGCCTGGCGATCTGGGCCGAACGCCTGCCGTACCTGCTGCACGCCCTGCCCGGCCTGGTGATCGCCCTGACCCTGGTGTACTTCGCCCTGCACTATGTGCCGGCGCTGTACCAGACCACTGGCTTGTTGCTGCTGGCCTACGCGCTGCTGTTCCTGCCCCTGGCCCAGGCGCCGGTGCGCACGGCCTTGAACAAGGCAGCGCCGCAGCTCGAAGAAGCCGCCCGCACCTTGGGCGCAACCCAGTTCACGGCGTTTTGCCGGGTGACCCTGCCGATCATCTTCCCGGCCCTGGCGGCGGCGTTCGCACTGGTGTTCCTGGACGCCATGAAGGAGCTGACCGCAACCCTGCTGCTCAGCCCGACCGGCATGACCACCCTGGCCACCGAAGTGTGGGCGCATACCGCCAACGTCGAGTTCGCGGCGGCAGCGCCCTATGCGGCGTTGCTGATCCTGGTGTCGGGGCTGCCGGTGTACCTGCTGACCACGCGGATGTATCTGAACCGCGCGTGATACCTGAAAAGCATCGCGGGGCAAGCCCGCTCCCACCGTGGGAGCGGCGGTGCGACGACTCGACTTGCCCCGCGATTACTCTCACGCGCGGAACTGCCCCAGGCTGGCCTTGAGCTGCGCCGCCAGGTCATCGAGCACCTTGCTGCTGGCGGTGGTTTGCAGCACCACCTCGGCAGCCCGCTCGGCCTGGGCGTGAATGGTCTGCACCCGACCACGCACGGCCTGCGCGCCATGAGCCTGCTGCTCGGCCGCACGGGTAGCCAGGCCAATCGCCGCATGCACCTGCTCAACCGATGCCTGCACCGATTGCTGCAAGCGCGCGTTGTCGCGCAGCACCAGCAGGCCTTCGCTAGCCTGGCGCCCGGCCTGGCTGATCGCCGCCACTGCCTCTTTGGCACCCTGCTGCAATGCGCCGATGTGCGCCTGGATATCGCCGGTCGAGCTTTGGGTCTTGCTCGCCAGTGCTCGCACCTCATCGGCCACCACGGCAAAACCGCGCCCGGTTTCCCCGGCGCGCGCCGCTTCGATGGCAGCGTTGAGCGCCAGCAGGTTGGTCTGTTCGGCAATGCCGTGAATTACCGTCAGCACCACCTCGATCTGCTCGCTTTGCTGGGCCAGGCGCTCGATGACCTTGGAGCCGGTCTCGACCTGCCCGGCCAGGTCTTCGATAAGCTTGGCCACCTGGGTGGAAGTGCGGCTGTTCTCGTCGGTGGCCTGGCGAATATCCACCACTTGCTGCAGGGCCGATTGCATCGCCTGGCTTTCGGCCTGGGCCTCATCGGCCATGCTCGACAGGTCGCGCAGGCTGGCGGCGACTTCATCACGCTGCAGCTCGGCAGCAGCATCGGCGCCGGCATTGCGCTGGGTCATGGCGCCGATCTCGATGCCGGTACGCTGGGCCACTTCGCCAGCCTCACGCACAATAGGCTGCAGCTTGGCGACGAACTGGTTGACCGCCGCCGCCATGTCGCCGATCTCGTCGCGACTGTCGATGGAAACACGCTTGGTCAGATCACCCTCACCCGCCGCCAGGTCGTTCAGTGCCGCAATCAGCAGGCGCAGCTTGTTGACTACGCGCCGGCCCAGCACCACGGCGACCACCAGCAGCACGCCCAGGCCGACCAGGGCCAGCCCCACGCCGATGTTCCAGCGCAGGGTCGCGGCCGCGTCCTGAACGCTTTGCGAGGTGTTGGCCTGCATACCGGCAGCACTGCCCTGCGCTGCCTCCAGGCGCGCGCGCAAAGCCTTGTTGCTGTCGGCGGCGGCACCCACCAGGCTGTCGCCGACCAACTGATCACCGCTGGCGATCAACGCCGAGAAGCGCTTGTCCAGCGCCACCAGCTCGTGGTCGACCACGGCCGTGGAAACGCCCATCAATACCTTGCCGATCTCGACCCCGTTAGGGTTGATCGAGGCCTCGACGAAGTACACCGAAGGGTCGTTGCGCGCGGCGTCCAGTACCTTGTCCAGCGCCCGCTCGCCCTGGCCCTTTTCCAGCAGCGCCTGGTTGATCGGGTTCTGCCGGTTGAGGTAGCGGGTCAAGTGCTGACCCTGGGCGTCGTCGTACACCACGAACAGCACGCTAGGGTTGCGCTGGGCCCGGCGGGAGAACTCCGACAGGGTCGGCACGTCGTTGTCCCACATGGCCCGTGGCGCCACCGAGGCGAGCAGTTCGGCCATGTCGTTGGCCGAATCCTTGAGGTTCTTTTCCAGGGTCGCGCGCAACTGCGCCTGCTCATCCTGCAAACGCGTGGACAAACCTGCGGTCAGGCGCTGGCGGGTACTGGCGGAGAGGCTGTCGAGCCCGGAGCTGACTTCGCGCCCGGCCTGCTCAAGCTCGGCGGAAAGTTGCTGGCTGTCGGCGGCCAGACGCTTGCCCAGATCGGCCTCAAGGGCTGTGACCGTGCTCCGGGTCAGCGCGACCGCGACCAGCACTTGCACCAAAAGAGCGATACCGAGGGCAACAAAGACAGGCCGCAACAGGCGGCTTCGTAACAGTGAGAGAACGGCGGACACGAAAGAACCCTCTACTTCTGGGGCCATTAAAGTGATGGCACCACTGGAGTGATTCTTACAGCAAAGGTTGTGCCGATCAGCCGACAGAAACGACAAAGGCCCCTATCAAGGGGCCTTTGTCTTTACATCAGTCGCGAATCAGGCGAACGGATGACGCAGCACGATGGTCTCGTTGCGGTCCGGGCCGGTGGAGATGATGTCGATCGGCGCGCCGACCAGCTCTTCCACACGCTTGATGTAGGCACGGGCGTTGGCCGGCAGTTCTTCCAGGGTCTTGGCACCCAGGGTCGACTCGCTCCAGCCCGGCATTTCTTCGTACACCGGCTCCAGGCCGATGTAGCTGTCGGCGTCGGTCGGGGCATCGATGACCGCACCGTTCTCGTTCTTGTAGCCAACGCAGATACGGATGGTTTCCAGGCCGTCGAGCACGTCCAGCTTGGTCAGGCACAGGCCGGAGATGCTGTTGACGTCGATGGCGCGACGCAGGATCACGGCATCGAACCAGCCGCAACGGCGGGCGCGACCGGTGGTGGCGCCGAACTCGTGACCACGCTTGGCCAGGAAGGCACCGACGTCATCGAACAGTTCGGTCGGGAACGGGCCCGAGCCAACGCGGGTGGTGTAGGCCTTGGTGATACCGAGGATGTAGTCCAGGTACATAGGGCCAACGCCCGAACCGGTAGCGATGCCGCCAGCGGTGGTGTTGGAACTGGTCACGAACGGGTAGGTACCGTGGTCGATGTCCAGCAGCGAGCCCTGGGCGCCTTCGAACATGATGTCCTTGCCGGCGCGACGCAGGTTGTGCAGCTCGGCGGTGACGTCGAGCATCATCGGCTTGAGCAGCTCGGCGTATTCCATGCACTCGTCCAGGGTCTTCTGGAAATCGATTGCAGGTTCTTTGTAGTAATTGACCAGCACGAAGTTGTGGTAATCCAGCAGCTCGCCGAGCTTGGCAGCGAAACGCTCGCGGTGGAACAGGTCACCGATGCGCAGGCCGCGACGGGCAACCTTGTCTTCGTAGGCCGGGCCGATGCCGCGACCGGTGGTGCCGATCTTCTGCTCGCCACGGGCTTTTTCACGAGCCTGGTCGAGGGCCACGTGGTAGGACAGGATCAGCGGGCAGGAGGGGCTGATGCGCAGGCGCTCGCGCACCGGTACGCCTTTCTCTTCGAGCTTGTTGATTTCACGCAGCAGGGCGTCCGGTGCTACCACCACGCCGTTGCCGATCAGGCACTGCACGCCTTCGCGCAGCACGCCCGACGGGATCAGGTGCAGCACGGTCTTCTCACCGTCGATCACCAGGGTGTGGCCTGCGTTGTGGCCACCCTGGTAGCGCACTACGGCGGCAGCATGTTCGGTCAGCAGATCAACGATCTTGCCTTTGCCCTCATCACCCCACTGGGTGCCCAGGACTACGACATTCTTACCCATAACACTTGTCCTCATTCGCGCAAACTTGGCGCCGGCTCGTGCCGGCGGGGAATCTCAAATGGCCAGCGGCAGAACCTGCCAAAGCCCGTTTTGCTGAATCAATTGCCGATCGCAATCCGCCTCTACGGCGGCAGTCAATGGCTGCCCAGGCAACGCCTGAACCACCCGCTGACCTTCACTGCGCAATTGGCAGACCAACTGCCAGAGTGCCGCATCGCTGCTGTCGGGCATCCAGATCCCGCCAGACGGCAATACCACCTCGGCTCGCCCCAGTGTGACCAGGGTCTTCAAATCCGTGGAGAAACCGGTAGCCGGGCGTGCCCGGCCAAAGTCCGCTCCGATGTCGTCGTAACGACCGCCCTGGGCGATCGACTGACCGACACCCGGGACGAACGCGGCAAACACCACACCGGTGTGGTAGTGGTAGCCGCGCAACTCGCCCAGGTCAAAATACAGCGGCAGCCCGGGATAACGCGTGGCCAGCCGCTCGGCAATTGCCATCAGGTCATCCAGTGCCGCCAGTACCGCAGCCGGTGCACGGCCCAGGCGCACGCGCGCCTCGGCCAGCACTTCACGGCCACCGCACAGCTCGGTGAGCGAGCGCAACATAGCGGCGAGGTCCGCTGGCAGCTTGGCAGTCAGCTCGATCACTTCGTCGACGGCCTTGCGCTGCAGGGCATCGAACAGCTGTTGCTCGATTGCCCCGGACAGCCCGGCAGCGCGGGCCAGGCCACGGTAGATACCGACATGGCCGAGGTCCATGTGCACGTCCGGCACATCGGCCAGCTGCAGCATGGCCAGCATCAGGCTGATCACCTCGACATCGCTGACCGGGCTGGCGTCGCCGTACAGCTCGGCACCGAGCTGGATCGGGCTGCGCGAAGTCGACAGCGCCCGCGGTAAGGCGTGCAGCACGCTGCCGGCATAGCACAGGCGGCTCGGGCCTTCACGACGCAGAGTGTGCGCATCGATACGCGCCACCTGCGGGGTGATGTCGGCACGGAAGCCCATCTGCCGACCCGATTGCGGGTCGATGACCTTGAAGGTCCGCAGGTCCAGGTCCTGGCCGGCACCGGTGAGCAGCGATTCCAGGTACTCGATATGCGGGGTCACGACAAAGTCATAACCCCAGCTCTGGAACAGATCCAACACCTGCCGACGCGCGATCTCGATACGCGCCGCCTCAGGTGGCAGTACTTCTTCGATGCCATCTGGCAGCAGCCAGCGGTCTACCGTTGCCATTACGCCATTTCCCCTATGGTCCGGGCGGCTTGCCCGCGGGCGAGCCTTGAGTGAAGCAGGTATCGGCAAACAATGGCGCGCAGCACCGATTCCAGCGCTACCGCCGTGCCTATACCCTCGAATACCTTGGGCTGCTCTGTAGACCCGAGCCGGGTTTGAACCGTTCGATCTTGCAGACGCAAAAAAGCCGGGAATTTCCCGGCTGCCGCATCATACACCCGTTTTCTCGCGGGATCACCCCGCCAGGCGTTTTAGCCGCCCGGCGGGGTAGATGCTTATGGCTTGGTCTTGCCCATAAAGCGGAAGAACTCGCTGCTCGGATCGAGCACCAGTACGTCGCTCTTGTCGGCAAAGCTCTCGCGGTAGGCCTTGAGGCTACGGTAGAACGCGTAGAACTCCTGGTCCTGACCGTACGCCTTGGCGTAGATCGACGCCGCCTGGGCATCACCGTCACCGCGGGTCTCTTCCGATTCCCGGTAGGCTTCAGCCAGCAGTACCCGGCGCTGACGATCGGCGTCGGCACGGATGCCTTCGGCCAGCTCGTTACCCTTGGCGCGGTGCTCGCGGGCTTCACGCTCGCGCTCGGTGCTCATGCGCTCGAACACGCTGCGGTTGACTTCCTTGGGCAGGTCGATGGCCTTGACGCGAACGTCGACCACTTCGATACCCAGTTCCTTGCTGGCCATACGGTTCAGCGAGGCAGTGATGTCAGCCATCAGCGCGTCACGTTCACCGGAGACCACTTCGTGCAGGGTGCGTTTACCGAACTGGTCACGCAGGCCGCTTTCCAGACGGCGCGACAGACGTTCGTCGGCAATCTGCTTGAGGCCCGAGGTCGCGGTATAGAAGCGCTCGGCATCCTTGACCCGCCACTTGGCGTAGGCATCGACCATCACCGCTTTCTTTTCCAGGGTCAGGAAGCGCTGGGTCGGGGCGTCCAGGGTCATCAGGCGGGCGTCGAACTTGCGCACCTGGTTGACGTAAGGAACCTTCACATGCAGGCCGGGCTGGACATCAGCCTGGACCACACGACCAAATTGCAGGAGTACCGCACGCTCGGTCTGGGCCACGATGTAGAAGCTGTTCCAGGCCACGATCCCCAGCACCACGGCCACGATCAGGGCGATCAGCGATTTATTGCTCATCAGCGGCTCTCCCTAGTACGCAACTGTGTTTGCTGCTGTTGCAGTTCCGCCGCACGGGCCGCATCAGCGTTGGCCGAAGGCGCAGCGCTGGTGGTCGGCGCAATACGCGAACCACTGTTCTGGATCATCTTGTCGAGCGGCAGGTACAGCAGGTTGCTCTGACCGTCCTTGCCGGAGACCAGGACCTTGCTGGTGTTGCTGTAGACTTCCTGCATGGTGTCCAGGTACAAGCGCTGACGGGTCACTTCAGGGGCCTTGCGGTACTCGGCGACCAGCTTGGTGAAGCGGTCGGCCTCACCCTTGGCGCGCGAGACGACTTCGTCGCGGTAACCGTTGGCGTCCTCGATGATCCGCTGGGCCTGACCACGGGCTTCTGGCACCACGCCATTGGCGTAGGACTCGGCCTGGTTGCGGGCACGCTGCTCGTCTTCACGGGCACGGATCACGTCGTCGAAGGCTTCCTGCACTTCACGCGGGGCTGCCGCGCTCTGTACGTTGACCTGGGTGACGGTGATACCGGTACGGTAGGTATCGAGGAAACGCTGCAGGCGCTCCTTGATTTCCACGGCCATCTGCTCACGACCTTCGGTCAGTACCTTGTCCATTGCGGTGGAACCCACCACATGACGCAGGGCGCTGTCGGTCGCGTGCTGCAGGCTGACTTCAGGCTGATCGACGTTCAGCACGAAATCCTGCAGGTTGGTGATCTTGTACTGCACGGTCAGCGGCACCTCGACGATGTTCTCGTCTTCGGTCAGCATCTGCCCCTGCTTGGTATAGGCACGTTCGCGGGTAACGTTCTCCATGTACTTGCGATCGATCGGCGGGAAGTAGATGTTCAGGCCCGGCCCTACGGTTTCGTAGTATTTGCCGAAGCGCAGCACGACTGCCTGCTCCTGTTCGTCGACCACGTACACGGCGCTGTACAGCCAGATAGCTGCAAGCACGGCGAGACCGATACCGAGCAGGCCGAAGCCACCGCCCTTGCCGATGCCGCCATCACCACCGCGTTTCTTGCCACTGCCGAACATGCCGTTCAGGCTGTCCTGCAGCTTGCGGAAGGCCTCGTCGAGATCCGGTGGCCCTTTCTTGTCGCCACCACGGCGCCCGCCCCACGGATCCTGATTGTTCGAGTTGCCACCCGGCTCATTCCAAGCCATAGCGCTCTCCATCTGATAAAGCAAAGACGCGCCCACGGCGCGCCGTCCAATGCTACAGAATGCCTGTCACGGCTGCCCGACCGCGTCGCCGGGCATTTATTGCAAAGTATGTTGCTCGATGAACTCCAGCGGCTGCAAACCTTCGCGGCTGACCAGGCGGTTCAACTCCACCCGCGGCAGTCGCACAGCCAGCAGGCTGCTGCCTTCATCGTCGTGCTCTTCGCTCTGCACCGCACCCAGTTCAAAGAACTGCGCGCGCAGCCGGGCAAAACGCTGCTCAAGGCGCAAGGTACCGACAAACAGGTCATCCCCCAGCAATTCGGCGACCGCCTGCCCCACCAGTTCCAGCCCCCGACCATCGCGGGCCGAGACCCAGACCCGTTGCGGCTTGCCATCGGCATCGCGCTGAATCTGCGGCTCGACGCCTTCAAGCAGGTCGAGTTTGTTATAGACCTCGAGGATCGGCAAGCCTTCTGCACCGATCTCTCCCAGTACCGCCATGACCTGCTCGATCTGCGCCATGCGCTCAGGCTCATGGGCGTCGATCACGTGCAGCAGCAGGTCGGAGTTGCTCGACTCTTCGAGCGTAGCCCGAAATGCCTCGACCAGCTTGTGCGGCAGGTGACGAATGAAGCCCACGGTGTCGGCCAGCACGATCGGCCCGAGGTCGTCGAGCTCGAGCCGGCGCAAGGTCGGGTCGAGGGTCGCGAACAATTGGTCGGCAGCGTAGACCTCGGACTGGGTCAGGGCGTTGAACAGCGTGGATTTGCCGGCGTTGGTGTAGCCGACCAGGGAAACCGAAGGGATATCCGCCCGTTTACGGCCACGACGAGCCTGCTCACGCTGGCTGCGGACCTTCTCCAGGCGCGCCTTGATCTGGCGCAGG
Organism: Pseudomonas sp. B21-009; assembly: GCF_024749345.1. NCBI lineage: Bacteria > Pseudomonadati > Pseudomonadota > Gammaproteobacteria > Pseudomonadales > Pseudomonadaceae > Pseudomonas > Pseudomonas sp. B21-009. Next base: position 555,738 of record NZ_CP087199.1, on the reverse strand, counting down.
CGTACCCGCAGCAGGCGGCGGTCGGTTTCCAGTTGGGTTTCACCCGGGCCGCGCAGGCCGATACCGCCTTTTTGCCGCTCAAGGTGAGTCCAGCCACGTACCAGCCGCGTGCTCATGTGCTCGAGCTGGGCCAGTTCGACCTGCAGCTTGCCTTCATGGGTACGCGCCCGCTGGGCGAAGATATCGAGAATCAGACCGGTGCGGTCAAGCACGCGACACTCGAAGACTCGTTCGAGGTTACGTTCCTGACTGGGGGTGAGGGTGTGATTGAAAATCACCAAATCTACCTGTTCGGCGTTGACCAGGTCGCGCAATTCTTCGACCTTGCCGCTGCCAATCAGGTATTTGGCGGTGGGCTGATGTCGCGCCACATTGGCGAACGCGACAATATCGGCCCCAGCCGACAGTGCCAGCTCCTGAAACTCCTGCGGATCTTCGCGCGCCTCAGGGTTCTGACCTTCCAAGTGAACGAGGACTGCCCGTTCACCACCACCGTGGCGCTCAAAGAACAAAGCAGACTCCTATCAGGCGTTACCTGGCTCAGCGTCGCCTTGCTCGGATTCGGTTGCGCTAGGCAGACGGATCGGACGCACAGGGACAACTGTCGAGATGGCGTGTTTGTAAACCATCTGGCTGACGGTGTTCTTCAGCAGAATCACGAACTGGTCGAAGGATTCGATCGTGCCTTGCAGCTTGATGCCGTTAACCAGATAGATCGAAACCCCAACTTTTTCTTTTCTCAAAGTATTCAAGTAAGGGTCTTGTAGCGAATGCCCTTTTGACATATGCCGCACTCCTGTAAGGATCAATAGTAAAAAAATCAAAGAAAAACTGATGGCTCAAGCCGCCCCACCCCAAGGATAGACGGCAATTGCAAGGACTCAGCTCAATATGGAGACCGATCCAAGGTATTTCAAGGTGCGAGACAGATTGTCGCAGTCCAGGCTGTCCAGCCAGTGCAGGTCAGCCCAACTACGCAACCAGGTGAACTGCCGCTTCGCCAGTTGGCGAGTGGCAATAATGCCGCGCTCCTGCATTTCAACTGAAGTCAACTTGCCATCAAGGTGATCCCAGACCTGGCGATAACCAACCGCCCGTATAGACGGCAGCCCCGCGTGCAAGTCACTTCTGGCTCGCAGCAATCGGACCTCGTCAACGAAGCCCTGTTCCAGCATTTGCCCGAATCGTAGCGCAATCCGCTCGTGCAGTATGTGCCGATCGGTTGGCGCAATGGCCAGGCTGGCGACAGTATAGGGCAATTGTCCCGCTGCGGACGCGCCTGCGGCGCTACTTTGCGCGGATTGACGCTGACGATGTTCGGTCATCGTCAGGCCGCTGACCCGGTAAACCTCCAGCGCGCGGATCAGCCGCTGCGGGTCATTGGGATGAATACGCGCCGCCGACTCCGGGTCGACCGCCGCCAGTTGCTGGTGCAGGGCGTGCAAACCCAGGCGCTGAACCTGCTCTTCGAGCTCGGCACGCACCTGCGGGTCGGCCGCCGGCATGTCCGCCAGGCCTTCGAGCAATGCCTTGTAATAAAGCATGGTGCCGCCGACCAGCAGCGGAATCTTGCCGCGCGCGGTGATCTCGGCCATGGCCTCCAGGGCATCACGACGAAAATCGGCGGCCGAATAGCTTTCGGCCGGGTCGAGGATGTCGATCAGCCGGTGCGGATGGGCGGCGAGGATCTCTTTCGACGGCTTGGCGCTGCCGATGTCCATGCCACGGTAGACCAGCGCCGAATCGACACTGATCAGCTCGCACGGCAACACCTTGGTCAGTTCGATGGCAAGGTCGGTCTTGCCCGCCGCAGTCGGGCCCATCAGGAATATCGCGGGGGGTTTGCCGCTCATGTCATCGACCGCGCAAAAACAGTTTGTCCAGATCGTCCAGGCCCATCTGGGTCCAGGTCGGCCGGCCATGGTTGCATTGACCGCTACGCTCGGTGTTTTCCATATCGCGCAGCAGGCCGTTCATTTCAGCGATGGCCAGGCGCCGGTTGGCGCGGATGGCGCCGTGGCAGGCCATGGTTCCGAGCAGTTCGTTCAGGTGTGCCTGAATGCGGTCGCTGGTGCCGTACTCCATCAGGTCGGCCAGTACGTCCTGGACCAGGCGGTTGGCCTCGGCCTGCTTGAGCAGCGCCGGAATCTGCCGGATCGCCAGGCTTTCCGGGCCCAGGCGCTGCAACTCGAAGCCCAGGCGCTGGAACCACTCGGCGTGCTCTTCGGCGCAATCGGCTTCGCGCTGGCTCAAGGCCAGGGATTCGGGCACCAGCAGCGGCTGGCCGCTGAGGCCTTCGCTGGCCATGGCCACCTTGAGGCGCTCGTACATGATCCGCTCATGGGCGGCATGCATGTCCACCAGCACCAGGCCGACGGCGTTTTCAGCCAGGATATAGATGCCCTTGAGCTGGGCCAGGGCATAGCCCAGCGGCGGGATGTCGCCCTGGCCTTCGGGCAAGGCTGGCGGTGCTGCCTCGGCCAGCGGCGCGAAAAATTCCCGGTACACACCCTGGGCCTCGGCCGCAGGCAATGCCTGGGTCGGCCTTGGCGTGTACTGGTATTGATAACCGGCGCCACTGCCATTGCTGCCCACGGACGGGCGCAGGCCCGGTTCAGCGGGCGGCTGCTCCAGCAGATTGGCGGCCAGGCGCATCTCGCCCTGGGGGCCGAATTCACCGGCCTGGATACCGCTCGGGCGGACGATCTCGCTGCTGGCAGCGGGCGCGGCCAGTTGGTCTTCCGGGCGTACATCGGCCAGGGCGCGGTGCAGGGTGCCGTACAGAAAGTCATGGACCATGCGCCCGTCACGAAAGCGTACTTCGTGCTTGGTCGGGTGCACGTTGACGTCGACACCGGTAGGGTCGACCTCGAAAAACAGCACGAAAGTCGGGTGCCGGCCGTTGAACAGCACATCACGGTAGGCCTGGCGCACGGCGTGGGCGACCAGCTTGTCGCGCACCGCGCGGCCGTTGACGAAGAAGTACTGCAGATCAGCCTGGCTGCGCGAGAAGGTCGGCAACCCGACCCAGCCCCACAGGTGCAGGCCGTTGCGCTCGACCTCGATCGGCAGTGCCTGCTCGAGGAAACCCGGGCCGCAGATTGCCGCGACACGGCGAGCGCGCGCGGTATCGTCATGGGCTTCATGCAGGCTGAGGATGCTCTTGCCGTTGTGGCGCAGGTGAAAGCCGACGTCGAAGCGCGCCAGCGCCAGGCGGCGGATCACTTCCTGCAGGTGATCGAATTCGGTTTTCTCGGTCTTGAGGAACTTGCGCCGTGCCGGGGTATTGAAGAACAGGTCGCGCACTTCCACCGAAGTGCCGACCGGATGCGCCGCCGGCTGCACCCGCGGGGCCATGTCGCGGCCTTCGGTTTCCACCTGCCAGGCCTGTTCGGCGTCGCGGGTACGCGAAGTCAGGGTCAGGCGCGCCACCGAGCTGATCGAGGCCAGGGCCTCACCGCGAAAGCCCAGGCTCATGACCCGCTCAAGGTCTTCCAGGTCGCGGATCTTGCTGGTGGCGTGACGGGCCAGGGCCAGCGGCAAGTCGTCGGCAGCGATACCACCACCGTCGTCGCGAACGCGCAGCAGCTTGACGCCGCCCTGCTCAACCTCTACATCGATGCGCTTGGCACCGGAATCGAGGCTGTTTTCCAGCAGTTCCTTGATCACCGAGGCCGGGCGTTCGACCACCTCACCGGCGGCAATCTGGTTGGCCAGCCGCGGGCTGAGCAGCTCGATCCGGGCACTGCTGCTCATTGCTGGGCCGCCAGTGCCGTGGTCGGGATGTTCAGGTGCTGGCCGACTTTCAGTTCATCGGTCTTCAGGCTGTTGGCACTGCGCAGGCTGGCGACGCTGACCTGATAACGCACAGCGATCATCGCCAGGGTCTCGCCTGGGCGCACCGAATGCTCGCGCGGGCCCTGGGCGATCTTGCCGCTGTCACGCAACCAGGCCACATAGGTGCCCGGCGGCGGGTTCTGCTGGAAGAACTGGCGTACGCCACTGTGAATCGAACGCGCCAGCGACTGCTGGTGGCTTGGGGTGGCCAGCTTGGCCGCCTCGTTGGCGTTGGAGATAAAGCCGGTTTCCACCAGGATCGACGGGATGTCCGGCGACTTCAGCACCATGAACCCGGCCTGCTCGACGCGCTGCTTGTGCAGCGGGGTGATGCGGCCCATGTTGCCCAAAACCTTCTGGCCGACGTTGAGGCTGGAGCTCAACGAAGCGGTCATCGACAGATCAAGCAGCACGCCGGCGAGCATGCGGTCCTTGTCATCGAGACTGACGTTGCCGGCGCCACCGATCAGGTCGGAGCGGTTTTCGCTATCGGCCAGCCAGCGTGCGGTTTCCGAGGTAGCGCCGCGATCGGACAGGGCGAACACCGAGGCACCGAACGCGGCCTTGGACGGCGCGGCGTCGGCGTGGATCGAGATGAACAGGTCAGCGCCCTTCTTGCGGGCAATCTCGGTGCGTTTGCGCAGCGGGATGAAGTAATCGCCGGTACGGGTCAGCTCGGCGCGAAAGCCCTTCTCGGTGTTGATCTGGCGCTGCAGCTCCTTGGCGATGGCCAGGACGATGTCTTTTTCATGCTGGCCGCGCGAACCGGAGGCACCCGGGTCTTCACCGCCGTGACCGGCGTCGATGGCGATGACGATGTCACGTTTGCCATTGGGCACCGGGGTCAGCTTGATCGCCGGTTGCGCCGGCGTGACCGGTACCGCAGGGGTGGTTGCCACCGGCGGTGTGGGCGGTGGTGGCGCGGCATCGGCTTCCTGGTCGAACAGGTCGACTACCAGGCGGTTACCGTACTGGGCATTGGGCGCCAGGGTGAAGCTCTTGGGCGTCACCGACTTTTTCAGGTCGACCACCACGCGCAGGTCGGTCGGCGTACGCTGGGCCGAGCGCACGCTGGTAATCGGGGTATTGGAGGTGGACACCGACAACGGCGCAGCCAGGGTCGCGCCATTGATGTCGATCACCAGGCGGTCCGGGGCGGTCAAGGTAAACACGCTGTGCTGCACAGGACCCGAGAGGTCGAAGACCAGCCGTGTGTTATCGGGCGCTCGCCATAAACGCACACTTTTGACTTGCGTGACGGCAAGAGCGTTAACGGTCACTACCGTAAGCAGCAGTCCTACGACAGAAACCAGTGCGCGAATGCGCATACCTATCCCCATTTTCTATTTGAATTCCAAGGCCAGAGCGGCACACCAGGCTTCGCCACGTGCCCCCTGCGGCGACAGGTTGAGCGAACGACCGCCCGCCTGGGGGCTTATGGTAATGGTCAGGTCGGGCTTTGGCAAAATGCCTGCCCCTTTTTGCGGCCACTCGAACAGGCACAAGGCGTCACCTTCGAAATAATCGCGGATGCCCATGAATTCCAGCTCCTCCGGATCGACCAGGCGATAAAGGTCGAAGTGGAAGGCACGAACATCACCAATCTCGTACGGTTCAACCACAGTAAAGGTAGGACTTTTTACCGCACCTTGGTGCCCAAGGCCGCGAATAATGCCCCGCGACAGGGTGGTCTTGCCGGCCCCCAGGTCCCCTTCAAGAAAAATCACACCGTGGCCTTTGGTCACTTCGGCAATACGCTTGCCCAAATTCACCATGGCCTCTTCATCGGCCAAAAACAGGGTTATGCCAGACACGCTGAATGTTCCTCCAATAACTGACGAATTGCCGGGACCATGTCGCTGGCGGCCAGGCCACGGCCCTGCGCGCCCAGGCGCTCGCCAGCGCAGGCATGCAGCCAGACGCCCAGGCAGGCCGCGTCCCAGGCTGACATGCCCTGGGCCAGCAAAGCGCCGAGCACGCCGCTGAGCACATCGCCCAGACCGGCGCCGGCCATGACCGGATGACCGCGCGAGCACAGCGCCAACTGCCCGGCCGGATCGGCGACCAGGGTGCCGGCGCCTTTGAGCACGCATACGACCGCGTATTTGCGTGCGAGTTTGCGCGCCGCCCCGGGCCGGTCGGCCTGTACCGCTTCGGTCGATACACCGAGCAGGCGCGCAGCCTCGCCCGGGTGCGGGGTAATGATGCTGCCCTTGGGCAGCGGCAAGGGTTGGCGCGCCAGCAGGTTGAGGGCATCGGCGTCCCACACTTGAGGCAGTGGGCTGCTGGCCACCGCCGACAACAGGCTGCGCCCCCAGGCCGCCTGGCCCAGGCCTGGACCTGCCACCAGCACCGAGGCCCGCTCGATCGGCGCCATCAGCTGGTTGGCCGAATGCACGCCCAGGCTCATCACCTCGGGCAGGCGGGCCATGGCCGCAGGCACATGCTCAGGCCGGCTGACCAGCGATACCAGGCCGGCGCCGCAGCGCAACGCCGCTTCGGCGCTGAGCAGCACCGCGCCGCCAGTGCCGCGATCACCACCCACCACCAGCACATGGCCGAAGTCACCCTTATGGGCGTCAGCAGAACGTGGCGCCAGGGGCGCAAGGGTGACGCTGGTGAGCCGATGGGGCTCGTTTGCGGGGTGTTTGGTCTGAGGCATGGGTCAAAGGCTCTGATGTCTGGCAGAATTATACGCACCTGAGTCCGTATTGCCTTATTCCCATGTCTGCTTCTGCCCCCGATCTACCTGCGCTGGCCCAATCGATCAAGGATTGGGGCCGAGAGCTCGGTTTTGCCCATGTCGGCATCACCGGGGTGGACCTGGGCGAGCATGAAAAACATCTGGAACGCTGGCTCGAGGCCGGCTACCACGGCGAAATGGATTACATGGGCGCCCACGGCAGCAAGCGCTCGCACCCCGATGAGCTGGTGCCCGGCACCTTGCGCGTGGTGTCGCTGCGCATGGACTACCTGCCGGGCGATACGCGCATGGCCCAGCAACTGGCGCAACCAGAAAAAGCCTACATCTCCCGCTACGCCCTGGGCCGCGACTACCACAAGCTGGTGCGCAAACGCGTGCAGCACCTGGCCGAGCGCATCCAGAAAGACATCGGCCCGTTCGGCTTCAGGGCCTTTGTCGACAGCGCCCCGGTGCTGGAAAAGGCCATTGCCGAGCAGGCTGGCCTGGGCTGGATCGGCAAGAACACCCTGCTGCTCAACCGCAAGGCCGGCAGTTACTTCTTTCTTGCCGAGCTGTTTGTCGACATGCCGCTGCCGGTCGACCCGCCGCAGGCCAGCGAACACTGCGGCCGCTGCAGCGCCTGCCTGGACATCTGCCCGACCCAGGCCTTTGTCGGCCCCTATGTGCTGGATGCCCGGCGCTGTATCTCGTACCTGACCATCGAACTGAAAAGCGCGATCCCGGAAGATCTGCGACCGTTGATCGGCAATCGGGTATTTGGCTGCGATGACTGCCAGATCGTCTGCCCATGGAACCGCTTCGCCCGACCGAGCGGTGAAAACGACTTCAAGCCCCGGCACAACCTCGACAGCGCCGGGCTTGCCGAGCTGTTCATGTGGGATGAACAGACCTTCCTCGACAGCACTGAAGGCTCGCCGCTGCGCCGTGCCGGCTATGAGCGCTGGTTGCGTAATTTGGCGGTAGGGCTTGGCAATGCGCCGTCGACCATCCAGGTACTGGAGGCGCTCAAGGCGCGGCAGGAGTACTCGTCGGAGCTGGTACGTGAGCATGTACAGTGGGCGCTGGCGCAGCATGCCATGAAAGCAGCGGCAAGCGCCAAGCCACAAGCGTCAAGCTGATCGCCTCGACTTGCAGCTTGTGGCTTGCCACTTGCCGCTTGCCGCTTGCCGCTTGCCGCTTAAGCCTTCAATGCTCGTCGTTGTAATGAAACTTGGGCATTTCCCAGTGGAAGCGAATCGCCAGCAGGCGTAGCAGGAAGCCGCCGAACAGGGTCAGCAGAATCGCCTGCTCGCCTGGCACATTGAAGTACACGCAGCCTAGGTAAAACCAGGCCGCGGCGAACGACACACTGGCATACAGCTCCCGACGGAAGATCAGCGGAATATCGTTACAGAAGATATCCCGGAGGATCCCGCCGAACACCCCGGTAATCACCCCACTGATCGATGCCACCAGCATGCCCTGGCCCATTTCCAGTGCGGTCATGCAGCCGATCAGGGTGAAGGCCACCAGCCCCAGGGCATCAAGCACCAGGAACAGCGAGCGCAAGTGGCGCATCAAAGGCGCGATAAAGATCGTCATCAGCGCTGCGAAACTGGTCAGCACCAGGTATTCCGGGTGCTTGACCCAGGTCAGCGGGTAATGCCCCAGCAGCACGTCGCGCACCGAACCACCGCCCAGGGCGGTGATGCAGGCGATCAGCACCACGCCGAACCAGTCCATGCCGCGGCGCCCGGCAGACAGCGCGCCAGTCATGGCTTCGGCAGTGATAGCAATGAGGTAGAGCATCAACAACATGGCGCAGATCCGTGCAAAGGGGCGCGCAGTCTAACCAGTTGCCACAGGCACCAAAAGGGGGCGCCGCGCGGATTGTCTGTACAAGCCGGCGGCGTTGCGATCAGAACTTGATGAAGTGCTGGCGATAGTGGCGCAGTTCGTTGATCGACTCGCGGATATCGTCCAGCGCCAGGTGGGTGCCGCCCTTCTTGAAGCTGTCGCGCACCTCAGGCGCCCAGCGTGCTGCCAGCTCCTTGAGGGTCGAAACGTCGAGGTTGCGGTAGTGGAAGTAGTTTTCCAGGCTGCGCATGTGGCGATAGAGGAAGCGGCGGTCCTGGCAGATGCTGTTGCCGCAGATCGGCGACTTGCCCTTTGGCACCCACTGTTCCAGGAAGGCGATGGTCTGCGCCTCGGCTTCGGCCATGCTGACGCGGCTGTCCTTGACCCGCTGGGTCAGGCCGGAGGCGCCGTGAGTGCGGGTGTTCCACTCGTCCATGCGCGCCAGCACCTCGTCACTGTGGTGAATGGCGATCACCGGGCCTTCGGCCAGGGTATTGAGGTCGCTGTCGGTGACGATGGTGGCCATTTCGATAATGACGTCTTGATCCGGATCCAGACCGGTCATTTCCAGGTCGATCCAGATCAGGTTCTGTGGGTTCTGCATGATTCTGCTCCTCGGTAGGTGCGCAGTTTAGCCTAGTGGAGCGTGCTAAACTCCCCGCGGTTAAATATTGCCTCCCGAACACGGAACCTTCATGGCCAAACGCCAGCTCAATCGACGCCAGAACTGGCGCATCGAAAAAATCCAGGGTGAACGCGCTGCCCGCGCCGCCAAACGCGAACAACAGACCCTGAAGGAGCTCGAAGGCGGTGACCTCGGCCCGGAGCAAATGGGCCTGGTCATCGCTCACTTTGGCGTGCAGGTCGAAGTCGAAGCCCAGGACGGCGACGTTGCCGGCCAGGTGTTCCGTTGCCACCTGCGGGCCAACCTGCCGGCGCTGGTCACCGGCGACAAGGTAGTCTGGCGCGCCGGCAACCAGGGCATTGGCGTGATTGTCGCGCAGATGCCGCGCCATACCGAGCTGTGCCGCCCGGACAGTCGTGGCCAGCTCAAACCGGTAGCGGCCAACGTCGACCTGATCGTGATCGTCTTCGCCCCGGCGCCGGAACCCCATGCCAACCTGATCGACCGCTACCTGGTCGCGGCCGAGCATGCCGGCATCCGCCCCTTGCTGCTGCTGAACAAGGCCGACCTGATCGACGAGCAGAACGCTCCGGCGCTCAATGCATTGCTGGCAGTGTACCGCCAGCTTGGCTACCCGTTGCTGGAAGTGTCGGCGCACCACGGCAACGGCATGGAGCAACTGCAGGCCCAGCTTGACGGCCATATCAGCGTGTTCGTCGGTCAGTCCGGGGTTGGCAAGTCGTCGCTGGTCAACAGCCTGCTGCCCGAGGTTCAGACCCGCGTCGGCGATCTGTCGGAATGGTCCGGCCAGGGTACTCACACCACCACCACCGCCCGCCTTTACCACTTCCCCGGTGGTGGCGAGCTGATCGACTCCCCGGGCATCCGCGAATTTGGCCTGGGCCACGTCAGCCGCGCCGATGTCGAAGCCGGCTTCATCGAGTTCACCGACCTGCTCGGCACCTGCCGCTTTCGCGACTGCAAACACGATCGCGAGCCGGGTTGCGCGCTGCTCAAGGCCCTCGAAGACGGCCGCGTGCAACAGCAACGGATGAACAGCTACCGCTCGATCATCGCCAGCCTGCCGCAAGACACTTACTGAAACATCTGAGGCCCGGAAACGGGCCTCAAACAGTTCAAAGTAGGACGCATCCGTAGGATTTATTACCCAGCAAAGCAGGAAGCATCTGCTTTGCTGGTCGTACCTTGCTGTGCGAAAGACTTTCGCTGATTGTCACCTTTCAAGATTCGCCGCCATGAAGCGAATCGACCCCATGCACTGCGTATGAAAGGAATCAACCATGACAATTCAGCTATTGCGCATCAACGCCACTCCCTCCAGCGTGGGAGGGCACTTCTGATGCCAGTCTTTATCAGTTATCGCCACAGCGAACGCCTGGACGCCTTCATCATCAATGAACGGCTCAAGCTTGAAGGCATCAATACCCAGCTGGACCTGTTCGACAGCGAGGCCCAGCAGACCACCGACGACATCAGCGGAATCATCCGCCGCAACATCAGCCAGTGCACCCACCTGATTGCCGTGCTCGCACCGGAAACCGCCGAGGCCTGGTGGGTGCCCTTCCAGCTTGGCGCCGCCACTCTAGTCAATCGCCGGGTAGCCTTTTACCAGTGCGGCGAGGCCACGCTGCCGGGGTATCTGGAGAAGTGGCCAACCATGACCAACCGCGAACACATCGACCTCTACGTGCGCGCCTACCATGACGAGCAGACCTTCAAGCGCTCGATCGACAGCGAAGCCTGCGAGGCCAATGCCACCAACCGCTCCAACGCCGACTTCTTCCATGCCGACCTCAAGGCCAAGATCCGCCGCGGCTTTTAGCCTGTAGCGCCTAGCAAAACGCCCGTGGGCATCGCTGCGCACGGGCGTTTTTTTCAGCTAGCAGGCTTACTGCTTGTTTTCGTCCATCTTCAACACACCGTCTTCGAAGATGTTCAGCTTCTGGCGCAACTCCCGTGGCTGCATCGGCTCGGGCTCGGCCGCCGGGGCTGGCTCCGGGGTCGCCCCTGGAGCCGGCGCTGCGGCGCCTGGCTGGCCGGCTTCGGGGGCGGCAGGCTGGGTCTGTTCGCCTTCGATGGTGCGCTGGGCCTTCTTGGTCAGGACGATGATGTCGATCCGGCGGTTGACCGGGTTGAGCGGGTTCTGCCGGTCGAACAGCGACGACGAGGCATAGCCGACCACCCGCGCCACCTGGGTATCCGGGTAGCCACCGGCGACCAGCGCGCGGCGTGCGGCGTTGGCGCGGTTGGCCGACAGCTCCCAGTTGCCGAAGTCGCCGGTGCCGGCGTATGGCTTGGCATCGGTATGGCCACTGATGCTGATCTTGTTCGGCACCGCCTTGATGGTGTCGGCCATAGCCAGCAGGATGTCCTCGAAGTACGGCTGCAGGCGCGCGCTGCCAAGGTCGAACATTGGCCGGTTCTCGGCATCCATGATCTGGATGCGCAGCCCGTCCTGAGTGATCTCGAAGAGGATCTGGTCCTTGAACTTCTGCAGTTGCGGGTTCTCTTCAACCTTGTTCTGCAGCTCCTGCAGGAGCAACTCGAGGCGCTCGCGCTCAACCTGCTCGGCCATGTTCTCGACCGTGTTCTGGTCGATCGGGATGCTGGTCTCAGGCGTTGGCTCGGACTTTTCTTCCGGGTTGATGGTCTTTTCCGGGGCGAGCTGGGGCGAGCCGCCCAGGTCGATGATGTACGGCGTGCCGCTTTCGGAAAAACCGATCGGGTCCTTGAAGTAGCCGGCAATGGCGATCTTCTGCTCCGGTGTGGCCGTCGACAGCAGCCACAGCACCAGGAAGAACGCCATCATCGCCGTAGCGAAGTCGGCGAAGGCAATCTTCCAGGCGCCACCGTGGTGGCCGTCGCCAAAGCGCTTGATGCGCTTGACGATAATGGGCTGATTGTTCTCCATGGCTTAGCGACCGCGAACTGCTTGTTCCAGCTCGGCGAAGCTCGGGCGGTGGGCCGGGAACAGCACCTTGCGCCCGAATTCCACGGCCAGCGATGGCGGCATGCCCGAGGCCGAAGCCACCAGCGAGGCCTTGATCGCCTCGTAGACGTTCAGCTCTTCCTTGGCGTCATGGCGCAGGGAAGTGGCCAGCGGGCCGAAGAAGCCGTAGGCGGCGAGAATACCGAAGAAGGTACCGACCAACGCCGCACCGACGTGCAGGCCGATCGACTTCTGGTCGCCATCGCCCAGCGAGGCCATGGTCACTACGATACCCAGTACCGCGGCAACGATACCGAAGCCGGGCATGCCGTCGGCGATGCCGGTCACGGCGTGGGACGGGTGCTCGAGCTCTTCCTTCATGCTCAGCAGCTCCATGTCGAACAGGCCCTCAAGCTCGTGCGGGGCCATGTTGCCGGTGGACATGATGCGCAGGTAGTCACAGATGAACGCGGTCATGCGTTCGTCACCCAGTACCGCCGGGTACTTGGCGAAAATCGGGCTGGCAGCGGCGTCTTCGATATCGGCTTCGATCGCCATCATGCCTTCGCGACGGGATTTGTTGAGAATCTCGTAGACCAGGCCCAGCACCTCGATATAGAAGGTGTGGGTAAAGCGCGTGCCGAACATCTTCAGCGACTTCTTGATTACATGCATGGTCATGTAACCAGGGTTGGCCTGGAGGAACGCACCGAAAGCAGCACCACCGATGATCAGCACTTCGAAAGGCTGGATCAGGGCCGCAATCTTGCCGTGGGAAAGTACATATCCGCCGAGCACACTCGCGAATACGACGATGATGCCGATAATTTTAGCCATAGATAGAAAGCACTTACTGTCGTGGTCAGGGTCGTGAGCGGAAGTTAAAAAAACTCTTCTTCTACTTATCGGCAGAACTGCGCCAGACTATAGTCAGTCAAGGCGAAAAGCCAGTTCGGCCTACCTCCAGCATGCCTATTGAAACCATCGTGCCAAGTCAAACACCAAAAACACTCGATGCCTGGGTCAAGCTCCTCGATAGCGTGCGCCTGCCGGTTCCGCTGGCCAGCTACGAACGGGTCAAAGCCGCCATTGGCGACAGCCGCCGCTCGTTGCGCGACATCGCCGAACTGATGCAGGACAGCCCGGCGCTGGTGCTCAGCGTCATGCGCGAGGCCAACCACCACAGCAATACCGGCCTGGGCGAACCGGCCGAGAGCCTGGAGATCGCCCTCAACCGCCTGGGGCTGGCGCGTACCGCAGAACTGCTGGAGCGCCTGCCGGCGCTGCCCGAAGCCGAAATTGCCCCGACCCTGCGTCAGCTGCAGCTGGTCAGCCAGCACGCCAGCCAGCAGGCCAACGGCCTGTTCGCCAGCCGCCTGGCCCGGCTGTGGCAGGAAATCCATTGGGGCAGCCTGCTGTTTCTGTCACCGCTGTGGCCCCTGGCGCTGACTCACCCCAAGCTCCTCGATGAGTGGGAGCTGCGTGTGGTGCACAAAGGCGAATCGGCACTGCGGGTGGAACAAGAGCTGTTCGGCGTGCGGGTCATGAGCCTGTGCAAGGCCCTGGCCGAACACTGGCGCCTGCCGGACTGGGTAACGCGCGGTTACCATTTACTTCAGGAGGAGCGCCGGCTACTGGCCCAGGCGATCCTCATCGCCCGTGACCAGGACAGCCTGCACCAGCAGCAGCGCCTGGACGATCAACCAAGCCTGCGCCGCTGGTTCAACCAGCCGGCCAATACCGTGCTGCTGGCCAACGGCCTGGCCCTGGCCTCGCAGGTTGGCTGGACCAATGCCCATGTGCAGCGCTGGCAACTGCTCACCAGCCTTTACCTGCAAACGCCGCTGGACGATGTCCAGCAACTGGTGCACCAGCAAGCGGCAATCAGCGCCCGTCATCACGCCTGCCCTGGCCTGTTCCATCCGGCCGAGGCGCTGCTGTGGCCCTGGCACCAGCAACGCCTGCATCAGGGCCAGATCGCCCCGCCAACGCCTTCGGCCCAGGCCCTGGGCACCTGGCGCAAACTCTGCGGCGAGCTGCTGACCGAGCCCAGCCCGTTCAGCAATGCTATCCACCTGACGACGTTGGCTCGCGACGCGCTGGTCGCCTGCGGCATGCAGCGGGTGATGCTGCTGATGACCGACAAGACCCTGAGCCAGCTGCGCGTCCACCAGATTGCCGGCCTGCCGGCGGAAGCCGCCAGCCTGGTGCTGCCGATTGAACAAAGCAAACTGCTGCAACGGTTGCTGAGCAAAGCGGCGCAACTGCGCCTGACCCCGGAAAACCACGCGCAGTTCTCAGCCCTGCTGCCGCCCAGCCTGCGCGCCCTGTTTCGCAGCGAACACGTGCTGCTGCGCTCGCTGTCGAGCAATGGCCGGGTGGTGATGCTGCTGGTCGCCGACCAGGGCGGCAAGCCGTTGGCGGACGTCAGCGTGCAAGCCTTTGGCAAAACCGCGCAATGCATCGAGCGGGCCCTGACCGCCTTCAGCAACCGCAGCGCCTGAGCCATGCGCTACAATCGCCCCCTCTGTTCCGCCCTGGAGACTCTGGATGACTGACTTTTCTGGCCTGCCCCTGGTTATCGAGCCGGCAGACCTGCTAACCCGCCTGGATGCGCCAGAGTTGATCCTGGTCGACCTGACCAGCCCCAACCGCTATGCCAGCGGGCATATTCCGGGGGCGCGCTTCGTCGACTTCAAGCGCACCCAGCTAGGCCAGCCTCCTGCGCCGGGCCTGTTGCCGGCCAAGGCCGACCTGGAAAAACTCTTCGCCGAGCTCGGCCATAACGCCAATGCGGTCTATGTGGTCTATGACGACGAGGGCGGCGGCTGGGCCGGGCGTTTCATCTGGTTGCTGGATGTAATCGGTCACTCCCGTTACCACTACCTCAACGGCGGTGTCCACGCGTGGCCAGCGAGCAACCTCAGCACTGAAGTACCCGACGCTGCCAGCGGCACGGTCAACCTGACCCTGCACGAAGAGCCTACGGCCACCCGCGAATACCTGCAAAGCCGCCTCGGCGCCGCCGACCTGGCGATCTGGGACGCGCGCAGCCCGGCCGAATACCGCGGCGAGAAAGTTCTCGCAGCCAAGGGCGGGCACATTCCCGGCGCAGTCAATTTCGAATGGACCGCCGGCATGGACCTGAACGATCACCAGCGCATCCGCAAGGACATGCCCGAGATCCTCGAGCAGCTGGGCATCAGCAAAGACAAGGAAGTGGTCACCCACTGCCAGACCCACCACCGATCCGGCTTTACCTACCTGGTGGCCAAGCATCTGGGCTACCCTCGGGTCAAAGCCTACGCCGGATCCTGGGGCGAATGGGGCAACCACCCCGACACCCCTGTCGAAGTTTAAGGAAACCCAATGAAATCCCGCTTGTTTATCATCAGCCAGTACCTGCTGCCCCACCACCTGCTCTCGCGCCTGGCCGGCTGCGTTGCCGAATGCCGCGTGCGCTGGTTCAAGAACGCCTTCACCAGCTGGTTCGCCAAGCGCTACCAGGTGGACATGTCCCAGGCCCTGGTCGAAGACGTTACCGCCTACGAGCACTTCAACGCCTTCTTCACCCGCGCCCTCAAGCCCGGTGCACGTCCGCTGGATGAAACCCCGGGGGCAATCCTCTGCCCGGCCGACGGTGCCGTCAGCCAGCTCGGCCCGATCGAGCACGGCCGCATCTTCCAGGCCAAGGGCCACAGCTTCAGCGCCCTCGAGCTGCTGGGTGGCGATCCGGCCAATGCCGCGCCGTTCATGGGTGGCCAGTTCGCGACCATTTACCTGTCGCCCAAGGACTACCACCGCGTGCACATGCCGCTGGCCGGCACCTTGCGCGAGATGATCTACGTACCGGGCCGGTTGTTCTCGGTCAACCAGACCACTGCCGAAAACGTTCCGGAGCTGTTCGCCCGCAACGAGCGCGTTGTCTGCCTGTTCGACACCGAGCGCGGGCCGATGGCCGTGGTACTGGTGGGTGCGATGATCGTCGCCTCGATCGAAACCGTCTGGGCCGGCCTGGTAACGCCACCCAAGCGTGAACTGAAGACGGTGCGCTACGACGAAGCCAGCCGCGCGCCGATCCACCTGGAAAAAGGCGCGGAGCTGGGCCGTTTCAAACTCGGTTCGACGGCCGTGGTGCTGTTCGGGCCAGAGCAGGTGAAATGGGCCGAAGAGCTCGGCGCCGGCTCTGCGGTGAGCATGGGCGAGCGCCTGGCACTGCCGGCACAGGCCTGAAACTGAAAAAGCCCGCAGCGATGCGGGCTTTTTTGTACCTGTGGGAGCCAGGTCCGTCAGGCGCGAGCGTCGCGATCGCGAAAACCCAGCAGGTAAAGCACACCATCGAGACCCAGGGTCGAGATCGCCTGTTTGGCCGACTGCTTGACCAGCGGCTTGGCCCGGAACGCCACGCCCAGGCCGGCGATCGCCAGCATCGGCAAGTCGTTGGCGCCATCGCCGACGGCAATGGTCTGCTCCATCTGCAGGCCTTCTTTGCGCGCCAGCTCACCCAGCAGGTCAGCCTTGCGCTGGGCGTCGACGATCGGCTCGACCGCCACGCCGGTCACCTTGCCATCCACTACTTCCAGCTCGTTGGCGAACACGTAGTCGATGCCCAGCTTGACTTGCAGCTGCTTGGCAAAGTAGGTGAAGCCACCGGAGAGGATGGCGGTCTTGTAACCCAGGCGCTTGAGTTCGGCGAACAGCGTTTCGGCGCCTTCGGTCAGGCGCAGCGACGCACCGATCTGGTCCAGCACGCCAACGTCCAGACCCTTGAGCAGCGCCAGGCGCTCCTTGAAGCTGGCACGGAAATCCAGCTCGCCACGCATGGCCCGCTCGGTGATTTCCGATACCTGCTCACCGACCCCGGCAGCCTTGGCCAGCTCGTCGATCACTTCGGCTTCGATCAGTGTCGAGTCCATGTCGAACACCGCCAGGCGGCGGTTGCGACGGAACAGCGAATCCTGCTGGAAGGCGATGTCGACGTTCAGCTCCTGGGCGACGCTGAGGAACTCGGCGCGCAGGGCTTGCGGATCAGCCGGCTCGCCTCGTACCGAGAACTCGATGCAGCCCTTGCTCTGCTCGGCCGGGGTGTCCAGCGCGACACGACCCGAGAGGCGATCGATATGGTCGATGTTCAGCCCGTACTTGGCGGTGATCGAGCTGACCCGCTGCAGTTGCTCGGCAGTCACCCGCCGGGTCAGCAGGGTGACGATGTGCCGGGCTTTGCCCTGGCCTTCGACCCAATTCTGGTAGTCGGCCTCGGAAACCGGGGTAAACCGCACCTGCTGGTCGAGTTCGTTACCCGCAAACTGGATGTTCTTGAGCACCGACGAGGCCTTCTCGGTATCCGGAATTTCGACCAGGATGCCAAAGGACAGGGTGTCGTGAATCACCGCCTGACCGATGTCGAGGATGTTCACTCCACCCTGGGCCAGGACGCCGGTGATGGCGGCGGTAAGACCCGGGCGGTCTTCACCGGTGATGTTAATCAGAACGATTTCGCGCAAGACGGGCTCCGACTCGTTGAAAAAAAGCGCATTCTACCGATTTTCGCTGACCATCGGGCGCAGTCGATACTTTGCCCGCCCCTGAGCGCTCGCTATACTGCGCAGCAACTTCTCCGACATAAAGAGCCGCGCTCTGTGAACCGGCCCACGCCCGTTAAGACCGACAACTTCTTCCTGCTGATCTTCCACGCCCTGCGCCAACGCCGAATACCGCTGGCGCTGCGTATCGCCTGCCATAACGTGTTTCTGGTGGCACTGGCGCTGGTGATCTACGCCTGCGTGATGGGCCTGCAGTTCAAGGAAGCCATGCATGAGCAGGCCGATGCCCTCGGGCAGAGCCTGACCACCCAGACCGCCACCTCGGCCACCGAGCTGCTGGTGTCCAACGACATCCTCAGCCTCAACGTGCTGCTGGGCAACCTGGTGAAGAACCCGCTGGTGGCCCATGCAGCGATCTACAGCGTCGACAACCGGATCCTCGCCGAAGCCGGCCAGCGCCCGAAAAACGGCCTGCTGGGTGAAGCCGAAGGCCTGTACCAGACCAAGATCACCTTCCAGGACGTGACCGCCGGGCAACTGCGCATCAGCCTGGACATGAGCCAGTTCCAGCAGCCGCTGACCATCAGCCTGCAGAGCATGGGCATCCTTGCCGGTATCCTGCTGGCCCTGGCGCTAGCCATGAGCCTGCGCCTGGGCCGCTACATCTCCACGCCGCTGTTGCAGCTGCGGGTCTGGCTGCGCGACATCAACGAGTTCACTCCGGCCATCGAACGCCAGGATGAAATCGGCGACCTGGCGCGTCAGCTGCACACCCGCCTGGCCCCGCCACCACGGGAAATCGAGCCTGAAGAAGAAGAGTCCTTCGATGAGGATGAGCCGGAGTTCGAAGTGCGCAACCTGCGGGATCCGAGCTTCGACGAACAACCGGCTGTGGCCAAGGCCGCCAAACCGGTCAAGCCTGTAACCGACGACGACAGCGATGACGCCTTCGCCGACCTGCTCGACGAGGACCACAGCCCCGCCCCTGCCCCGGCAGCCCCGGTCAACCGCGAGCCACAGGCCAGCGCCGTGCTGGCGGTGCAACTGGGCTCCCAGGAGCAACTGCGACGCCTGCCGCGCACGCGCCTGACCGAGCTGCTGGAACGCTACCGCGACTGCCTCGACCAGGCAGCTTCACTGTATGAAAGCGAAGTGCATACCCTCAACGACGGCAGCACCCTGCTGTTGTTCCACAGCCAGGACAGCGGCGAGGACTACCTCACCAATGCCATCTGCTGTGGCGAGCTGCTGCGTGCCCTGGGCCATGAGCTGCAAATCGAAGTGGCCGACAGCGGCATCACCCTGCAACTGCAGCTGGGCTTGGCCCTGGGTGAAGACCTGCACGGCCTGAGCCAGATCGACCTGCTGCTGACCGAAAAAGCCCAGGACGCCCTGGCCCTGTCGCAGCACAGCCGCAACCTGCTGCTGGTCGAGCGCAAGATCAGCGACGACGCCCTGGTTCGTCAGCGTGCGCGGATTCGCCCGATCGCCAGCCCCGAAGGCGCTTGCTGTGTCGAGCGTCTGATGGAGCCGTACCCATCGATGCTGGAGCGGCAACTGGCGCGGATGCATGAGCGCCGGGTCAAGAGCTGACCCCTTGGCAGAGCAAAAGCCCGCAGTGATGCGGGCTTTTTTATTGCTGACCTGTGGGAGCTGGCTTGCCAGCGATGAGGACAGACCGGTGCTGGCTGACTTACGACCGCTTCACGGCCGATCGTTGGCAAGCCAGCTCCCACAGGCAGGATCAGCGCCCACAAAAAAGCCCGCATCGCTGCGGGCTTCTTGTAAGTCCTCGACTTAGAAGCGGAACACTTCCAGGTCGGTACGAATCGGCGTAGCCAACGGGATCTTCGGCTTTTCCGGCTCTTTGCGCACTTGTACCGGTGCAGCTTTCTTCGGTTGTTGTTCTTCCACCACTGCCGGCTGGTTGGCCAGCGGCTTCAAGGCAATGCTCAACTGCTCGGCGAGCTTTTGCAGCAACTGGCCCTGGGCTTGTACCTGGGCGCTCTCGCTACCCTGGTGCTGCTGCTCCAGGTGCACGATGCGGTTGTCACGGACCTGGCCACGGCGATCGAGCAGGCGCCACTGGGCGTCGAGAATCGCTGGCTGGTTGGTGCCGGAGTCCAGGCGGGTAATCGACAGCAGCACTTGTACATCCGGGGTGAAACCGGTGCTGGCCGGGGCCAGGACCACACGTTGGCTGTCCAGGCGCCAGGCCAGCTGACGGACCAGTAACTGATCGATGTCGGCCGACAGGCTACCGGCCCAGCGGCCATCGGTGGCAGCAGTCAGGCTGCCATCGGCCTGGCGTTGCAGCAGGGTTTCGCGTTGCAGGTAGTCGGCAATCGACACTGGGCCGAGAACCACTGCCATACCCGCGCTTTGCTTGGGTTGGCCAGGCTCACCGCTGTCGAGCTGATACAGGGATACCGGTTGGTGCATGCTGCAACCAGCCAGTCCGAGCACGCCACACAGCAGAACCAACGGAAGGCGCAGAAATTTCATCATCCCATCCAGGCGGTCGCCACAAGGCAAACCGCAGTGATACTCATATAGATTCGTTCGGATACACAGCCACGCTGGTACCGCAAGGGGCCTATCATCCGCGAAATAGCGGCTCGACTCCAGTGTTTCAACCGCGAACGGGCACGAAAATACCCGTTCAGGCTGTCTAACCCGGCTTATCCGGGAATTTCGACCAACAGCGCGTCAACCCGCTGGAAGCCACGGGGCAATTTGTTGCCCCGGCGCCCACGTTCGCCCTTGTAATGCTCAAGGTCGTCGGCCTTCAGAGACAGGGTACGCTTGCCGGCCTGCAATACAAGGGTCGCGCCGTCGGGAATGACCGCCAGATCAGTGACAAATTCTTCACGCGAGGCCACCCGGTCGCCCGGGATGCCGATGATCTTGTTGCCCTTGCCCTTGCCCAGTTGCGGCAGGTCGCTGACCTTGAAGATCAGCAGGCGGCCTTCGGTGGTCACCGCCGCCAGCCAGTTGTGCTCGCGATCGGCGACCGGGCGCGGGGCAATGACCTTGGCACCGTTGGGCAGGCTGAGCAGGGCTTTACCGGCCTTGTTCTTGGCCTGCAGGTCCTCGCCCTTGACCACGAAGCCGTAGCCGGCGTCGGAGGCGATCACATACAGGGCGTCATCTTCGGGCAGCAGCACGCAGTCGAAGCTTGCGCCCGGTGGCGGCGTCAGACGGCCGGTCAACGGCTCGCCCTGGCCCCGGGCCGATGGCAAGGTGTGGGCGGCCAGCGAGTAGCTGCGGCCGGTGGAGTCGATCAGCACGGCAAACTGGTTCGAGCGCCCGGCAGCGGCGGCCTTGAAGCCATCGCCAGCCTTGTAGGAAAGGCCCGTGGCGTCGATATCGTGGCCCTTGGCGCAACGCACCCAGCCCTTCTCCGAGAGCACCACGGTGACCGGTTCGGTCGGCATCAGCTCGTTTTCCGACAGGGCCTTGGCTTCGGCACGGGCGACGATTGGCGAGCGGCGGTCGTCGCCGTAGGTTTCGGCATCCTTGATCAGCTCGGCACGCACCAGCTTGCGCAGCTTGGTTTCGCTGCCCAGCAGGGCGATCAGCTTGGCTTGTTCCTTGGCCAGTTCGTCCTGCTCGTTGCGGATCTTCATCTCTTCCAGGCGCGCCAGTTGGCGCAGGCGGGTCTCGAGGATGTACTCGGCCTGGGTCTCGGTAAGGTCGAAGCGGGCAATCAGCGCGGCTTTCGGCTGGTCCTCGGTGCGGATGATGTGGATAACTTCATCCAGGTTGAGGAAGGCTACCAACAGGCCTTCGAGCAGGTGCAGGCGGCGCTCGACCTTGTCGAGGCGGAACTTCAGCCGGCGGCGCACCGTCTGCACGCGAAATTCCAGCCATTCGACCAGCAGCGCCCGCAGGTTTTTCAGCTGCGGGCGGCCATCCAGGCCGATGATGTTGACGTTGACCCGGTAGCTGGACTCAAGATCGGTGGTAGCGAACAGGTGCTGCATCAGCTCGTCGAGGTCAACCCGGTTGGAGCGGGCGATGATGACGATGCGGCACGGGTTCTCGTGGTCCGACTCGTCGCGCAGGTCGGCGACCATCGGCAGCTTCTTGGCCTGCATCTGCGCGGCGATCTGCTCCAGCACCTTGGCCCCGGAGACCTGGTGCGGCAGCGCGGTAACGACGATATCGCCGTCCTCAATGCGGTAAACCGCGCGCATGCGCACCGAACCACGGCCACTTTCGTAGATTTTCAGCAGTTCGGCACGCGGGGTGATGATCTCGGCTTCGGTCGGGTAGTCCGGGCCCTGGATGTGCTCGCAAAGCTGCTCGACCGTGGCCTTGGGCTCATCGAGCAGGCGTACGCAGGCCGAGGCGACTTCGCGCAGGTTGTGTGGCGGCACGTCGGTGGCCATGCCCACGGCGATACCGGTGGTGCCGTTGAGCAGGATGTTCGGCAGGCGCGCCGGCAGCACCGCAGGCTCATCGAGGGTGCCGTCGAAGTTCGGCACCCAGTCCGCAGTGCCCTGGCCCAGCTCACTGAGCAGTACTTCGGAGTAGCGCGACAGGCGCGCCTCGGTGTAGCGCATGGCGGCGAAGGACTTCGGATCGTCCGGCGCACCCCAGTTGCCCTGGCCATCGACCAGGGTGTAGCGGTAGCTGAACGGCTGCGCCATCAGCACCATGGCTTCATAGCAGGCCGAGTCGCCATGGGGGTGGAACTTGCCGAGCACGTCACCGACGGTACGCGCCGACTTCTTGTGCTTGGAGTCGGCGTCCAGGCCCAGTTCGCTCATGGCATAGACGATGCGCCGTTGCACCGGCTTCAGGCCGTCGCCGATATGCGGCAAGGCGCGGTCCATGATCACGTACATGGAGTAGTTGAGGTAGGCCTGTTCGGTGAAGTCAGCCAGTGACCGGCGCTCTACGCCATCGAGGCTGAGATCAAGGGAGTCGCTCATGCGGGCCTCATCATTTCAGGTTCTGGCGCAGCAGCAAGGTGCCGCCACGCTGGGTAAATTCGAGTTGTTTCAGGGCACTCATGCCCAGTAAAACCTGTTCGCCATCGAGCCCCGGCACCACCAGCGCGCGCACATTGCGCAGGAGGATATCGCCCAGCTGCAGCTGGTCCAGGCGCGTGCGGTAGCCCTGGGTGCGGCCATTGGCGGTGCTCAACATCACCGGCGCGCCGCGCTCCAGGCCTAGCTTGCCGGCCAGGGCTTCGGGGATCGCCACGTCGGTCGCCCCGGTATCGAGCAGAAAATGTACCGTCTGGCCGTTGATCCGGCCATCGGCGACGAAATGCCCCTGGCCGTTGCCGGCCAGTTGCACTTCGATGTAACCCTCGCCGTGTTGCGAGGTGACCACGGCATTGGGGTTGGCCTGACGCTGCTCCCATTCGCCGAAAAAGCGCGTGGCCAGGAACAATCCGGCCGCCCAGGCCAGAATCAGCAGTACCCGGCCAGCACGCTTGCCCGGCGGCTGGCTCACGATTTGCCACTCCAGCCGCCGGCCGGCGCGGCAAAGCGCCAGACAATCGGTCGCGATTCGCCGTCCTGGCGGGTCGCACCGTTGTTGTCCAGGCCGATCCAGGCGCCCTTGTTATCGATCACCAGCGCCTCGGCCAGGCCGAATGGCTGCGAGTAACGCCGGGGCTCGGCCAGGGCATCGGCGGCAAACGACCAGCAGCGCTCGACCTTGGCTGTCTGCGCATCACGCCGGCAAATGCGATAGGCGTTGCGCTCCAGGGTAAAGAGCTTGTCGTTGAACAGGGCCAGGTCGGCAAAGTCGCGCGACACCGGGCGCGGCCTGGGCATCTGCGGCGGCTGCATCTCGACCCCGGCTTCGCTGAGCAGCACGCAACCGTTGCCGCAGTTCCAGGTGGTCTGCTGGCGGTTGATCAGCAGCAGGCCGCGGCGCTCGCGCTCGGCCGCCAGCCAGATACGGTCACCGGCCGGGCTTACCGCCAGGCCTTCGAACAACGCATTGAAGTGCAGCAGCATGCCGCTGGCGCGCGCCTGGCGGACCATGCTCGGGTCGATTTTCAGCCAGTTGGGCGCGCCTTCCATTGGTACCTGCAGCACGGCCGCATGGGCTTCACTGACCAGGTAATGGTTGCCGGCGGCATCACAGCTGATGCCTTCGAAGTCCAGCTCGCCGCCGCGCACCTGCGCGGCAGCCCAGGTGCGCGAGCGCAAGCCCCAGGGCAAACCGCTGTCCGGTACCGGCGGTACCTCCATGTGCTGCGCTTCGGCTTGCCAGACGGCAGCCGAGGTATCCAGGCGGTAAAGCAGCTCGTCATCGCGGTCGGAAACCGCCCACAGCCCGCCTCGGCATTCGCTCAGGCCAGACAGATTGCCGCCACGCATGCCCTCGACCGGGTGTTCGGCGACCAGCTTGAGCTCCGGCCACGGCGCGGCCAGTGCCGGAAGCGTCAACAGCGCCAGAGCCGCAGTCAGGGCCACACGTATCAAGCCAGGACCTCGGCCAGGTTGCCTTTGGATTCCAGCCAGTTCTTGCGATCGCCGGCGCGCTTCTTGGCCAGCAGCATGTCCATGATTTCGCGGGTGCCGTCCAGGTCGTCGAGGGTCAGCTGGACCAGGCGTCGGGTGTTCGGGTCCATGGTGGTTTCCCGCAGTTGCGGCGGGTTCATCTCACCCAGGCCCTTGAATCGGGTGACCTGCGGCTTGCCGCGCTTCTTCTCGGCCACCAGGCGGTCGAGGATGCCGTCGCGTTCGGCTTCGTCGAGGGCGTAGTAGATTTCCTTGCCCAGGTCGATGCGATACAGCGGTGGCATGGCCACATAGACGTGGCCGGCTTCGACCAGCGGGCGGAAATGCTGGACGAACAGCGCGCAGAGCAAGGTGGCGATGTGCAGGCCGTCGGAGTCGGCGTCGGCAAGGATGCAGATCTTGCCGTAGCGCAACTGGCTCATGTCGGCAGCGCCGGGATCGACGCCAATGGCCACGGCAATGTTGTGCACTTCCTGGCTGGCCAGGACTTCGCCGCCATCGACTTCCCAGGTGTTGAGGATCTTGCCGCGCAGCGGCAGGATGGCCTGGAACTCTTTGTCCCGCGCCTGCTTGGCCGAACCGCCGGCCGAGTCACCCTCGACCAGGAACAGCTCGGCACGCATCGGGTCCTGGCCGGCGCAGTCGGCCAGCTTGCCCGGCAGTGCCGGCCCCTGGGTGACGCGCTTGCGCTCGACCTTCTTGCTCGCCTTCAGGCGCCGGCCGGCGTTGTTGATCGCCAGCTCCGCCAGCTGCATGCCCACCTCCGGGTGAGCGTTGAGCCACAGGCTGAAGGCATCCTTGACCACGCCAGAAACGAACGCGGCAGCCTCGCGCGAGGACAGACGCTCTTTGGTCTGCCCGGAGAACTGCGGCTCCTGCATCTTCATCGAGAGCACAAAACTGATGCGCTCCCAGACGTCTTCCGGCGCCAGCTTGACGCCGCGCGGCAGCAGGTTGCGGAACTCGCAGAACTCGCGCATGGCATCGAGCAGGCCCTGGCGCAGGCCGTTGACGTGGGTACCGCCCTGGGCCGTGGGGATCAGGTTGACGTAGCTTTCCTGGACACTGTCGCCGCCTTCGGGCAGCCACAGCAGGGCCCAGTCGACCGCCTCCTTGTTACCGGCCAGGCTGCCGCAGAATGGCTCGTCGGGCAGGCGCAGGAACTCGCTGACCGAATCGACCAGATAGGAGCGCAGGCCGTCTTCGTAGTGCCACTCGACCTTCTCGCCGGTGCCTTTGTCTTCGAAGCTGACCAGCAGCCCCGGGCACAATACGGCCTTGGCCTTGAGCACGTGCTTGAGGCGGCTGATGGAGAATTTCGGCGAATCGAAATACTTGGGGTCCGGGGCGAAGTACACGCTGGTGCCGGTGTTGCGCTTGCCAACGCTGCCGACTACTTCAAGCTCGGTGGCCTTGTAGCCATCGGCGAAGGTCATCTGGTACTCGTTGCCGTCGCGCTTGACCTTGACCCGCACCTGGCTGGACAAGGCGTTGACCACCGAAATACCCACCCCGTGCAGGCCGCCGGAGAACTGGTAGTTCTTGTTCGAGAACTTGCCACCCGCGTGCAGCTTGGTGAGGATCAGCTCGACCCCGGACACGCCCTCTTCAGGGTGGATGTCCACCGGCATGCCGCGACCATCGTCGGACACTTCCAGGGAATGGTCGGCGTGGAGGATCACCTGCACCGACTTGGCGTGCCCGGCCAGGGCTTCGTCGACACTGTTGTCGATCACTTCCTGGGCCAGGTGGTTCGGCCGGCTGGTGTCGGTGTACATGCCCGGGCGCTTGCGCACCGGGTCAAGGCCGGAGAGGACTTCGATGGCGTCTGCGTTATAGGCACTAGCGCTGGGAATGGCCATGGGTTCTCGTCGTCAGTCGTGGGTGAAAATAGGTTATCAAAATACAGAAAAATCGAGTGTTTGATACTGCTGCGGGGCAATGCCGGCAAAGCTCAGCAGGGCTGGCAGGCGTTCGGCAAAGCCCTGGAAGCTGTGATCGCCACCGGCCTGGATGCGCAGAGCACAGGCACGGTAGAACTGCTCGGCCTGGCGGTAGTCCAGGGTTTCATCGGCGGTCTGCAGCCACACTTGAAAGCGCCCGGCATCGGTCGGCGCCGGCACTTCCAGCTCGGCCAGAGCCTGCACGTGGTCAAGGGTCAGTTCCCAGGTTTCGCCGGTATAGAGGTTCTGCTGCGGCCCCAGGTAGCCGTCGAACAGCCGGTGCGGGTTGATCGCCGGGTTGACCAGCAGGGCCTTGAGCCCGTGGCGCTCGGCCAGATGGGTGGCATAGTAGCCGCCGAGCGAGCTGCCGACCAGTAATGGCGATTCGAGCTCGGCAATCGCCGCCTCAAGCTGGGCGATGGCCTGGCGCGGGTGATGATGCAGGGCCGGCACGCGCAGGCGCTCGGCCAGCCCCAGCTGGGCCATGACTGCTACCAGCTGGCTGGCCTTCTTCGACGACGGCGCGCTGTTGAACCCGTGAATATAGAGAATCGAACCCGACATGCCGCCCCCGATGCGCCTTGAATGCCTGGATCGCCAGGCAGGAAAGCGCGCATTTTAGCCTGTTAGACGGCAGATGCAGCAGTTTCAGCGATTTGGCAACACTTAATAGCCGTCGCCTTCGTAGTCGACGGTGAATTCGAAGTCGCTGACCCGCGACACGCCGGTGTCGATCGAGCCGTCCGCCTGCAGGCGCAGCCAGCGGTAGCCGGGGGCCTGCTCGCCGACTTTGAAGTCTTCGCTGCGCGGCTCGAACTGGATGCAGGTCGAGGGTGAGGCCAATAGCCGCACGCCGTCGCGAACCTGGTCCCACTCCTGGTGAATATGGCCCCAGAGCAAGGCCCGTACCTGTGGATAACCTTGCAGCACAGCAAACAGTGCGTCGGCGTTGCGCAAGCCGATCGGCGCCATCCAGGCGCAGTCGATAGATACCGGTTGGTGATGGAAACAGATCAGGTGATGGCGCTCGGGCGCTTCGTCCAAGGCGCTCTTTAGCAACCTGAGCTGGCCGTCATCGAGCAAGCCCGGCACCGAACCGGCCACCGCCGAGTTGAGCATGAGGATTCGCCAATTGCCGATATCCACCTGCGGATCAAGCAAATCAGTGCCCTGCGCCGCCTGTTCCATTGGCAGCGGCTCGTCATGGTTGCCGGCGAGCCAGCGCGCGGGGGCCTCAAGGCTCGCGGTCAGGTCACGAAAACAGCGGTAGGACTCGACCGAACCATCCTGGGATAAATCGCCGGTGGCCAGCAGCAGGTCGATCCGCGGCTGCTCGTCGCGTACCCGCTCGATCACCCGCTGCAGGCTGTCGCGGGTATTCATGCCCAGCAGCGTGCCTTGCGCGTCGGCAAACAAATGACTGTCGGTCAGTTGCACCAGGTACACCGGCGCGTCGCTAGGGGGGATCGATGGTTGCGGCAAGGGCCGACTCCTTGAACGGATTCAGCGCGATTATGGCGGCTGGCGGGCGTTGAGCAAATACTCGAAAACGACCGTCATCACATTTCAGCGAACGACGGCCAACTCATGGCCACAGGCCAGGCAATGGCTCAGCCATTCACCGAGGAACAGATTCAGCTGGGCCTTTTCGTCCGGCTGGTGCATGGCCGCATTGGGGTACGGATAGATACTGCGAAAACGCCGGGCGTGCTCGGCGCTGACCACTTCGGCCATGCGCGCGTCGTGGTAGACCTGCACCTCCAGCTGCGGCACCGGCAGCCAGGGCAGGCTGTGCTCCTGGCGCACGCGCAAGGTGGTGGTGTAGGGACAGGCGAGCACTACATCAAGGACCAGCACGCCAAGCATCTGGTCGCCCTGGGTCATGCCGATCCGGCGCGAGCTCTGGGTGCTGCGCATGTCGGGCAGCAGGCGCATCAGGCGCGCATAGTTGGCCTCGCAGGCAGCCTGCAACCCGACCAGATCTACCCGGTAGCGCTCGCGCAGCAGATTCACGACCATAGCCCCCTGACTTCAGCGCGGTTCAAGGCCAGCCATTGCAAGGCAATGATGGTTGCCGCGTTGGCAATTTTGCCGTCGCGCACGGCCTGCAGCGCATCCTCGAACGCCCAGACCTTCACGCGAATATCCTCGCCTTCTTCTTCCAGCCCGTGCAGGCCACCGGCCCTTTCGCTGCTGCAATGGCCCAGATAAAGATGGACAAACTCGTCGCTGCCGCCCGGTGACGGGAAATACCGGGTCATCGGCCACAGCGCACTGAACGCAAGCCCAGCTTCCTCCTCGGCCTCGCGGTGCGCAACTTCTTCCGGTTGTTCGTCCTTGTCGATCAGACCGGCGACCAGTTCGATCAACCAGGGGTTGTCGACCTTGCCGATGGCGCCGACGCGAAACTGCTCGATCAGCACCACTTCGTCGCGCTGGGCATCGTAAGGCAGCACACACACCGCATCATGGCGCACGAACAGCTCGCGGCTGATCTCACGACCCATGCCACCGGCGAACAGCTCGTGGCGCAGGCGCACCTTGTCGAGGCGGTAGAAGCCCTTGTAGCAAGTGGCCCGATCGACGATCTCGACCTGGCTGGGCACAGCGTTGTTGAACGTGTCAGACATGGGAATCCTCATTACCTCATTTACCGCATCGCGCCATCCTAACCTGCGTACCGCTGTGTTTCACCTCTTTAAAGATACCGTCCAGGCTGCGAGGATAGGCACCCCGCTGGTCTATTCAGCTTAGTGGCGAACTGAAGGCCTTGCCGACGGTCCAAGTCCGATCACCTTTGCCTTACAAGGATCATCATGACGCTTGTGAAACTGACTTCCGTGGCCGTGCTGGCCCTGGCCCTTGGCGCTTGTCAGAGCCTGTTCCAGCCCAACATGCGCACGCCGCTGGAGGTCAAGCGCGACCGTTGGGAGCACATCAAGCCCGGTTGCAGCAATGCCGATTGCCCGCTGGTCAACATCGACACCATCCACTTCCCGGCCAACCCCAAGCTGGACGGGATCGTCGAGAAACGCCTGCTGCAACTGACCCAGGACAACGAGCGCAGCGCCCTGCCCAGCTCGCTCAAAGCCTACGAAGAGCAGTTCATGGCCAGCGCGCAAAGCCGCAACAGCAGCTACCTGCAAGCCAAGGTACGCGAGCAGCATGACGGACTGGTGATCATCGAACTGTCCAGCTACCTGGACACCGGCGGCGCCCACGGCATGCCCGGACGCGGCTTCATCAACTATTCGCGCCAGCAGGACAAGGTACTGAGCCTGCAGGACATGCTGGTGCCGGGCCAGGAAGCGACCTTCTGGAAGACCGCCGAAGAAGCCCACAAAGGCTGGCTGATCAGCACCGGCATGGACAAGGACGCCGAGTTCGTCAAGACCTGGCCGTTCCGCCAGACCCCGCACATCGCCCTGACCTACGGCGCGGTGGTGCTGAAGTACGAGGTCTATGCCATCGCCCCGTACTCCATGGGCCATATCGAGCTGAAAATCCCCTACCCGCGCCTGAACGGCGTGATCAGGCCGGAGTTGTTTCCCGGTCGCGGCTGACTGCCGGCGCGGCGGCCCAATAGACCACCCCTGCCAGCAGCAAGGCCGGCAGGGTCGAGCCGACGTTCGGCGCGTAGTGCGCCAGCAAATGGTAAGCCGCTACGCCAATCGCCCAGGCCAGCAATGCCGGCCAGTGCAGGCTGTGGATCGGGCTTGAGTCGCTGCGCCGGCGGCGGACGATGAAGTGATCGACCAGCACCACGCCGAACAGCGGCGCGAACACCGAGCCGATCAGCAACAGGAAGTTCTGGTACTGCGCCAGCGGCGCCAAGCTGGCGATCAGGGTGCACAGCACGCCAATGGCCAAGGCCAGGTGCTCGACCTTCAGGCGCAGCAGAAAACCTGTGGAGACCGCCGCCGAGTGAATATCGGCAAAGGCTTTTTCCGACTCATCGAGCAGGATCAGCAGCAACGGAATGCCCAGACCGGCGCCAGCCAGGGCCAATAGCAAGGTATTGACCTCGCCCGCCGGAGCAAAGGCCAGGGTGTAGGCCACGCCCAGGCTCATCATCCACACGTTGCCGATGAAATAGCCCAGCGCCGTGCCGGCAAACACCCGGCTGGCGCGCTGGCTGAAGCGTGAGTAGTCGGCAATCAATGGCAGCCACGACAGCGGCATGGCAATGGCGATATCAATGCCAATCGCCAGCGGCATCGAACCATCGCCGGCGCGCGCCCACAGCGCGGCCAGATCGGCCTTGGCAAACAGGTTCCAGGTCAGCCACAGGCAGGCGCCGATCAGCAGCCAGATGCCCCACTTGCGCAAAATCTTGCGCACGAAGGTCAACGGCCCGCTGACCGCCAGCAAGGTGGCCAGCGCGCCGAAGCACAAGGTCCACAGCAACGGATTGGTCAGCACGCTGCCTTCGCCGAAGGCGCGCTCGCCAAGCAGGCTGGCGGCATCGCGCATGACGATGATTTCGAACGAGCCCCAGCCGATCAGTTGCAGGAGGTTGAGCATGGCTGGCAGACGCGCGCCATTGCTGCCCAGGCTGCGGCGCAGGGCGGCCATCGACGACAGGCCGGTATCACTGCCGATGACCGCGACCGCGGCGAGCAGCAGCACGCCGACGCTGGTGCCGACGATGATCGCCAGCACAGCGTTGGCCAGGCCCAGGCCGGGGCCGAGCAAAGCACCGGTCTGCAGCACCATCAGGCCGATGCCGAGGGAAAACCACAAGGAACAGAGGTCGCGGCCGCTGAGCACGCGTTGCTCGGCGCTGACCGGGTGATCGGGGGAAAACTGGCTGGGTGTGCTCACGAGAGTGGTCTCGACAGGAGGGAATTTGTTGTTCTTCAGGGCCCTATCGCTGGCAAGCCAGCTCCCACCGGTACCTTGTGGGAGCTGGCTTGCCAGCGATGCGGTGTGCACCAGCACACCGCCTGAACAGCCCGATCAGACCTTCTTGTACAACTGGCTGCCTTCCTGGCGGAACCGCTCGGCCTGCTCGCGCATGCCATCCTCGACTGCCACGTCCACCGCTTCGATGCGCTGGTTGGCAGCGTATTCACGCACTTCCTGGGTGATCTTCATCGAGCAGAACTTCGGCCCGCACATCGAGCAGAAGTGCGCGACCTTGGCCGAATCCTTGGGCAGGGTTTCGTCATGGAAGCTGCGTGCGGTGTCCGGGTCCAGGCCGAGGTTGAACTGGTCTTCCCAGCGGAATTCGAAGCGCGCCTTGGACAGTGCGTTGTCGCGGATCTGCGCGCCGGGATGGCCCTTGGCGAGGTCGGCGGCATGGGCGGCGATCTTGTAGGTGATGATGCCGGTCTTGACGTCATCCTTGTTCGGCAGGCCCAGGTGTTCCTTGGGCGTGACGTAGCAGAGCATGGCGCAACCGAACCAGCCGATCATCGCCGCACCGATGCCCGAGGTAATGTGATCGTAGCCCGGGGCAATGTCGGTGGTCAGCGGGCCAAGGGTGTAGAACGGCGCTTCGTCGCAGCATTCGAGCTGCTTGTCCATGTTCTCCTTGATCAACTGCATCGGCACGTGGCCCGGGCCTTCGATCATGCACTGGACGTCATGCTTCCAGGCGATCTTGGTCAGCTCGCCGAGGGTTTCCAGCTCGCCGAACTGCGCTTCGTCGTTGGCGTCGGCAATCGAGCCCGGACGCAGGCCATCGCCGAGCGAGAAGCTGACGTCGTAGGCCTTCATGATTTCGCAGATTTCGTCGAAGTGGGTGTAGAGGAAGTTCTCTTTGTGGTGCGCCAGGCACCACTTGGCCATGATCGAGCCACCGCGGCTGACGATGCCGGTGACGCGCTTGGCGGTCAGCGGCACATAGCGCAGCAGTACGCCGGCGTGGATGGTGAAGTAGTCAACGCCTTGCTCGGCCTGTTCGATCAGGGTGTCGCGAAACAGCTCCCAGGTCAGGTCTTCGGCCACGCCATTGACCTTCTCAAGGGCCTGGTAGATCGGTACGGTACCGATTGGCACTGGCGAGTTGCGGATGATCCACTCGCGGGTTTCGTGGATGTGCTTGCCGGTGGACAGGTCCATCACCGTGTCCGAGCCCCAGCGGATGCCCCAGGTCAGCTTGGCCACTTCTTCTTCGATGGACGAGCCCAGGGCGCTGTTACCGATGTTGCCGTTGATCTTCACCAGGAAGTTGCGGCCGATGATCATCGGCTCCAGCTCCACGTGGTTGATGTTGGCCGGGATGATCGCGCGGCCGCGGGCGATTTCTTCGCGGACGAACTCGGCGGTGATTTCTTTCGGGATGCTCGCGCCGAAGCTGTGCCCGGCATGCTGTTGGTCAAGCAGGCCGGCGGCACGGGCTTCTTGAAGCTTCATGTTTTCGCGGATGGCGACGTATTCCATCTCGGCGGTGATGATGCCCTGGCGGGCGTAGTGCATCTGGCTGACGTTGGCGCCGGCCTTGGCCCGGCGCGGATTGCGCACGTGGGCAAAACGCAGCTTGGTCAGCTCGGCATCGGCCAGGCGCTGCTGGCCGAAGTCCGACGACAGGCCGGCCAGGCGCTCGGTATCGCCACGGGCGTCGATCCAGGCCGAGCGTACGTCGCCCAGGCCCTTGCGCACGTCGATGATAACGCTAGGGTCGGTGTAGGGGCCGGAAGTGTCGTAGACCAGTACCGGGGCGTTGGCTTCGCCGCCGAAGTCGGTCGGGGTGTCGTCGAGGCTGATTTCACGCATGGGCACGCGGATGTCCGGGCGCGAGCCTTCGACATAGATTTTGCGCGAGCGGGTGAATGGCTGTACGGATTGTTGATCGACCCGGGCCGATTCACTCAGATTGGTATATTTTTCTTGTTTACTCATCACAGGCTCTCCAGACGGCTTCCTAGCAGTGGAATGTCGGGGAGAACCTGAAAGGCACGGACGCACCATGGGTGGTGCTGTGCCAAATGCGCGGTGATGCCTGCAGCTGTGGTGGCTGACTCGACATTCCCGGACCTGGCACAAGAGACTCGCCGGGAAAGCGAGAAATCTTGTTCCCTACGCAGGCGCTAACCTGATCAGGTTCAACGGGATCCGGATTATCCGATCTCAGCCTCAACACAAGGCACCCCGACAAGAACGCGGCCAGTCTAAGCTGGAGTGGCATACAAAGCCAAGCACCTGGACATGGACACGATAAATGGCGCAAATAGCGGATTGTTGCAAAATGGCTGCGCAACTACACTCACCAGTTCAGAAATTCTCACCGTTCAAGGATTGCCCTATGCTGCGCAAACTTTCACTGGCCCTTGCCGTGTCTTGTGCTACCAACGGAATGGCCTGGGCAGCGGACGTGCCCCTGTCGGCGAAGACCGACCTGGTCAGTGTCTATCAGGAAGCCGTGAACAATAACGCCGACCTGGCGGCTGCCCGCGCCAACTACGGCGCCCAGAAGGAAGTGGTGCCCCAGGCCCGTGCCGGCCTGCTGCCGAACCTTTCGGCCGGCGCCGAAATGATGAACAACCGCACCAAGATCGACAGCCCTTCGATTACCGCCAACCGCAGCGGCAACTCCTGGTCCGCGACCCTGGCCCAGCCGGTCTTTCGCGCTGATCGCTGGTTCCAGTTGCAGGCGGCCGAAGCGGTCAACGAACAGGCGGCACTGGAGCTGTCGGCCACCGAGCAGAACCTGATCCTGCAAAGCGCCGAAAACTATTTCGCCGTGCTGCGCGCCCAGGACACCCTGGCCTCGACCAAGGCCGAGGAAGCGGCGTTCAAGCGCCAGCTCGACCAGTCCAACGAGCGTTTTGACGTTGGCCTGTCGGACAAGACCGATGTGTTGCAATCCCAGGCCAGCTACGACACCGCCCGGGCCAACCGCATCGTTGCCCAGCGCCAGGTCGACGACGCCTTCGAGGCGCTGATCACCCTGACCAACCGCGACTACAACTCGGTGCAGGGCATCGTCCACACCTTGCCGGTGCAACTGCCGGTGCCGAACGACGCCAAAGCCTGGGTCGAGACTGCCGGCAAGCAGAACCTCAACCTGCTGGCCACCAACTACGCGGTGAGCGCCGCCGAAGAGACCCTGCGCCAGCGCAAGGCCGGGCACGCGCCGACCGTCGATGCGGTAGCGCGCTACCAGAAGGGCGACAACGACAGCCTGGGCTTTTCCAACCCCAACCTCACCGGGCAGAACTACAGCGGCGATGTCGAGCAGACCAGCATCGGCCTGCAGTTGAACATTCCGATCTACAGTGGCGGCCTGACCAGCTCGCAGGTACGCGAGGCTTACCAGCGCCTGAGCCAGAGCGAACAGCAGCGCGAAAGCCTGCGCCGCCAGGTGGTGGAAAACACCCGCAACCTGCACCGCGCGGTGAACACCGACGTCGAGCAGGTGCAAGCGCGCAAGCAGTCGATCATCTCCAACCAGAGCGCCCTGGAAGCCACCGAAATCGGCTACCAGGTCGGTACCCGCAACATCGTCGACGTGCTCGATGCCCAGCGCCAGCTGTACACCTCGGTGCGTGACTACAACAACACCCGCTACGACTACATCCTCGACAACCTGCGACTGAAGCAAGCCGCTGGCACCTTGAGCCCGCAGGACCTGAGCGATTTGAGCCGCTACCTGAAACCGGACTACAACCCGGACAAGGACTTCCTGCCGCCAGACCTGGCAGCCGCGGCCAAGGCCAACTTCGAAGCCCGGCCCTGAAAAGCATCGCGGGTCAAGTCGAGGCGTCGCACCGCCGCTCCTACTGTGGGAGCGGCGGTGCGACGCCTCGACTTGACCCGCGATGATGTCAGAGCAAGCGCCCCAACCCTTCAAGCAAACGCTGCAAGGCGCCCTGGTTGGCCTTCATCACCGCCAACCCCGCCGCGCCCATGCGCTGCGCATCCCGCGGCAACTCAATCAGGCGGCGAACTTCGGCCGCCAGCCCCTGGGCATCATCGACTTCCTGCAAGGCGCCGGCCTCGCGCAGCATCGCCGCAATTTCCAGGAAGTTGAACAGGTGCGGGCCACTGAGCACCGGCAGCGACAGCGCCGCCGGCTCCAGCAGGTTGTGCCCGCCATTGGCCACCAGGCTGCCGCCTACGAAGGCAATATCCGCCAGGGCATAGAGAAACAGCAGCTCGCCCATGGTGTCGCCGAGCAGCACTGCGGTATCAGCCGCGACCGCTTCACCACTGGAGCGGCGCACGGTCGGCAACTGCCCGCGGCACAGCTCGAACACGCTGTTAAAACGCTCCGGGTGACGCGGCACAAGGATCAGCAAGGCGTCGGCATGGTGTTCGCGCAACTGCCGGTGGGCGGCGAGGATGATCGGGTCCTCGCCTTCATGGGTACTGGCCGCGATCCATACCGGCCGCTGGCCGGCCTGCCACTGCTCACGCAGGGCTCGGGCGCGCGGCAACAGCTGCTCGTCAATGCTCAGGTCGAACTTGATCGAGCCGGTTACCTGCACGCATTCCGGTCGCGCGCCCAACTGGCGAAAGCGCTGGGCTTCGGTTTCGGTCTGTACCGCGATCAGGCTCATCTCGGCCAGCATCGGTCGGGTCAGGCCAGCAAAGC
The DNA here is from genome assembly GCF_024749345.1 of Pseudomonas sp. B21-009. NCBI lineage: Bacteria > Pseudomonadati > Pseudomonadota > Gammaproteobacteria > Pseudomonadales > Pseudomonadaceae > Pseudomonas > Pseudomonas sp. B21-009. The sequence continues at coordinate 520,268 of NZ_CP087199.1, read as the reverse complement.
GCGCATAGCCCCGCGCCGAACGCTCGGACAACCGCGCATTGGCCAGGGCCACCGGAATACCGCGCTTGGCGCACTGATGAATGTGGTTAGGCCACAGCTCGGTCTCCATGATCACCGCAAGCCTGGGCTGCACGTGATCGAGAAAGCGCCCGGCGGCCCAGGGCAAGTCGTAGGGCAGGTAGCAGTGCTGGATGCGCGGCTCGTTGGCGAACATCGCCCGCACCCGCTCAGAACCGGTCGGGGTCATGCAGGTGATGGTGATCGGCAGCTGTGGATAAGCCTGCAGCAAGGCGCGAATCATCGGCGCGGCGGCAATGCTCTCGCCCACCGACACCGCGTGCACCCAGATGCCGCCCCTGGCCATGGCCGGCAGCTTGCAGGCAAAACGCTCGGCGATGCGCTGCCCATAGGCCGGCGCCTTGCGCGAACGCAGGAACAGGCGCAGCGCAACCAGCGGCAGGCCCAGGTGAAACAGCAAGGTATAGAGGGTTCTGTTCATGGCGCCGAAGTGTACTAGCCAATGGCGCGCAAGTGCACTGCGAAGCGTTCGGCCAACCACTGCGCGGCGGGCCCCAGTGGCTCGTCACGGCGCCACACCAGCTCGACCACCAGAGCCGGCGGTGTCCATTCGCTGGCAAGCTCGACCATCTGCGCCTGGTAGGTGGGGTACTGCACCACATGCCGCGGCAACCAGGCCCAGCCCAGGCCACGCATCAGCAATTCGGCCATGGCGTAGAAGCTGTCGGCGCGCCAGATCTGCGGGCTGATCGGCTCGCCACCGGGGTAGCCGCTTTCCTGCGGGGTGATCAGCAACTGGCGGTGGCGGGCCAGGTCCTGACGACTGACGCGCTCAAGACGGGTCAAGGGATGATCCACGGCGCAGGCAGTAACCATCTCGATCCGCCCCACCGCCCGGCGCTCAAGAGACACCGGCATCTGGTCATGGTGGAACAGCAGGCCAAGATCGGCGCGCCGCTCGATCAGCTTGCGCGCCACGTCGCCCTGGGCGCCGCTGGCCATCTGTACTTCGAGCAAGGGAAACTGCCGGGCCAGCTCATCGAGGCTGTCGATCACCGGTTGATAGGGCATGGCCTCATCCTGGGCCACCCGCAATTGCGCCTCTTGCCCGCGCATCAGGGCCAGGGCCCGGCCATCCAGGCGCTCGCACTGGCGCAGCAGCTCGCGGGCATCTTCCAGCAAGGTTGCGCCGGCTTCGCTCAGGCGCGGCTGGCGGCCGCTGCTACGCTCGAACAGGGTCACCCCCAGGTCAGCCTCAAGCAAAGCGATGCCGTTGCTCACCGCCGATTGCGCCTTGCGCTGTTCACGGGCTACTGCCGAGAACGAGCGCAGCTCGGCGACCCGCACGAACATGCGCAACTGCTCCAGATTCCACTGCTCGGCCATCAACCTATCTCCAGAAAAGATAGGTAATGACTTTACCCCATTCAGGCTTGCTCTAGAATGCCCAGCCAGAACAGAGGATCACCGTCATGAATGCCTACACCTACCTGGCTATCGCCATCTGCGCCGAAGTCATCGCCACCGCCTCAATGAAAGCCGTCAAGGGCCTGAGCACGCCCCTGCCGCTGCTGCTGATGGTCTGTGGCTATGCCGTGGCGTTCTGGATGCTGACCCTGGTGGTGCGCAGCATTCCGGTGGGCATTGCCTATGCCATCTGGTCGGGCCTGGGCATCGTCCTGATCAGCATCGCCGCGCTGGTGATCTACGGCCAGAAGCTGGACCTGCCGGCAATGCTCGGCATGGCCATGATCGTCGGCGGCGTGGTGGTGATCCAGGTCTTCTCGAAAACCGCCGGGCATTGATCGGCAACAGGTGCAATGGCTCACAGGCTGTATACTGGGCGTCTGTCCACGCTTGTGAGGTTCATGCATGCCAACCGTAATTTCCACCGATGTGCTGATCGTCGGCGCCGGGGTCGCAGGCCTTTGGCTCAATGCCCGCCTGCGCCGGCTCGGCTATTCGACAGTTCTGGTGGAACGCGCCAGCCTCGGTGGCGAGCAGACCCTCAAATCCCAGGGGATCATCCACGGTGGCGCCAAGTACGCGCTGCACGGTGCCCTGACCGGCGCCTCGGAAGCCATCGCCGACATGCCCCGGCGCTGGCGCGAGGCCCTGGCCGGCAATGGCGAGCTGGACCTGTCCGGCGTGCGCCTGCTGTCCGAAGCCCACTACCTGTGGTCACCTGGCACCCTGGCCGGCAACCTCACCAGCTTCTTTGCCAGCAAGGCCGTGCGCGGCCGGGTCGATCAGGTCAAGGGCGAGCAGTTGCCACCCGCCCTGCAGGACCGTGCCTTCAAGGGCAAGGTCTATCGCCTGGCCGAATTGGTCGTCGATGTGCCAAGCCTGCTCAACAAGCTCGCGGAACTGGCCGGTGACAGCCTGCTTGCCGGGCAAAGCATCGAACCGTTTGAAGAGAATGGCGAACTGGCCGGCCTGCGCGTCGATGGCCGCGAAATTCGCGCCCAGCGCGTGGTGCTCAGCGCCGGTGCCGGCAACGCCGCCTTGCTCGAAGCCTTGGGCCTGAGCCAGCCAGCCATGCAGCGCCGGCCGCTGCACATGGTCATGGCCAAGGGCGCCAGCCTCAAGCCGCTGTACGCCCATTGCCTGGGCGGCGGGCCGAAGCCGCGCATCACCGTCACCAGCCACCCGGGCGCCGATGGCCAGTGGGTCTGGTACCTGGGCGGCGACCTGGCCGAAGCCGACGGCGTAGCCCGCGAGCCTGAAGCGCAGATTGCCGCGGCGAAAAAAGAAGTCAGCAACCTGCTGCCCTGGATCGACCTCAGCCAGGTGCGCTGGGCCACCGTGCGCATCGACCGCGCCGAGCCTGCGCAATCGGGCCTGGTGCGCCCCGACAACGCCTTCCTCGCCGAGCAGCAACGCCTGCTGGTGGGCTGGCCGACCAAGCTGGCCCTGGCGCCGGACTTCAGTGACCGGGTGCTGGCCAACCTTGAGCGCGACGGCATCAAGCCAGGCGGCCAGCCGGCCCTGCCCGAATTGCCGCGACCGCCCATGGCCCTGCCGGTGTGGGAGCAACTGCTGCCATGAGCCTGCCGAGCCTGCACGATTTGCATCGGCCCCTCGGCAGTACCGGCCTGACGGTTTCGCCACTGGGCCTGGGCACGGTCAAGCTTGGCCGCGACCAGGGCGTCAAATATCCCAGCGGCTTCACTATTCCTGACGACCACGAAGCACGGATGCTGCTGGCCCAGGCTCGCGAGTTGGGCATCAACCTGATCGATACCGCACCCGCTTATGGCCGCAGCGAAGAACGCCTCGGCCCGCTGTTACGCGGCCAGCGCGACCAGTGGGTGATCGTCAGCAAGGTCGGCGAGGAGTTCGAAGACGGCCAGTCGCGATTCGACTTCAGCTCAGCGCACACGCGCTTTTCCATCGAGCGTAGCCTCAAGCGCCTGGAAACCGACTGCATCGACCTGGTACTGGTGCATTCCGACGGCAACGACTTGCACATCCTTGAGCACGAGGAGGTTTACCAAACCCTCGAAGCCCTCAAGCAGGAGGGCAAGATCCGTGGTTTCGGGCTGTCCGGCAAAACCGCAGCGGGCGGTCTCAAGGCGCTCGAGCGCGGCGATTGCGCCATGGTCACCTACAATCTGAACGAGCAGGCCGAACGGCCGGTGATTGATTACGCCGCCAACCACGGCAAGGCGATCCTGGTGAAAAAGGCCCTGGCCAGCGGCCATGTGTGCCTTAGCCCCGGTGTCGACCCGGTGCGCGCCAGCTTCGAACTGCTGTTCGCCCACCCCGGGGTCAGCAGTGCTATTGTCGGCACCATCAATCCGCTGCACCTGGCCCATAACGTGGCAACCGTTGCCAAGGTGCTGCGCCGCTGACACTCACGCCGCCGCCGCGGCCGACCCCAACGCAAGACGGAGCCGACATGCCGCGAACGCTGATCCGCAAGAACCCGAGCAACTTCAAGACCCTGCCCTTGCACGTCGAGGCCAGCCCCGAAGGGCTGGTGTACCAGAGCATCGGCATGCCGCTGAACTTCGCCCAGACCCTGCAACGGCGCAAGCCGATCCAGGTTGCCGACAGCCAGCACTTTGCTGTCGAACTGGCCAACCTCGGCGTCTCGGTGCGCCTGACCCTGCGCTGGCAGAACCGCGATTACTGGGTGCTGGTACGCCAGCGCCGCCAGGACCGTGGCGATGTCGTGCTGAAACTGATTTCAGGCTATGTGCCGGCCCAGGAGCTGAACCTGCCGCTGCATACGGCAATTCAGGAGGTGGCCGAGGAATGCCTGCTGGAAACCCCGGAAGGCTGGCTGGGCGGGCGCTTCAACGATACCTGGCTGCCGGCGCCCTACGCCGACGCCCTGCACTACCGCGAAGCCCTGCCCTTTGTGCTGACGCCGCAGTCCGGCGCCGCACGCCCGGTACGCTGCGCCAACCTGCAGTTGCTGGAACGGCCACGGGCATATGTGCACTTGCCAACTGCCTCGCTGCAGCTGATCTACGACCTGTGCCTGCAAGTACCACGCGAGGCCAAGTCACTGAGCCTGTTCCACGTCGACGAACGCCTTGAAGGCGACCAACTGGTCGCGCGCCTCAACCGTAAACGCCCCGACCTGTACCTGATGCCGCTGGAAGACGGCCAGCCACGCGCCGAGCTCTACACCCTGAGCAAGGATCGCCTGGTGCCGGCCAGCACCCGCGGGCTGTACCTGGCAGAAAGCTTTGCCCAACAGGATGGCTGGCTGGTCAGGGATGAGCGGATTCGCTGGAAGGATTGGGTCAGGCAGCAAGGCCTGACACCCGCAAAACCGGACAGCGGCTTGAAGCGGCTGACCGGCAGGGCGCGGGAGTTGTTGCAGATGGCGCGTGGCGGACTGCGCAAGTAGAACCGAGTGCGGGGCGACTTGCCCCGCGATGCTTCAGTTCTTGCGGATCTTCTCGACGATGGCGGTGGTCGAGCTGTTTTCCACCAGCCCCAGCACCTTCACGGTACCGCCGTAGGCCTTGACGATGTCGGCGCCGACCACCTGGTCGATGCCATAGTCACCACCCTTGACCAGCACATCCGGCTTGACCTGGCTCAGCAGGTTTTCCGGGGTACCTTCAGGGAAGCTGATCACCCAGTCCACGGCGCCGAGGCCAGCGAGTACGGCCATGCGCCGGTCAACGCTGTTGATCGGCCGGCCCGGGCCTTTAAGGCGGCTGACCGAGGCGTCGTCGTTGACCGCGACGATCAGGCGATCGCCCTGGGCCCGGGCCTGCTCCAGGTAGGTCACGTGGCCGGCATGGAGAATGTCGAAGCAGCCGTTGGTGAAGACGATCTTCTCGTTGTGCGCGCGGGCATCGTCGATGGCCAGCAGCAACTGGTCGAGGCTCAGTACGCCACGCTCGGAACCCTCTTCGCGCTGGATCGCGCGGCGCAGCTCGGGGGCACTGATAGCTGCAGTACCCAGCTTGCCCACCACGATACCGGCGGCAAGGTTTGCCAGGCCGACCGCATGAGGCAGCTCTTCACCAGCAGCGATGGCGGCGGCGAGGGTCGAGATCACCGTGTCACCGGCACCGGTCACGTCGAACACTTCACGGGCCCGGGCCGGCAAGTGCAAGGCCGGGTGATCGGGGCGCAGCAGGGTCATGCCGTGCTCGCCACGGGTCACCAGCAAGGCACCCAGTTCCAGCTCGCTCATCAACTGGGCGCCCTTGGCCACCAGCTCGGCCTCGTCGGCACAACGGCCAACGATGGTTTCGAACTCGCTGAGGTTCGGGGTGATCAGGCTGGCGCCTCGGTAGATCGAGAAATCCTTGCCCTTGGGGTCGGCCAGCACCGGAATGCCTTTGGCGCGGGCGGCCTGGATCAGGCTCTGGTGGTTTTTCAACGCGCCCTTGCCGTAGTCCGACAACACCAGCACCTTGACGCCGTCGAGCAAGGTATCGACCTCGGCGCCCAGGGACAGCGGGTCGGTGGCGAAGGGTTCTTCGAAATCGATACGCAGCAACTGCTGGTGGCGGCTCATGACCCGCAGCTTGACGATGGTCGGCTGATGGGCGATACGCTGGAAGATCGAGCGCACACCGGCAGCCTGCAGGCTGTTGGCCAGGCTGTCGGCAGCCTCGTCCTGGCCGGTCACCCCGACCAGCGCCGCCGGCGCGCCAAGGGCAGCGATGTTCAAGGCGACGTTGGCGGCACCGCCCGGACGGTCCTCGATCTGTTCGACCTTGACCACCGGCACCGGCGCTTCAGGTGAAATCCGTGAGGTACCGCCATGCCAGTAGCGGTCGAGCATGACATCGCCCACCACCAGTACCGGGGCTTGATCGAAACGCGGCATGGACAACTTCATGGGCAACCCATATACAAAATAATTAACAGGGGCAGGATATTAGCACAGGCAAAGCGACGGCTTGTTTACCGCCTTGTTGCCAGGCATTCCAGGGAAACGCTGCCGGGGCACAAGGCCCCGGCGCAGTTGACTCAGGTGATGTCGACCTTGGCAGGCTCGTCCAGGCCCATGGCGTGCAACCTGGCGTAAAAGCCGTTGGCCGCCAGCAGCTCGGTATGGGTGCCGCGCTCGACCAGCTTGCCCTGGTCCATGACCAGGATCATGTCGGCCTTCTCGATGGTCGACAGGCGGTGGGCGATCACCAGGGTGGTGCGGCCTTTCATCACGTGGTCCAGGGCGGCCTGGATGTGCCGCTCGGACTCGGTATCCAGGGCCGACGTGGCCTCGTCGAGAATCAGCAATGGCGCATTCTTGAGCAATGCCCGGGCAATCGCCAGGCGCTGGCGCTGGCCACCGGAGAGCAGCACGCCGTTTTCACCGACCTGGGTGTCGAAGCCTTGCGGCAACTGCTCGACGAACTCCTTGGCATAGGCATCGGCGGCAGCGGCTTCGATCTCGGCCCGCGGCGCCCCGGCCAAGTCGCCATAGGCGATGTTGTTGGCCACGGTGTCGTTGAACAGGGTCACGTGCTGGGTCACCTGGGCGACGTGCTTGCGCAGGTTGCGCAGGCGGTAGTTCTCGATCTCCACGCCGTCGAGGAGGATCTGTCCGTCATCGTGGTGATAGAAGCGTGGTATCAGTGCCGCCAGGGTCGACTTGCCGCTACCTGAACGCCCCACCAGGGCGATCATCTGCCCGGGCTCTGCGGTAAAGGAAATATCGGTCAGCACCTGGCGGTCAGTACCCGGATAGGTAAAGTTCAGGTTGCGCACCTCGAGACGCCCGACCACACGGTCCAGCTCGACGGTGCCGCTGTCGACTTCCGGCGCCTCGTCCAGTTGCTCGAAGATGCTTTCGGCACCGGCCAGGCCTTTCTGGATGGTCGAGCTAACCTCCGACAACTGCCGAATCGGCTTGGGTAGCAGGCCCGCTGCGGTAATGTAGGCTACCAGGTCACCGGCAGTAGCCTCGCCGCGCAGGAACAGCACCAGGAACATCAATGCCGCCATGGCGGTGTAGATCACCAGTTGCAGCATCGGCGTGTACACCGCGCCGGTCTTGGTCATGCGCAGCTGCTTGTCGGTGTTGCTCTGGCTGGCGTTGGCAAAGCGTTGCTGCTCGTAGCTCTCGCCACCGAAGCTGCGCACCACGCGGTAGCCCTGGATGGTTTCCGAGGCAACATGGGTGACATCACCCATGGCCACCTGGATCTTCTTGCTCTGCTTACGGAATTTCTTGCTCGCGGTACCGACCATCACGGCGATGATCGGCAGGATCGCCAGCATCACCAGGGTCAGCTTCCAGTTCATCCACAGCAGGTAGATGAACAGGAAGACCACGGTCAGGCCTTCGCGGATCACCACCTTGATGGCATCGGTCGCAGCACCGGTGACCATGGTCACATTGAAGGTGATGCGCGAAATCAGGTGGCCGGAATTGTGGCTGTCAAAGTAGCGGTTGGGCAGCACCAGCAGCTTGTTGAACAACTCGACCCGCAGGTCGTGAACCAGACCCAGGGAAACCTTGGCCAGGAAGTAGTTGCCCAGGAACGAGCCCAGACCCTGCCAGGCGGCGATCAGCACGATCAGCAGCGGCACGGCCTGCAGCAGTTGCAGGTCCTTGAGATACGGCACGTTGGGGAACAACACCGCCTGCGGGTTGCTCAAGCCATCGACGAAGTACTTGAGGATGCCGGCCAGCATCGGCTGGGTCGAGGCAAAGATCACGAAGCCGATGATACTCAGCAGAAAAATGCCGATATACGGCTTCACGTAGCTCAGCAGCCGGAAGTAGATTTTCAGGCTGGAGCTCTGCTCCGCCTCTCGCGGTGTTTCGGCCATCGTCGAGCTCGCTGTTCAGATAGAACCGGAAATTTTATCACAGCCTGGCGTCCGGGCACGTACCCAGACCAGGACAGTGGCCAGGCCGACCGGCAGCCAGCTGATGAACCACTCTGCACGCGGGGTGCCGGTCAGGCTTGCGGCGTCGAACTGCATGGCCAGGGTCGAGAACAACCACAGGCCCATCAGACCTTTGCCAAAGGCTGTATCGCGGGCTTTCCAGATTTCGCGCAAGGTGCACAGCCACACCGCCAGCCACAACAGCATGCCGGGGATACCCAGTTCGATGGCAATGTGGGTGAACATGTTGTGGGTGTGGTCGAACTGCATACCGGCGGCGCTGATGGAGTAGAACGACCCCAGGCCCAGGCCGGTCCAGGGATGTTCACCGATCATCTGCAGGCTTACCTCGAAGATCTCCGGCCGGTAGGACGCCCCCCGGTACATGACCAGCGAGTACAACAGCGCAAAACCAATGGCAGCGCCTACCAGCGCTGTTGCAGCAATCACCCGGCTTCTGCGGTCACGGCACCAGAGCGGCATGGCCAGCATCGTGATCAGCAAGCCCAAGGCCGCACCACGACTCTGGCACAACAACACGAATGCCCCCAGGCAGAGCAGGGCAACACCCCAGAGCAACTGCATCAGGCGTTGTTTAGCTGGCCAATGGATCATCCAGACAATCGCTGCGCCGATGACGTAAGAACCAAGGATTGGGTGGGAAATTTCACCGATGCCATACAGCCTGGATGCCCACTCCTCGCCGCGGACCAGATAAAACTGCACGATCGACAATACGGCACCGATAGCCAGCCCCGCCCCACCCAGAAGCATCAGCAGGCGAATGCGCTGCTCTCCGAGTTGGGCCAACAGGGGGAAGAACAGCAGGAATACCGCTATGTACAGCAGGCGCTTGAGTTCACGCCCGGGCTCCTCTGTGGCGGCCCACGACAAGCTCAAAGCGGTCCAGCCGAGCATCAGCAGCAACGCCAGGCACAGTGCCTTTTGTGCATGCCAAAGCTCGATCAGCAATACGCGGGCAGACCACAGCATGACCAGCGTAGGCAGCCACAGAAACGCAACCAGCCCTTGCTGGTAAAGCTTGTTGCTTGGCGCCAGGGCAATGCCCACCAAAAACCAGAAAAAGCCAATTGCCAGCCAGGCCTGCGCCCAGCGCCTCGAATACATCATGCACTTCCCCATTGATTCAACAACACCGGCATGGTGCAACCCTGAACTTTTCGGCATTATTGCCGGTCATTTTGCTTGCCCGCTAACAAGGCCCCTACCATGCAATGTTCCCGGCTCCCCCAAGTCGACTTCAATCAGCTGACGCTTGGTGCCCAGATACTGGAGGCCGACAGCTACGGCGCTAAAGTCTACCTGTTAACAGACGGCAATATCCTCAAGCTCTTCAGGCGCAAGCGGTTAATTTCTTCTGCGCTGCTGCGACCTTACTCCCGACGCTTTATCGATAACGCGGTGATGCTAAAGAAAAAGGGAATTCCTACGCTTGAAGTGCTGGAGTACTACAAGCTGGACGCACCTGGAATGACGGCGGTACTGTACCGTCCACTGCCCGGCAAAACCTTGAGCCAGCTGTCTCGCGAGCCCGGTTTCAGCTGGCAGGAACGCCTTCCGGATCTGATCGGACTGGTGCGCCAGCTGCATCAGGCGGGTATTTACTTCCGCTCACTGCACCTTGGCAACATTGTTGTTACCCCTGAGCAGCAACTTGGCTTGATCGATGTCGCCGACATGCGTTTCCTGCGAGCCCCGTTGTCCAGCCGAATGATTCGACGCAACGTGCAACATTTTGCCCGGTACATTGCCCGGGAACAGTTGGCTGACCAGTTTCCCCTGGCTGAGCTTGAGCGCGCACTGCTGCCGTAAAGAACTCAGGCCCTGCCCAGTAACGCCCTGGAAGCCTGACTGAAGCGTTGCCAGGCCTGCTCGGGCTGCAGGGCCTGGTATTGAGCGTTGGCAACAGTGCTTGCCTGAAGATCCGAGCACGCGGCAATCGCGTTGCTCCAGGCGCCGACATCACCCGCCGGCGCATAGTAGCCTGCGATTCCCAACTGCTCGCGAAACACCGGCAACTCGCTGCACAGGACAGGCACATCGGCCATTACCGCCTCTTGCAGCACCAGGCCCAACCCTTCGGAGTGCGAAGGAATCAACAGCCAGTCAAATGCCCTGTAGAGCTTTTCCAGCCCGACACAGTGCCCTGGCATCGAGACTTTCTGAGCCAGATCAAGCGCCTGGATCCGCGCCTGCAACTGTGAGCGCAAGCCGCCCTCACCGAGGATCACCAGGCGCAGATCAGCTTGCTGCCGAGCAGCCTGGGCAAAGGCATCGAGCAAGTAGTCAAAACCCTTGCTATCGACCAACCGGCCGACTGCGCCCAGGACACGTACGCCGTGCTCCGCGAGCCCCAGCGCCTGACGTGCCTGTTGCCGGCCTAGCAAGTTGCGACGAAAGCCATCTGGTTCAAGGGCGGTACGCAACACCTGCACCGGCACCCCGAGGTCTTGCTCCAATGCATCGGCAAGGGTTTGTGAGACGGCGACAAACGTCAGCCGAGAGGCAGGAAAAGCGCGCAACAAGGCAATATCGGCCCGGCGCAGGCGGGTCTTGCCATGAAACACGACGGTGGCCCGCAAGTCCGGCATGACCTTGAGCAGCGGCAGTATCAAGCGCGACACGCCCAACCCGTCAAGCAACAGCACCTGAGCATTGGCTTGTTCCAGCGCATCGCGAAACCGCCCCCGCAACCAGGGACGCAATGCGCGCCAGACATGCCGCCCCTTGAGCAGGCGATGGGACAAATGCCACTCGCGCGTTGACTCACCGCCATAGCAGGCACCCTGCCCCTGCAGCAGCCAACTGCTGATTTTCGCCCCAGGCCCGGCCTGGGACAGAATTTGTTGATGCACCTTGTGCACCGAGACATACGGCGAACCGCCAGCCCACATAATGTTGACGATATTCACGGGGATGTACCCCTTGTATCGGACTGGATCACTGGCAAGCCAGTTGAATCAATTCGCAAGAAAGCCAATAGCCACTCCCACTGCCAAACCGATCAACAAGGCAGCTGCCAGCTTGACCCGTTCGCGCTGACGCCGGCGTGCTTTGCGCTGACGCTCTTCAGGCAGGCTGACGTGCATGCCGAAGCCGGTATGCAACACGGCATCACCTTCCAGGCTCACGCCGGTCAGGTTCAATTCTGCATAGCGCTTTGACAGTGCCTTTTCACCAGCATAGGCGGCGAACGGCGCACAGCGCTGATAATCGCTCAAACGGCGCAACCCCGGGTTCAGAGAAAAGCTCTGCCACTCAGGCTTGTCCGACAACAACGGGTAGCAGGGCACGCCGGCAATCACTTTGCGTTCGCCAAGATGAATATAGGGGCTGTGCAACTTCAGGTCGTAGACATAGCTACGCAGCCAGACCTGAAGCAGTTCAGGGCTGACCGCCAGAATGGCCTGCGAGTCCTCGACGAAGCCCGGCCGGTAGAACTCCCAGTCATCTTCACAATGGAAGATGTACGAAGTTTTTACATGGCTGTAAGCGAGATCAATCGAGGCCAGCTGACCCAGTTTCGGACGATTGACGAAGACCTTGCAGTGCGGCTTCCAATGCTCGGGCACAGCCTGGTGAACAGCGTCATCTCCCGAATCTTCGGTGATGAACACTTCACGGATAGGCGCGGTATTGAAGCGGTCAAAGCTTTCCAGCGTAAGTTTTAGCAAATCGAAGCGTCCGCAACTGGTGACAACCAGTGTTACGTCGCTATCTTGGCAGAATCGCACCGGACTCCCTCCCCATAAACTGTATTCAAATGTTCGAGACTACTTGCCTGGTTTCAGGACAGCCGGCTCATATGCCCAGTCTCAAACGCAAGCGTTGCCAGCCGGTCAGGGCTGGACGGGGACGAAGAGGTGGCTGCATTTTTTCCACGATGCTACGACCTACCTGGGCGAAGCTGAATTGCGAGACGGCCAGATCACGGCCGTTGTTGCCGATACGCTCGACCAGCCCGGGGTCGGCACGCAATACTTTCAGCTTCTCTTGCAACTGGGCAATGCTGTCATAGAGCACCACGTTATGCATGTCTTTCAAACCCAGGGCGCGATTTTCCGCCTCACCCTGGTCAAAGGCCAGCAAAACGCAGCCACAGGCCATCGCCTCGAAATTCTTGATCATGTATTCGCCCATGCCGACATCCGCGCTAACAAAAAAACGGATGCGGTTGAGCGTGTCGCAATACTCTTCACCGGACTTGGTACGGGTTACCAGCAGGTTTTCCACCTGCGCCAATTCATCGAGCAACGCCTTGCGGCCACTGTAGGCAACGCTGTTGGTGCTGCCGACAAAAGCCAGCTCGATATCCCGTTCACGACCCTGGTCGGCCAACAGCTGCTGGTCGTAGCCCTTGGGTACGAACTCGGCATCGAACCCCTCCTGGCGCAGGCGCTCACTGACCATGTAACCGGAACTGATGACCCGCGCCCAAGGCAGTTGGCGGTAATGGGCGCTGAACTTGCCGGTGTACTTGCAGGGGATGTAGTTCTGGTAGGCATCATGTTCGAGGATGACCAGATTGGGCACCGTACGAATGAAACCGACCTGGCGAATCTCTTGCTTGAAGCGCAGGAAAAACACGATCCGGTCGTACTTGTCGACGTCGACTTCGCGGCGGAAGTAGCGGCGCAGGTTGCGCTGCTCGTCACTGCTCAGCCAGCGCAGGTCGCAGTCGCTGTGCGCAGCAACGCCGTCATACAAACGGTCGAGGATCGCCCGTTGTTCTTTCTGCACCAGAAATAGAACTTTCATTGTCTTCCTTGCGGCGCTCAGGCCACAGCTTTCAATCTTGTAGCATCGTGATCAGAGCTCACGACGCCAGAACAATTCGTGTCGACGCACAGCCTTGCGAAAGAATTCGTTCTCGCCATAGGGCGAAGGACGACGCCCGGCCAGCCAGCGTTGCAGCAGGCGGCGCAGGCGGCGCTTGAACGGCGCAGGCGGCTGCAGGTCGTGCATCATGCCCAGGGCCATGGCTTTGTCGCGCTGGGCGGGCAGGCCCAGCACCAGGCAGTAGGGAGACCAGGCCTGGGCTGCTTGCAGTTGCGGCGGCAAAGCAATGCCTGCACCGCTATCACCCATGGGCCAGCGGTCGTTGTCATGCAGGTGATTGGCATAGCACAGCAGGGTTTCAGGCTGCCACTCAAGGCCTTGCAGCGCTTCGAGCACAGCAGCTTGGGCGCAGATATGATCAGGGTGCGGATCGAGGGTCGGGTGCGGCATCACCAGCACCTGCGGCCGGGCCCTGAGCAACAGTGCACGCAGATCGGCCAGCAGGTTGTTCCAGGTTGGCGCGCCGTCTTCATCACCCGGCAGGGTCAGCGGGTTGAACTGGCGAAACAGGCGGGTATCGGCAAGCCCGGCCTCGCGCGAAGCCATTGGCTCTGCAGGCGCGGCCTGCATGGCCGGGAGTTGCAAGCAGAAATACCCCAGCTGCACGCAGCGAGACTCGGGCACCCCGGCCCAACGCGGCACAGCGATGCTGTCCCAGGCTCGTAAACGGCCTTTCAGGCGCGCAGCCTCAGCCTTTTCCAGGCCCATTTGCTGGTAGTGTTCGGCTTCGATTTCACCGGCAGTCAAGGTCACCACCCAGGTCTCCTCGGCCTGGCTGTAGAAGCCAAAGGCTGCGAGCTCGGCATCATCGGCATGGGGCGCGATGACCATGACCCGGCGCTGGCGAAGATCGGCCTGTGGCGCAACCCATAGCGTTGCCTCGCCCACCAGGCGGCAGTGGCGTCCACGCAGGCGCAACTGTCCAGCCATCAACGGCTCGACCAGCCCGGTGAGGTTCAGGTAACGCAGGCCGTTCACGCCCCGCTCGAACGTCTGAACGTCGTCACTGCCCAGGCTTACCGCAGGATCAAGGAACCGCCCCAGCCAATTGCTCTTGAGGCGCACCTGCAAAATCAGCGTCTGCTCGGCGCCAAGCGACAGCGGCGATTCCAGGCGCACAATTGCATCGACCAGTCCGACCGAATGCGCCACACAGTCTGGCGGGAACTGATACTGATAGTCTTCAGCCGGAGAGTAGAACAGATGGTCGGCAAACCACGCCTCGTGGGCGACCCACAACAGCGGCAACAGCAGCAACGGCAGCCACCACTGGACAAAAATGCCCAGGGCAAGCAGCACCAACAAGCCGATCAGCAGCCCGAGGCGCTTGTTGCGCCGGTGGCGCTTGAGCAACTGCTGCTTGCGGCTCACACCTGAAACACCGGCACGGGGTTGCACCAACGGTCCTTGTACTCGCGATCGGCACGGCCGAAGGAGAACCGCAAGGGTTTGTTACGCGTACGGGCATCTTCCCAGGCAGCCTGGGTATTGAGGAAGCTGAGCACGCTACCTGGGCTGAAAGCCTTGGTTTGCGGATCGACACCCCCGTTGATGTACTCGACGCTGATCCACGCTGGCGCTTCGACCCGGTAAACCAGCTGGATGGCAATCGGCGCATCGTCAAGAAACAGCACCGAACCGATCAACAGCTCGCGCAAGCGCTCGATCACCTCGGCCATGCGCTCGGCGCCAGTAGCCGGAAATTCCCAGCGGCGCTGGAACAGGTCGCAGTAGATCGCCGCAAGGTCGCTACTGGAAAAGTCCGTGACCGACCGCACCTGGCCGCCCGCCTCTTCCAGCAGACGCAGTTCGCGGCGCTGGTTGTAGCGAAACTTCTTCGACAGGTCTTCCGGTGTGCGCGCCATGGCCAGCGATTCGGCCTGCGCCTTGAGGTTGGCAAAACGGCCCTGATTGAGCTCGGACAGATAACGCCCGGCATGACGCAGCGGCGCCTGGGCATCGGCAGCGGCGGGCAGGATCAGCTCGGCATTACCCAGGTCGTACAGGCCTTTTTTGCCCTGACGCTTAAGCACATCTTTGGACAGCGCCAGGTAGCGACCCCAGGTGGGAATCGCAGCCTTGAGCTCGCCGTTTTGCTCCCAGCCCAGGTAACGCACCGGGATCTGCGCCAGGTCAGCCAGCTGTTCAACAACCAGTGGATGGGTGGCGACACTGCCGCCAAACTTTTCCCAGGCCAGGGCGTAGGTTGGCGCATCGATCTGCGTCCAGCCGCGCTCGCGCCAGCCCTGAATATGGTTGAGCATCAGGCCTCCGCTGTCAGGGCACGAACGTGCGGCAGTTGCCAGAAGGACTCGCGCACTGCGGCATCGGAGAAGCGCTCACGCAAACGCTCAAGCATGCGCCCGGCGCACTCCTGGCGCTGCCCGGCATCCAGTGCGGCCAGGTGCTGCAAACCTTGCCCAAGACGCTCGGCGTCGCCCAGCGGGAAGAGGATGCCGACACCCTCGACCACCTCGACCGCACCGCCGCAGGCCGTAGCCAGTAGCGGCACGCCGGCGACCATGGCTTCGAGCAGGACCATGCCGAACGGCTCATGGTCGGAGCTCAAGGCGAAGGCGTCAAAAGCACGAAAGTAGCGACGAGCGTCAGGCACCTGGCCGAGAAAATCCACGTGCGCGGCGATTCCCAGTTCGGCGGCCTGCTCTTTGAGTTGCTGCTCCAGGCGACCCTTGCCAAGAATGGCCAGGCGAGCGCCGGCCGGCAGTTGCGGCAGGGCATGGGCAAAGCCACGCAGCAGGGTGGCCTGGTCTTTGTCTGGATGCAGGCGGCCGACGTTGCCGACGATCCACGCTTGCGGGTCCAGGCCCAACGCCTCGCGCGCCTGCGCGGCGGGCACCTGGCTGGCCTGCAGCGCCTCGATGTCGATGCGGTTGTAGAGGGTCTGGATACGCTCGGCCGGCCACTTGCGCAGGCATTTGCGCATGTCGTCGCGCACTGCGTCAGAAACACCGAGCAGGCTCAGGCGTTTGCTGAACAGGTTGGCAAACAGCTGGCGGCTGCGGCGCAGGTAGTCACCGAAGGCGTGGTGCACGCCGATCACTGGCAAGTTGCTGCCGAGCAAGGCGATATAGATCGGCTTGAAGCGGTGCGCGATGCAGAAGCTGAACTGGCGGCTGGCGACGATCCGCCGCAAGGCGCGGATCGCCCCCAGCTTAAGGCCACGAATGGCCTTGGAGCTGAACTCGAGGAAGATCACCTCGTCCGAGGCGCAGCCGGCCGCGACCTGAGGGTCGGCAGCGCCGGTCAGGAACACCGTGGTGACCTTGTAGCCGCTACCGTCGAACAGGCTGGCGTACTGGCGCGCACAGTCCAGGAACGGACCGTCATAACCATGACAGAACTGCAGGACGCGTTTTTCAGCCCTGGACGTCATAAGTGTCCGCGCCGTCCTTGACCACCAGGATGTCTTCCATGATCAGGTACTGCAGGTCCGAGCCGAAGAACATGTTCAGCGCATCGGTCGGCGAGCAGATCATCGGCTCGCCACGACGGTTGAGCGAAGTATTCAGCGACACGCCGTTGCCAGTCAGGGTCTCCAGCGCCTTCATCATGTCGTAGTAGCGCGGGTTGTACTCGCGCTTGAGCACCTGGGCGCGCGAGGTGCCGTCTTCGTGGACGACTTCCGGCACGCGGGTCTTCCACTCTTCAGCCACTTCGAAGGTGAAGGTCATGAACGGCGCCGGGTGATCGATCTTGATCATCTGCGGCGCGACGGTGTCGAGCATCGACGGGCAGAAAGGCCTCCAACGCTCGCGGAACTTGATCTGGTGGTTGATGCGGTCGGCAACGCCTTCCACGCTCGGGCAACCGATGATCGAACGACCGCCGAGGGCACGCGGGCCGAACTCCATGCGGCCCTGGAACCAGGCCACCGGGTTGCCGTCGACCATGATCTTGGCGATCTGCTCGGACATGTTCTCCAGCTTGCGCCATTTTGGCTGGCTCGGATGACGGGCACAGGCGGCGATCACGTCTTCGTTGGAGTACGCAGGGCCGAGGTAGACGTGTTCCATCTTCTCGACCGGAACACCACGGGCGTGGGACACATAAGCAGCAGCACCGACCGCGGTGCCGGCGTCGCCGGAAGCCGGCTGGACGAACAGTTCCTTGAGGTCAGGGCGGGCAATGATCTTCTGGTTGAGCTTGACGTTAAGCGCGCAGCCGCCAGCGAAAGCCAGTTTGCCGGTCTCCTTGAGGATGTCGCCCAGGTAGTGGTCGATCATCTGCAGGGCGAGCTTCTCGAACAGCGCCTGCATGCTCGCGGCGTAGTGGATGTACGGCTCGTCGGCGATGTCGCCTTCGCGTTTCGGGCCCAGCCACTCGATCAGTTTTGGCGAGAAGTAGAAACCCTTGCCCTTCTCTTTATAACGACGCAGGCCGATGACGTTGGCGTAGTCGGTGTTGATCACCAGCTCGCCGTTTTCGAACGAGGCCAGGCGCGAGAAATCGTACTTGGTGGCGTCGCCGTAAGGCGCCATGCCCATGACCTTGAACTCGCCATCGAGCATTTCGAAACCGAGGAACTCGGTGATCGCGCCGTACAGGCCACCAAGGGAGTCCGGATCGAAGAATTCCTTGATCTTGTGGATCTTGCCGTTTTCGCCGTAGCCAAAGAAGGTCGTGGCGTATTCGCCCTTACCGTCGATACCGAGGATCGCGGTTTTCTCTTTGAAACCGGAGCAGTGGTAGGCACTGGAGGCGTGGGCCAGGTGGTGCTCGACCGGCTCGATCTTGACCTTTTTGGGGTCGAAGCCCAGTTGCTCCAGGCACCAGACGATCTTCTTGCGGTAGCGCTTGTAGCGACGGTTGCCCATCAGGATCGCATCAAGGGCGCGGTCCGGGGCGTACCAGTAACGCTTGGCGTAGTGCCAGCGAGCCTCGCCGAACAGGCTGATCGGGGCGAACGGAATCGCCACCACATCAACGTCGGACGGCTTGATACCGGCCTGTTCCAGGCAGAACTTCGCCGATTCGTAGGGCATGCGGTTCTTTGCATGTTTATCGCGCACGAAGCGCTCTTCTTCAGCGGCGGCAATCAGCTTGCCGTCGATGTACAGGGCCGCGGAAGGGTCATGACTAAGGGCGCCGGACAGGCCAAGAATCGTCAATGCCAAGGGTCTAGCCTCTTCAATCTGTAAAAGTGCGCCTCGGCCCGGAGGGCGGATGGCAGCGAAAGGGCGGGATTATAGCGCATTCACCTGCAACGCGGCACCGGGTGGAACTGGACAGATCGCAGGTGATGAATGAAGGCACCGCGCGGTCATTGCCCGAACGAAAGCCCCACAACGGCATGCACTCATACGACTTCAGCGAAAAGAAAAAGAAAAAGAAAAAGAAAAAGAAAAAGAAAAAGAAACAACTTACATTGCCGTGAGAAGTTTCTATATATACACAAAAGCCCAATAAGAATTAGATAGTCAACACCAGGCGACCATCAACAAACAAGGGCACACACATGCAAATTGAACTTGCACCCACAATTGTTTACCCAGATGACTATGGAACCCCTACTTCAAAAGGCGGACAAACACCGCCAGGGCACCCCCTGGTTATTGCCAGAATGTGGAGCCAGCGAAACGAGGCTTATCTATCTGGCAATTGGTGGTCAATGCTTTGCCTCGACCTAAAAAGAGCGCAATACAACAAGCCTCCTTTCTCCCCCGGCCTAATGACCCTGGATCTTATTTGCGCCCACCACGCCGACCAACTAAAAGCGCTCGACCCGAAACTAGAAAACAAAGTAGCATGGCATAAGGGGCGCATCAGGGCTAATACTTACGGAGCAGACAAATCACCATCCCTGACAACCGAAGTGCAATTTTCCGGAGGAATTTTTACCGCCACAAAAGCCATCGCGCACGCCATCTATGGCAAAGGGGCAAAAGCCACAGTCTCACTGAAAGACATCGGAATCTCTCCCAGCGTCGAAAAAATCCCAGAACTCAAGAGTCTAATCGAGGCTGCAGAAATCGGCTCAACACAAATTGACATCAATGTACCGTATTACACAGGCCAAGACTCGTTCGCAGCCAGGACCTATCTCGGCAATATAACATTGCGAATTATTGGCACAATAACTCGAGACAGCGAGGGAAACGTCAGCTTCTCGGGACAGGCAAAAGCGTACAACGATCTATACGATGCAGAAGCAAGCGATCACAGAATACCTCTCGACGAATCAGCTACTACGGCATTGAGAAGCATGTTCAAAGTCACCAATGCAGTGAGCTACGAAATTGAAATGCCGGGCTCATTGCCAATCAACTATTCAACGACCCCATGAAAGCGCCAACCCTTATAACGACGGCAACTCTACTTCTACCCTCATTACTCCTGACACTAGCATGGATCAGCCTTACATTGGCCGTTCAAGGCATCCCTGAAAACCCGGACGATCCACTCGACACCAGAGGGGTGCCGGCCTCCGCAATCTGGACGGTTATTATCGCCATGCTTGGAGCACCTAGCATCGCGCTCTCAAGCATTGCAAATTTTTTAGCCAATAAGACAAGACACAAAGAGATAGGCCGATCAGTGAGTCTGCTGGCAAACCTTCCGACAATAGCGACTTCATTACTTGGGTTATTTGTTACGACAAGCTATGGCAGCGTGTCTATCGCCACAATACTTCCCGGAGCCTTGTTCCTGGCAAGCGCTGCAGCATCGAGCATCCTGATCCGGGCCCGCTTCAAAGCACCTAGCCAGTAACTGTGGGCAATCAAAGTCTGATTGCCTACCGCCCCTGCCGCGCTTATTCGGCGATCAGCCAATCCATCCGCCAGCTGCCCTGAGTCTGCGCCAGCACCTGCGACAGCCATGGCAACAGCGTGCGCAGTTCTTCTTCCAGGCCCCATGGCGGGTTGGCGATGGCCAGGCCCGAGCCGTTGAGGCCCTGCGGGCTGTCCTGCGGGTGCACATACAGCTCGACCCGCAGCAGTTTAGGCGCGCCGGTGCTGGTCAGGTCCTGGTAGAAGCGCACCAGCTGGCGCTGGTCCTTGATCGGGTACCAGATGGCCGCGACAGTCTGGCGCATGCGACTGATGGTCTCTTTCATCGCCTGGGTGCAACGCTTGAGCTCATCCGCCTGCTCGAACGGCGGGTCGATGAGCATCACCGCACGCTTTTCCTGCACCGGCAGCAAGGCCCGCGGCACATGCCAGCCCTCGCCCAGGTGCACGGCAACGCGCGGGTCCTTCTTCATGTTGTCCTTGAGCAGACGACCGTCTTCGGGGTGCTTCTCGTTGAGCAGCACGCGATCCTGCTGACGGGCCAGGCGTCGGGCCAGTTCCGGGGAGCCCGGGTAATAGCGCAGCTCGCCATCGGGGTTCATCTTGCGCAGGATGCGCAGGTAGTCCGCGGTGATTTCCGGCAGGTCGTCGCGCCCCCAGAGGCGGCCGATACCTTCCAGCCACTCGCCGGTACGTGTCGCCTGATCGCCCTGCAGGTCGTAAAGACCCAGGCCTGCGTGGGTGTCGAGGTAGGCAAACGGCTGCTCCTTGCGCGACATCAAGGCGATGAGGCGGGTCAGCACAAGGTGTTTGAAGACGTCGGCGTGGTTGCCGGCGTGGAAGGCGTGACGATAGTTCATGGCAACTCCTGCAAGACCGCGCAGTTTACCTTGTCATGCGGGCGGCGTCAGGCACGGGCCGCCAAAACGACAACGACCCGGGCTCTTGCGAGGCCGGGCCGTGGTCAGGCGAAGCTCAACAGTCGATCAATGACCGGCCTTGAACGCCTCGTCGGCGGCTTCGAAGCGCGAAACCATCGCCTTCGATGGGCTGCCGGCCCGGCTGACGAAGTAGATCGCCAGGGCGCCGAGGATGAAGCCCGGGATGATTTCGTACAGGCCCCAGATGGAGAAGTGCTTCCACACCACCACGGTGATCGCACCGACCAGGATACCGGCCAGTGCGCCGTCACGGGTCATGCCTTTCCACAGTACCGAGATCAGTACCACCGGACCGAAGGCAGCACCGAAGCCGGCCCAGGCGTAGCTGACCAGGCCCAGCACGCGGTTCTCAGGGTTGGAGGCGATCAGGATGGCGACCACGGCCACCAGCAGCACCATGGCGCGACCGACCCAGACCAGCTCCAGCTGCGAGGCACCCTTGCGCAGGAAGGTCTTGTAGAAGTCTTCGGTCAGGGCGCTGGAGCACACCAGCAGCTGGCAGCTCAGGGTACTCATGACAGCCGCCAGGATGGCCGACAGCAGGACACCGGCAATCCATGGGTTGAAGAGGATCTTGGCCAGCTCGATGAACACACGCTCGTGGTTCTCGGTGACCGGGCCTGCGACTTCAGGGTGCGCCGAGAAGTAGGCGATACCGAAGAAGCCCACAGCGCAAGTACCGACCAGGCAGAGGATCATCCAGGTCATGGAGATGCGACGGGCCTTGGCGATCGACTTGACCGAGTCAGCGGCCATGAAGCGCGCCAGGATGTGCGGCTGGCCGAAGTAGCCCAGACCCCAGCCCATCAGCGAGATAATGCCGATGAAAGTGGTGCCCTTGAGCATGTC
This sequence comes from Pseudomonas sp. B21-009, assembly GCF_024749345.1. Lineage (NCBI taxonomy): Bacteria > Pseudomonadati > Pseudomonadota > Gammaproteobacteria > Pseudomonadales > Pseudomonadaceae > Pseudomonas > Pseudomonas sp. B21-009. The sequence goes on along the minus strand of NZ_CP087199.1, from coordinate 498,532 downwards.
GAAGTTGCCCGCGTCCTTCAGCTCGATGGCAGCGAAGGTGGTGTCAAAACCGCCGGTTGCGATCAGAACGATCACCGGGGTCAGGATCAGGGCGAAGATCATCAGCGTAGCCTGGACGGTATCGGTCCAGCTCACTGCCAGGAAACCACCAACGAAGGTGTAGGCAATGGTTGCCGCCGCACCAGCCCACAGCGCTGTCTCGTAGGACATGCCGAAGGTGCTTTCGAACAGACGGGCACCGGCGACGATGCCGGAGGCGCAATAGATGGTGAAGAACACCAGGATCACCACGGCGGAGATGATCCGCAGCAGCCCGCTGTTATCTTCGAAGCGGCTGGAGAAGTAATCCGGCAGGGTCAGCGCATCACCGTTGTGCTCGGTCTGCACCCGCAGGCGGCCGGCAACAAACAGCCAGTTCAGGTAGGCACCGATGATCAGCCCGATGGCGATCCAGCTTTCCGACAGGCCCGACATGTAGATGGCGCCCGGCAGGCCCATCAACAGCCAGCCACTCATGTCCGAAGCACCGGCCGAAAGCGCGGTAACCACGCTGCCGAGGCTGCGACCGCCAAGAATATAGTCGGAAAGGTTGTTGGTAGAGCGATAGGCCATGAAGCCGATCAGCACCATTGCCGCGATATAGATCACGAACGTGATCAAGGTTGGATTGCTTACACTCATTGTTGCGCCCTGGCGTTTGTTTTTATGTAGCGACAGCCTCGAAGAGGTTGCACCCAGGCCGCGAATCCTATGCAACAACGCAAAGAGGGTGCAACCTGTTTTTACAATCAAGTTGCACCTCGTCGGAAATTTTGCGTAACAGCGGGTTTTTGCTCCCTTTTGGAGCAAGAAGACCTGTTTTCAGAAGAAAACGCACCACAAACAGCCATTTTTGCTGTGTGGTTTTACCCTCCGGACGAGTAGCACTTTTTTCCTGCATATTTTGGGTTGCACTAGGTTGCACCCAAAATCGCGCACGGCTAATCTTGGCGCCAGCTTAAGCCACAGCCTGTGGCAATAATGAGGATAAGAAATGGCGACGACCACCCTTGGGGTCAAACTCGACGACCCTACCCGTGAGCGACTCAAAGCAGCTGCGACCTCTATCGATCGCACGCCGCACTGGTTGATCAAACAAGCGATCTTCAATTACCTGGAGAAGCTCGAGGGTGGCGCCACCCTGACCGAACTCAACGGTCAGCCCGGCATTCATGCCGACGATGCCGGTGAAGTACAGGCCGACCACGCCCACCAGTGCTTCCTCGAATTTGCCGAAAGCATCCTGCCGCAATCGGTCTTGCGCTCGGCCATCACCGCCGCCTACCGCCGCCCTGAGCCGGAAGTGGTACCGATGCTGCTGGAGCAGGCGCGCCTGCCGGCCGCCATGGCCGAGGCCACCAACAAGCTGGCCGCCGGCATCGCCGAAAAACTGCGTAACCAGAAGAGCGCTGGCGGCCGTGCCGGCATCGTTCAGGGCCTGCTGCAGGAATTCTCCCTGTCGTCGCAGGAAGGCGTGGCGCTGATGTGCCTGGCCGAAGCCCTGCTGCGCATCCCCGACAAAGGCACCCGCGACGCCCTGATCCGCGACAAGATCAGCACCGGCAACTGGCAGCCGCACCTGGGCAACAGCCCGTCGCTGTTCGTCAACGCCGCCACCTGGGGCTTGCTGCTGACCGGCAAGCTGGTCTCGACCCACAACGAATCCGGCCTCACCTCTTCGCTCAGCCGCATCATCGGCAAGAGCGGCGAGCCGATGATCCGCAAGGGCGTCGACATGGCCATGCGCCTGATGGGCGAGCAGTTCGTGACCGGCGAAACCATCGCCGAAGCCCTGGCCAACGCCAGCAAGTTCGAAGCCAAAGGCTTCCGTTATTCCTACGACATGCTCGGCGAAGCGGCGCTGACCGAACATGACGCGCAGAAATACCTGGCGTCCTACGAGCAGGCTATCCATTCGATCGGCAAGGCTTCCCACGGTCGCGGCATCTATGAAGGCCCGGGCATCTCGATCAAGCTCTCGGCCCTGCACCCACGCTACAGCCGCGCCCAGTACGAGCGCGTCATGGATGAGCTGTACCCGCGCCTGCTGTCGCTGACCCTGCTGGCCAAGCAATACGACATCGGCCTGAACATCGACGCCGAGGAAGCCGACCGCCTGGAGCTGTCCCTGGACCTGCTCGAGCGCCTGTGCTTCGAGCCGCAACTGACCGGCTGGAACGGTATCGGTTTCGTCATCCAGGCTTACCAGAAGCGCTGCCCGTATGTGATCGACTACGTCATCGACCTGGCCCGCCGCAGCCGCCATCGCCTGATGATCCGCCTGGTAAAAGGTGCTTACTGGGACAGCGAGATCAAGCGCGCCCAGGTCGAAGGCCTGGAAGGCTACCCGGTGTATACCCGCAAGGTGTACACCGACGTTTCCTACATTGCTTGTGCACGCAAACTGCTGTCGGTGCCGGAAGTCATCTACCCGCAGTTCGCCACCCACAACGCCCACACCCTGTCGGCCATCTACCATATCGCCGGCCAGAACTATTACCCGGGCCAGTACGAATTCCAGTGCCTGCACGGTATGGGCGAGCCGCTGTACGAGCAGGTTGTCGGCAAGGTCGCCGATGGCAAGCTGAACCGTCCGTGCCGCGTGTATGCCCCGGTCGGTACCCACGAAACCCTGCTGGCCTACCTGGTTCGCCGCCTGCTGGAAAACGGCGCCAACACCTCGTTCGTCAACCGTATTGCCGACCAGTCGATCTCGATCCAGGAACTGGTCGCCGACCCGGTCGCCACCATCGAGCAAATGGCCACCCAGGAAGGCAATACCGGCCTGCCGCACCCGCGCATTCCGCTGCCGCGTGACCTGTATGGCACCGAGCGGGCCAACTCCGCCGGTATCGACCTGGCCAACGAACACCGCCTGGCTTCGCTGTCCTGCGCCCTGCTGGCCAGCGCCCACAACGACTGGAAAGCCGCGCCGATGCTCGGTTGCGCTTCCAGCACCGAAGCAGCTGCGCCGGTGCTGAACCCGGCTGACCTGCGCGATGTGGTGGGTCATGTCCAGGAAGCCAACGTCACTGACGTCGACAACGCCATCCAGTGCGCGCTCAATGCCGCGCCGATCTGGCAGGCCACCCCGCCGGCCGAACGCGCCGCGATCCTGGAGCGTGCCGCCGACCTGATGGAAGCCGAGATCCAGCCGCTGATGGGCCTGCTCGCCCGCGAAGCCGGCAAGACCTTCGCCAACGCCATCGCCGAAGTGCGTGAAGCCGTCGACTTCCTGCGTTACTACGCCGTCCAGGCGCGCAACGATTTCAGCAACGACGCTCACCGCCCGCTGGGTCCGGTAGTGTGCATCAGCCCATGGAACTTCCCCCTGGCGATCTTCAGTGGCCAGGTTGCCGCGGCACTTGCCGCCGGTAACCCGGTGCTGGCCAAGCCGGCCGAACAGACCCCGCTGGTTGCCGCCCAGGCCGTGCGCCTGCTGCTCGAAGCCGGTATCCCCGAAGGCGTAGTGCAACTGCTGCCGGGCCGCGGCGAAACCGTCGGCGCCCGTCTGGTCGGTGACGATCGGGTCAAAGGCGTGATGTTTACCGGTTCTACCGAAGTCGCCCGCCTGCTGCAACGCAACATCGCCGGCCGCCTGGATGCCCAGGGCCGTCCGATCCCGCTGATCGCCGAAACCGGCGGCCAGAACGCGATGATCGTCGACTCCTCGGCGCTCACCGAACAGGTGGTCATCGACGTCGTATCTTCTGCCTTCGACAGCGCTGGCCAGCGTTGCTCGGCCCTGCGCGTACTGTGCCTGCAGGAAGATTCTGCCGACCGCGTCATCGAAATGCTCAAGGGCGCCATGGCAGAAAGCCGCCTGGGCAACCCCGAGCGCCTGGCCGTGGACATTGGCCCGGTGATCGACGCCGAAGCCAAGGCCGGTATCGAGAAACACATCCAGGGTATGCGCGACAAAGGCCGTACCGTGTACCAGATGGCAATCGCCGATGGTGAAGAGATCAAGCGCGGCACCTTCGTGATGCCAACCTTGATCGAACTGGAAAGCTTCGACGAACTGCAGCGCGAGATCTTCGGCCCGGTACTGCACGTGGTGCGCTACAACCGCAAGAACCTCGACCAGCTGATCGAGCAGATCAACGCCTCCGGCTACGGCCTGACCCTGGGTGTCCACACCCGGATCGACGAAACCATTGCCAAGGTCATCGACAACGTCAATGCCGGTAACGTCTACGTCAACCGCAACATCGTCGGCGCCGTGGTCGGCGTGCAGCCATTCGGCGGTGAAGGCCTGTCCGGTACCGGCCCGAAAGCCGGTGGCCCGCTATACCTGTACCGCCTGCTGTCGACCCGCCCGGCGGGCGCCATCGAGCAGTCGTTCCAGCGCACCGACGGCGAAAACGCCCCGGACACCCGCCTGCGCGACAGCCTGAGCAAACCGCTGCAAGCCCTCAAAGCCTGGGCGGCGAGCAATCAGCTGAACGACCTGAGCGGCCTGTGCGAGCAGTTCGCCCAGCAATCGCAAAGCGGTATCAGCCGTCTGCTGGCGGGCCCGACCGGCGAGCGCAACAGCTACACCATCCTGCCGCGCGAGCACGTGCTGTGCCTGGCCGAGGTCGAAGCTGACCTGCTGACCCAACTGGCGGCGGTACTGGCCGTGGGCAGCTCTGCGGTGTGGCCGGAAGGCGAGCTGAGCAAGACCCTGCGCAATCGCCTGCCGAAGGAAGTGCAAGCGCGCATCCAACTGGTGGCCGACTGGAACAAGGATGACGTGATATTCGACGCCGTCCTCCACCATGGCGACTCCGACCAACTGCGCGCCGTGTGCGAGCAGGTGGCCAAGCGCGCCGGCGCCATCGTCGGTGTTCACGGCCTGTCGTCGGGTGAAACCGCGATTGCCCTGGAGCGCCTGGTAATCGAGCGCGCACTGAGCGTCAACACTGCTGCTGCCGGTGGTAACGCGAGCCTGATGACTATCGGCTGATAGCCAGCAGCGCCTCTATCGCGGGTCAAGCCCGCTCCTACAGCGTAGGAGCGGGCTTGACCCGCGATGCTTTCTAGCCCAGAAACTTCGCACGTTGATGACGCACCAGCCACCCCAGGCTACCCGCCTTCACGACCTCGGAAGCAATGACGAAAACCAGCATGAGCCAGGGACTGTAGGCTGGTGACAGCTTTGCCCACACCAATAGAATCGAAAGGGACGGCACCATGAACATCAGGCGAAAAGGAGTCTGTAGCAAACCGAGATAAGCCCCCGACTTTCGCCCCGCCAACAACAGCAAGCAGCTGACAATGATCGAAAGATGCAAGGTGAAGCTCATACCCGCCAGCCACTTGGCGAGCATGCCATGATCCTGAAGCAACCCGATCATGTTTTGGGCGTCGGTGTAATAGGGAATCTGACCGCCACGAAAACTACCCTGGACATAAAAGACTATAAAAAGTGCATCCATCCCACCCCACCAAAACCGGGTCATACGTGGGAGCTGATTCATAGGCTGACGACTGAAGGCCTCAGACATCAACAAAGATCCCGATGAAAAAACCTGCCAGCAAAACCACGAGAAAAGACACCAGCACTATCCAAACCAGAATCCCGACCGACATCCAGGCCCAATTCAGGAGTGACAAGCGGGAATTAGACTGGCCTTTCGGGTCGCCTACGCAGGTGTTTATCGCACCCTGAATCCTGGCCATTACCCAAAGAATCACGACATCCATAGCCAATACCGCACTCAACAACGGCAGCGGCGCCAGCTCCATCATCTGGTTTGCCCACAACGAGAGCGCTGTCAGCAGGATCAAGGCGCATACCAACCAGAACGGTGACCACCTGTAGCTACGACCAGACAGGTGTAATTGCCGATCGACCCTGCTCAGCAGGCTGTAAAGAAACAGAATGCCGAAGATGCTTCTTACCAGCGGCAACACTCGCTCCCCGGTTTCCCGCCGGTAGAGCGCCCAGCTTTGGTAATGGCAAAAAAGCCAATAAAAACCAAAGGTGAACAGGTTCATCACGATCAACTTTCTGATCGATACGACGAAGAACATTGGCCCCCTGCCTGTGGCATCAGAGAGATCAGGGCTCATCGAAGCGGTGCTGTTAGTGGTCATGGCTACGGCCTTCGGTAATGGGCCGACTATCTAAGCCTGCTCGTGCATCACAGATCTGCCCTCTGGCTCCGAAGCAAGGGTACGAACATTCCCAAACGCCTTGTGCCTTGCCATCACCCGTATCTATTTCACTGTGCAGTAGCAACGTCACTACCTAGACTCGGCCCATCCCCAGACAGGAATGCCGCCATGTCCGAGACCCTGCTCAGCGCCCGCAACCTGGCCTTCGAACTCTACGAAGTGCTCGATGCCGAGGCCCTGACCCAACGCCCGCGCTTTGCCGAGCACAACCGCGAAACCTTCGATGCCGCTCTGAGCACTGCGCGGACCATCGCCGAGAAGTATTTCGCTCCGCATAATCGCAAGGGCGATGAGCACGAGCCGCGCTATGAAAATGGCGAGGCGCTGTTGATCCCCGAGGTCAAGCCTGCGGTCGATGCCTTCCTTGAAGCCGGCTTTCTCAACGCCAGCCGCGACTTCGAAGTCGGTGGCATGCAGTTGCCGACCTTGCTCTCGCAAGCCTGTTTCGCCCACTTCCAGGCGGCCAACGCCGGTACCACGGCCTACCCGTTCCTGACCATGGGCGCCGCCAACCTGATTGAAAGCTTTGGCAGCGACGAGCAGAAGCGCCTGTTCCTGCAACCGATGATCGAAGGCCGCTTCTTCGGCACCATGGCCTTGACCGAGCCGCACGCTGGCTCGTCCCTGGCCGATATTCGCAGCCGCGCCGAGCCAGCCGACGATGGCAGCTATCGGCTGCGCGGCAACAAGATATTCATTTCCGGCGGCGACCATCCGTTGTCGGAAAACATCGTGCATATGGTCCTGGCCAAGCTGCCCGATGCGCCGCCCGGGGTGAAGGGCATTTCGCTGTTTATCGTGCCCAAGTTCCTGGTCAACGCCGACGGCAGCCTCGGCCCGCGCAACGATGTGTTGCTGGCCGGGTTGTTCCACAAGATGGGCTGGCGCGGCACCACCTCGACGGCGCTGAACTTCGGCGACAACGGCCAGTGCGTCGGCTACCTGGTGGGCAAGCCACACCAGGGCCTGGCCTGCATGTTCCAGATGATGAACGAGGCGCGTATCGGCGTCGGCATGGGCGCGGTGATGCTGGGTTATGCTGGCTATCTGTACTCGCTGGAGTACGCCCGCCAGCGTCCGCAAGGGCGCCTGCCAGACAACAAGGATCCGGCCACCGCTGCCGTGCCGATCATCAATCACAGCGACGTCAAGCGCATGCTGCTGACCCAGAAGGCCTACGTCGAAGGCGCCTTCGACCTGGGCCTGTACGCCGCGCGGCTGTTCGATGACACCCAGAGCGGCGAAAGCGATACGGTTCGCCAGCAGGCCCATGAACTGCTCGACCTGCTGACGCCGATCGTCAAGTCCTGGCCTTCGGAGTTTTGCCTCAAGGCCAACGAGCTGGCCATCCAGATTCTCGGCGGTCATGGCTACACCCGCGAGTACCCGGTCGAACAGTACTACCGCGACAACCGCCTGAATCCGATTCACGAAGGCACCCACGGCATCCAGTCGCTGGACCTGCTCGGGCGCAAGCTGGCGCAGAACGGTGGTGCCGGGCTCAAGCAACTGGTCCGCCTGATCGCCAGCACCTGCGAGAGAGCCCATCCGCACAGCAGCCTGGATCGTCTGCGGGTACCGCTGGAGCAGTTGCTCAATCGCCTGCAGGAAGTGACCCTCGGCCTGCTCGGCGATCTGGCCCAGGGCCAGGTCAATGCCGCCCTGGCCAACTCGGCGCTGTATCTAAAGGCTTTCGGTCACTGCGTGATCGGCTGGCGCTGGCTGGAGCAGGCAATCCACGCCGAACAAGGCCTGGCCCGGGGCAACCCGGCCGATCGCGACTTCTACCTGGGCAAATTGCAGGCCGCGCGTTATTTCCTGACCTGGGAAGTGCCGGGCTGCCATAATGAGCTGGCATTGCTCGCGGCCCGTGACGATACCTGCCTGAGCATGCACGATGAGTGGTTCTGAGGGGGAACCACCGCGCACACGGAGGTTCCCGCATGTTCGAGTTGACCGCATTGCTGCGCCAGCGCTTCGCCGCCCTGCGCAGCAGTGGCGAATTTTTCTCCCTGCGTTATGTGCAGCAAAGCCAGCAACACCTGTCGGTGCGCAAGAATATCGCCGAGCCGCCGTTTCTCAGCCGCGACGAAGGCGCGATGCTCACCGTGCGCGTCCATGGCGTGGAAACCTACGCCGCCACCGCCGACCTCTCGCAAGCCGGCTTGCAGCGTGCCCTGGAGCAGGCTGAGGCACTGGCCCGGCAAATCGCCGGGCGCGCCCTGCTCGACCTGCGCGAGCAACCACTGGCCACCGGCCGCGCCGATTACTGCTCGCCCAACCTTGAGCAAGCCTTCCCGTCCCTGGCCGACTGCTACGCCCTGCTTGCCCAGGAATCTGCCAGCGTGCCGGACGACAGCCGCCTGGTGAACTGGCAGGCAAGCCTTGGCATCAGCACTATCGAGCAGATCTACCTGAACACCGCCGGCGCCGAACTGCGCCAGGCCCAGCGCTTTATCTACCCGGGTTTCAGCACCACCGCCTTCGACGGCCAGGACAGCCAGACCCGCACCCTGGGCCGGGAAAACTTCGGCCAGCAGGGCGGCCTCGATGTGATCGAGCGTTGCGGCCTGGTTGGTGCCGGGGCCAAAGTCGCCGAGCAGGCCCTGCAACTGCTGCTGGCGCCGAACACCCCCAGTGGTGTGCGCGACCTGCTGTTGATGCCCGACCAGATGATGCTGCAGATCCACGAATCGATCGGCCACCCGCTGGAAATGGACCGCATCCTCGGCGACGAGCGTAATTACGCCGGCACCAGCTTTGTCAAAGCCAGCGACTTCGGCAGCCTGCAGTACGGCTCGAAATTGCTCAACGTGACCTTCGACCCGTCGATCCGCGAAGAGCTTGCCAGCTACAGCCACGACGATGACGGCAGCGCTGCGCACAAGCAGTACCTGATCAAGGACGGTTTGCTGGTCCGCCCGCTCGGTGGTGCCCTGTCGCAGTTCCGTTCCGGCCTTGAAGGGGTGGCCAACAGCCGCGCCTGCGGCTGGAACCGCGCACCGATCGACCGCATGGCCAACCTCAACATCGAGCCGGGGGACAAGACCCTGGCGCAACTGATCGGCGGTATCAAGCAGGGCATCCTGATGCGCACCAACCGCTCGTGGTCGATTGATGATGCGCGCAACAAGTTCCAGTTCGGCTGCGAATGGGGCCAACTGATCGAAAACGGCGAGCTCAAGGGCGTGGTCAAGAACCCCAACTACCGCGGCATCTCCGCCCGGTTCTGGGGCAATCTCAGCGCCGTCGGTGACGCCAGCACCTTGCAGGTACTGGGCACGCCAAACTGCGGCAAGGGCGAGCCGAACCAGGTGGTACGCGTGGGCCACGCCTCCCCCGCCTGCGTATTCAGCCAGATCGACGTATTCGGAGGAGACGCCTGATGGCTGCCACCCCACTGCAAAGTTTCCAGCACCTGGTCGCCAGCCTGCGCGACGCGGTGTGCGCGCCAGAGCATTTCACCTTGAGCTACAGCGGCGAGCACTCGCAGTTCATCCGCTTCAACCACGCCAGGGTGCGCCAGGCCGGCGAAGTGCAACAGGCCAGTTGCGTGCTCAAGCTGGTCGCCGACGGGCGCCAGGCCGAGCTGCAGTTCACCCTCGGCAACGACGCCGAGGTCGATCAGTTGCGCCTGCAACAAGCCCTGGAGCAACTGCGCCAGACCCTGCCGCTGCTTGAGCCCGACCCTTACCTGCAACTCAATGACAGCGCCTGGCACAGCCATAGCGTGCAGGATCAAGCGCTGCCAGACAGCGCTGCGGTGCTGGCGCAGATCGAGCAAGGCGCGGGTGATCTGGACCTGGTTGGCATCTACGCCGCGGGCCCGATCTGCCGGGGTTTTGCCAGCTCGTTCGGGGCCTTTGGCTGGCACCAGGCCAACAGTTTCAACTTCGACTGGAGCCTGTTCCACAGCAACGGCGAAGCGGTCAAAGCCAACTATGCCGGCCAGTCCTGGGACGGCGAAGCCTTCGCCCTGCGCCTGCAGCAGGCCCGCGAACAGCTCGACTACCTCGGCCGCCCGCTGAAAAAACTCGCCCCCGGCCAATACCGCGCCTACCTGGCACCGGCAGCGCTGGACGAGATCATGGGCATGCTCTGCTGGGGCGGCTTCTCGGCCCAGGCCATCGCCACCAAGAACAGCCCGCTGCAACGCCTGTACAGCACCGATGCCAGCCTCAGCCCGATGGTCCACATTAGCGAACAAGTCAGCGGTTCGCTGAGCCCGTCGTTCTCGGACGAGGGCCTGGTGCGCAGCGACCTGCGCCTGATTGACCAGGGCCGGGCCCACGATCGGCTGATCTGCGCCCGTAGCGCCGCCGAGTTCGAACTGGCGGCTAACGGTGCCGATAGCTACGAGTCGCCATGCGCGCTGAGCATGGCCGGCGGCGAGCTTGCGCAGAGCGAGGTCCTCGCCCGCCTGGGCACCGGCCTGTACATCAGCAACCTCTGGTACCTGAACTACTCGGACCTGCCCGCTGCGCGCATGACCGGCCTGACCCGCTTCGCCACCTTCTGGGTCGAGAACGGCGAGATCCAGGCGCCGGTGAGCACCATGCGCTTTGACGACAGCGTCTACAGTTTGCTGGGTTCGAAACTGGAGGCATTGACGACCGAACGCGAGCTGATTCTGTCGACCAGCACCTACGGCCAGCGCCAGACCAGTTCGAGCCATTTGCCGGGAGCGTTGGTCAAACGCCTGACGTTGACACTGTAATTAGCCCATCGCGGGTCAAGCCCGCTGCCACAGACCCGCGATGAGGCCCTCAAGGACTGCACACTAACCCATGCCCAACCGCGCCCCGCTGGACCCGACCACCGCCCGCTGGATTCCCTGGGTGGTGGCCATCGCCTTTTTCATGCAGTCACTCGACGGCACCATCCTCAACACCGCCCTGCCGGCCATGGCCCGCGACCTGGCCGAAGACCCGCTGCGCATGCAGTCGGTGATCATCGCCTACATGCTCACCGTGGCCCTGCTGATCCCGGCCTCGGGCTGGATTGCCGACCGCTTTGGCACCAAGCGCATCTTCTTCGGCGCCATCCTCCTGTTCAGCCTTGGTTCGCTGCTCTGCGCGCTGGCCAGCAGCCTCGGCATGCTGGTAGCGGCACGGGTGATCCAGGGCCTGGGCGGTGCCTTGATGCTGCCGGTCGGGCGTCTGGTGGTACTGCGTGCCTATCCGCGCTCGGAGCTGGTGCGGATCATGAGCTTCATCACCATCCCCGGCCTGCTCGGGCCGTTGCTGGGCCCGACCATGGGCGGCTGGCTGGTGGAAATTCTCAGCTGGCACTGGATTTTCCTGCTCAACCTGCCGGTTGGCGCCATCGGCTGTTATGCGGTGTGGAAGTTCATCCCCGACCTGCGCGGCTCGGAGCGTACCCGCTTCGACGGCATCGGCTTCGTGCTGTTCGGCGCGGCAATGGTGTTGATCACCATTGCCATGGAAGGCCTGGGCGAGCTGCACCTGCCGCACCTGCGGGTGATGCTGCTGCTGTTCGCCGGCATGGCCTGCCTGGCCGCCTACTGGCTGCGCGCCGGCAGCGTCGACAACCCGCTGTTTTCGCCAAAACTGTTCCGCACCCGGACCTTTTCAGTGGGTATCCTCGGCAACCTGTTTGCCCGCCTGGGCAGCGGCGCCCTGCCGTTCCTGGTGCCGCTGTTGCTGCAAGTGGCGCTGGGTTACTCACCGTCCCAGGCCGGCATGAGCATGATCCCCCTGGCTGCGGCGGCGATGGTCGCCAAGTCGATTGCCCGGCCGCTGATCGAGCGCTTCGGCTATCGCAATATTCTCACCGGCAATACCCTGCTGCTGGGACTGCTGCTGGCAAGCCTTGGGCTGGTCGACGAACAGACGCCCTACGCCCTGTTGCTGTTGCAACTGGGCTTGCTGGGTGCGGTCAACTCGATGCAGTTCACAGCGATGAACACCGTGACCCTGATCGATCTCGACGACAACAGCGCCAGCAGCGGCAACAGCCTGCTGTCGGTGGTCGCGCAATTGTCGCTGAGCCTCGGTGTGGCCTGTGCCGGCGCCTTGCTTGGCGGTTTTACCGCAGCGGGCAGTGCCGAAGGCGTCGAGAGCACCCTCGGGGCGTTCCAGCTGACCTTTGTGACCATCGGCCTGATGGCCATGCTGGCGGCGGCGATCTTCATGCAGCTGTCCAGGGCGGACGGAAGGCGTGCCCCTCGTCCGGAACCGGAGATCGAGCCTTAGGGCTAAAGGCCATGAGGCTGGTACACTGCGCGACATTTTGTTTTGCAGGCCCGTCTCGTGACCACCATTGCCACCGCCTTCGCCACTTTGCCGCTGTCCGCCGCCATGCTGGCCAACCTGGACGCCCTCGGCTACGCCCAGATGACCCCGATCCAGGCCCAGAGCCTGCCGGTGATGCTCAAGGGCATGGACCTGATCGCCCAGGCCAAGACCGGCAGCGGCAAGACCGCCGCCTTCGGCATCGGCCTGCTCAACCCGCTCAACCCGCGTTACTTCGGGTGCCAGGCGCTGGTGCTGTGCCCGACCCGCGAGCTGGCCGACCAGGTGGCCAAAGAGCTGCGTCGCCTGGCCCGCAGCGAAGACAACATCAAGATCCTGACCCTCTGCGGTGGCGTTTCCCTGGGCCCGCAGATCGCTTCGCTGGAGCACGGCGCGCACATCATCGTCGGCACCCCGGGCCGCGTGCAGCAGCACCTGAGCAAAGGCACCCTGGTGCTCGATGGCCTCAACACCCTGGTGCTCGATGAAGCCGACCGCATGCTCGACATGGGCTTCTACGACGCCATCGCCGACATCATCGGCCAGACCCCGAAGCGCCGCCAGACCCTGCTGTTCTCCGCCACCTACCCGGCCGGCATCAAGCAACTGGCCTCGGCGTTCATGCGCGACCCGCAAACCGTCAAGGTCGAGTCGCAGCACGCCGACAGCCAGATCGAGCAGCGCTTCTACGAGATCACCCCGGAACAGCGCATGGACGCGGTGAGCAAGCTGCTCGGGCACTTCCGCCCGCAGTTGTGCGTAGCGTTCTGCTTCACCAAGCAGCAGTGCCAGGAGCTGGTCGAGCACCTGCAGGCCAAGGGTATCGCCGCCCAGGCCCTGCATGGCGACCTGGAGCAGCGTGACCGCGACCAGGTCCTGACCCTGTTCGCCAACCGCAGCCTGTCGGTGCTGGTGGCCACTGACGTCGCCGCCCGCGGCCTGGATATCGACGCCCTGGACATGGTCATCAACGTCGAGCTGGCCCGCGATGCCGAGATCCACGTGCACCGCGTCGGCCGTACCGGCCGTGCCGGCGAGAAAGGCCTGGCGGTGAGCCTGGTGGCCCCGGCTGAAGGCCATCGCGCCCAGGCCATCGAAGACATGCAGAAGGCCGCCCTGCGCTGGGAACAGCTGGACAGCCTCAAGGCCCAGAATGGTGCACCGCTGCTGCCGACCATGAGCACCCTGTGCATCGCTGCCGGGCGCAAGGACAAGCTGCGCCCTGGCGACATTCTTGGCGCCCTGACCGGCGATGCCGGACTGCCGGGCACCCAGGTCGGCAAAATTGCCATCTTCGACTTCCAGGCCTTCGTCGCCGTCGAGCGCGCGGTGGCCAAACAGGCGCTGCAGCGGCTCAACAGCGGCAAGATCAAGGGCCGCTCGTTGCGGGTGCGGATCGTCTAATTACCTTTTCGCGGGGCAAGCCCGCTCCTACACACCCTCCCTGTAGGAGCGGGCTTGCCCCGCGATCGCTTCACCACCGAATTCTCGAGGATTTTGCAGTGCGTTCCACCGAAGTGATCATCATCGGCGCTGGCGCCGCCGGCCTGATGTGCGCCCTGAGCGCCGCCAAACGCGGCCGTCAGGTGCTGCTGCTCGACCACGCCAACAAACCGGGCAAGAAGATCCTCATGTCCGGCGGTGGCCGCTGCAACTTCACCAACATGTACACCGAGCCGAGCAATTTCCTCTCGCACAACCCGCACTTCTGCAAATCGGCCCTGGCCCGCTACACCCAGTGGGACTTCATCGAGATGGTCGGCAAGCACGGCGTGCCCTACCACGAGAAAAAGCTCGGCCAGCTGTTCTGCGATAACAAGTCCAGCGACATCCTCGGCATGCTTCTGGACGAGTGCGACAACGCTGGCGCCGAGCTGCGCATGGACACCCGCATCGAGCAGATCGAAAAACTCGACAGCGGCTACCTGCTGGAAACCAGCGCCGGCCAGTTCCAGTGCCAGTCGCTGGTCATCGCCACCGGCGGCCTGTCGATCCCGACCCTGGGCGCCACCGGCTTCGGCTACCAGGTGGCCCGCCAGTTCGGTCACACCCTGCTGCCGACCCGTGCAGGCCTGGTGCCGTTCACCATCACCGAGCCGCAGCTCAAGGCGATCTGCACTGAACTGTCGGGCACCTCGGTGGATTGCATGGCCAGCTGCAACGCCAGCAGCTTCCGGGAAAACCTGCTGTTTACCCACCGCGGCCTGAGCGGCCCGGCGATCCTGCAGATTTCTTCGTTCTGGCAGGCCGGCGACACGGTTGAGATCAACCTGCTGCCCGAGCACGACGCCCTGAGCTGGCTGCAACAGCAGCAAGCCGAGCGCCCCAACAGCGAGCTCAAGACCCTGCTCGGCGAGATCTTCACCAAGAAGATGGCCAACCTGCTGGCCGAGCACTGGTTCGTCTCCAAACCGATGAAGCAGTACACCCCGGCGGAACTGGCCCAGGTCAGCGACAAGCTCGGGGCCTGGCAGGTGGTGCCGGCCGGTACCGAGGGCTACCGCACCGCTGAGGTAACCCTGGGCGGCGTCGATACCCGCGAGGTTTCGTCGAAAACCATGGAGTCGCTGAAAAGCCCGGGGCTGTACTTTATCGGTGAAGTGCTCGACGTCAGTGGCCACCTGGGCGGTTTCAACTTCCAGTGGGCCTGGGCCTCGGCGTACGCGGCCGCGCAGTTCGTCTAACCTTCGCGGTAGAATCAGCGCATCAAGGAACAAATTTTGCTGGTCAGATGGCGGCGGTAACACCGCTGCCATCTGACTGGCTCAATTTCGATCATCGCCCAAGGCCTGCCGACCCGACATGTCATCTTCCTCGTTCAGCCAATCGTTGCGCCGCCTCTGGGCCCTGGACAAGTTCAGCTACGCCATCCGCGTTCTCATCGCCCTGACCGGCAGCATGCTGCTGTGCTGGTACAAGGACGAGATGAGCCTGCTGATCCCGCTGTTTCTGGGGATTATCGCCAGCGCCCTGGCCGAGACCGACGACAGCTGGCAGGGGCGCCTGAATGCCCTGGCGGTGACCCTGGTGTGCTTCACGGTTGCCGCGCTGTCGGTGGAGTTGCTGTTCCCCTACCCGATCATCTTCGGCTGCGCCCTGGCCCTGGCCAGCTTTGCCCTGACCATGCTCGGTGCGCTCGGCGAGCGCTACGGCGCGATTGCCTCGGCGACGCTGATTTTGTCGGTGTACACCATGATCGGCGTCGACCAGCGCGGCGGCGAAGTCACTGACTTCTGGCACGAGCCGTTGCTGTTGGTGGCCGGCGCCGCCTGGTACGGCCTGCTTTCAGTGCTATGGCAGGCGCTGTTTTCCAACCAGCCGGTGCAGCAGAGCCTGGCCCGGCTGTTCCGCGAGCTGGGTCGCTACCTCAAGCTCAAGGCCACCCTGTTCGAGCCGATCCGCCAGCTGGATGTCGAAGCCCGGCGCCTGGAACTGGCGCAGCAGAACGGCCGGGTGGTGGCCGCACTGAATGCGGCCAAGGAGATCATCCTGCACCGGGTCGGCAATGGCCGGCCTGGCTCGAAGGTCAGCCGCTACCTGAAGCTGTACTTCCTGGCCCAGGACATCCATGAGCGTGCCAGTTCTTCGCACTACCCCTACAACGCCCTGACCGAAGCCTTTTTCCACAGCGACGTGCTGTTCCGCTGCCAGCGCCTGCTGCGCCAGCAGGGCGTTGCGTGCCAGCAGTTGTCCGAATCCATCCAGCTGCGCCAGCCGTTCACCTACGACACCAGCTTCGCCCAGGCCCTGGAAGACCTGCACGCCTCGCTCGAACACCTGCGCATCCAGAGCAACCCGGCCTGGCGTGGCCTGCTGCGTTCGCTGCGGGCGCTGGCGGCAAACCTGGCGACCCTCGACCGCCTGCTCAGCGATGCCAGCAACCCCGACAACCTTGCCGATGCCAGCGACAGCAGCCTGCTCGACCGCTCGCCGCGCAATTTCAAGGACGTCTGGAGCCGCCTGCGCCAGCAACTGACGCCGACCTCGTTGCTGTTTCGCCACGCCCTGCGCCTGCCTCTGGCGCTGTCGATCGGCTATGGCATGGTGCACCTGATTCACCCGACCCAAGGCTACTGGATCATCCTCACCACCCTGTTCGTCTGCCAGCCCAACTACGGCGCCACGCGGCGCAAGCTGGTGCAACGGATCATCGGTACGGGCATCGGCCTGACCGTCGGCTGGGCGTTGTTCGACCTGTTCCCCAGCCCGATCATCCAGTCACTGTTCGCCGTGGCCGCCGGGGTGGTGTTCTTCGTCAACCGCACCACCCGCTACACCCTGGCAACCGCAGCGATCACCCTGATGGTGCTGTTCTGCTTCAACCAGATCGGCGATGGCTACGGGCTGTTCCTGCCGCGCCTGTTCGATACCCTGGTGGGCAGCCTGATCGCCATCCTCGCCGTATTCCTGTTCCTCCCGGACTGGCAGGGCCGGCGCCTGAACAAGGTGCTGGCCAACACCCTGAGCTGCAACAGCACCTACCTGCGCCAGATCATGCAGCAGTACGCCCAGGGCAAGAGCGACGACCTCGCCTACCGCCTGGCCCGGCGCAACGCCCACAACGCCGACGCAGCGCTGTCGACCACCCTGGCCAACATGCTCATGGAACCGGGGCATTTTCGTAAGGAGGCCGACGTCGGTTTCCGTTTTTTGGTGCTGTCGCACACCCTGCTCAGTTATCTGTCGGGCCTCGGCGCGCACCGCGACACGGCCCTGGATGCCGAGGTTCGCCAGCAATTGATCGATGGCGCCGGGGCCAGCCTGGCCAGCAGCCTGGATGAAATCGCCGAAGGCCTGGCCAGCAAGTTGCCGGTGGCGATCCACAGTGATGCCGAAGAGGCCCTGGCCAATGAGCTTGAGCAGATGCCCGAAGAGCTCGACGAAAACCAGCGCCTGGTGCAAACCCAGCTGGCGCTGATCTGCCGGCAACTGGCGCCACTGCGCACACTCGCCGCACACCTGATCAAGGACAGCGCGCCTGCCTGATTACAGGCCGTGCTGCTTGAGCAGCCGGGCATAACTGCCATCGGCTTTCATCTGGGCAATGGCGCGGTCGAAACCGGCGACGATCTGCTGGTGCTCGGGATTCTTCAGGCTGACGAGGATATGCAGGCTGTTCTCGCTGACCGGCTTGTCGAAGAACTCCACCGCCTCACGCACCTCTTTCGGTTCGCGCTTGAGGTAATAACCGGCAACGAACTCATCCTCCAGCGCCAGGCGTACACGCCCGGCGGCGAGCATGCCGACAGCAACGGAAAAACTGCGCACCGGAACCTTCTGCAATTGGGCGTCACTGTCGAACTCGGGCGAGTAGGCGTAATCGCGCACCACAGCGACTGGGAACGGATGGAGGTCGCTCAAGGCATTGAAGCGCAGCGCATCGCCTTTGCGCTTGAGCAGCCGAATACGGTTGGTCAGGTAGCTGGCGGAGAACTGGCCAATTTGTGTACGCGAGTCGTTGTACCAGGCGTTGACCAGCACATCGTAGCGGCCTTCCCCCACCCCCAGCAGCGCCCGGGCCCAGGGCACCTGCTCGTACTGGCTGGTATAGCCGGCACGGGTCAGGGCGGTGGTGACGATGGCTGTGGCCAGGCCGCCGTTGGCCATGCTGGCATCGGTGAACGGTGGCCAGCTGTCGGCCACCAGCCGCAGCCGGGTGGCCTGCGCCGATGTGCTCAGCAGTAGCAGTATTCCCATTGAAGCCAAGACTCGAAGCAATGGCCGCATGCTCAAATCCTTTAGCGAACCCCTGGTTCGCGCCGTTGATTTCAACTGCTTGAGAATGTTCAGTGCCTATCAGCCATCGCAGGTTACACAAAGAAGAAGTAATCGGGCAGAGGCAAATGATATCAAATGGCCTCTATTCCGGTCGACTTCGAGCCTGTATTGACCTGGCGCAATTAGACCCTCGCCGCGCAGTCTGCCATGATCAGGGCTATCAACCGCTTGAGAGACGCCCATGGCCATCGACTGGATCTGCAAACACCACAGTGACATTGGCAAGGAACAACTCTATGCCATTCTGCGACTGCGTACCGAAGTGTTCGTGGTCGAACAGAAATGTGCCTACCAGGAAGTCGATGGCCAGGACCTGGAAGGCGACACCTGCCACCTGATGGCCTGGGAAGGTGACCAGTTGCTGGCGTACCTGCGTTTGCTCGATCCACAGTCCCAGGGCGGCGACGTGGTCATAGGCCGGGTGCTGATCGCCCCCGAGGCACGTGGTCGTAGACTGGGCCATGAACTGATGGAGCATGGGCTCAAGTACGCAGAGCATTACTGGCCTGAAGTGCCGGTGTACCTGTCAGCCCAGGCGCACTTGCAGGGCTACTATGCACGCCATGGTTTCAAGGTGGCGGGAGAGGAGTATCTGGAAGACGATATCCCACACATTGGTATGCGGCGGGACTAGCAGCATCGCCGGTCAAGTCGGGTCGCCGCACCGCCGCTCCCACAATTATGTAAGAGCGGGCTTGACCCGCGATGGGGCCTTCAGGGATAGCCCAGCACTTCACGAATACCGCGTAAATGCTGGGTGATCCACTGCTTGTCGATCGCCCCCCAGTCGCGAATCCGGTAGTGCCCGGCATGATTGCGCGCCCCTGCCTGCTGCTCGAACTCACAGACGATGTCCAGGTCCGCCAGGGCGGCAATGGTGTCCTGGGCGGTGCGCCGCGGCATGCCGGTGGCTTCCATCAAGGCCGGGACGGTGCTGGCAGTCTGGCTGTCGATCAGCCAGGCGACATACAGCCGGCGGTAGAAACTGCTCTTGGTCTTGCTCACTTCCATTGGCAAATCCTCAGGGCCTACAGGCTGGCGGGCAGCTCGCGGTAGGTCAGGTAAACGCGCAGGTCGAATTCCAGTTGATGGTAGCCCGGCTGCATATATTCACAGAGCTGGTAGAACGCCTTGTTGTGATCGGACTCTTTCAGGTGCGCCAGTTCGTGCACCACGATCATCTTCAGAAACTGCGGCGCCGCCTCCTTGAACAACGAAGCGATGCGGATTTCCTTCTTGGCCTTGAGCTTGCCGCCCTGCACCCGCGACACCGCCGTGTGCAGGCCGAGCGCGCGGTGGGTGAGGTCAAGACGGTTGTCGAACAGCACCTTGTCGAGGTTCGGCGCGTTGCGCAGGTGCTCCTGCTTGAGCGCCTGGGCATAGCTGTACAGCGCCTTGTCGCTTTGTACCGCGTGCCGGTCCGGGTAGCGCTGCTGCAAGTAGTCGCCCAGGCGATTGCTGGCAATCAACTGGCGGACCTGGTCTTGCAGGGCGGGCGGATAGGCTTGCAGGTACTTGAGCACGGTCATGGGCAAAACGGCTGACGGTAAAGGCGCCAGTGTACCCAACTACAGCTGCTGCCAGGCAAAAAAGCCCGGAAACGCCCCGGCATCACTGGCCGTCATCGGTCGCGCCACCAAAAAGCCCTGCACATATTCGCAGCCGTTGGCCTGCAGCCAGTGCGCCTGCTCGAGGGATTCGACACCTTCGGCGATCACGCTGATTGCATACTGGCGACACAGGTCGATGACGCAACGCACCAGCGCCGCGTCCGCTTGCGAGCCGGGCAAGCGTGCGACCAGGTGGCGGTCGAGTTTAAGCGTGTCGATTGGCAGGTCGCGCAGCAGCCGCAGCGAACAATCGCCTGCACCAAAATCGTCGAGGGCGATGCGCACGCCCAGCTCGCGCAACTTGTGCAACTGTTTCAAAGCCACGTCGTTATTGACCATCAACGACGTCTCGGCCACCTCGACCTCCAACTGCGCCGGATCAAGGCCCTGGATGGCGATCACCCGGCCCAGTTCCTCGGCCAGGTTGGGCATGGCGAACTGCACGCGACTGAGGCTGATGCCCAGCACCAGTGTCGGCTCGAAGCACTCCTGCCAGTCACGCCGCTGCGCCGCGCCCTGGGCGTATATCCAGCTGGCCAGGCGCGAAATCAGCCGCGCCTCTTCCAGCAAGGGCAGGAACAACCCCGGCGGCACGTCGCCGACACTGGGGTGCTGCCAACGCAGCAGCGCCTCGAAGCCGCGTAGACGGCCGTCGGCAAATGCCACCTGGGGCTGGTAGACCAGGCTGAAATCCTTGTGCTCGATGGCGCTGCGCACCGAGTCTTCGAGCATCAGCCGCGAGCGCGCCCGGCCATTGAGGTCCTGGTCGTAGTAGCGATACTGCTGGCGCCCGGCCTGCTTGGCCGCATACATCGCAGCGTCGGCCGCGCGCAGCAGGCCGTCGAGGTTGGCGCCGCAATCGGGGTAGGTGGCAATGCCGATGCTCACGCCGAGGGTCACTTCCATGCCCTCTATCTGCTGGCAGATCGACATGCGCTCGATCACCCCCTCGGCGAAACGCGCCGCCTGCTCGGGGTATTCCAGGGCATCGAACAAGGCGGTGAACTCATCGCCGCCCATGCGCGCCAGGATCGCATTGGCGCCCAGGCAATCCTTGAGCTGCTCGGCGACCCAATGCAGCACCCGGTCGCCGGCCTCATGGCCGAGAAAATCATTGATACGTTTGAAACCGTCCAGGTCCAGGTACATCAGCGCCTGGGTCTTGTCGCTGCGCTCATTACGCACCAGGGCGCTTTCAGCGGCCTGGTAGAAGCCACGGCGGTTGAGCAGCCCGGTCAAGGGGTCGGTAACCGCCTGAAACTCCAGTTGCTGGTGCAGGTGACGCACCACCGACATGTCCAGCACCGTCACCACCATGGCGCGCTGGCCGTCGGTCAATGGCGAGCACGACAGCGCTACCGGCACCGGCTGGCCGCCGGCAGTACGCAACAGGGCATCGTGGATACGGAAGATCTGCCGCTCCAGGTAGGCCTGGTAGAACGCCGATTCGGCCCACAAGGTCATCCCCGGCGACTGCACGAAATCCAGCAGGTTGGCACCTTGCAGCAGCTCGACCGGGGCTTGGAGCAATTGCGAAATGGCCGGGTTGGCAAAGCTGATCTCACCCTTTTCGCCCACCACCAGGATGCCTTCGGCGGCATTGTTGAGCACCGAGGCGTTGAACGCCCGCGCCGCTTCCAGGTCGCGGCTCAAGCGCTGCAGCGAGCGCCGGTTGCGCTGCTGCTCGAGCAGGGCCTGAACCTTGGGCTTGAGGATCTGCGGATCGAAGGGTTTGAACAGGTAATCCACCGCACCACTGGCATAGCCCTTGAGCACAGCGGCCTGGGACTGTTCGTTGGCGGTGAGGAAGATGATCGGCGTCAACCGCGTACGCTGGCTACCGCGCATCAGGCGGGCAACCTCGAAACCGTCCATGCCCGGCATCTGCACATCGAGCAGCACCAGGTCCACTTCATGTTCGAGCAGCGCGCTCAGGGCTTCCGTCCCCGAGCTCGCGGTGAGTACTTGCCAGTCCTGGCGGGCCAGCAAGGCCCGCATGCTGATCAGGTTTTCCGGATAATCGTCAACGACCAGCAGTACTGAGCCGCTATCGTGTGACTGAGGTTGCGCGCAATCCATGCTGCTTCTCTTAAGGCACCAATGCCGGGCTTCGGCTGAAATCTGTGCGTAACTCTAGACCCGGCTGCCATAAATCTGAAGTCAGCACATTGCCATCATGGGCGGAATGGCCTGTTAGCCGACTAACGGTCTGTCCGTCCGGGCCATGCGCATTGCCTTCCTGGCGCGCAGGCACAAAAAAGCCCGCATCGCTGCGGGCTTTTCTGTTCAGGCTTAGTTGACCTTGGCGGCCAGCTCACCTTTGGCGTAGCGCTGGAACATCGCTTCGAGGGAGATCGGCTTGATCTTCGAGGCGTTACCAGCAGTGCCGAAGGCTTCGTAACGGGCGATGCAGACGTCGCGCATGGCCTTGACGGTTTCGCCGAAGAACTTGCGTGGGTCGAATTCGCTCGGGTTGGTGGCCATCAAGCGACGCATGGCACCGGTGGACGCCAGGCGCAGGTCGGTGTCGATGTTGACCTTGCGCACGCCGTACTTGATGCCTTCGACGATTTCTTCAACCGGCACGCCGTAGGTTTCCTTGATGTCGCCGCCGTACTGGTTGATGATCGCCAGCCACTCTTGCGGTACCGAGGACGAACCGTGCATCACCAGGTGGGTGTTGGGGATGCGCTTGTGGATTTCCTTGATGCGGTCGATCGCCAGCACGTCGCCAGTAGGCGGCTTGGTGAACTTGTAAGCACCGTGGCTGGTACCGATGGCGATGGCCAGGGCATCGACCTGAGTGCGCTTGACGAAGTCGGCAGCTTCTTCCGGATCGGTCAGCATCTGGCTGTGATCCAGTACGCCTTCGGCGCCGATACCGTCTTCTTCACCGGCCATGCCGGTTTCCAGCGAACCCAGGCAGCCCAGCTCGCCTTCAACCGAAACGCCGCAGGCGTGAGCCATGGCAACGGTTTGCTGGGTAACACGGACGTTGTAGTCGTAGTCAGTCGGGGTCTTGCCGTCTTCGCCCAGCGAGCCGTCCATCATCACCGAGCTGAAGCCCAGCTGGATCGAGCGCTGGCAGACGTCAGGGCTGGTGCCGTGGTCCTGGTGCATGCACACCGGGATGTGCGGGAATTCTTCGATCGCCGCCAGGATCAGGTGGCGCAGGAACGGCGCGCCGGCGTATTTGCGGGCACCGGCCGAGGCTTGGACAATCACCGGGGAGTCGGTCTTGTCAGCGGCTTCCATGATGGCGCGCATCTGCTCGAGGTTGTTGACGTTGAAAGCTGGAACGCCGTAGCCGAATTCAGCGGCGTGGTCCAGCATCTGGCGCATGCTAATGAGTGCCATTGTGTATCTCTCTCCCGACAAGCGTCGTTTTTCGTGCAAGCCTGCCGCAGCGGCGGTTGCTATTCAAGTAGTGTGGGCCTTCGAGGCCCGGCCAGTCACGGCGCCTTGCAGCCCCGCCCTATCAAATCGTTGGTGGCGACCCAGTACACCAGGCCTTCGTCACCCTTGCTGTGGAACGCCAGCACTCCATCGCTGTACAACGCACCCGAGCCACTGGGCTCCGGCTTGAGCCGGTAGACCTGGTCGCCGCCACCCAGGCGTACGTCCACCTCCTGCTGGCTGCTATCGGCAAAGCGCCAGAGCACTTCAACCTGGCTGTCGCAGACCCAGCGGGTCCAGTTGTCGGCCGGTGCCGGCGCAGGCTTGAGGCTTGCGCAACCACCGAGTACTGCCAGGGCCATCAAGGCCGCAAGCGCTTTCATCCAATATCCTCTAGCAGACCACAAACCGGCCGGTAGGTTGCCGTGAACCGATCAAGGGCAACCCTGGGCCCGGCGCTGATGTTCGTCGTCGTATTTTTCCAGGCCATCCGGGCCCAGCCTTTTGTTGATCACCGGTGCCGTTTCAGCCTGCCATTCAGACTGATAGCAGCCGCCTTTCGGCGCGCCGGGCTTTGCCGGCGCCTGCTCCGGGTTACTGGAGCAAGCGCCGAGCAGACCGGCCAGGATAATCACAGGCAATTGCTTGACCATGCAGGTCGCTCCCTTTGCCAGGCCGAATGGATCAGGCCTTGGCTCGCTGTTCCAGCACTTCAACGGCCGGCAGCACTTTACCTTCGACGAACTCGAGGAAAGCACCGCCACCGGTAGAAATGTAGGAGATTTGCTCGGCAACGCCATATTTGTCGATGGCCGCCAGGGTATCGCCACCACCGGCAATGGAGAACGCCGCGCTCTCGGCGATGGCCTGGGCCAGGACCTTGGTGCCATTACCGAACTGGTCGAATTCAAACACGCCGACCGGGCCGTTCCAGAGGATGGTCTTCGACGACTTCAGCAGCTCGGCGAAGTTGGCCGCGGTTTGCGGGCCGATGTCGAGGATCATGTCGTCTTCGGCAACGTCGGCAACCCGTTTGACGGTCGCGGCGGCGCTTTCGGCGAATTCCTTGGCAACCACGACGTCCACTGGCAGCGGTACGTTGACCTTGGCAGCGATGGCCTTGGCGGTGTCGATCAGGTCAGGCTCGTACAGCGACTTGCCGACCGGGTGACCGGCCGCGGCCAGGAAGGTGTTGGCGATGCCGCCGCCGACGATCAGCAGGTCGCAGATCTGGCTCAGGCTGTTGAGCACGTCCAGCTTGGTCGACACCTTGGAGCCGGCAACGATCGCCGCCATCGGCTTGGCCGGGGCTTTCAGGGCCTTGCCCAGGGCATCCAGCTCGGCCGCCAGCAGCGGGCCGGCAGCAGCGACCTTGGCGAACTTGGCTACGCCGTGGGTCGAGCCTTCGGCGCGGTGAGCGGTACCGAAGGCGTCCATCACGAACACATCGCACAGGGCGGCGTACTTCTGCGCCAGCTCATCGGCGTTCTTCTTCTCGCCCTTGTTGAAGCGCACGTTCTCGAACAGGACGATGTCACCGGCCTTGATTTCGACACCGTCGAGGTAGTCGGCAACCAGCGGCACGTCGCGGCCCAGGGCCTTGCTCAGGTACTCGGCGACCGGCTTGAGGCTGTTCTCGACAGAGAACTCGCCTTCGCTCGGGCGGCCCAGGTGCGAGCAGACCATCACGGCCGCGCCCTTTTCCAGGGCCAGCTTGATGGTCGGCAGCGAAGCGAGGATGCGCGCATCGCTGGCAACCACACCGTCCTTCACAGGCACGTTGAGGTCTTCGCGGATCAGTACGCGCTTACCTTGCAGATCGAGGTCGGTCATCTTCAACACGGTCATGAATGCAGTCCTTCAGGGCTGTTTACAAGTGGAGCGGGTTTGATTGACGACGTGCAGAAAGTGATCGGCAACGTCGAGCATACGGTTGGCAAAACCCCATTCGTTGTCGAACCAGGCCAGCAGGTTGACCAGCCGGGGGCCGGAAACGCGGGTCTGGCTGGCATCGACAATCGCCGAATGCGGGTCATGGTTGAAATCACAACTGGCGTGCGGCAGTTCAGTGTAGGCCAGCAGCCCCTGCAGCGGGCCGCTCAGGGCGGCTTCGCGCAGCACCCGGTTGACCTCGCCGGCGGTGGTGTCGCGGGCGGTCTGCAGGGTGATGTCCAGGCACGACACATTGACGGTCGGCACGCGTACGGCTTTGGCCTGAATTCGCCCGGCAAGTTCCGGCAGCAGCCGTTCGATACCACGGGCAAGGCCCGTGGACACCGGGATCACCGACTGGAACGCCGAACGGGTACGGCGCAAGTCTTCGTGGTGATAGGCGTCGATGACCGGCTGGTCGTTCATCGCCGAGTGGATGGTGGTAATCGACACGTACTCCAGGCCAAAAGCCTGGTCCAGCACCCGCAACAGCGGCACGCCGCAGTTGGTGGTGCAGGAGGCGTTGGACACCAGCTTCTCGCTGCCGTCCAGGCAATCCTGGTTGATTCCGTAGACCACCGTGGCGTCGACATCCGCCTCGCTGGCCATGGGCTGGGAAAACAGCACCCGCGGCGCGCCGGCGTCGAGAAAACGCATGGCATCGGCGCGGGTGTTGTAGGCGCCGGAGCACTCCAGCACCAGGTCGACGCCCAGCGCCGCCCAGTCGATCCCTTCCGGGGTGGCACTGCGCAAGACTTTCACGCAGTCGCCATTGATATGCAGACAATCGCCGTCGACCTTCACCTCTCCGGGGAAACGCCCGTGGGTGGAGTCGAAGCGTGTCAGGTATTCGATACTGGCCTGGTCGGCCAGGTCGTTCAGCGCAACGATCTCGAAGCCCGCCTTCGCCCCCCGTTCAAAGAGTGCGCGCAAGACGCAACGACCAATACGGCCGTAGCCGTTGAGTGCAACTTTGTAAGGACGCGATTGGGGCATGGGATGCTCACGGAACAGAAGCGTTATCTGCAATCGCGGGGCAAGCCCGCTCCTACAGAACTGTAGGAGCGGGCTTGCCCCGCGATGATTCCAGCACTGTTGATCAGTCTTCCAGCAGCTCTTCAGCAGTACCCAGGATGTTTTCCAGGGTGAAACCGAACTCTTCGAACAGGGCCGATGCAGGTGCCGACTCGCCGTAGGTGGTCATGCCGATGACGCGGCCTTCGAGGCCGACGTACTTGTACCAGAAGTCGGCGTGGGCCGCTTCGATGGCGATCCGCGCGCCGACTTGCAGTGGCAGTACCGACTGCTTGTAGCCAGCATCCTGGGCATCGAACACGCTGGTCGACGGCATCGACACGACGCGGACCTTGCGGCCTTGCTCGGTCAGCTTGTCGAACGCCTGAACCGCCAGGCCGACTTCGGAACCGGTGGCGATCAGGATCAGCTCAGGCTCGCCGGCGCAGTCCTTGAGGACGTAGCCGCCGCGGCTGATGTTGGCGATCTGCCCGGCATCACGCTCTTGGTGCTGCAGGTTCTGACGCGAGAAGATCAGCGCCGACGGGCCGTCTTTACGCTCCAGGGCAAACTTCCAGGAGACCGCCGACTCGACGGCATCGGCTGGGCGCCAGGTGTCCAGGTTCGGGGTGCTGCGCAGGCTGGTCAGTTGCTCGATCGGCTGGTGGGTCGGGCCGTCTTCGCCAAGACCAATGGAGTCGTGGGTGTAGACGTGGATGACCCGCTGTTTCATCAGCGCCGACATGCGCACCGCGTTGCGGGCGTATTCCATGAACATCAGGAAGGTCGCGCCGTAAGGCACCAGGCCGCCGTGCAAGGCGACGCCGTTCATGATCGCGGTCATGCCGAACTCGCGCACGCCGTAGAACATGTAGTTGCCGCTGGCGTCTTCAGCGCTGACGCCTTTGCAGCCTTTCCACAGGGTCAGGTTGGAACCGGCCAGGTCAGCCGAGCCGCCGAGCAGTTCAGGCAGCAGCGGGCCAAAGGCGTTCAGGGCGTTCTGGCTGGCTTTACGGCTGGCGATGGTTTCGCCCTTGGCCGCGACTTCAGCGATGTAGGCTGCTGCTTTCTCGGCGAAATCGGCCGGCAGGTCACCGCTCAGGCGACGCACCAGTTCGTTGGCCAGCTCCGGGTGAGCGGCGGAGTAGGCAGCGAAACGCTGGTCCCACTCGGCTTCGACGGCCTTGCCGGCTTCCTTGGCGTCCCACTCGGCGTAGATCTCAGCCGGGATTTCGAACGGGCCGTGGTTCCAGTTCAGCTCTTTGCGCGCCAGGGCGATTTCGTCGTTGCCCAGCGGAGCACCGTGGCAATCTTCCTTGCCCTGCTTGTTCGGCGAGCCGAAACCGATGATGGTCTTGCAGCAGATCAGGGTCGGCTGCTCGCTCTTGCGCGCGGTGTCGATGGCGGTGCGGATTTCGTCGGAGTCATGGCCGTCGACATTGCGGATCACCTGCCAGTTGTAGGCTTCGAAACGCTTAGGGGTGTCATCGGTGAACCAGCCTTCGACTTCGCCGTCGATGGAGATGCCGTTGTCGTCGTAGAAGGCGATCAGCTTGCCCAGGCCCAGGGTACCGGCCAGGGAAGCGACTTCGTGGGAAATACCTTCCATCATGCAACCGTCACCCAGGAACACATAGGTGTGGTGGTCGACGACGTTGTGGCCTGCGCGGTTGAACTGGCCAGCCAGGACTTTTTCCGCCAGGGCGAAACCGACGGCGTTGGCCAGGCCCTGGCCCAGCGGGCCAGTGGTGGTCTCGACGCCCGGGGTGTAACCGAACTCCGGGTGGCCCGGGGTACGGCTGTGCAGTTGACGGAAGCTTTTCAGGTCGTCGATCGACAGGTCGTAGCCAGTCAGGTGCAGCAGCGAGTAGATCAGCATCGAACCGTGGCCGTTGGACAGCACGAAGCGGTCGCGGTCGGCGAAGTTCGGGTTGGTCGGGTTGTGCTTCAGGTAGTCACGCCACAGAACCTCGGCGATATCCGCCATGCCCATAGGGGCACCGGGGTGGCCGCTGTTGGCCTTTTGCACGGCATCCATGCTGAGGGCACGAATGGCGTTGGCACGCTCACGACGGCTGGGCATCGCTTATCTCCTGGGTGTTGAATTAGTTACGAAACGAAAAAAGGCGACCATTTTCGCCCAGGCACGTGTCCGGGGGCAATGACGGATGGTCGATGCAGCATGATTTTCCTGTGATTGAGCAAAGAATCAGGCGTTAACCCGGGCAAACAGCCGGATCGGTCGCTTGGCCTGCGACGAATTGCCCCGCTTATCGAGCAATATCAAAACTTTTTGATATTGGCCTTGCGAGGCAATCGTTGCCTGACTAGACTGCCGCTCCATGAACCTACCCGTGCCGTCGATCCGCCAAGAGCAAAGCGATGCGCTGGCCGCCCTGTGCAAAGCCGGCGGCGACCCGCTGCGCCTTAACGTATTGCGCGCCCTGGCCAGCGATTCGTTCGGCGTGCTGGAACTGGCGCAGATCTTCGCCATTGGCCAGTCGGGCATGAGCCATCACCTCAAGGTCCTGGCCCAGGCAGGCCTGGTCGCGACCCGCCGCGAAGGCAATGCGATCTTCTACCGCCGCGCCCTGCCCGATGGCCTGAGCCTGGGCGGCAAGCTGCATGCGGCATTACTTGAAGAAGTCGACGGGCTGAGCCTGGCCGATGAGGTCCAGGCCCGTATCGCCCAGGTGCAACAACGCCGTGCTGCCACCAGCCAGGACTTTTTCCTGCGTGTCGAAGAGAAATTTCGCGCCCAGCAGGATTTGATTGCCGGCTTGCCGCAGTACCGCGAAAGCTTGCTGGCCCTGCTCGACAAGCTCAGTTTTGAAGCCGGCGCCGATGCCCTTGAAGTGGGCCCCGGCGATGGCGAGTTTCTTCCCGAGCTGGCCCGGCGCTTTGCCCGGGTCACCGCCCTGGACAACAGCCCGACCATGCTCGACCTGGCCCGTAGGGTCTGCGAGCGTGAAGGTCTGGCTAATGTGAACCTGCAGTTGGCCGATGCACTCAGTGCAACGGATGTGGAAGCCGACTGCGTAGTGCTGAACATGGTCCTGCACCATTTCAGCGCCCCGGCCGAAGCCCTGCGGCAGCTGGCCAACCGCGTGAAACCAGGCGGAAGCCTGTTGGTAACAGAGTTGTGCAGCCACGACCAGAGCTGGGCCAGAGAGGCCTGTGGCGATATCTGGCTGGGCTTCGAGCAGGACGACCTGGCCCGTTGGGCCAGCGCTGCGGGACTGGCTCCCGGGGACAGCCTCTATGTGGGCTTACGTAATGGTTTCCAGATTCAGGTCCGCCATTTTCAGCGACCGGCTGGCGACATCACCATCGGTAAATTTTAGGAACCCGTCGAGATGAGCGAATACTCCCTTTTCACCTCCGAGTCCGTGTCTGAAGGGCATCCGGACAAAATCGCCGACCAGATTTCGGATGCGGTGCTGGACGCCATCATCACCCAGGACAAATTCGCCCGCGTGGCGTGCGAAACCCTGGTAAAAACCGGCGTCGCGATCATCGCTGGCGAAGTCACCACCTCGGCCTGGGTCGATCTGGAAGACATCGTTCGCAAAGTCATCGTCGATATTGGTTACAACAGCTCCGACGTTGGCTTCGACGGCGCGACCTGCGCGGTCATGAACATCATCGGCAAGCAATCGGTAGACATCGCCCAGGGCGTTGACCGCAGCAAGCCTGAAGACCAGGGCGCCGGCGACCAGGGCCTGATGTTCGGCTACGCCAGCAACGAAACCGACGTGCTGATGCCAGCACCGATCTGCTTCTCGCACCGTCTGGTCGAGCGCCAGGCCGAAGCGCGCAAGTCCGGCCTGCTGCCGTGGCTGCGCCCGGACGCCAAATCGCAGGTTACCTGCCGTTACGAAGGCGGCAAGGTAGTGGGTATCGACGCCGTGGTGCTGTCGACCCAGCACAACCCTGAAGTGTCGCAAAAAGACCTGCAGGAAGCGGTGATGGAGCTGATCGTCAAGCACACCCTGCCGGCCGAACTGCTGCACAAGGACACCCAGTTCCACATCAACCCGACCGGCCAGTTCATCATCGGTGGCCCGGTAGGCGACTGCGGCCTGACCGGTCGCAAGATCATCGTCGACAGCTACGGCGGCATGGCCCGTCACGGCGGTGGCGCGTTCTCCGGCAAGGACCCGTCCAAGGTTGACCGTTCCGCCGCCTACGCCGGGCGCTACGTGGCCAAGAACATCGTCGCCGCCGGCCTCGCCGAGCGTTGCGAGATCCAGGTTTCCTACGCCATCGGTGTCGCTCAGCCGACGTCGATCTCGCTGAACACCTTCGGCACCGGCAAGATCTCCGACGACAAAATCGTCCAGCTGGTGCGCGAGTGCTTCGACCTGCGTCCGTACGCGATCACCACCATGCTCGACCTGCTGCACCCGATGTACCAGGAAACCGCTGCCTACGGTCACTTCGGCCGTATCCCGCAGCAGAAGACTGTCGGCGACGACACCTTCACCACCTTCACCTGGGAACGCACCGACCGCGTCGACGCCCTGCGCGCTGCTGCCGGTCTGTAAGGGCTGAAGCTACAAGCTGCAAGTTGCAAGCTGCAAGCGAAGCCCCGGCCGGGTGACTGGTCGGGGCTTTTTCATTGGCCTAGACACATGACCTGACATGTTGAACACCTTCAAGGTGCTCAATCTTTCCTAGGCTTGGTATTCCATCCCACCGAGCAAGGATGCTCGCCATGCTGCACACGTCCCTGCTGTCCCTTCTGCTCTTCTTCTGGCTGCTTCCGGCACACGCGCAGACTTGCCCCGACTGGCCGCCTGTTCAGGCTCGGGCTGAAATCCGCCAGCTCCAGCAGACGCTTGCCGACTGGGACGATCACTATCACCGTCAGGGTGTCTCGCTGGTCGCTGACGAACTCTATGACCAGAGCCGCACACGCCTGGGCCATCTGCAAAGCTGCTTCCCGACGCCAGCCAGGCCGCAGGACAGCCCGTTGAAAACCGCTGTCGGCCCCTTGCGCCATCCGATTGCCCATACCGGCCTTGGCAAGCTGGCCGACGATGCGGCGGTCAAAGCCTGGATGCACGGCAAGCAGGAGCTGTGGATTCAACCCAAGGTCGATGGTGTGGCGGCCACCCTGGTTTATCGCGACGGCAAGCTGGTGCAACTGATCAGCCGCGGCGACGGCGTCCATGGCCACGACTGGAGCCGGCATATCCCGGCCCTGGGCACACTCAACCAGCAATTGCCCAAGCCGCTCGACCTGGTACTCCAGGGCGAACTGTTCTGGCGCCTGGACGGCCACGTGCAAGCCAACGCCGGCAGCCTCAACGCCCGCGGCAACGTCGCCGGCTTGCTGGCGCGCAAACGCATCAGTGCCGAACAGGGCGCTGTGGTCGGATTGTTTGTCTGGGCCTGGCCGCTGGGGCCGGCCGGCCAGCGCGAGCGGCTCAAGGGCTTGAGCGCGTTGGGTTTTGAGCATAGCGAGCGTTACAGCGAGCCCTTGAGCAGCTTCGCCGAGGCTGCCCGCTGGCGCGAACACTGGTACCGCAGCCCGCTGCCCTTCGCCAGCGACGGCGTGGTGCTGCGCCAGGGCCAGCGCCCGTACGGCAGTCGCTGGCAAGCGCGCGACCCGTACTGGGCAACCGCGTGGAAATACCCCTTTGCCCAGGCGCTGGCGCAAGTCCGGGGCGTACACTTCAACATCGGCCGTACCGGGCGTATCACCCCGGTGCTGAAGATCGAGCCGGTGCAACTGGATGACCGGCAGATCCGCCAGGTCAGCCTCGGCTCCTTCCAACGCTGGCAGCAGCTGGACATCCGCCCCGGCGACCAGGTGGCCATCAGCCTCGCCGGGCTGACCATTCCACGCCTGGATGAGGTGGTGCACCGCAGTGTTCAACGCATGGACATCGCAACCCCTGACCCTGCCCACTACCACTCACTAAGTTGCTGGCAACCCGACGATGGCTGCCGTAGCCAATTCGTCGCCCGCCTCAATTGGCTCAGCTCCAAGCAAGGCCTGAACATGCCCCGTTTGGGCCCAGGCACCTGGGAAAAACTCATCGACAGTGGCCATGTGCAAGGCCTGGGCGACTGGCTCGACCTGAAGGATGAAGACTTGCAATCGGTGCCAGGGCTTGGCGAACGCAGCCGCCAGCAGTTACTGCAAGCCTTCGACCAGGCCCGCCGGCAACCCTTTGTTCGCTGGCTCAGTGCCCTCGGCGTTCCAGCCGCGACGCCGTTGGCAGCGGGCACCACCTGGGCAGACCTGCGCCAGCGCGATGCCGGGCAATGGCTGGCCGAGCCGGGTGTTGGCCCGGGCCGCAGCGCGCAATTGCTGGCATTTTTCCGCTCACCGCAGGTGCAGATAGTGGCCGAACAATTGCGCAGACACACAATCGAGGGTTTCTAATTTTGTCGGATCAGGGCAGCATCATGGATTCTGCCAAGCCCGCGACAACGGAGCCCCTAATGAAACTGCTTTCCCCGCTTGCCCTGTTCACCGTCTGTTCACTCCTGGCCACGCCCCTGCTGGCTGCCGAACAACAGCCAGGCCTGACCGGTTGCGCAGCCAAGAAGCAAGCCATCAGCGAACAGATCGAACAGGCTCGCGCCCATGG
The DNA here is from genome assembly GCF_024749345.1 of Pseudomonas sp. B21-009. Taxonomy (NCBI): domain Bacteria; kingdom Pseudomonadati; phylum Pseudomonadota; class Gammaproteobacteria; order Pseudomonadales; family Pseudomonadaceae; genus Pseudomonas; species Pseudomonas sp. B21-009. The sequence continues at coordinate 465,742 of NZ_CP087199.1, read as the reverse complement.
CAACAGCAATCAGCAAGCCGGCCTGGAAAAAGCCCTCAGCGAAGTGACCGAGCATTGCACCGATGCCAGCCTGCGCAAAGAGCGCGAACAGAAAGTCCTCGATGCCCGTCACGAAGTGAACCAGCGCACCAAGGACCTGGACAAGGCCATGAAAAAAGGTGACGCCGAGAAGATCAACAAGCGCAAGGACAAGCTGGCAGAGTCCAAGCAGGAGCTGCAAGACGCGCTGAAAGAGCTGGAGAAGTAACTGACAGCGTTATTGTCGGAGCGGATTTATCCGCTCCCACAGCCACTCAGTGATTTCGAAACTCGGTATGACAGGCTTTGCACGCCGCCTCGACCTTGTCCATCGGCGCAGCCAGGTCAGCCGCCTTGAGCGGCTGGGTGCGGGTCACCGCGACCAGTTCGGCGGTACTGGCCTCCATCTGCCGAGCCAGGTCCTGGAAGCGTGCCTGCTTCTCCCAGACATCGGCGCGGGCGCTGGTATCATCCTCTTCGCGAACCTGTGGAAAGTGCTTCCAGGGCTCGCGGGACAGGTTGTCGAGCTTGACCGCGCCATCGGCGAACTTCTGCCCATCGAAGGCCAGGCGCCCACGCAGCATGCCGCCAAGGTCTTCACTGGTCTTGAGCATTTGCTTGAAGATCGTCTTGCGCTGGCCCAGTGGCGAGTTGGGATCGACCCCGCCACAGGCACTCAGGGTCAAACACGCCAGCAGTACAACAGAAAGTCGCTTGAGCATCTTGATCACTTCGGCTCACGGAAAAAGGCGGCCAGTATCCTCGCCTCACCGGCAAAGACCAATACCCTTATTAAAACTACGGTTTGCGAAAACGGCTGCAAGCCACGCCAACCGTCGAGGAACCCCGTTGATGAAACTTCCTTTGCGCCACCTCGGCTGGACCCTGTCGGTGCTGGCCCTGCTGGCCGGCTGCAACGGCAGCGCGCCGGAAAAACCCAAGCCACACCCGCTGGCTACCTACGTCGGCGCCACCTGGGAAGACCTGCCACAGGTCAGCGACAGCGACCTGGTCGCCGGTTTCGAGTCCTGGCGCAGTGCCTGCGAGCGGCTCAAGCGTGATGCGATCTGGGCCAACACCTGCAGCGCAGCGGCAGCCATTGCTGCCAGCCCGGCTGAAGTACGCAGCTTTCTTCAGGCGCAGCTGGACGTCTACAGCATGCGTTCGGCCGAGAACAACGCCAACGGCTTGATCACTGGTTACTACGAGCCGGTCTACCCCGGTAGCCTGACCCAGACCGACAGCGCCACTGTGCCGGTCTATGGCGTACCGGACGACATGATCGTGGTGGCGCTGGACAGCGTCTATCCCGAACTCAAGGGCAAGCGTCTGCGTGGCCGCCTCGAAGGCCGGGCACTCAAACCCTACGACACCGCAGAGACCATCAATGCCCAGGGCGCCAAGGCACCGGTACTGGCCTGGCTGACCGACCCGATGGACCTGCAGTTCCTGCAGATCCAGGGTTCTGGCCGCATCCAGCTGGAAGACGGCCGCCAACTGCGCATCGGCTATGCCGACCAGAATGGCCACCCCTATCGCCCGATCGGCCGCTGGCTGGTGGAACAAGGGCAATTGAAGAAAGAAGAAGTGACCATGGGCAGCATCCATGCCTGGGCCCAGAGCAATCCGGCGCGGGTTCCGGAACTGCTGGCGAGCAACCCCAGCTACGTGTTCTTCAGCACCCGCCCGGACAGCAACGAAGGCCCGCGCGGCTCGCTCAATGTGCCATTGACCGCCGGCTACAGCGTGGCCATCGACCGCAAGGTGATTCCGCTGGGCAGCCTGCTGTGGCTCTCGACCACGCGCCCTGATGGCGCGCCGGTGGTGCGTCCGGTGGCCGCCCAGGATACCGGCGGGGCGATCACCGGCGAAGTGCGCGCCGACCTGTTCTGGGGCACTGGCACTGAAGCCGGCAAACTGGCCGGCGACATGAAGCAGCAAGGCCAGATCTGGCTGCTGTGGCCCAAGGGCGCAGCCTTGCCGGCCGTGCCCCAGGTGCCGTGACGCGGCTCAGATCGAGACGAAGAAGAACGACGCGATCAGGCCCAGGCCGACGAACCACACCAGCGAACGCAGGGCGGCCCAGTCGGCCAGGTAGCAGATGATGTAGAGCAGGCGGCTGGTGATGTACAGCACCGCCAGCACGTCCTGGGTCACCTGCTCGGCGTTGCCGACGATGTCGGCGATGATCACTGCCGCGGCGAACGCCGGGAAAGCTTCGAAGCTGTTCAATTGCGCCGCGTGGGCCCTGCGCGGCAAGCCTTCGAGTTTGTCGAGGAACGCCCGCGGGTCGTGGTTCTGGCGCAGGTTGAAGCGCCCGCTGGCAACCTTGGCGATGCTGGTACAGACAATGGGCAAAAACAACGCAATCAGTACACACCAGAAGGCAACGGTCATGGCCAAGTCCTTGTCAGTAGAATTATCAGAGTTTCATGATCAGCATGCCGATCAGCACCAGGGCACAGGCTAAGAGCCTCGGCCCGCCAAAAGGTTCTTTGAGGTAGCGCATGCCGAACAGCACCACCAGAATCACGCTGACCTCGCGCAGCGCCGCCGCCTCGGCCACCGACCCCAGTTGCATGGCCCAGAGCACCAGGGCATAGCTGAACAACACGCAAAAACCCACCGCCAGGCCCAGGCGCCACTGCAGCCGCCAGAACAGTATGAACGGCGCGCGCCGGGCCACCCCTGCCAGCAGCGGAAACGGCCAGGCACTGATCAGCGTCAGCCATACAAGATAGTCCAGCGGCTGCGACCACAGGCGGATCGCCTGGCCGTCGAGCCAGGTGTAGCAACCGATGCACAGGCCGATCAAGGCCACCACCGGCAGCATCGACCAGGGCAGCCGGTCACCGCCGCCGCCCTGCCAGAGCAGGCAGGCCATGCCACAGGGAATGAGCAGGATGCCGATGATCTGCTGGCTGCTCAGGGCTTCGCCGGCAAAGGTCAGGGTCAGCGCCAGCACCACCAGCGGCGACAGGCCGCGCATCAACGGATAGACCAGCCCCAGGTCACCGACCCGATAGGCCTGTATCAGCAGGAACCGGTAGAAGAGTTCAAACACTGCCGAGGCCAGCATCCACGGCCAGACCTCGGCCGGCGGCACCTGGACGAACGCGACCATGGCGAGGGCAAATACCAGCGCCACCACGTCCATGCTGGCAATCACCAGCAGGCGTTCGCCGCTGAATTTGATCAGGGTGTTCCAGGTCGCGTGCAGCAGCGCCGCGACCAATACCAATGAGGTGGCTAACACGCAATGGTCCTTGGCAAGGCAGGTGAGGTCATCAATGGCCAGGCGCTATATAACCACTTCAGCACAGGCGGCTGGAAACGAAATCGAAAGAACGCGGTCAACGAAACCAGTCAAAAGTGTGTCCCGAAGCCCTCGGCAGGTCATCAAAGAAATGCCCGAGGCTATCGGGTGTCGACTTGGAAGCCACTACAGGACCTAGGATGCTTGAGCTCGTTGCTGCGTTTATCTGTTTGACCACCCTCCTCACCTATGTAAATTACCGTTTCATCGGCCTGCCCCCAACCATCGGCGTGATGGTCACCGCCTTGCTGTTCTCGCTGCTGCTGCAAGGCTTGAGCGTGATCGGCTACCCCGGCCTGGAAGAGCGCGTGCAGGGTTTGATGAACCAGATCGACTTCAACGATCTGCTGATGCACTGGATGCTGTCGTTCCTGCTGTTCGCCGGCGCCTTGCACGTAAACCTTGCCGACCTGCGCAGCTACCGCTGGCCGATCGGGCTGCTGGCGACCGTCGGCGTGCTGATTGCCACCGTGGTCATCGGCTTTCTCGCCCACTGGATTTTCGCCCTGTTCGGCTGGCATGTGAGCCTGCTCTACTGCCTGCTGTTCGGTGCCTTGATCTCGCCGACCGACCCGATCGCGGTTCTCGGCGCACTGCGTACCGCCAATGCCTCCAAGCCACTGAAGACCACCATCGTTGGCGAGTCGCTGTTCAACGACGGCACTGCAGTCGTGGTGTTCACCGTATTGCTGGGCATCGCCCAGCTTGGCGAAACACCGACGGTGGCCGACACCGCGATCCTGTTCGCCCGCGAAGCCATTGGCGGCATTCTGTTCGGCGGCCTGGTGGGCTACATCACCTACCGCATGATCAAAAGCATCGAGCAGTACCAGGTCGAGGTCATGCTGACCCTGGCACTGGTGATCGGCGGTTCGGCCATGGCCTATGAGCTGCACGTATCGGCGCCGATCGCCATGGTCGTGGCCGGCCTGATCATCGGCAACCTGGGCCGCAACCTGGCAATGAACGACATGACCCGCCGCTACCTGGACGGTTTCTGGGAACTGATCGACGACATGCTCAACGCCCTGCTGTTCGCCCTGATCGGCCTGGAGCTGTTGCTGCTGCCATTCTCGTGGATGCACCTGGCGGCGGCCGGCGTGCTGGCGGTGGCGATCCTGCTGTCGCGCCTGCTGACCGTGGCACCGGCCATCCTGATGCTGCGCCGTTGGCGCACCGTTCCGCGCGGCACCGTGCGGGTGCTGACCTGGGGTGGCTTGCGTGGCGGGGTGTCGGTGGCCCTGGCGCTGTCGCTGCCATCGGGCACCGAGCGTGACCTGCTGTTGAGCATCACCTACATCGTGGTGCTGTCGTCGATCCTGTTGCAGGGCCTGACGATCGGGCGGGTGGTGCGCGGGGTTACCGAGCAGCCTTGAGACCGCTAGCGCCGGCAAACCGGCTCGCACTGGGATATGTGTGAGCCGGCTTGCCGGCGGCGTCAATCACTCCACTGCGGTATCGAACTGATCCTTGATGTACTTGATCTCGGTCCGCCCGTGCGCTGCCGGCAAGCCGTCTTCACCGAGGTTGACGAAGACCATGCGGTCGACGGTGAGGATGCTCTTGCGGGTAATCTTGTTGCGCACTTCGCACTTGAGGGTGATCGAGGTGCGACCGAATTCGGTGGCGGTGATGCCCAGCTCGATGATATCGCCCTGGCGCGAAGCGCTGACGAAGTTGATCTCCGAGATGTACTTGGTCACCACGCGCTGGTTGCCCAGCTGGACGATCGCATAGATCGCCGCCTCTTCGTCGATCCAGCGCAGCAGGCTGCCGCCGAACAGGGTGCCGTTGGGGTTGAGGTCTTCGGGTTTTACCCATTTGCGGGTGTGGAAATTCATATCTGCTCCTGACCGTCTTGCCAATCGATGTGGGTAATGATGGCAGAGCCTGACCCCCTCCTCCATTTAACATCGACTATGGTCTCGATTAATCGACAGAAAACCTTGGGCAGTTGCGCTGGCGCAGCTATAATCGCCAACGCTTCAATACGGTCATCGTCATCCGCGACCGTTCCCGCCACCTGTCCGAGGGGCGCTGCAGCAGGTTCAACCTGTCAGGCTCGGATGGGGCGTTGTCCCGCCAGGCCTGCCTGCGGACACTAAACGCACAACGGCGCCCATTCGCACACTACGAATGGAGGCTCTCAATGAGCGCTGTAAACACGCCTGCTGGTTTTACCGATTACAAAGTCGCCGACATCTCCCTGGCTGCCTGGGGCCGTCGCGAGACCATCATTGCCGAATCGGAAATGCCAGCGCTGATGGGCCTGCGCCGCAAGTACCTTGAAGAGCAACCGCTCAAGGGTGCGAAAATCCTCGGCTGCATCCACATGACCATTCAGACCGCCGTGCTGATCGAAACCCTGGTCGCCCTGGGTGCCGAAGTACGCTGGTCGTCCTGCAACATCTTCTCGACCCAGGACCAGGCCGCTGCCTCCATTGCCGCTGCCGGCATCCCTGTGTTCGCCTGGAAAGGCGAGACCGAGCAAGAGTACGAGTGGTGCCTGGAGCAGACCATCCTCAAGGATGGCCAGCCATGGGACGCCAACATGATCCTCGACGATGGCGGCGACCTCACCGAGCTGCTGCACAAGAAATACCCGGCGGTACTGGAGCGCGTCCACGGCGTCACCGAAGAGACCACCACCGGTGTGCACCGCCTGCTCGACATGCTGGCCAAGGGCGAGCTGAAAGTCCCGGCGATCAACGTCAACGACTCGGTCACCAAGAGCAAGAACGACAACAAGTACGGCTGCCGTCACAGCCTCAACGATGCCATCAAGCGCGGCACCGACCACCTGCTGTCGGGCAAGCAGGCGCTGGTCATCGGTTACGGTGACGTGGGCAAGGGCTCGGCCCAGTCGCTGCGTCAGGAAGGCATGATCGTCAAGGTTTCCGAAGTTGACCCGATCTGCGCCATGCAGGCCTGCATGGACGGCTTCGAGCTGGTCTCGCCGTTCATCGACGGTATCAACAACGGCACCGAAGCGAGCATCGACAAGGCCCTGCTGGGCAAGATCGACCTGATCGTGACCACCACCGGTAACGTCAACGTTTGCGATGCCAACATGCTCAAGGCCCTGAAAAAGCGCGCCGTGGTCTGCAACATCGGCCACTTCGACAATGAAATCGACACCGCTTTCATGCGCAAGAACTGGGCCTGGGAAGAAGTCAAACCACAGGTACACAAGATCCACCGTACCGGCCACGGCGACTTCGACCCACAGAACGACGACTACCTGATCCTGCTGGCCGAAGGCCGCCTGGTGAACCTGGGTAACGCTACCGGCCACCCAAGCCGGATCATGGACGGCTCGTTCGCCAACCAGGTCCTGGCACAGATCTTCCTGTTCGAACAGAAGTACGCCGACCTGCCAGCCGCTCAGAAAGCCGAGCGCCTGACCGTTGAAGTGCTGCCGAAGAAACTCGACGAAGAAGTGGCCCTGGAAATGGTCCGCGGCTTCGGTGGTGTAGTGACCCAACTGACCCCGCAACAGGCCGAATACATCGGCGTGACTGTTGAAGGGCCATTCAAGCCACACGCCTACCGTTACTGAAAGTTGGTAGCTGCAAGCTGCAAGCTGCAAGCGGTTCGCGCCGCTTCTGCTTGTCGCTTGCGGCTTGTAGCTTGCCGCTGAAGAGAACCTTCTATGTCTCAGGAACGTCGTTACAGCTTCGAGTTCTTCCCGACCAAGACCGATGCTGGACATGAAAAACTGCTCGCCACTGCCCGCCAGCTGGCCAGCTACAACCCGGATTTCTTCTCCTGCACCTACGGTGCCGGTGGCTCGACCCGCGACCGCACGCTGAACACCGTGCTGCAACTGGAAAGCGAAGTGAAAGTCCCCGCCGCCCCGCACCTGTCGTGCGTCGGCGACAGCAAGGACGACCTGCGCTCGCTGCTGACCCAGTACAAGGCAGCCGGCATCCAGCGCATCGTCGCCTTGCGCGGCGACCTGCCGTCGGGCATGGGCATGGCCAGCGGTGAGCTGCGCTACGCCAACGAACTGGTGGAGTTCATCCGCCAGGAAAGCGGCGATCACTTCCATATCGAAATCGCCGCCTACCCGGAGATGCATCCCCAGGCGCGCAACTTCGAGGACGACCTGAAGAACTTCGTGCGCAAGGCCAACGCCGGCGCCGACAGCGCCATCACCCAGTACTTCTTCAACGCCGACAGCTACTTCTATTTCGTCGAGCGCGTGCAGCAGCTGGGTGTGGATATTCCGGTAGTACCGGGGATCATGCCGATCACCAACTACAGCAAGCTGGCGCGCTTCTCTGACGCTTGCGGCGCCGAGATCCCACGCTGGATCCGCAAGCAGCTGGAAGCCTACGGCGACGATGTGAAGAGCATCCAGGCCTTCGGTGAAGACGTCATCACCCGCATGTGCGAGCAACTGCTGCAAGGCGGCGCTCCAGGGTTGCACTTCTACACCTTGAACCAGGCCGACCCGAGCCTGGCGATCTGGAACAACCTCAAGTTGCCCCGCTGATCGAACCGCTACACCGCAGGTAACAATTGCGTCAGAATACTGAAAAGGCCTTTAGCTTACGCTAAGGGCCTTTCTGCATTCCTGCCCCCAGACGGATTTTCGTGCCTTCATGCGCCAAGGACTTACCCCTGCTCGACCGCAACTCGTTTACCTGGTCTTCGGGCCGCCCACCTACCACCAGGAAGCCCAGTTCAGCATCGTCAGCGCCCTGGCCAACCTGCGCAAGACACCCGGGGAAGCACTTGATATCCAGGTCTACAGCGACAATCCCGAACCCTACCGGCACCTGCCGGTAACTGTTCATCCACTCGACGCCGCCACCCGTGAAGCCTGGAACCAGCCCTACGGCTACCACTTTCGCAGCAAGCACGTGGTGCTGCGTCAGGTGCTTGCCAGCGCGCCCATGGCCGTGCTGATCGATACCGACACGTTCTTCCATCAGTCGCCCATCGAGCTGTTCCGCCGGGTCAAGCCAGGCACCCTGCTGTGCAATGCCATCGGCAGTACCTATGGCAATGATCCTCAGTGCCCGCTGTTCCAGAGCCTGGCAGCAATGCTCGAAGAACGCGGGCTGGCCGACCGGCACATGCCGCTGCTGAACTCCGGGGTGATTGGCCTGATGCAGGAAGATGCGCCATTGCTGGACCGCTCCATCGCCTTGATGGACGAGTACTACCCCCACGCCAACGGCGCCTACACCCTGGAGGAGTTCTGCCTGGGCGTGGCCGCCTACCGGCAGATGCAGGTTAACCAGTGCACCGACCTGATCCATCACTACTGGAGCCGCAAGCAGCTGTTCCGGGCCAAGGTCCAGGCCTGGCTGGCCAAGCACCAGCACGCACCCCTGAGCGAAGAGGCACTGGCCGACGTCACCCGCGTCAATGCCCAGTTGCCCAAGCCGCCAACCTTGCAACGCCTGGGCTACAAGGCGCTGAGCCTGGCCCTGCCGAGCGAACAGCGCCAGTTCATGCGCGAGTTGCTCAATGGCTGCTTCGACTACCCCAACGAGTTCGACCGCGCCTGCGCTACGGCCTGGTGGGACAAGGCCCTGGACAATGCCAGGGCCCGCCATCCGCGGCCGATCTGCGCCGATACCCTGCAGCGATGGTTCGAGCACCCAGGCATGCGCCTGTCGCTGGGCCGCAAGCACCGCACGGTGCGTGATTCACTGTTAAAGCGATCACAGCGCTGACAGCCAGGCTGGCTCGACATGCACGGCTACTAGCCATAGCCGTGCACACGTCGTAATCTCCAGCCATGCCCGATTTCACCCGCCTGTTGACCGCGCTGATTCTCACTTGCCTGAGTGCCTTTGCCCACGGCGAGAAGCTGCGTATCGTCACCGAACCCTGGGCCCCCTACGTCTATCTCGAAGACGGCCAGGCCAAAGGCATCGACTATGAGGTCACCGCCGAGGTATTCAAGCGCCTGGGGGTCGAGGTGGAATGGCAGTTCCTGCCCTGGAAGCGCTGCCTGGCGATGATCGAGCAGGGCCTGGCCGATGGCGTGCTGGACATCTTCCAGACCGAACAACGCGACAGCCAGTTGTTCTACCCCAGCGAGCCGCTGTCCGACGTCGAATTCACTCTGTTCTATGCCAACGCCCGCCCGCACAAGGTCAAGCGCCTGGAAGACCTGCGCGGCCTTACCGTCGGCACTTCGCCCGGTTACAGCTATGGTGGCGCGTTTATCGACTCACCGCTGTTCACCCGCGAGCCGGCCCCCACTCACGAGGCCAACTTCGGCAAGCTCCAGCGCGGACGTATCGACCTGTTGATCACCGACCGCCGTGTGGGCCGCTATATGATCAAGACATTGGGCCTGGAACAGCAAATCAGCGAACTGCCTCTGGTGATCAGCCGCCACAGCCAGTACCTGGCGGTGCGCCGCAATGTCGGCATGGACCTGCTGGCCCAGCGCTTTGCCGCCGAGCTGCGGCGCTTCAAGCGCGAGCCGGCCTATGCCGCGCTGCATGCACGCTACGCCGGCACTGCGGAAAACTTTCCAACCGCCGTTGAGCAGCAGGAAAGCAGCATGCGCTGAATGCTCTGTTATACTCGGGCCTTCCCGCCAGGCTTACGCCCGGACGCTCGGCCTTGCAAAAGGCATCCCGACCGGCAGGACAGCGCGGCCCAGAGCCCGCCCGCCGCCCCGGATGCGCATTGAAGACCCTGCTGGACCGGACGCGATAGCATCAGCTGATGCCCGTCGCGCCAGGCAAGATTATCCCATCGGGCTCAGCCCCCATTAAAACAGGATTACTCATGTCCTTTGCTTCCCTCGGTCTCTCCGAGGCTCTAGTTCGCGCCATCGAGGCTGCGGGCTACACCCAGCCCACTCCGGTGCAACAGCGGGCCATTCCCGCCGTGTTGCAAGGCCGCGACCTGATGGTTGCCGCCCAGACAGGTACTGGTAAAACCGGCGGTTTCGCCCTGCCGATCCTTGAACGCCTGTTCCCCGGTGGTCACCCGGACAAATCCCAGCGCCATGGCCCACGCCAGCCGCGGGTACTGGTGCTGACCCCGACGCGCGAACTGGCCGCCCAGGTTCACGACAGCTTCAAGGTCTACGCCCGCGACCTCAAATTCGTCAGCGCCTGCATCTTTGGTGGCGTCGGCATGAACCCACAGGTTCAGGCCATGGCCAAGGGTGTCGACGTGCTGGTGGCCTGCCCCGGCCGTCTGCTGGATCTCGCCGGCCAGGGCAGCGTTGACCTGTCCCACGTCGAGACCCTGGTGCTCGACGAAGCCGACCGCATGCTCGACATGGGCTTCATCCATGATGTGAAGAAGGTCCTTGCCCGCCTGCCGGCCAAGCGTCAGAACCTGCTGTTCTCGGCGACCTTCTCCAAAGACATTACTGACCTTGCCGACAAGCTGCTGCACAACCCCGAGCGCATCGAGGTCACGCCGCCGAACACCACGGTCGAGCGTATCGAGCAGCGCGTCTACCGCCTGCCGGCCAGCCACAAGCGCGCCTTGCTGGCACACCTGATCACCACCGGTGCGTGGGAACAGGTGCTGGTGTTCACCCGTACCAAGCATGGCGCCAACCGCCTGGCCGAGTACCTGGAAAAACACGGCCTGACCGCCGCCGCGATCCACGGCAACAAGAGCCAGAACGCGCGCACCAAGGCCCTGGCCGACTTCAAGGCCGGCAGCGTGCGCATCATGGTTGCCACCGATATCGCCGCCCGTGGCCTGGACATCGACCAGTTGCCGCACGTGGTCAACTTCGAACTGCCCAACGTTGAAGAAGACTACGTTCACCGTATCGGCCGTACCGGTCGTGCCGGTCGTTCGGGCGAGGCCATCTCGCTGGTCGCGCCGGATGAAGAAAAGCTGCTCAAGAGCATCGAGCGCGTTACCCGCCAGAAGATCCCGGATGGCGACCTGATGGGCTTTGATGCCTCCAAGGTCGAAGCCGAGAAACCCGAGACCCGTGAGCGTCCGCAAAACAATCCGCGTGGTGGCCGTGGCCAGCGCGCCGATGGCAGCAATGCCGGTAGCGGCGGTCGCAAGGACAAGGGTAAGGACCAGGGCAAAGACAAAGGCCGCGACAAGGACAAGGAAAAAACCGCGGAGAAATCCGCCGGTGGTCGCCAGGAGCGCAAGCCCCGCGACAACAAACCGCGTCAGGCCCAGTCGGGCCAGCCAGGTGTTCCGCAAGTTCCGGCCAATCGTGATCCGGAAGAGTTCCTGGATGACGAAGTCGACAACTTCGGCAACCGCGCCGACTACGTCAGCCCTTACCAGAACAAGGGCAACCAGGGCCGTAACCGTCGTCCGGGCGCACCTGCCCAGACCGGCACCGGCGCCAGCACCGGTGGCCAGCCACGTGGCGGCCAGCCGCGCAGCAACAACGGTCCGCGCAGCGGTGGTGGTGCTTCGGCCAATGGCGAGAAGCGCGGCGGCGGTGCCCGTAATGGTGGCGGCAGCCGCGACGGTGGCGGTCGCAATCGCCGCCCGGCGCGCGACGATCAAGCGAGCAAAGAGCCGGCCGTGCGCAATCCGCGTGAGGGCCAGCCGCAGCCGAAGATCGTCCACAAGGAGTCGAAGGTCGACCGCTTCCCGACTGCCGAACAGCTCGAGCAGCTGCCAAGCCGTCCACGTGGCGAGAAGCCTGCGCTGCTGACGCGTAACCGCTGATTCAGCGACCGCGCCAACAAAAACGCCGCCCCTAGGGGCGGCGTTTTCGTTTATGCAGCAAGCATTACTTCTGCTTGATACCTTCGATCGAGATGTCCAGATCCAGGGTCTGCGAAGACGGGCCTGGGCCTTTGATGCCGAAGTCGTTCAGGTTCAGCGTGGTCTTGGCGTTGAAACCGGCGCGCTCGCCACCCCATGGATCCTTGCCTTCACCGTTGAAGGTGGCCTTGAAGATGACTGGCTTGGTGACGCCGTGCAGGGTCAGGTCGCCAGTCACGTCAGCAGTTTTCTCGCCGGTCGATTTGACAGCGGTGGAGACGAACTTGGCCTCTGGGAACTTGCTCACATCGAGGAAATCTTTGCTGGCGATGTGCTTGTCACGCTCGGCGTGGTTGGACCACAGGCTGGCGGTTTTCAGGTCGACGGCGATCTTGCTGGCTTCAGGCTTGGCGGCGTCCCAGCTGAAGGAGCCATCGAAGTCCTTGAAGGTGCCGTGGATGAAGCTGTAGCCCAGGTGGCTGATCTTCCAGTCAACGAAGGCGTGCTGGCCTTCCTTGTCGATCTTGTAGTCTGCTGCCATTGCCTGACCGGCCGAGAACAGTGCGGTACCGAGCGCCAGAGCGGCAAAAGTCTTTTTCAACATGCGTCTATATCCCTTTTGGAGTTGAGGTTGAACATCAAGCTTTGCGGCCCAGCATGCGGATCAGGGTCGCGTCACGGTCGATAAAGTGGTGTTTCAGGGCTGCCAGGCCGTGCAGCCCGGCAAAGATCACCAGGCCCCAGGCCAGGTAGAAATGGATCTCGCCGGCGACATCGGCCTGATCGGGCAGGTTGCTGACCAGCGCCGGCACTTCAAACAGGCCGAACACCGGGATGCCAACGCCGTCGGCGGTAGAAATCATGTAGCCGGCGAACATCACCGCGAACAGCCCCAGGTACAGCAGGCCATGGCCGGCCTTGGAGGCGAGGCGGGTGAGTTTGCCGTGGTTGGGCAGCGCTGGCGGCGGTGGGCTGAGAAAGCGCCAGAGCACGCGCAGGAGCATCACACCAAGCAGCACCAGGCCGATACTTTTGTGCAGGTCGGGGGCGTCTTTGCGCCATGGGCTGTAGTAGTCCAGGCCCATCATCCACAGGCCCAGGCCGAACAGGCCGAATACAGCCAGTGCAACACCCCAGTGCAGGACGATGCTGACAAAGCCATAACGAGAAGGTGAGTTGCGCAGTTGCATTGCCGTGTTTCCCTGTAAGAACTGTGCTCAGACTAACGATTTATTAATCGAATAAAAGCAGAAAAACTTGCTCTGAAATATCGAGAAATATGATCTTTAGTATGAAACGAAGCTATTAAGGAAACATTAACTACGTGGGAAGGGAAGACCCTGCGGGCCTTGGGGCCGCTGCGCGGCCCATCGCCGGCAAGGCTGGCTCCCACAGGTTCGGTGTGTACTTGCCCCTGTAGGAGCCGGCGTTGCCGGCGATGAAGTTAGCGCATTACTGCGCCTTGGCCTGGGTATTGGCTACCGGCTTTTTCACTGGTTCCGCCTTGGCGGCGGCTTTTTTCGCAGGCGCAGCCTTGGCTGCGGTTTTCTTCGGCTGTTGCGCCTTGGCTGCCGGCTTTTTCGCCGGTGCCTGCTTGGCCGCTGGTTTGGCCGGAGCGGCTTTCACCGGCGCCTTGGCTGGCTCTTCCTTGGCAACCGGGGCGACCGCAGGTGCTGGCGCCGGCGCCGGCGCAGGGGCCGGAGCCACCTCGGCCTGCTTGGCCGCTGGCTGCTCGGCAGGCTTGTCATCGCTACCGAACATGCGCTTGAAGAAGCCAGGCTTGCCCTCTTCCTTCTTCACCGGCTCTTCGGCCTTGGCCGGTTTGTCGGGCGAGCCGCCAAACAGGTTGCTGAAGAAATTACCTTTGCTCGCCGCGGCAGCTGCGGTGCCGGCAGCGGCCGTGGCGGCAACCGCCTTGACCGGCTCGAACGACTTGCCCGCGGCCAGGTCCTGGACCTGGCTGGCAGCGCGCTGGCCGCTGCGCAGGGCGCCTTCGAGGGTGCCCGGGTACATCGCATCGGTGTGCTCGCCAGCAAAGGCAACCCGCTGCACCGGGCGCTCCCACAGGCGCCAGTACTTGCTGATCTGCCCAGGGCCATAGGCCAGGTAGGCGCCACCGGTACCCACGTCAGTGCTGTAACGGCGTACTTCGTAGCCAGTGAAGGCGCCACGGGCTTGCGGGTAGAAGGCGTGCAGGCGGATCAACACCTGGTCGACCATCTGCTTGTCGCCAAAGGCCTGCAGCAGGCGCGCGTTGTCACCGGAGAGGTTGATCACCACGTTAGCGCCGCCCTTGAGCGCAGGCTCGATCCAGAGCATGCCCAGGCCGGTGTTGCTGTAGATCTCGCCAGACATCCGCGCGCGGCTTTCCCACACCGGGGTCTTGAACTTGAGCATCAGCTGGTCGCGCCAGCCGTAGTTGGTGCCCTTGAGGGCGGCCAGGTGCTTGGTGTCCAGGCCCGGAGTCATCTGGATCTTCGACAGCGCGCGCAGCGGTACGGCCAGCACGACGTAGTCGGCCTGGTAACCGACGCTGCCAACCTTGACGGTGACGCCGTCCTTGTCCTGGATGATGGCGCTGACCGGCGACTGGGTCTTGATGGTTTTCAATTGCTTGACGAAGGCCTGGGCCAGCACCGGGCTACCGCCTGGCAGGCGTGCGGCGCGCAGGTCACGGTCGCTGACGCCGCGGTAGACGCGGGTCTGCTGGGCGAAATAGAGCAGCGACAGGCGCGACGGCTCGTCATAGCGGGTACGGATCTGCTGGTTGACCAGCTGGCGCGCGGTGGCCGGCAGTTGCAGCTTGTCGAGCCAGCCGGAAACGTTGAGCTGGTCGAGGGCGAACAGGGTGCTGTTGGCCGCCGGGTTCAGCGGATCGTCGATCGAGCGTGCGAGGTCGTCGAGGGTCTTCTCGTAACGCTTGAGCGCTTCGGCGGTGGCCGGTTGCTTGGTGCTGAGGTCGGCGGCGCTGAAATACTCGCCATCGATCAGGTAACCCGGGGTACGCACGAACTCAGGTGCCGGCAAGGTGCTGAGCTTGAAGGCATCCAGGTACTGGTTGAGCACCGGCTGGGCCTTGCTGTTGCCGATCCATTCACTGGTGGCCAGGCCCGAGCGCCCGCCCATACCGGTCTTGGCTTCCAGCAGGGTCACCTGCCAGCCCTTGTTCTGCAACTCATAGGCGGCTGTCAGGCCGGCCAGACCGCCACCGACGACGATTGCCGTCGGGGCCTTGTCCTTGGCCAGCGCAGTGCCGCTGAACAGTCCTATCATTACCAGCGCACAGGCGCGCAGCCAACCAGCAGACATTCGGCGAACTCCGGATCAAAGCAGAAGTGTTTGGGGGGATCCCCCAGAAAGAGTAGCCGAAGGATACGCCACGCCAAGCGCCCCCGCCAGCAACGCCAGCACCCTGATTGCAGCGCACGGGTTGTTCTCGACCGGCGCATTGCATAGGCTTGCGCGGCATGTCCGAGCCGCCGTCGCCAGGAGAATCGAAATGGGCCTCAACCAACAGTGGATGCAACGTGACCTCAAGGTCCTGTGGCACCCCTGCACCCAGATGAAAGATCACGAACAACTGCCGCTGATTCCGATCAAGCGCGGCGAAGGCGTGTGGCTGGAAGACTTCGAAGGCAAGCGCTACCTCGACGCCGTCAGCTCCTGGTGGGTCAACGCCTTCGGCCATGCGAACCCGCGCATCAACCAGCGCATCAAGGACCAGGTCGACCAGCTTGAGCACGTGATTCTCGCAGGCTTCAGCCACCAGCCGGTGATCGAGCTGTCCGAGCGCCTGGTGCAGATCACCCCCGAAGGCCTGGACCGGGTGTTCTACGCCGATAATGGTTCGTCCTGTATCGAAGTGGCGCTGAAAATGAGCTTTCACTACTGGCTGAACAAAGGCCAGCCAGAGAAGAAGCGCTTCGTCACCCTGAGCAACAGCTATCACGGCGAGACCATCGCGGCGATGTCGGTCGGCGACGTGCCGTTGTTCACCGAGACCTACAAGGCGCTGCTGCTCGACACCATCAAGGTGCCAAGCCCCGATTGCTACCTGCGCCCCGAGGGCATGGGCTGGGAAGAGCACTCGCGCAACATGTTCGCGGCCATGGAGCAGACCCTGGCTGAACACCACGCCACGGTCGCCGCGGTGATCGTCGAACCGCTGATCCAGGGCGCCGGTGGCATGCGCATGTACCACCCGGTATACCTCAAGCTGCTGCGCGAGGCCTGTGACCGCTATGGCGTGCACCTGATCCACGACGAGATCGCCGTGGGCTTTGGCCGCACCGGGACGATGTTCGCCTGCGAACAGGCCGGCATCCGCCCGGATTTCCTGTGCCTGTCCAAGGCCCTGACTGGCGGCTACCTGCCGCTGGCCGCGTGCCTGACCACCAACGAGGTGTACAGCGCCTTCTACGACGATTACCCGACCCTGCGCGCCTTCCTCCACTCGCACAGCTACACCGGCAACCCGCTGGCCTGTGCCGCGGCGCTGGCGACCCTGGATATCTTCGCGCAGGACAACGTCATCGAGGCCAACAAGGCCCTGGCCCAGCGCATGGCCAGCGCCACCGAGCACCTGGTCGACCACCCGCAAGTTGGCGAAGTGCGCCAGACCGGCATGGCCCTGGCCATCGAGATGGTCCAGGACAAGGCCAGCAAGACCGCCTACCCGTGGCAGGAACGCCGTGGCCTGAAGGTCTTCGAACATGCCCTGAGCCGTGGCGCCCTGCTGCGCCCGCTGGGCAGCGTGGTGTACTTCCTGCCGCCATACGTGATCACCCCGGAGCAGATCGACTTCCTCGCCGAGGTGGCCACCGAGGGTATCGACATCGCCACCAGCAGCCGCGTCAGCGTGGCAGTGCCGGCTGATTTTCACCCTGATTTCCGCGATCCGGGCTAACAGCATCGCGGGGCAAGCCCGCTCCTGCAAAGATCCCTGTAGGAGCGGGCTTGCCCCGCGATGAAGCCCGCACTGCCAACACATTTTTAGAGTTAGTACATGAGACTGTCCCGCTTTTTCATCGACGCCCCCCTGAGCCTCGGCGCCCACGACCTGCCCGAAGCCCAGGCCCACTACATTGGCCGCGTGCTGCGCATGGCGGTTGGCGATGCCGTGCAACTGTTCGACGGTAGCGGCCAGGAGTTTCGCGGCCAATTGCTGGAAGTCGGCAAGAAAACCGTCCGCGTGCAGCTCGACGAAGCCTTCGCCGGGCAAGCCGACTCCAGCCTGCAGATTCACCTCGGCCAGGGCCTGTCGCGCGGCGAGCGCATGGACTGGGCAATCCAGAAGGCCACCGAACTGGGCGTCAGCGCTATCACCCCGATCGTCAGCGAGCGCTGCGAAGTACGCCTCAAGGATGAACGCGCCGACAAGCGCATGGCTCATTGGCGCCAGGTGGCGATCAGCGCCTGCGAGCAATGCGGGCGCTCCAGCGTACCGGTCATCCATCCACCACAGCCGCTGGCAGACTGGCTCAAGGCCTGCGACCAGGACCTCAAGCTGGTCCTGCACCCGGTCGCCGAACCCATGGTCAGCCATCAGCAGCCCGCCAGCCTGGCGTTTTTGATCGGCCCAGAAGGCGGCCTCAGCGAGGCCGAAGTCGAGCAGGCCAAGGCCACCGGCTTCCATGCCGCACGCCTGGGCCCGCGCGTATTGCGCACCGAAACCGCGCCAGTCGTGGCCCTGGCCGTGGCCCAGCAGCTGTGGGGCGACTTCTAGAGCACGTAGAAGAACACCGCGATGAAGTGCAGCAGGCTGCCGGCGATCACGAACAGGTGCCAGATGCCATGCCAATGGCGAAAGCGGCTGTCGTAGGCAAAGAAGATGATGCCGATGGTGTAGAACGCGCCACCGGCCGCTAGCCAGGCAAAGCCTGCGGCGCCGAGGCTGGCGAGCAGCGGCTTGACCGCCACCAGCACGATCCAGCCCATCAGCGCATAGATGATGATCGACATGACCCGCGCTTCGGAGCGCGGCTTGATCTCTTGCAGCATGCCGATCACCGCCAGCCCCCAGACCACCCCGAACAGGCTCCAGCCCCAGGGCCCGCGCAGGCTGACCAGGCAGAACGGCGTATAGCTGCCGGCGATCAACAGGTAGATCGACAGGTGATCGAGCTTGCGCATGATCACTTTGGCCTTGCCGCGCACGCTGTGATAAAGGGTCGAGATGCTGTAGAGCAACAGCAGGGTAAAGCCATAGATCGCCAGGCTGACGATCTTCCAGGGGTCGCCCTGCAGGCTCGCCACCACCAGCAGCCAGATGGCGCCGATGCAGGCCAGAACGGCACCGACCAGATGGGTCCAGGCGTTGAAACGTTCACCGTGATACATGCAACAGGATCCTCCTGACTTAAAACAGGTCTCCCATCCTACACAGGCAAATGCTTCAAACCACCCCTGCGTCTACCAACAGTTGCTCCAGCGCGGGCAGGTCCGGCACCCGTGCCACCTGTTCGCCCACCTGTACCGCCGCCAGCTCCAGGCCGGCCAGCGGCACATCGACGTAGTTGAGCTGGCTGTCGAGCTTGCACGAGCGCGGAATACCCTGCACCAGCAAGGCGACAAAGCGCAGCGGGCTGTCGCCCAGGGCATTGAGCACGACGATCCGCGCCCGCTCGCCAACCTGCAACTGGCCGTCGCAGGCCGACTCGAAGCTCAGCAGCGGCAGGCGCTGGCCCCGCCAGTCGATCCAGCCAAGCATCCACTCGGGCGCGTCCAGCGCCGGGCTGCCGGCCTGAAAGCCGATCAGTTCGGCCACGGCCACGTTGGGCAGTACCAGGCAGCGATCGCTCAAGGGCAGCAGCAGGCCGGTGAGGCTGCTGCGCCGGTTTTGCCGGGCCGGTTGTTCAAGCATCGCGGCGACTCCATTGGGCGATGCTCTGCAGCAGCACCGACTCCTGATAGGGCTTGCCCAGGTAGTCATTGACGCCGATGGCCATGGCCCGGTCGCGGTGTTTCTGGCCGGTACGCGAAGTGATCATGATGATCGGCAGGTCCTTGAGCTTGGGGTCGTGGCGGATCTGCGTGGCGACTTCAAAGCCGTCCATGCGCGGCATCTCGATATCCAGCAGGAGAATGTCCGGGCGATGCTCCTGCAGCAGGGCCATGGCATCGACCCCGTCCTTGGCGGTCAGTACGTTCATGCCGTGGCGTTCGAGCAGGCGGCCGGTAACCTTGCGCACCGTCACCGAGTCATCCACCACCATTACCAGCAGCGGTCGTTGCGGCAAGCTGCCATGGCTGTCCCGGCGCAGGCCTTCGCTGCTGTGCTGGTGCAGCGCCAACTGCTGCTGCAAACCGCGCAACTGGCCGAGCAGATCGAGAATCAGCACCACCCGGCCATCGCCCAGCAAGGTCGCCCCGGACAAGCCCTGGACCGCGGCAAACTGCGGCCCCAGGCTTTTGACCACGATCTCGCGGCTGGCCGCCAGGCCATCGACCTGCACAGCGTATTGCTGGTCGTGGGAGTGCACCAGCAGCACCGGCAGCGGCAGGCTCTGGCCCAACAGTTTCGGCTGCGCCGCCCCCTGCAGCAGCTCGCCCAGGTAGCGCAGCTCGTAGCGATGCCCGGCGTACTGGTAATGCGGCGGATCAAGCTGATAGCACGCCTCGAGTTCGGCCGGCGGCACGCGGACGATGCCTTCGATGGTATTGAGCGGAATCGCGTACTGCTCTTCGCCGTAGTGCACCATCAAGCCACGGTTGATCGACACCGTGAATGGCAGGCGAATCAAAAAGCGCGCGCCCTTGCCCGGCTTCGACTCGATCACCATCGAACCTCCGAGCTGCTTGACCTCTTCATGGACCACGTCCATGCCCAGGCCGCGGCCGGAAATCTGGGTGATCTTCTCGGCGGTGGAAAACCCTGGCTGGAGGATGAACTGCATGATCTCGTGGTCACTGAGCACCGCTGCAGGGTCGAGCAAACCACGCTTGATCGCCTTGCGCCGCACGGCTTCCAGCGGCACCCCAGCACCGTCGTCGGTCATTTCGATGACGATGTCGGCGCCTTCATGCAGCAGGTTCAGCGAGATCAGCCCGTGCGCAGGCTTACCCGCTGCCAGGCGCGCCTCGCGCGACTCCAGGCCATGGTCGACGGCGTTGCGCAGCATGTGCTCCAGCGGCGCCATCATGCGTTCCAGAACGCTGCGGTCCATCTCGCCCTCGGCATTGCCGACCACCAGTTCGACCTGCTTGCCCAGCTCGCTGGAGACCTGCCGCACCACCCGCTGCAAGCGCGGCACCAGGCGCTCGAACGGCACCATGCGGGTGCGCATCAGGCCTTCCTGCAGGTCGCTGTTGACCCGCGCCTGTTGCTGCAACAGGCTGTGCGCGTCATGGGCGCGCACGCTCAGGGTTTCCTTGAGGTCGAGCAGGTCGGAGGCCGATTCGAACAACGCCCGCGACAGTTGCTGCAGCTGCGAATGGCGGTCCATTTCCAGCGGGTCGAAATCGTCGTAGGCCTGGCCGTCGCCATCGGCCTGGCGGCTGAGGATGCGCCCCTGGGTTTCGGTATCCAGGCGGCGCAACTGGTCGCGCATGCGCTCCAGGGTGGTTTCCATCTCGTTCAGGGCCACTTGGGCGTCATTGACCTGCTGCTCAATGCGGCCACGGATGATCGAATTCTCTCCGGCCAGGTTGCCCAGGTCATCAAGCAGCTCCGAGGCCACCTTGACCATATCCCCGGCGCCACGCTCAGGGGCGGTCACCGGCAGCTCTGGCGGCGCCGTATCCGGGTGCGCCTGACCGGCAGCGGTATCGGCCAATGCGGCGCTGCTGAAGTTGCGGATGTAGTCGATCAGCGCCGTGGCCGCGTGCAACGGTTGCTGCAGGCGCACCGCATCGAGCATGTGCGCCAGGCGGTCGTGGCAATTCTGCAGCAGGCTGAACAGCGCCGGGCTCGGTTGCAACTGGCCGGCGGCGAGCAGTTCGTAGAGAAACTCCAGTTCATGGGCCAGGTCGCCGATCGGCCCGATCTCGACCATCCGCGCACCGCCCTTGAGGGTGTGCAGGTCGCGCAGCAGGTTCTCCACCTCAACGCCATTACGCGGCTCGGCCTGCCAGCGCAGCAAGGCCGCGCTGGAGCTTTCGACCAGGTCCAGGCTTTCTTCGAGGAAGATCTCCAGCAGCTCTTTGTCGCCGGCATCCTGCTGCGCTTCGACGGGTTTATCCACAGGCACCGGCGGCGGCGCCTCATGACGAAACTCGCGCAGCGCCGCCAGCAGCTCTACCTGGGCAGCCGGCACCTGGCCTTGCTGCAGTTGTTCGAGCATCTGCGCCAGTTGCTGGTGGCTGCGCTTGAGCAGGGCAAACAGCTCGGCGCCAGGGCTGAAGCGCCGGTCCACCAAACCTTCGTAAAGCAGCTCAAGCTCTTGTGCCAGCACCTCGAACGCGCCCATGGCGGCCATCTGCGCGCCACCCTTGAGGGTTTGCAGGTCGCGGGCCAGCGACGACAGCGCCGAGGCGTTGTCGGTATCCAGCAGCCAGCGCGCCAGGGCCTGGTCGGCGCTGTCGAGAATGTCGCTGGCTTCATCGAGAAACAGTTCGAGCATGGCCGGGTCCGGCGCTTGGGCCGCAAGTTCGGCGGTGGCACTGGCAAGCTCGGTGATTGTCCCGCCCTGGCTATTGACCAGGCCCATGGCCGCTGGGTCGAGGCCTTCGTCAAGCAGCTCGCGCAAGGCCTGCAGGCGTTCCGGACGCGGGTCGACTTCCTGGCCGGCGGCGATCTGGTCGAGCATGTCAATCAGCGCTTCATGGGCGCTTTGCGCCTCGCTGAAGAACCGCGGGCTGACCGCGAGGCTGCTCTCCTCCACGGCGCCATAGAGGTCGAGCAAGGCTTCACACAGCTCATCCACCTGCCACAGGTCGGCCAGGTGTGCGCTCTGGCCGAGGGTGGTCAGTTCATCAAGCAGGGCATTGAGTTCCTGGCGCTCGCCCGGGTGCTCCTGCCAGCGCAAAAGCAACGATTCGGCGTCGAGCAGGATGTCCATGCCCTGGGCCAGGAAGCTGGCAATCAGTTGCGGGTCGCGCTTGACCCGCAGGCCCTGGCTTGGCGCCTCGAGCAAAGCTTGCAGGCGCGCATCGACCACCTGGTGAATATCGGCGATCAGCGTCGCGGCCCCGGCAATCGGCGCCAGAGGCGCGCTGGAGAGCTGCTGCACGCCACGGCGCAGCAGCGGCTCGGCAGTTTCCAGCAGGTAGATTTCTTCCAGGTCGAAGGCCAGCTGATGGGCCTTGAACTCCCGCGCCAGCAAGTCCAGGGCGCCGGCCAGCTCGGCAATCGGTACTACCCCGGCCATCGCCGCACTGCCCTTGAGGGTGTGCAGGGCGCGCTGCAGGTTATCGCTGACCGCCAGCGGCAACTGCTTGTCGGCCTCGTGCAGGAAGGCTTCGAGACTGTCCAGGTGACCCAGGGCTTCGTTGCGAAAGATCTCCAGCAATTGCGGGTCGATGGCTTCGCCGGCCTCGGCCTCGCTGCGCGGGTCGTTCATGGCCAGGGCGTGCAGGTGCGCGGCCAGTTGTTCAACCTGCGGATGCGCCGACGCCAGTGCCTGGGCAAACTCGCCGAGCAAGCCAGGCAGTGTGTCCAGCGCTTGCTGCAAGGCGGCCAGGGGCGCTGCACCGATATCTACCCGGCCCTCGAGCACGCGATTGAGCAGGTGCTCCGCCGCCCAGGCCAGTTCCCCCAGCACCTGGGCGCGGACCATCCGCCCGCTACCCTTGAGGGTGTGCAGACCGCGGCGCAGTTCGATCAGGGCGTCACGATCGGCGCCGTCGGCTTGCCAGCGCGTCCACATCTGATTGAGCAAAGGCAGAAGTTCGTGGGCCTCTTCGAGGAAAATTTCCCGCAGATCGTCGTCGATTGGTGCTTCTTCATCCGCCGCAACAACAGTCGCTTCCACCAACGCCGGTTCCGGCTCGGGCCGATAACCCAAAGCAGCCAGGCTGTGCTGCGCCGCCTCGAGGAACCGCGAAGGGTTGGCCTGGGGATCGGCAATCAGCCATTGCAGGTAGCATTCACAGGCACTCACGGCCTCGGCCAGATGGCTCAGGGCTGCAGTATCCGCCAGGGTCTCGCTGCCCAGCAGCTGTGCATGCACGTAGTCGCCGCACTGCCCGATCAACGCCGCTGCGCGCGGCAGCATCAGCATCGCCAGCGCGCCACGCACCTGTTGCAGCAAGCCCGGCACTGGCTGCAGACGCTGCGGCTGCCAGCCGGCGTCGAGGCAATCGCCGATCAGGTCCTTGACCTGCTGCAGCACGGCGAAGGCTTCCTCCAGCACCAGCTGGCGAATCTCCGCCAGGTCGGTGCCCGGCAGCGGGCTCTGGCTGTTCTGCTCCAGCGGCCCGACCATGCCGGCCAGGGTGGCCTCGACATACAGCAGCGCGCCAGCGATATCCATCAGCAGCGCATCGGCAGGCTCGCGCTGACCCTGGGCCAGGCTTTGCAGCACCAGCACCTGGTCGATGATCACCCGCCGCGGCTGGCCAAAGCCGAGGACCGCCAGGGTGTCGGCGATCTGGCGCAGCGGCGCCAGTAACGGTTCCAGTTCCTCCAGATGCTGGCGGTCGCCGCGCACGAACTGGTCGAGGCGCTCCTTGACCCGCTTGAGGTCTTCGCACAGGGCGGCGACCACCGAACGCAAGGCATCACGATCGGGCCCGGCCTGCAGGCGATCGCGCCAGGTGCCCAGGTACAGGTCGAGGTTGGCCAGCTCTTCGGCGTCGGCCGGGCTGCTGCTCAGCAGGCTGTCCTGGGCCAGGGCCTGGGCACCGCGCTCGGCACGCAATTGGTTGAGCACTGGCAACACCACCAGCGGCAAGTCGCGGCGGGCGCTGCGCAGGCGCTCCAGGTACAGCGGCAATTGCTCAAGGCCGCGAAACAACGCGCCCAGCGCTTCACCGCGCTGGCTGGCGCGGCCCTGGCGCAAGGCCAGGCCCAGTTGTTCCATTTCTTCGGCGAGCAGCGCCGCGCCGTGCAGTTCGAGCATCAGCAGGCAGCCGCGCACCTGGTGCAGCTGTTCGACGAAACCGTCGAGCACCGCTTCATCGCCGGGCTCGGCGGCAAAGTGTTCAAGGGTCAGGCGCGCCTGGCCCAGGCAGTCGGCGATCGCCCCTCTGACCCAGGCCAGCGCCACCGTATCGTGCCGATCCGCCATAACTGCTCCCATCACCATGATGCCCTCAACGCGGTGGCGTCGGCGGCAGGGTAAAACCGGACACCGAGCGGCGCATTTCACTGGCCATGCGCGCCAGGTTACCGATGCTCTCGGCGGTGGCGGTGGAGCCGGCCGAAGTTTGCGAGGTGATCTGCTGGATCACCGACATGGTATGCGAGATCTGCCCGGCCGAAGAGGTCTGCAGCTGGGCGGCGTCGGAGATGCTGTGAATCAGGTCGGCGAGGGTCTGCGACACGCCTTCGATTTCGGCCAGGGCGACCCCGGCATCCTGGGCCAGGCGCGCACCGCGCACCACTTCGGCGGTGGTCTGCTCCATGGAGATCACCGCTTCGTTGGTGTCGGCCTGAATGGTACGCACCAGCGCTTCGATCTGCCGCGTGGCCGACGATGAGCGTTCGGCCAGGCGCTGTACTTCGTCGGCAACCACGGCAAAACCGCGCCCGGCTTCACCGGCCAGCGAAGCCTGGATTGCCGCGTTGAGGGCGAGGATGTTGGTCTGGTCGGCAATGTCGTCGATCAGGCTGACGATATCGCCGATCTCCTGGGACGACTCGCCCAGGCGCTTGATCCGCTTGGCGGTGTCCTGGATCTGCTCGCGGATGTTGTCCATGCCGTTGATGGTGTTGTGCACCACCTCGTTGCCCTTGTTGGCGATAGCCACCGAACGCTCGGCCACCTTGGCCGATTCGTAGGCGTGGGTGGAAACGCGGTCGATGGATTCAGCCATGTCGCCCACCGCCACCGAGGCATCGCTGATCTGCTGGGCCTGGTGCTCGGAGGCCTTGGCCAGTTGGCGCGCGGTGTTCTGGGTGTCTTGCACGGCGGCGGCAACTTCCTCGGCGCTGAGGTTGATGGTCGCCACCAGGTCGCGCAGCTGGTCGATGGAGTAATTGATCGAATCGGCAATGGCGCCGGTGAAGTCTTCGGTCACCGACACGGTTACGGTCAGGTCGCCGTCAGCAAGGTCTTCAATTTCGTCGAGCAGGCGCATGATCGCCTGCTGGTTGCGCTCGTTCTTCTCGGCAGTTTCGTGCAACTGGCGGTGGGTGGTGCGAACCATCACCAGGCCGATGAGAATGATCGACGCCAGCGCCAGCAAACCCAGTACATAGCCGCCGACGGTATCCAGGGTTCGGCCGCCAGCCAGGTTTTCAAACCCGGTGGCCAGGCGCGAGGCTTCATCGAGCAGGGTTTGCGAAAGGCCGAAGATGCTCCCGGCGGCTTCGCGCACACGGAACAGCTCGGGCGAGGTTTCGAGGATTTCGTCGACGGAGCCTGCGACAAACTGGAACAGCTCGGCGATCTCGCCCAGGCGCGCACGGGCGTCCGGGTCTTGCACGCGAGTCACCTGGATGGTGTCGTTACCGCCGAGCATGGCCTCGAGCACCTGGCCGAAACGGCTGGCGTCGCGGCCGAAGGCATCGGCGGCCTGCACAGCGGTGTCGTCGCCGGCCAGTACGGTATTCACCGAGCCAAGAATACGCTCGGCCAGCAACGACTGGCGCTGGGCCACGGCCACCTGGCTGGCCGGCGCACCGCTTTGCAGGAGGATCTCGACGACCTTCTCGTACTCCACCTGCAACTGCGGCACGGTTTCAGCCAGGGTCGCGGCAACCTGGTGCAACGACAGCACGGTCTGCTCGCTGGCCAGGATGGTGTCGGTGTTCTTGCGCAGGTTTTCCCAGTCACGCAGCACTGCGTCCATTTCCTTGCGCACCGCCGGCGGCGCAGCGGGCAGGCCGGTGCTGGCATCGCCCTTTTTCAGGTAGCCCCAGCGCTGTTCGAAGTCGTTGCGCGCCTCGCTCAACAGGCGGAAGGCCACGGCCTTGCCGGCCGCCGCTTCAGTGGCGTTCTTGGCGATGCGCTGGGACAGCACCCGCAGTTCGCCGGCATGGCCGATGTACTGCTTGTCGTAGTTGGCCTGGGTGTTGAGGTAGGCGAAGTTGGCGAACAGCAGGATGATCGACAGGATCAGCACCACGAACAGCGCGGCGATCTGCGCGCTGCTGCGGGAACCCTGGGGCGATGGAGCCGTCTTGGTCGTGGTCACGGAGGTGGCGTTCCTTTACAGCGCGACATCAAGGAAACCCGGCGCCTGGGCCAGGGCGAAGGGGCTGAAGATCGCCCAGCTGCGCTCACGCTGGAAATGCCCCTGGACGAAAGGCGCGGCCGCACTGAGCAACGGCGTTGGCGGCGACAGATCGAGGCTGTGCAGCGGGAAATGCTGCAAACCCAGCACTTCATCGACCAGCAAGCCGGCAAACAACTCGTCATGGTCGAGCACCAGCACTCGTCGCTGCTTGCGCGGTGCCGACAGGCCCAGGGCGAAGAAACCGCAGAGGTCCATCACCGGCAGCAGCCGGCCACGCAGGTTGGCGACACCGCTGACCCAGGGCTTGACCCCGGGGATGCGGCTCAGGCGCGGCTCGTGCAGCACTTCGGCGACTTCGCCCATGGGCGCGACGAACCACTGTTCGGCAATGCGAAAGCCGATGCCGCTCCAGCTCTGCAGGCGGGTTTCCTGCAACGGCAGGTCGGCGGCCAGCAGCCGGCAGCGCCGGTCGATGTCCAGCAGCAGCTCGAAGGCCGTCAGCGACTCGCCCATGGGCTGGGTGGTCAACCTTTGAGCACGTCGTTGAGCTTTTTGATCAGGGTGTCTTCGTCCACCGGCTTGGTCAGGTAGTCCTTGGCGCCCTGGCGCTGGCCCCAGACCTTGTCGGTCTCCTGGTCCTTGGTGGTGACGATGATCACCGGGATATGCGCGGTTTCCGGGTCTTTGCTCAACTGGCGGGTGGCCTGGAAGCCGTTGACCCCGGGCATGACGATGTCCATCAGTACCGCATCGGGCTTTTCGTGGCGGGCCAGGGCTACGCCATCGGCGCCGTTTTCGGCCTTGAGCACTTCATGCCCGTGCTTTTCGAGCATACCGGTCAGTTTGTACATTTCGGTCGGCGAATCGTCGACGATCAGAACTCGGGCCATGCTGTTCCCCATAAGGAATAGACGCCTGCGCGGCGGCGCAACGTCAGGGTGCGTGTTGTTCTTCTGCGGCGAATCCGGGCACATGGGCCTTGATTGCGTCCAGCAGCTCTTCCTTGCTGAAAGGTTTGGTCAAAAATTGATCAGAGCCGACGACACGGCCACGGGCCTTGTCGAACAGGCCATCGCGGGACGACAGGAGAATCACCGGCGTGTCCTTGAAGGTGCTGTTCTGCTTGATCAGGGCGCAGGTCTGGTAGCCGTCCAGACGCGGCATCAGCACGTCGACGAAAATGATCTGCGGCTGGTGGTCGATGATCTTGGCCAGGGCATCAAAACCGTCGATGGCCGTGATGACCTCACATCCTGCTTCACCGAGCAATATCTGGGCGGTGCGGCGAATCGTCTTGGAGTCGTCGATCACCATCACCTTCAATGCCGCGCCGGGCTGTTCCATAATTGCTCTACCATCGCTGCTCGCTATGAGCGGCAAGCTACAAGTTTCTGGCGGCAAGAAAAAGCAGGGTGAACGCGGCGTGCTTTTTCTTGTGGCTTATGGCTTGTGGCTTGCAGCTGGAGAGGGCCGTGCAGGCCACGTGCCAGGCCTTTTTAGCACACTCTGGGGGGTGCATTCCATCGGCCCGCGCCGACGCCCGGCGCAGCGCCGCCCAGGATGCGTTTTTCCCTTGACCGCCAGCGTTGCGAGCGCCACCCTGACGCCACTTTTCATTCGAGCCAATGCGGCCCATTGCCGCTGAGAGGATTTTGCCCATGAGCGTTCGCCTCGGGATTGTCATGGACCCCATTGCGCGCATTTCCTATAAAAAGGACAGCTCGCTGGCCATGTTGCTGGCCGCCCAGGAGCGCGGCTGGTCGCTGTTCTACATGGAGCAGCAGGACCTCTACCAGGGCGCCGGCCAGGCCCGCGCACGCATGCGCCCGCTGAAAGTGTTCGCCGACCCGGGGCACTGGTTCGAGCTCGACGCCGAGCAAGACAGTGCCCTGAGCGAGCTGGACGTGATCCTGATGCGCAAGGATCCACCGTTCGACATGGAGTTCGTCTACAGCACCTACCTGCTGGAACAGGCCGAAGCCGCCGGCGTGCTGGTGGTCAACCGCCCGCAGAGCCTGCGCGACTGCAACGAAAAGCTGTTCGCCACGCTGTTCCCGCAGTGCACGCCACCGACCCTGGTCAGCCGCCGCGCCGATATCCTGCGCGAATTCGTCAACCAGCAGGGCGACACCATCCTCAAGCCGCTGGACGGCATGGGCGGCACCTCGATCTTCCGCCATCGCCCGGGCGACCCGAACCTCTCGGTAATCCTCGAGACCCTGACCGGCAACGGCACCCAGCAAATCATGGCGCAAGGCTACCTGCCGGCCATCAAGGACGGCGACAAGCGCATCCTGATGATCGACGGCGAGCCGGTGCCCTATTGCCTGGCGCGCATTCCGGCCTCGGGCGAAACCCGTGGCAACCTCGCCGCCGGCGGCCGTGGCGAAGCCCGCCCGCTGACCGACCGCGACCGCTGGATCGCTGAACAGGTCGGCCCGACCCTGCGCGAGAAGGGCCTGCTGTTCGTCGGCCTGGACGTGATCGGCGAGCACCTGACCGAAATCAACGTCACCAGCCCGACCTGCATCCGCGAGATCGACAACGCCTTCGGCACCCAGATCGGCGTGCAGTTGATGGATGCCATTGATCGCAAGCTCAAGGCGCGCTGACAGCCGACGCGGAGCAACCGCGCAGAGTGGGGTATCATGCCGGTCGTTTTTATGACCTGGGCACCTGCTCTGCCGGTTTCCCCCGGTCTTTGCAGCTGCTGGATACCTGATGACGCTTCCTGCTGACATCCCTGCCGACTTCTCTCCACCCCGCGTACGCCCGGTGGATCGCCTGGGTTTTACCTTGTTCCTGGCAGCGCTGCTGCACCTGGCGCTGATTCTCGGTGTCGGCTTCACCTTCGCCAAGCCCGAAGAAATCCGCCGGACCATGGAAATCACCCTGGCCACCTTCAAAAGCGAGAAAGCGCCGCAGAAGGCCGATTACCTGGCCCAGGACAATCAGCAAGGCAGCGGCACCCTGGACAAGAAGGCGGTGCCGAAAACCACCGAAGTAGCGCCCTTCCAGGACAGCAAGATCAACAAGGTCACCCCGCCGCCGGCCGCCAAGCCCGAAGTGCAACCGCAACCGACGCCGCCCAAGGCAGTAGTGGCGACCAAGGCGCCGAAGCCGGAAAAGGTCGAAACCCGACCCAAGGAAGCCAAGCCGCAGCCCAAACCCAAGGCTGCGACCCCGGACTTCGACAGCTCGCAGCTGTCCAGCCAGATCGCCAGCCTCGAAGCCGAACTGTCCAACGAGCAGCAACTGTACGCCAAGCGCCCGCGCATCCACAGGCTTAATGCCGCCTCGACCATGCGCGACAAGGGTGCCTGGTACAAGGACGAGTGGCGCAAGAAGGTCGAGCGTATCGGCAACCTCAACTACCCCGACGAAGCCCGGCGCCAGCAGATCTACGGCAGCCTGCGGCTGATGGTGTCGATCAACCGCGACGGTTCGCTGTATGAAGTGCTGGTGCTGGAGTCCTCCGGCCAGCCGCTGCTCGACCAGGCCGCCCAGCGCATCGTGCGCCTGGCCGCACCGTTCGCGCCGTTCACCGGCGACCTGGCCGATATCGACCGGCTGGAGATCATCCGTACCTGGCGTTTCGCCCGCGGCGACCGGCTGCAGAGCAATTGATTTGCCCGACCGGGCATGTATTAAAAAACACTCAAGAATAACGCAGACACAAGCCGCTGTTACCTGATAAAACTGCCAGTTTCGCCAACGCTCACAGACGCTCAATATCGCCAGGTAAATCACCAGGCAGGGCGTTTACCATGAGCACTATTGGCAAATCTGATAGCAAAAAACCCACGCACTGGGTCAAGCATGCCTCTGGTCATTTCACCGTCACCCTGAAAGACGGCGTAAATGAAACAGTGTACAAGAACAGTAACGTCCACTTTTTACGCACCGGCCCTTTGAGCCTTATTTACTGCATTTTCAATGACTGGCCATTTGATCCAGGCGCGACCTATCCTGCAATCTGGATCTCGACAAGCGCACCACTGGAAATACGTGAATATGCAATAAAACCTGAGCCAAGCGCAGATGAGTTCTTTGGTTTATTTGCAACTTACTCAAATGGTAGTGTGGGGGGCGACAACGCGGGTACAGGAGCATTGAAAATCAAAGCGCTTTACGACGCCCAGAACTTTATTCATATAGAAGGCGAGGCCGAGTTTGACTATGAACTTTCCGACGGCCGTACGATAAACATTTTCATCAATGAATTTACTGCTCAGTATCATCCGCCCATTATTAGATCCTGAACACGCCGAGACTCACCCCCTGGGCACTGGCTGCTGACTACCCCACCCGGCAGTCAGCACCGACTACTACAATCGATCTAAGGTTAAGCCTGATGGCAAAACAATAGCCATTTTGCGATGATGCGCGCCCGTATATCCCCCCTCAAGAAAGGATTCTGTTGATGTCGCGCATCAATTTCGCCCGCAAAACAGCCGCCCTCGGCCTGGCCCTGGCGGCCTGCGTCCTGCCTGCTACTGCCTTCGCCGACGCCGCCGAGCTGTCGCAGAAGCTGTACAACGAAGTTGGCGAGTACAAGTACGACGAAACCCCGGCGCGCCTGGCCAAGATCCAGGCCCTGCTCGACCAGGGTGCCGATCCGAAAGGCCAGCCGATGTTCCTGGCCGCCTCCTACAAGATCGTCGCGCCGTTCGAGCTGTTCCTGCCAAAGATCGGTGACGTCAACACACCGATCCAGGAAAACGGTGAAACCCTGCTGCTGTTCGTCCTCAACCAGGCCGAGCAATCGAAGGCCTCCGAGGCCGACCTGCGCATGGTCAAGGGCCTGATCAAGGCCGGCGCCGACGTCAACGTGCTGGCCCAGGGCGATTCCGCTACGCCGCTGAACACCGCGGCAGGCAAGGGCTCAGCCGAACTGATCAAGCTGCTGCTGGCTTCTGGCGCCGATGCCAAGGCCGTCCGGCCGAACGGCTTTACTCCATTGACCGGACCGGGTGCCTCGAACCTGGAGGTGATCAAGCTGCTGGTCGCTGCCGGCGCCAATCCCTACCAGGTAACCCTGACCGGCACGACGCCGCTGCACCATGTTTGCGAACGCGCCTTTGAGATGAACGGCCAGCCTGACCCACAAGCGGCCGAGCGCATTGCCCTGCTGCTGAAAAAAGGCAGCTCGATCGATGCCTACCACGAGCAGCACGGCACCTTCCCGGTCGGTACGCCGCTGGAAGAAGCCGCCCGCACGGACAACCCGGACTGCGTCGCCGCGCTGATCAAGGCCGGCTCCAGCCTCAAGGCCCCGGCGTTCCCGGAGAGCTACCTGGCCAAGTACCCGCAGGCCAAGCAGCAAACCGTCCAGGAGTACGTGCTGTCGGCCGCTGAAGAGTCGCCAACCCTGTACACCGAAGAAGTGGTCAAGCTGTTCAAGTAACCCCGCAGTAAAGCTGACAAGGTGACGCCAGCACCTTGTCAGCGTGGCCACTCACCGCCACACTATCAGGCATGAAGAACCTCAGCCCGGATTACCTCAAGCATCAGTTCCTGATTGCCATGCCACACATGGCCGACCCGAACTTCGCGCAGACCTTGACCTACATCGTCGAGCACAACGCCAATGGGGCGATGGGGCTGGTGGTCAATCGGCCACAAGACCTCAACCTGGCCGATATCCTCGAACAGCTGCGCCCGGACGTCGAACCGCCGGCCAGTTGCATTCATGTACCAATCTATATGGGCGGCCCGGTGCAAACCGACCGCGGCTTCGTCCTGCACACCAGCGAGCGCAGCTTCCAGGCCACCGTCGAACTCGACGGCCTGTCGCTGACCACCTCCCAGGACGTGCTGTTCGCCATCGCCGACGGCCTGGGCCCGAAACAGAGCCTGATTACCCTCGGCTATGCCGGCTGGGAAGCCGGGCAGCTGGAAGCGGAGCTGGCCGACAACGCCTGGCTGAACTGCCCGTTCGACCCCGAGATCATCTTCGGCATGGCCTGTGAGCAGCGCCTGGCCGCTGCGGCGGCAAGCCTGGGGATCAACCTCAGCCTGCTGACCAGCCAGGCGGGGCACGCCTGATGGCCGAAGTACGTCTACTGCTGGGCTTTGACTACGGCAGCCGCCAGATCGGCGTCGCCGTCGGCCAGGTGATCACCGGCCAGGCCCGCGAGCTGTGCACCCTCAAGGCGCAGAACGGCACGCCGGACTGGGCCCAGGTGGAAAAACTGATCAAAGAGTGGAAACCCGACGCCCTGGTGGTCGGCCTGCCCTTGAACATGGATGGCAGCCCCAGCGAGATGAGCGAGCGCGCAGAAAAATTCGCCCGCCGCCTTAATGGTCGATACAACCTGCCGGTCCACACCCACGATGAACGCCTGACCACTTTCGAAGCCAAGGGCGAGCGCATGGCCCGTGGCGGCCAGCGCGGCAGTTACCGCGACAATCCGGTGGATGCCATTGCCGCCGCCTTGCTGCTGCAGGGCTGGCTGGAGGCCAATACCGGGGCCTGAGACCCGATCATCGCATTCAAGCCGGGCCAGCGCACCGCTCCCCGGCCTCTTGAGGAGCAAGCATGAGCCTACCCAATCCCGCCGAACTGATCCGGCAGATGGCCGTCGACCTTCGCGCCCATCTGGCCCGCCGCGCCATTGCCGAGCCGCGTTTCATCGGCATCCGCACCGGGGGTGTCTGGGTCGCCCAGGCCCTGCTCGAAGAGCTGGGCAGCGACGCCGCCCTGGGCACGCTCGACGTTTCCTTCTACCGCGACGAC
Organism: Pseudomonas sp. B21-009; assembly: GCF_024749345.1. Taxonomy (NCBI): domain Bacteria; kingdom Pseudomonadati; phylum Pseudomonadota; class Gammaproteobacteria; order Pseudomonadales; family Pseudomonadaceae; genus Pseudomonas; species Pseudomonas sp. B21-009. The sequence goes on along the minus strand of NZ_CP087199.1, from coordinate 432,704 downwards.
TTCAGCCAGAACGGCCTGCACCCGCAGGTGCGCCCGTCCGACCTGCCGTTCGAGATCGAAGGCCAGCACCTGGTGCTGATCGACGACGTACTGATGAGCGGGCGTACCATCCGCGCCGCCCTCAACGAGCTGTTCGACTATGGCCGCCCGGCCAGCGTGACCCTGGTCTGCCTGCTCGACCTGGATGCCGGCGAATTGCCGATCCGGCCGAATGTGGTCGGCGCCACCCTGTCGCTGGCTGCCCATGAACGGGTAAAATTGACCGGACCCGCACCGCTCGCCCTCGAGCGCCAGGACCTCGCCTCCGCTTCCGCCCTTTAAGAGTCCCCCGCGATGACGCCAATCGACGCCAAGCGCCCGCTGCAGCTCAATGATCAGGGCCAGCTGCGCCACTTTCTCTCGCTCGACGGTTTGCCCCGCGAACTGCTGACCGAAATCCTCGACACCGCCGACTCGTTCCTCGAAGTCGGCGCCCGGGCCGTGAAGAAGGTCCCGTTGCTGCGCGGCAAGACCGTCTGCAACGTGTTCTTCGAGAACTCCACGCGCACCCGCACCACCTTCGAACTGGCCGCCCAGCGGCTGTCGGCCGACGTCATCACCCTGAACGTGTCGACCTCTTCGACCAGCAAGGGTGAAACCCTGTTCGACACCCTGCGCAACCTCGAAGCCATGGCCGCCGACATGTTCGTCGTGCGTCATGCCGACTCGGGCGCCGCGCACTTCATCGCCGAGCACGTGTGCCCGGAGGTGGCGATCATCAACGGCGGCGACGGCCGCCACGCCCACCCGACCCAGGGCATGCTCGACATGCTCACCATTCGTCGGCACAAGGGCGGCTTCGAGAACCTCTCGGTGGCCATCGTCGGCGACATCCTGCACTCGCGGGTGGCGCGCTCGAACATGCTCGCGCTGAAAACCCTGGGCTGCCCGGACATCCGCGTGATCGGCCCGAAAACCCTGCTGCCGATCGGTATCGAGCAGTATGGGGTGAAGGTCTACACCGACCTCGAGCAAGGCCTCAAGGACGTCGACGTGGTGATCATGCTGCGCCTGCAGCGTGAGCGCATGGCCGGCGGCCTGCTGCCCAGCGAAGGCGAGTTCTACCGCCTGTTCGGCCTGACCACCGCGCGCCTGGCCGGGGCCAAGCCGGATGCCATCGTCATGCACCCGGGCCCGATCAACCGCGGCGTCGAGATTGAATCAGCGGTGGCCGACGGCGCCCACTCGGTGATCCTCAACCAGGTCACCTACGGCATCGCCGTGCGCATGGCGGTGCTGTCCATGGCCATGAGCGGGCAGACCGCGCAACGTCAATTCGAGCAGGAGAACGCCCAGTGACCCTCAGTATTCTCGGCGCCCGGGTCATCGACCCGCTGAGCGGCCTGGACCAGACCACTGACCTGCACATCGATGCCGGCAAGATCATCGCCATCGGCGCCGCCCCGGCAGGCTTCAAGCCGGCGCGCAGCATCGACGCCCAAGGCCTGGTAGCCGCCCCCGGCCTGGTCGACCTCAACGTCGCCCTGCGCGAGCCCGGCTACAGCCGCAAGGGCAGCATCGCCAGCGAAACCCGCGCTGCCGCTGCCGGTGGCGTCACCAGCCTGTGCTGCCCGCCGCAGACCAAGCCGGTGCTGGACACCTCGGCAGTGGCCGAGCTGATTCTCGACCGCGCCCGCGAAGCCGGGCACAGCAAGGTCTACCCGATCGGCGCCCTGAGCAAAGGCCTGGAAGGCGAGCAGCTTGCCGAGCTGATTGCCCTGCGCGACGCCGGCTGCGTGGCCTTTGGCAACGGCCTCAATGCCTTTACCAACAACCGCACCCTGGCCCGCGCCCTGGAATACGCCGCGACCTTCGACCTGACGGTGATCTTCCACTCCCAGGACCGCGACCTGGCCCAGGGTGGCCTGGCCCACGAAGGCGCCATGGCCAGCTTCCTCGGCCTTCCGGGCATCCCGGAAACCGCCGAGACCGTGGCCCTGGCGCGCAACCTGCTGCTGGTCGAACAGACCGGCGTGCGTGCGCACTTCAGCCAGCTGACCAGCGCCCGCGGCGCGCGGCTGATCGCCCAGGCCCAGGAACTGGGCCTGCCGGTGACCGCCGACGTGGCCCTGTACCAGCTGATCCTCACCGATGAAGCGCTGCGCGACTTCTCCAGCCTCTACCACGTGCAACCGCCGCTGCGCACCCGCGCCGACCGCGACGGCCTGCGCGAGGCGGTGAAGTCCGGGGTGATCCAGGCGATTTCCAGCCATCACCAGCCCCACGAGCGGGATGCCAAACTGGCACCGTTCGGCGCCACCGAGCCGGGCATCAGCAGTGTCGAACTGTTGCTGCCGCTGGCCATGACCCTGGTGGAAGACGGCCTGCTCGATTTGCCAACTTTGTTGCAACGTTTGTCTGCAGGCCCTGCAGCAGCGCTGCGCCTGCCAGCGGGCGAGCTGAAGGTAGGCAGTGCCGCAGACCTGGTGCTGTTCGACGCCAAGGCCTCGACCCTGGCCGGCGAGCAATGGCGCTCGAAGGGCGACAACTGCCCGTTCATCGGCCACTGCCTGCCGAGTGCGGTGCGTTATACCTTGGTCGATGGACATATCAGTCACGAAGCCTGAGTTTGCGCTGCTACATCGCGGGTCAAGCCCGCTCCCACAGGATTTCACCCATCTCTGTGGGAGCGGGCTCGACCCGCGATAGCCATTACCACTCATCCTGCAAGGTTGAAATCCTTCCCACCACCCCCATATGAGTCTGCATCAGGCATTTTCGCCCCGCTGCGTGGAGACTCTCCCTTGACCACCATCGTTTCAGTTCGCCGCCACGGCAAAGTCGTCATGGGCGGCGACGGCCAGGTTTCTCTCGGCAACACCGTGATGAAAGGCAACGCCAAGAAAGTCCGCCGCCTGTACCACGGCCAGGTCATCGCCGGTTTCGCCGGTGCCACCGCCGACGCCTTCACCCTGTTCGAACGCTTCGAAGGGCAACTGGAAAAACACCAGGGCCATCTGATCCGCGCCGCCGTGGAGCTGGCCAAGGAGTGGCGTACCGACCGTTCCCTGAGCCGCCTGGAAGCCATGCTGGCGGTAGCCAACAAGGACGCATCGCTGATCATCACCGGCAACGGTGACGTGGTCGAGCCCGAAGACGGCCTGATCGCCATGGGCTCCGGTGGCGCCTACGCCCAGGCCGCCGCCCGCGCGCTGCTGCAAAAGACCGACCTCTCGGCCCGCGAAATCGCCGAGACCGCGCTGAACATCGCCGGTGACATCTGTGTGTTCACCAACCACAACCTGACCATCGAGGAGCAGGACCTGGCCGAGTAATTCAGCTGTTCTGGCGCCCGGCCCCGGTGGCCGGGCTTTTCCACGCTGACTTATCGAGCCCAAGGACCATCACTATCATGTCCATGACCCCCCGCGAGATCGTCCACGAACTCAACCGCCATATCATCGGCCAGGACGACGCCAAGCGCGCCGTCGCCATCGCCCTGCGCAACCGCTGGCGGCGCATGCAACTGCCGGCCGAGCTGCGCGTTGAAGTGACGCCGAAGAACATCCTGATGATCGGCCCGACCGGCGTCGGCAAGACCGAAATCGCCCGGCGCCTGGCAAAGCTTGCCAACGCCCCGTTCATCAAGGTCGAAGCGACCAAGTTCACCGAGGTCGGCTATGTCGGCCGTGACGTCGAGTCGATCATCCGCGACCTCGCCGATGCCGCGATCAAGATGCTCCGCGAGCAGGAAATCATCCGCGTCGGCCACCGCGCCGAAGATGCTGCCGAAGAGCGCATCCTCGACGCCCTGCTGCCACCGGCGCGCACCGGCTTCAACGAAGACCAGGTCGCCAGCCAGGACTCCAACACCCGCCAGCTGTTCCGCAAGCGCTTGCGCGAAGGCCAGCTGGACGACAAGGAAATCGAGATCGAAGTGGCCGAGGCCGTGGGTGTCGATATTTCCGCGCCGCCGGGCATGGAGGAGATGACCAACCAGTTGCAGAACCTGTTCGCCAACATGGGCAAGGGCAAGCGCAAGAGCCGCAAGCTCAAGGTCAAGGAAGCGCTCAAGCTGGTGCGCGACGAAGAAGCCGGGCGCCTGGTCAACGAAGACGAGCTCAAGGCCAAGGCCCTGGAAGCGGTCGAGCAGCACGGCATCGTGTTCATCGACGAAATCGACAAGGTTGCCAAGCGCGGTAACGTTGGCGGCGCCGACGTCTCCCGTGAAGGCGTGCAGCGCGACCTGCTGCCACTGATCGAAGGCTGCACGGTGAACACCAAGCTGGGCATGGTCAAGACCGACCACATCCTGTTCATCGCCTCCGGTGCCTTCCACCTGAGCAAGCCGAGCGACCTGGTGCCCGAGCTGCAAGGTCGCCTGCCGATTCGCGTCGAACTCAAGGCCCTGAGCCCGGAAGACTTCGAGCGTATCCTCAGCGAACCGCACGCCTCGCTCACCGAGCAATACCGCGAGCTGTTGAAAACCGAAGGCTTGAACATCGAGTTCGCCGCCGACGGCATCAAGCGCCTGGCCGAGATCGCCTGGCAGGTCAACGAGAAAACCGAGAACATCGGTGCCCGTCGCCTGCACACCTTGCTCGAGCGCCTGCTCGAAGAGGTGTCGTTCAGCGCCGGCGACCTGGCCAGCGCCCACAGCGAAGCGCCGATCCGCATCGACGCCGACTACGTCAACAGCCACCTGGGCGAATTGGCGCAGAACGAAGACCTGTCTCGCTACATTCTCTAAAGCGGCAAGCTTCAAGCGGCAAGCTGCAAGTCAAGTGCGCTGGACGCCTTCTCTTGTAGCTTGTAGCTTGCAGCTTGTAGCCCAAGAGCCCTTATCCATGACCAGAATCCCCACCGGCATCAACCTGCACAAAGCCTCCAAGACCCTTACCCTGACCTACGGGCCAGGCGAGGTGTACAACCTGCCCGCCGAATTCCTGCGCGTGCACTCCCCTTCCGCCGAGGTCCAGGGCCACGGCAATCCGATCCTTCAGTACGGCAAGCTCGGCGTTGGCTTGAGCGGGCTGGAACCTGCCGGCCAGTACGCACTGAAACTGACCTTCGACGACGGCCACGACAGCGGCCTGTTCACCTGGGAATACCTTGAGCAGCTGTGCCTGCGCCAGCAGGAACTCTGGGATGACTACCTTGGCGAGCTGAAAAAAGCCGGCAAATCCCGCGACCCCAACGAGTCGATCGTCAAGCTGATGCTCTAGCTCGGCCCCCTCAGGGTTTAGAGCGCATTTTCTAATTCTATTTGCTTGAATGCCTGCACCACGGCCAATGAGTGGCCGTCTTGCGCTATACCAAAAAGTCGGGTAACCAATGGATCTGGCAAGTTCCCTGCATCGGATTTAATGCAGGGTCGGGCTGGTATGTAGAGGTCGCGAGCGAAAGCAGGCAGTCTTCTCACGCAGAAAAAACCCGCATGGCTCATCGTCGTTTGCATCCGGCCGCAGGACCGCAGTTCGTTATCACTGGTCACCCGAGCAGCAGTACCGGGCGTTCGTCTGTGTAACGCGCACAGTCAAACCGGTACTCGTCTCAGGACAACGGAGCGTCGTAGATGAGTAACAAGAATAACGATGACCTGCAGCGCCAAGCCTCGGAAAACACCCTGGGTCTGAACCCGGTGATCGGCTTGCGCCGCAAGGATTTGCTGACATCTGCTCGAATGGTCCTGCGTCAGGCCATTCGTCAACCGCTGCACAGTGCCAAGCATGTCGCCCATTTCGGCATGGAGCTGAAAGATGTGATCTTCGGCAAGTCGAGCTTGCAGCCCGAGGGCGACGACCGCCGTTTTCACGACCCGGCCTGGAGCCAGAACCCGCTGTATCGCCGCTACCTGCAGACCTACCTGGCCTGGCGCAAGGAACTGCACGACTGGATCGATACCAGCAACCTCTCCGACCAGGACATCAGCCGCGGCCACTTCGTCATCAACCTGATGACCGAGGCCATGGCGCCGACCAACACCGCAGCCAACCCGGCGGCGGTCAAGCGCTTCTTCGAAACCGGTGGCAAGAGCCTGCTCGACGGCCTGTCGAACCTGGCCAAGGACATGGTCAACAATGGCGGCATGCCCAGCCAGGTGAACATGGACGCCTTCGAGGTCGGCAAGAACCTCGGCACCAGCGAAGGCGCGGTGGTGTTTCGCAATGACGTGCTGGAACTGATCCAGTACCGGCCGATCACCGAGCAGGTGCTGGAAAAGCCGCTGCTGGTGGTGCCGCCGCAGATCAACAAGTTCTACGTCTTCGACCTCAGCCCGGAAAAGAGCCTGGCGCGTTTCTGCCTGCGCTCCAACGTGCAGACCTTCATCGTCAGTTGGCGCAACCCGACCAAGTCCCAGCGCGAATGGGGCCTGTCGACCTACATCGACGCGCTCAAGGAAGCGGTCGACGTGATCCTGGCGATCACCGGCAGCAAGGACCTGAACATGCTCGGCGCCTGCTCCGGCGGTATCACCTGCACTGCGCTGGTGGGGCACTACGCGGCGCTGGGCGAAAAGAAGGTCAACGCCCTGACCCTGCTGGTCAGCGTGCTCGATACCACCCTCGATACCCAGGTGGCGCTGTTCGTCGACGAGCAGACCCTCGAGGCCGCCAAGCGCCATTCCTATCAGGCCGGTGTGCTCGAAGGCCGCGACATGGCCAAGGTATTCGCCTGGATGCGCCCCAACGACCTGATCTGGAACTACTGGGTCAACAACTACCTGCTGGGCAACGAGCCGCCGGTGTTCGACATCCTGTTCTGGAACAACGACACCACGCGCCTGCCGGCCGCCTTCCACGGCGACCTGATCGAAATGTTCAAAAACAATCCACTGCTGCGCCCCGATGCACTGGAAGTGTGCGGTACGCCGATCGACCTCAAGCAGGTGACCACCGACATCTTCAGCGTCGCCGGTACAGCCGATCACATCACGCCGTGGCAGTCATGCTACAAGTCGGCGCAGCTGTTCGGTGGCAAGGTCGAGTTCCTGCTGTCCAACAGCGGCCATATCCAGAGCATCCTCAACCCGCCGGGCAACCCCAAGGCGCGCTACATGACCAACAGTGAAATGCCCGCCAGCGCCCTCGACTGGCAAGAGAACTCGACCAAGCACACCGATTCCTGGTGGCTGTACTGGCACACCTGGCTGGCCGAGCGTTCCGGCAAGCTGAAAAAAGCCCCGGTCAACCTTGGCAACAAGGCCCATGTGGCCGGTGCCGCAGCGCCAGGGACCTACGTTCACGAGCGTTGATAGCGAACACCGCCGCAGCTCGCGAGGGCTGCGGCGTTTATCCAACACAGGGCTTCGCGCATGCCGCAACCGTATATTTTCAGGACCGTCGACCTGGATGGCCAGACCATCCGCACCGCCGTCCGACCCGGCAAGCCGCACTTGACGCCCTTGCTGATCTTCAATGGCATCGGCGCCAACCTGGAGCTGGTGTTCCCGTTCATCCAGGCCCTGGACCCGGACCTTGAGGTAATTGCCTTCGACGTGCCGGGGGTCGGCGGTTCATCGACCCCGCGCCACCCCTACCGTTTTCCGGGCCTGGCCAAGCTTACCGCGCGCATGCTCGACTACCTCGACTATGGCCAGGTCAATGTCATCGGCGTGTCCTGGGGCGGGGCGCTGGCCCAGCAGTTCGCCCATGACTACCCCGAGCGCTGCAAGAAACTGGTGCTGGCTGCCACCGCCGCTGGCGCGGTGATGGTGCCGGGCAAGCCCAAGGTGTTGTGGTTGATGGCCAGCCCCCGGCGCTACGTGCAACCGTCCCATGTGATCCGCATCGCCCCGCAGATCTACGGCGGCGCCTTTCGCCGGGACCCGGACCTGGCCCTGTCGCACGCGGCCAAGGTGCGCTCAGGCGGCAAGCTCGGTTACTACTGGCAACTGTTCGCCGGGCTTGGCTGGACCAGCATTCACTGGCTGCACAAGATCCAGCAGCCGACCCTGGTGCTGGCCGGTGACGATGACCCGTTGATTCCCTTGATCAACATGCGCCTGCTGGCCTGGCGAATTCCCAATGCCCAGCTACACATAATCGACGACGGCCACTTGTTCCTGATCACCCGGGCCGAGGCCGTCGCCCCGATCATCATGAAGTTTCTCCAGCAAGAGCGCCAACGCGCCGTCATGCACCCTCGGCCCGCCCCCAGCAGCTGAGACGCCTGCCACACCCGAGCCCATGGCAGGATGCCAGGCACCCCGGGTGCGCGGCGTGAGGTTGGTGTCGCTCTTGCATTGATGTGTTTGTTGATGGCCTGACGACGGAGTGTTGCCTGATGAAAGACAAACCCGCTAAGGGATCGCCACCGGTCCCCGCCACCTATATGAACGTGCAGAGTGCAATCAGCGGTCTGCGCGGCCGCGACCTGCTCTCGACCTTGCGCAGCGTCAGCCGTCATGGCTTGCGCCATCCGCTGCATACCGCCAAGCACATGCTCGCCCTGGGCGGTCAGCTGGGCAAGGTGCTGCTGGGTGAAACGCCCTACCAGCCCGGCCCTCGCGACAACCGCTTCAAAGACCCCGCCTGGAGCCAGAACCCGCTCTACAGTCGCGGCCTGCAGGCCTACCTGGCGTGGCAGAAGCAGACCCGCCTGTGGATCGACGAAAGCCAGCTGGCGCCGGATGATCGCGCCCGCGCACACTTTCTGTTCACCCTGCTCAACGATGCCGTGGCGCCGAGCAACTCGCTGCTCAACCCGCTGGCGGTCAAGGAGCTGTTCAACTCCGGCGGCCTGAGCCTGGTGCGCGGCATCAACCACCTGCTCGATGATTTGCGCCACAACGACGGTCTGCCGCGCCAGGTCAATCCGCAGGCCTTCGAAGTCGGCCGTAACCTGGCCACCACGCCGGGCTCGGTGGTGTTTCGCAACGAGCTGCTGGAACTGATCCAGTACAAGCCGATGAGCGAAAAACAGTACGCCAGGCCCTTGCTGATCGTGCCGCCGCAGATCAACAAGTTCTACATCTTCGACCTCAGCCCGGCCAACAGCTTCGTCCAGTACATGCTCAAGAACGGCCTGCAGACCTTTATGATCAGCTGGCGCAATCCTGACCCGCGCCACCGTGAGTGGGGCCTGTCGAGTTATGTCGAGGCGCTGGAGGAAGCACTCAACGTGTGCCGGGCGATCACCGGCAGCCGCGAGGTCAACCTCATGGGCGCCTGTGCCGGTGGCCTGACCATGGCGGCGCTGCAAGGCCATTTGCAAGCCAAGCGCCAACTGCGCCGGGTCAGCAGCGCCACCTACCTGGTCAGCCTGCTCGACAGCCAGATCGACAGCCCGGCAAGCCTGTTCGCCGACGAGCAGACCCTCGAAGCGGCCAAGCGCCGTTCCTACCAGCAAGGCGTGCTCGATGGCCGCGAGATCGCCCGGGTGTTCGCCTGGATGCGCCCCAACGACCTGATCTGGAACTACTGGGTCAACAACTACCTGCTGGGCAAGGCGCCACCGGCGTTCGACATCCTTTACTGGAACAACGACAACACCCGCCTGCCGGCGGCGCTGCACGGCGACCTGCTGGACTTCTTCAAGCACAACCCGCTGGCCCGCGCCGCAGGCCTTGAGGTATGCGGCACGCCGATCGACCTGCAGAAGGTCAACGTCGACAGCTTCAGCGTCGCCGGCAGCAACGACCACATCACCCCCTGGGATGCGGTGTACCGCTCGGCGGCACTGCTCGGCGGCGACAAGCGCTTCATCCTTGCCAACAGCGGCCATGTGCAAAGCATCATCAACCCGCCGGGCAACCCCAAGGCGCACTACGTCGACAACCCGCGCCTGAGCAGCGACCCGCGGGCCTGGCTCTACGATGGCAAGCAGGTCGACGGCAGCTGGTGGCCGCAGTGGCTGGAGTGGATTCAGGCACGCTCCGGCGTGCAGCGCGAAACCCTGATGGCCCTCGGCAACCAGAACTACCCTCCCATGGACCCCGCGCCCGGCAGCTACGTGCAGGCGCGCTGAACAAGAAGAACGGATGAAAACCCGCGACCGTATCCTCGAATGTGCCCTGCAACTGTTCAACCGCCAGGGCGAGCCGAATGTCTCGACCCTGGAGATTGCCAACGAAATGGGCATCAGCCCGGGCAACCTCTACTACCACTTCCACGGCAAGGAGCCGCTGGTGCTGGGGTTGTTCGAACGCTTCGAGGACGAGCTCACGCCGCTGCTCGACCCGCCGCTGGAAGTGCGCCTGGATGCTGAGGACTACTGGCTGTTCCTGCACTTGATCGTCGAGCGCATGGCCCAGTACCGGTTTCTGTTCCAGGACCTGTCGAACCTGACCGGGCGCCTGCCCAAGCTGGCCCGCGGCATGCGCAACCTGCTCAACGCGCTCAAGCGCACCCTGGCGGCGCTGCTGGCCAGCCTCAAGGCCCAGGGCCAGGTGCTCAGCGATACGCGGGCGCTGGGGCAACTGGTGGAACAGATCACCCTGACCCTGCTGTTCTCGCTCGATTACCAACGGGTGCTGGCTCGCGAAGGTGAAGTCGGAGTGGTGGTCTACCAGGTGATGATGCTGGTGGCGCCGCACCTGGAGGCGGGGTCGCGGTATGCGGCAGAGCAGCTGGCCTTGAGGTATCTGGATGGCTGACCCTAGGACTGCTTCGCAGCCCGTTCGCCGGCAAGGCCGGCTCCCACAAACCCGGTACAACACCCATAATGAAAACGCCCGGCACAAGGCCGGGCGTAGACTGACAGCCGCCTGAAATCAGGCCTGGCTGGTCGGGCTTGCCGATGGCGACGACGCCGGTGCGACCGCTGCAGCACTGGCTGCTGGCGCCGGGCTTGGCGACGGTGCAGCGCTGGCCGCAGGGGCCGCCGGCTTCGCCGCTGCAGGTTTAGCTGCTGGCTTGGCCGCTGGCTTTTTCACTGCCGGCTTCTTCGCCGCAGCCGGTTTGGCTACTGGCTTGGCTGCTACCGGCTTGGCTGCTGGCTTGGCCGCAGGTTTTGCCGCTGCGGTTTTCGCCGCTGGCTTGGCTGCAGGTTTTGCCGCTGCAGTTTTCGCCGCAGGCTTGGCTGCAGGCTTGGCCGCAGGTTTCGCTGCAGCCTTGGCCAATGGCTTGGCTGCGGTCTTGCTCGCTGCCGGTTTCTTCGAGATAGGCGTAACCGATGCACCGGTCAGCTTCTCGATCTGCTTGGTCAGCGTATCGACCTTCGAGTGCAGCGCCTTGACCTCACTGCGGCTCGGCACGCCAAGGCGCGAGATCGCACTGTTAAGGCGCTTGTCGAAAGCACCTTCGAGCTCGTCCCACTTGCCCAGTGCGCGGTCCTTGACGTCGCTGATGCGCGAGGTCGCCGACTTGGCGGTTGCCTTGGCGGAGTCGACAGAGCCCTTGGCGAGTTTTTCAGCTTTCTCACCCTCCTTGACCAGGTTGTCAAACACCTTGCTGCCATCCTGATCGATCTTGGAGTAGATACCCAAACCAGCCAGCCAGATCTTGCGGGAATACTTCTCGATCCCCCCGACCCAGGAGCTGCCTTCTTTTTCAGTATTCTTCTTGCCAGCCATCCCGCTCTCCTTATTGTTTACGTGCGACACGTTCAAGCAATGCCGTGAGTTCATCGAGCTTGACAGAGAGTGTCTCCACGTCATGTTTAGACGGAATGCCGATGCGATTCAAGGCGCTCGCGACCCGTGTGTCGAAAGCCTTTTCGATTTTGTCGAGTTGAACCTCGACCTTGCCCTTCACGCTGCTCAGTTCGCCCTTCACCGAATCGATCTCGGAGTTGGCGGCATCGACCTTGGCATCGAGCTTTTTCTTGCCGCGTTTTTCTACCGATTCACCGGCCTTGACCAGCTCTTTCAGGTAGTCGGCACCTTCCTGGCCGACCCGGGTGTAAGCCCCGAGGCCTGCCAGCCAGATCTTGCGCGCGTAGCTGCGCACTTCACCCAACGTGCGCTGGGCGTCGTCTTTTTTCTTCAGGATAACTTTGGCCATGCTCTGCACCTCACGCTCTGAACGGAAATGGAGGAACTGCCCAGCGAAGTTGGGCTTGAGCACAAGGTAGGGGGAAAAATTAGAATTGGCACACTAATAAAAGGGGCAGAGACAAGCTTCAAGCTTCAAGCGGCAAGAAAGGCAGCGGTGATCTTGAAACTGTCGTGCCCCTCCCACTCACCGCGAACCACTTGCAGCTTAAAGCTTGCAGCTCCCCCCTTGAGCCGCTAGGCGAGCGCCTTATCCAGCGCCCGCTCGATCTCGCTTTTGATGGTCCCGCTCATCATCGACAGCATCATGCCCAGCTTCAGCTCGACCTTGATGCTGTCCTCGCCAATCTGCACGCTGCCGTTGGCGCCACTGCGCTTGACCTCGACCCTGTCGCCGTTCCAGCTGGCCTTGAGGTCGTATTCGCGGGCCAGCTTGTCGACCAGGGCCTCGGCCTTTTGCCGGGCCGCGTCGCGGCCCAGGCTGTGTTTGCGTTCAACGCTGATCTGGGTCATTCATTCAATCCTGGGTTCGAAGGCATACTTATATTATGCCCGCGCCCCACCTGCGACACACCCCGCCAAGACAAATCCGACCGTACGCCCTAGAATGGCCAGTAATTTTTTCCGGTGAAGCGATATGAACGATCAGCGCAAAGGCGACCACGCCGAACCCACCACCCACTTCGGCTACAAAGACGTGCCGGAAAGCCAGAAGGCCGAGAAAGTCGCCGAGGTGTTCCACTCGGTGGCGGCCAAGTACGACCTGATGAACGATGTGCTCTCCGGCGGCATGCACCGCCTGTGGAAGCGCTTCACCATCGAGCTGTCGGGCGTGCGTCCGGGTAACCGGGTGCTCGACATCGCGGGCGGCACCGGCGACCTGGCGGCCAAGTTCTCGCAACTGGTCGGCCCCACCGGCCAGGTGGTACTGGCCGACATCAACGAGTCGATGCTCAAGGTTGGCCGCGACCGCCTGCTCGACCGCGGCGTGGCCGGCAACATCGAGTTCGTCCAGGCCGACGCTGAAAAGCTGCCGTTCCCGGACAACCATTTCGACTGCGTGACCATCGCCTTCGGCCTGCGCAACGTCACCCACAAGGAAGACGCCATCCGCTCCATGCTGCGGGTGCTCAAGCCCGGCGGCCGCCTGCTGGTGCTGGAATTTTCCAAGCCGACCAACAAGCTGATGTCCAAGGTCTACGATGCCTATTCGTTCGCCTTCATGCCGCTGGCCGGCAAGCTGATCACCAACGACTCGGAAAGCTATCGCTACCTGGCCGAATCGATCCGCATGCACCCTGACCAGGAAACCCTCAAGGCGATGATGGTCGAGGCCGGTTTCGACCGCGTCACCTACCACAACATGACCAGCGGCATCGTCGCGCTGCACCGCGGAATCAAGCCCTGATGCTCCTGGCCGGCCTGCTCGCCAGCGTCGAACACGGCCTCAACCGTGTTTTGCGCCTGGACAGCACAGCGCTGCCGCGCCTGCGCCCGCTCGACGGCAAGGTGATTGCCATCGACTGCCGCCAGCCGGCCCTGCAGCTGTTCATCCTGCCCAGTGACGAAGGCCTGATGCTTGCCACGCACTGGGCCAATGAGGCCGACTGCACCTTGCGCGCGCCGGCCAGCAGCCTGCTGCGCCTGGCCCTCAGCCAGGACAAGAGCGCCGTGTTGCACAGCCCGCAGGTCGAGCTTGAAGGCGACAGTGCGGTGCTGCTCGACCTGGTGGCGGTACTGCAGGACCTGGAGCTCGACTGGGAGTACGAAGTCTCGCGCTGGCTCGGCCCGGTCGCCACGCAACTGCTCAGCGGCCACTTGCGCAGCCGCGCCAACTGGACCCGCCAGGGCCTGGCGGCGCTCAACCAGAACCTTTCCGAGTACCTCGCCGAAGAGGCCCGGACCCTGGTCGGCCAGCGCGAAGCCGAAGCCCGTTTCAGCGAACTCGACACGCTCAAAGTCGATATTGAACGCCTTGAGGCGCGCATCGAGCGCCTTGCCCGATCCCTTGATACCAGCGATAACGCATGAAGCTGCTTGCCGTCCGCCGTCTGTTGCGCATCCAGCGCGTCGTGATCCGTTACCGTCTCGATGACCTGCTGTTCGCCCTGCCCCTGCCCTGGTGGCTGATGGGCCTGCGCTATGCCATGCCCTGGCGCTGGCTACCGCGCAAGGAGCTGCAGCTTAGCCGTGGCGCGCGCCTGCGCCTGGCGCTGCAGGACCTGGGGCCGATCTTCATCAAGTTCGGCCAGTTGCTGTCGACCCGCCGCGACCTGCTGCCCGAAGACATCGCCGACGAGCTGATGCTGCTGCAAGACCGGGTTCCGCCATTCGATCCGCAAAAAGCCATCGCCCTGATCGAAGAACAGCTCGGTGCGAAGATCAGCGAAGTGTTCAGCCGCTTCGACGTCGAGCCGCTGGCTTCGGCGTCGGTAGCCCAGGTCCACGCGGCCAAGCTCAAGAGCGGTGAAGAGGTGGTGGTCAAGGTCGTGCGCCCGGGCCTCAAGCCGATCATTGCCCAGGACCTCGCCTGGCTGTTCCTGATCGCCCGCGGTGCCGAACGGGTTTCGGCCGATGCGCGCCTGCTGCACCCGGTGGAAGTGGTCAACGACTACGAAAAGACCATCTACGACGAACTCGACCTGTTGCGCGAGGCGGCCAACGCCAGCCAGCTCAAGCGCAACTTCGAAGGCTCGGAGATGATGTACGTGCCCCAGGTCTACTGGGACTGGTGCCGGCCGAAAGTGCTGGTGATGGAGCGCATCTACGGTATTCAGGTCACTGACCTTGCGACCCTGGCCGACCAGCGCACCGACATGAAGATGCTCGCCGAGCGCGGCGTGGAGATCTTCTTCACCCAGGTGTTTCGTGACAGCTTCTTCCACGCCGACATGCACCCTGGCAACATCTTCGTCAGCACGGTCAAGCCGTGGAGCCCGCAGTACATTGCCATCGACTGCGGCATCGTCGGCAGCCTGACCCCCGAGGACCAGGACTACCTGGCGCGCAACCTGTTTGCCTTCTTCAAGCGCGACTACCGCCGTGTGGCGCAGTTGCACATCGATTCGGGCTGGGTACCGGCGCAGACCAAGCTCAACGAATTCGAAGCGGCGATCCGCACCGTGTGCGAGCCGATCTTCGAAAAACCGTTAAAGGATATTTCCTTCGGCCAGGTGCTGATGCGTCTGTTCCAGACCGCGCGGCGCTTCAACATGGAAGTCCAGCCGCAGCTGGTGCTGCTGCAGAAAACCCTGCTCAACATCGAAGGCCTGGGCCGCCAGCTGTACCCCGACCTCGACCTGTGGAGCACCGCCCAGCCGTTCCTCGAACGTTGGATGCGCGAGCGCGTCAGCCCCAAGACCCTGCTGCAGAACCTGCATGGCCAGGTCGAGCAGATCCCGCACCTGGCCGGCATGACCCGCGACCTGCTCGAACGCATGTCGCAACCGCACCTGGCCGACCCGCCAGCGCCCTGGCAGCACAAGAGCGATCACTGGGCCCTGCGCCTGCTCGGTGCCGGCCTGCTTGGCGGCGGCGCCACTCTGGCAGCCGGCGCGGTGAGCCTCAGCGCCCCTGCTGCCTGGCCGGCCTGGCTGATGCTGGCCGCCGGCCTCTACCTGATCGTGCGTCGATAGCCAGCCGGGCCGCTGGCTGGCACACTAGCGCAAGGGTTCGGCGAAGGATCGAACCCGGTTTTGGAGTCGAAGATGAAAGACTGGCTGGACGAGATCAACTGGAACAGCGATGGCCTGGTACCGGCTATCGCCCAGGACCACAAGACCGGGCGCGTGCTGATGATGGCCTGGATGAACCGCGAATCGCTGGCGCTGACCGCCGCTGAGCAGCGGGCCATCTACTGGTCACGTTCGCGTGGCAAACTGTGGCGCAAGGGCGAAGAGTCCGGCCACGTGCAAAAACTGCACGAAATGCGCCTGGACTGCGACGCCGACGTGATCATCCTGATGGTTGAGCAACTGGGTCATATCGCCTGCCATACCGGCCGCGAAAGCTGCTTCTACCGGGTCTTCGAGCACGGTGAGTGGAAAACCGTCGACCCCGTCCTCAAGGACCCGAATGCCATCTACAGCGCAGGACACTGACATGAGCGACACCCTGACCCGCCTGGCCGAAGTGCTGGAAGCGCGCAAAGGCGCCGAGCCCGACAGCTCGTACGTGGCCAGCCTGTATCACAAGGGCCTGAACAAGATTCTGGAAAAGCTCGGCGAAGAGTCGGTCGAGACCATCATCGCCGCCAAGGACGCCGCCCACAGTGGCGACTGCAGCGATGTCATCTACGAGACCGCCGATCTGTGGTTCCATAGCCTGGTCATGCTCGCCCAACTGGGCCAGCACCCGCAGGCGGTGCTGGACGAACTGGACCGCCGCTTCGGCCTGTCCGGGCACGCCGAGAAAGCAGCGCGTCAGCCGTCGGCCTAACTGAATTATTTCGAGGGATTGCACCATGGGTATTTTTGACTGGAAACACTGGATCGTCCTGCTGGTGGTGGTGGTACTGGTGTTCGGTACCAAGAAGCTGAAGAACTTCGGCAGCGACCTGGGCGAGTCGATCAAGGGCTTCAAGAAAGCCATGAACGAAGAAGAGTCCAAGCCGGCCGAGCAGACGCCACCGCCAGTGCAACCGGTCCAGCCCCAGGCCGCTTCGCCGCTGAACCAGCCGCAGACCATCGACGGCCAGGCCCACAAGGTCGAAGAGCCGATCAGGAAAGATTGATCAATGTTCGGGATCAGCTTCAGCGAACTGTTGCTCGTGGGCCTGGTGGCCCTGCTGGTGCTCGGCCCCGAGCGCCTGCCGGGTGCCGCGCGCACCGCCGGGCTGTGGATCGGCCGGCTCAAGCGCAGCTTCAATGCGATCAAGCAGGAGGTCGAGCGCGAAATCGGCGCCGATGACATCCGTCGTCAGTTGCACAACGAGCACATCCTCTCCATGGAGCAGGAAGCGCGCAAGATCCTCAACCCCAACAGCGTCACGCCCGAGCCGCCGGCAACCCCGGTCAGCAGCGAACCCACGCCGCCAGCCACCAGCGCGCCCACCGAACCGACACAGCCACCGCGAGCCCCATGAGCGATATTCCGGAAAACGACCAGCCGATGCCGCTGGTTTCGCACCTCACCGAGTTGCGTACACGCCTGCTGCGCTGCGTCGCGGCCATCTTCCTGATCTTCGCCGGGCTGTTTTCCTTCGCGCAGCAGATCTACACCCTGGTCTCGGCGCCATTGCGCGCGCACTTGCCGGCCAACGCGACGATGATCGCCACCGACGTCGCCTCGCCGTTCCTGACGCCGTTCAAGCTGACCATGATCGTTTCGCTGTTCCTGGCCATTCCGCTGATCCTGCAGCAGATCTGGGGCTTCATCGCGCCGGGCCTGTACCGCCATGAAAAGCGCATCGCCATTCCGTTGCTGGTGTCGAGCATCATCCTGTTCTACGCCGGCATGGCCTTCGCCTATTTCCTGGTGTTCCCGCTGATCTTCGGCTTCTTCGCCAGCGCCACCCCGGAAGGGGTGTCGATGATGACGGACATTTCCAGCTACCTGGATTTCGTCATGACCCTGTTCTTCGCCTTCGGCGTGGCCTTCGAGATCCCGGTGGCCGTAGTGCTGCTGGTGTGGATCGGCGTGGTCGACGTGAAGTACCTGAGAAAGATCCGCCCGTACGTGATCATCGGCTGCTTCGTGGTCGGCATGATCCTCACCCCGCCGGACATCTTCTCGCAGACCCTGCTGGCGGTGCCGATGTGGCTGCTGTTCGAGATCGGCGTGCTGTTTGGCGGGCTGATCCGCAAGCGCAGCGAGCACCCGCAAGACGCTGCCGACGACCATAACGACCAACCGCCAGCGACCCAGCCGTGAACCTGCTGTTACTCGAAGAAGCCGATTTCATCGCGGCCGACCGTGTGGTGCTGGCTGACCGGCGCTTCACCCACATGCAGGAAATCCACCGTGTGGCAGTGGGCGACAGCCTGCGGGTCGGGCGTATCGGCGGGCTGATGGGCCAGGCCGAAGTCCTGCGCCTGGAAGGCCATGAAGCAGAACTCAAGGTCAGTTTCGACCAGCCGCCTCCGGCCAAACTGCCGCTGACCCTGGTGCTGGCGCTGCCACGGCCGAAGATGCTCCGCCGGGTGTTCCAGACCGTTGCCACCATGGGCGTGCCGAAGGTCATCCTGGTCAACAGCTACCGGGTCGAAAAGAGCTTCTGGCAAACACCGTTCCTCGAACCCGAGGCGATCCGCGAACAGCTGATCCTCGGCCTTGAGCAGACCCGCGACACGGTGCTGCCCGAGGTCATCATCGAGAAGCGCTTCAAGCCGTTTGTCGAAGACCGCCTGCCAGCCATCAGCGAGGGCACCCTCGGCCTGGTTGGCCATCCTGGCCAGTACCCGCCGTGCCCACGCGGGTTGAACGAGCCCGTTACCCTAGCCATCGGCCCGGAAGGCGGCTGGATTCCCTACGAGATTGACCTGCTGGGCAAGGCTGGCCTTGCCCCGGTACAGCTTGGCGAACGCATCCTGCGCGTCGAGACCGCGGTCACCGCGCTATTGGCACGCTTGTTCTGACTTCAGTTTTGCCGCTCCAGGCCGATGCATTGGCACCAGAACAATAATCGCCTCTGCCGATCGCAATGGAGTCCCACCATGTACCGTTGGTTAGCCCAGCACCTGGGTAACGTGAGCGTCAATCTCAAACTCGGCATCGGCTTCGGCCTGGTCCTGTTGCTGACCCTGGCCATTACCCTGACCGGCTGGCAGGGCCTGAACGGCATTACCGAGCGTGGCGACACCCTGGGCGGCATCTCCCAGGTGCACCAGGCCACCCTGGAGCTGCGCATTGCCCGCCAGGGCTTCCAGCTCAAGGGCGACGAGGCTGCAGCGCAGGGTCTGAGCAACGCCCTGGCGGCGCTTGAGCGCCAGCTGCAAGCGGTCGACCAACGTATTGTCCTGCCCGAGAACCGCCGCCGTATCGAGCAGCAGCACGACGCCGTGCGCCAGTACCACCAGGCCCTGACCAGTGCCGACAAAGCCGCCCAGCAGCGCGAAGCCGCTCGCGCCGTGCTCGGCAGCAGCGCCGACGAGGCCGCAGCGCTGATCGCCCAGGTCGAGCAACAACTGCTCGGCGGTAGCGACCTGAACCTGTTCAACAGCGTGGTCGGCGCCAGCAAGCTGCTGCAACAGGCGCGCTTCCAGGTGCGTGGCTATACCTACAGCGGCAAGCCCGAGTTCCAGCAAACCGCGCTTGAAGCCATCGACCAGGCCACCTCGCAGCTCAAGACCCTGGCCGAAGTGCTGCCGGCCAGTTACACCAGCAACTTCAACCAGGCCGCCCGCGCCCTGGGCAACTACCGTGGCGCGGTGGTCGAGTTCGGCAATGCGCAAAGCGCCTCCGAGCAGGCCGCGCAGCACATGATCGTGCTCGGCCAGAGCCTGATCGAGCAAAGCCAGCAACTGACCACCACCCTCACCGGCCTGCGCGATGCCGAGTCGCAGCATGCCAAGTCGATGCTGGCCCTGGCCACCGTGCTGGCCCTGTTGTTCGGCCTGCTGGCCGCCTGGGCGATTACCCGGCAGATCGTCATCCCCCTGCGCCAGACCCTCAACGCCGCCGACCGCGTCGCCAGTGGCGACCTGCGCCACGACCTCAAGGTCGATCGCCGTGACGAGCTGGGCCAATTACAGCGCAGCATGCAGCGCATGACTGTGAGCCTGCGCGAACTGATCGGTGGCATCGGCGACGGCGTCACCCAGATTGCCAGCGCCGCCGAAGAGCTGTCGGCAGTCACCGAGCAGACCAGCGCCGGGGTCAACAATCAAAAGGTCGAGACCGACCAGGTCGCCACCGCCATGAACGAAATGGCCGCCACTGTGCAGGAAGTCGCGCGCAACGCCGAGGAAGCCTCCGAGGCGGCGGTGATGGCCGACCAGCAGGCCCGCGAAGGCGATCGGGTGGTCGGCGAAGCCATCGCCCAGATCGAGCGCCTGGCCAGCGAGGTCAACCACTCCAGCGAAGCCATGGGCCAGCTCAAGGCCGAAAGCGACAAGATCGGCAGTGTGCTCGATGTGATCAAGTCGGTGGCCCAGCAGACCAACCTGCTGGCCCTCAACGCCGCCATCGAAGCTGCCCGCGCCGGTGAAGCCGGGCGTGGCTTTGCCGTGGTCGCCGATGAAGTGCGCAGCCTGGCCCAGCGCACCCAGCAGTCCACCGAAGAGATCGAACAGCTGATCGCCGGCCTGCAAAACGGCACCCAGCAGGTTGCCACGGTCATGGACGCCAGCCGCGGCCTGACCGACAGCAGCGTCGAGCTGACCCGCCGCGCCGGCACCTCGCTGGAAACCATCACCCGCACCGTGTCGTCGATCCAGGCGATGAACCAGCAGATCGCCGCTGCTGCCGAGCAGCAGAGCGCGGTGGCCGAAGAGATCAACCGGAGCGTGATGAATGTGCGCGACGTGTCGGACCAGACCTCGGCCGCCAGTGAAGAGACCGCGGCGTCTAGCGTCGAGCTGGCGCGGTTGGGGACGCATCTGCAGACGCTGGTCGGCAAGTTCCAGCTGTAGAAAGCATCGCGGGTCAAGCCCGCTCCCACATAAGTGGGAGCGGGCTTGCCCCGCGATAAGGCCCTAGAGCACCTGACGCAAAAACGCCTGGGCGCGCAGGTCCTTGGGTGAAGTGAAGAACGCCTCCGGCGGTGAATCTTCCAGCAGCTTGCCGTGATCGAAGAACAGTACCCGATCCGCCACTTCCCGGGCGAAGCCCATTTCGTGGGTGACGCAGACCATGGTCATGCCTTCCAGGGCCAGGGTCTTCATCACATCGAGCACTTCGCCGACCATTTCCGGGTCGAGCGCCGAGGTCGGCTCATCGAACAGCATCACCTTGGGGTCCATGGCCAGGGCGCGGGCGATCGCCACCCGCTGTTGCTGGCCACCGGACAAGCGTGATGGGTACTCGTTGGCCTTCTGGGCGATACCAACCTTCTCCAGCAGCGCACGGGCCTTGGCTTCGCGCTCGGCCTTGCCGCGCTTGCGCACGACTTTTTGCGCCAGGCACAGGTTCTCCAGCACGGTCATGTGCGGGAACAGGTTGAAATGCTGGAACACCATGCCGACTTCGCGGCGGTAGGCGTTGACGTCGGTCTTCGGGTCGGCCAACTGCAGGCCGTCGATGGCCACGGTGCCTTCATCGAACGACTCCAGGCCGTTCAGGCAGCGCAGGAAGGTCGACTTGCCCGAACCCGAAGGGCCAAGCACTACCAGCACTTCGCCCTTGGCGACGTCGGTGCTGACGTGATCGACCGCGCGCACCACCTGCCCACGGGTATCGAAGACTTTTACCAGGTCACGGACTTCAATCACTTTGCGCAAGCCTCCGCTCAAGCCGGCTGGCCATGTGCGACAGCGGCAGGTTGATCAACAGGTACAGGCCGGCGACGCAGAACCAGATCTCGAAGGTCGAGAACGAAGTGGTGATCGCCTCGCGACCGCTTTTGGTCAGTTCGGTGATGGCGATCACCGAGACCAGCGAGGTGTCCTTGACCAGGCTGATGAACTGCCCGGCCAGCGGCGGCAGCACGCGCTTGAAGGCTTGCGGCAGCACCACATGACGCATCGACTGGCCAGCGCTCAAGCCCAGCGAACGGGCCGCTTCACCCTGGCCCCTGGCAATCGACTGCACCCCGGCACGGACGATCTCGGCGACGTAGGCGCCGGTAAACAGCGCCAGCGCCGCCACCCCGGCAAACTCCCGGGACAGGTTGAGCACGGTGCCGATGAAGAAGTAGAAGATAAAGATCTGCACCAGCAGCGGCGTGCCGCGCACCAGCTCGACATAGACCGTCGACAGGTCGCGCAATGTCGGGTTGTTCGACAGCCGGCAGAGCCCGGCAAACAGTCCGATCAACAGCCCCAGCACACCGGAGGCGACCGAGATCCATACCGTGGTCCACAGGCCCCAGGCCAGCGGGCCCGCGGCCCAGTGGTGGGTAACGCCGATCAGGTCGCCTTCGGCCACATCGTCGCCGCGCGACAGCTGTACGCTGGCCTGCTCGACCTCGAAGACCTGCTCGCCACCGCTCTCGTCACGTACGGTGACGCTGGCCATGTCGCCCTTGCTGACGATGGCTTCGATGGTGCCGTTTTCACTCACGCGCTGGGCGACTTCGGCCTGGTAGGCGAAATACTGCGGCACCCGGTTCCAGCGCCACTCGTAGGACATCAGCGAGGTCGCGTAATACAGGCTGATCGCCAGGCCGATCAGGACCAGCGCGGTCAGCCCGTGCCAGGGCCACTGGGCTTTGTTGTGTTTGATCACGAGGGTACTTCCGTAAAAGCGAACGCGCAGGACCAGCCTGCGCGTCGGGTTTCAAGCCAGGCGTGGGGCCTTGGCCTTATTCCATGTCCTTGAGCCAGGCGGTGTCCTTGAACCACTTGTCGTGGATTCGATCGTAGGTACCGTCGTGCTTGATCTGGTGCAGGAAGTTGTTGATGAAGTTGAGGCTGTCGTAGTCGCCCTTCTTCAGGCCGAAGGCCAGCGGTTCGAAGGTGAACGGCTTGTCGAGGAACAGCAGCTTGCCAGCGCCAGCCTTGTTCACCGCCACGACGTTGTACGGCGCGTCATAGACGAAGGCGTCGGCCTTGCCGTTGACCACGTCCATCACCGCTTCCTGCTCGTTGTCATAGCCGTGGTACTTGGCTTTGCCGATCAGCTTCTTGGCGACCATTTCGCCGGTGGTACCGAGCTTGGAGGTCAGGCGGTACTTGTCGTTGTTCAGGTCTTTGTAGGACTTGATCTCGTCTGCCAGTTCCTTGCGGATCAGCAGGGTCTGGCCAACCACGATGAAGGGTTCGCTGAAGTTCAGCTTGAGGTTGCGTTCCTGGGTCAGGGTCATGCCGCTGCCGATCATGTCGAACTTGTCGGTCATCAGCGCCGGGATGATGCCGTCATAGGCGGTGGAAACCATCTCCAGCTTGACGCCCATGGACTTGGCCATGGCCTTGAGGATATCGACCTCGAAGCCGATGATCTCGCCGCGCTTGTTGGTCATCTGGAACGGCATGTAGGTAGGGTCCATGCCGACACGCAGGGTGCCGCGCTTGACCGCGTCATCGATGGCACCAGCCGCCTGCGCGGCACTTACCGCAACCAGCGCCGTGACGCCGACCAGCAGCATCGACAGATACTTCTTAATCATCACCAGATCCCCTAGCAGGAAAGCTCGAATTTTATTTTTGGCGCGAACCGTCCTACAGCGACGGGTGCGAGATATTCGGGGTGGGATGCTAACGCATGAACGGCACGGTACATATAGCCGAAGATGACTTTGTTACTCATTGATACCAGAAAAAGCATCGCCGGCAATACCGGCTCCCCCAAGGTCAGTGGTGCATACAACCCTGTGAGAGCCGGCGTTGCCGGCGATTGCTTGAGCCTGTCAGACGATCAGGCGCTGGCCATCGAAGGCTGCGCCGCAGGCTCTGGATGCAGCGGCAGCAGCGGCGAGTGCGGATCGTTGGCGATCGACTGGCGCCAGACGCCCAGCCAGGCCTCGTTCTGCCCATCCCAGACTGCTGTGTGCAGGCGCGCCAGGGCGACCGGGTCGCTGAGCAGGGCCAGGCGGGTGTTGCCGTCCAGGCCGTTCGGGCCGACCTCCAGGGCTTTGGCGATACGCTCGGCACGCAGTGCCTCGATCGGCGCCGCGACACCGTGGCGAGCAGTGGCCAGGGCACAAGCCAGGGCGTTCTGCTGCGGATCGACCACGGCACGTACGAAACCGTCGTGCATGGCATGCCAGCGGTTCTCGTGGGTGTACTGGTCGGTGGCCAGCAGCTCCTGCGGCGTGGCGTATTCCTCAGGGATCAGGAACAGGCTTTCGTCCTTGGCACGCAGGCCCAGGTGCACGCGGCTGGAGATCACCGAGACCGGGATCGACAGCATCAGCGAACCGACGATCGGCACCAGCCACCACAAAAAGCTCGGGTTGAGCCAGGCCACCAGCAGTGCCCAGGCCACGCCCAGCAGGGTTTGCGGACCATGACGACGTACCGCTTCGCTCCAAGGAGTGGAGTCGTCGTCACGCTGCGGCGAGTTCCAGGTCGCGGCCCAGCCGAGGAACGCGGCGAGCACGAAGCGGGTGTGGAAAATCATCCGCACCGGCGCCAGGAGCATGGAGAAGAGCATCTCCAGCAGCATCGACACGGTGACCTTGAAGCGCCCGCCGAACTCTTTCGCGCCCTTGGCCCAGATCAGGATGACGCTGAGCAGCTTGGGCAGGAACAACAGCACGATGGTGGTGGAGAACAGCGCGATGGCTTTCTCCGGGTGCCACTGCGGCCACAACGGGTAGAGCTGGCGCGGTTCGAGGAAGTACTGCGGCTCCATCAGGGTGTTGGTCGCCAGCAACGCGGTCGACAACACCAGGAAGAAGAACCACAACGGCGCCGACAGGTACGACATCACCCCGGTGAGGAACACCGCACGGTGTACAGGGTGCATGCCCTTGACCAGGAACAGACGGAAGTTCATCAGGTTACCGTGACACCAGCGCCGGTCGCGCTTGAGCTCATCGAGCAGGTTCGGCGGCAGTTCTTCATAGCTGCCCGGCAGGTCGTAAGCAATCCACACGCCCCAACCGGCACGACGCATCAGCGCCGCTTCAACGAAGTCGTGGGAGAGGATCGCACCGGCAAACGCGCCCTTGCCCGGCAATGGCGCCAGGGCGCAGTGCTCGATGAAGGGCTTCATGCGGATGATCGCGTTGTGGCCCCAATAGTGCGACTCGCCGAGCTGCCAGAAGTGCAGGCCGGCGGTGAACAGCGGGCCGTAGACGCGGGTGGCGAACTGCTGCATGCGCGCATACAGGGTGTCCATGCCCGAGGCTTTCGGCGCGGTCTGGATGATCCCGGCGTCCGGATTGGCCTCCATCAGGCGCACCAGGCTGGTCAGGCATTCGCCACTCATCACGCTGTCGGCATCGAGCACGACCATATAGCGGTAGTCGCCGCCCCAGCGCCGGCAGAAGTCGTCGAGGTTGCCGCTCTTGCGTTTGACCCGGCGACGCCGGCGACGGTAGAAGATCCGCCCGAAACCTTTGGACTCGCGGCAGACTTCCAGCCAGGCCTGTTGCTCGGCCACGGCGATGTCGGTGTCGTTGGTGTCGCTGAGCACGAAGAAGTCGAAACGGTCGAGGTCACCGGTGGCGGCCACCGACTCGAAGGTCGCCCGCAGGCCGGCGAACACCCGTGGCACGTCTTCGTTGCAGATCGGCATGACGATCGCGGTGCGGGCACCGGCCTCGATCGGCTCATTGCCGGCACTGCTGCCGGAGATGCGGTATTTGTCCCGCCCGGTGAGCAGCTCGAGGAAGCCCATCAGCGCGGTCCAGAAACCCGCCGAGACCCAGCAAAAGAGGATCCCGAAGAGGATCAGAATGCTGGTCTGCAGGGCATACGGCCAGACTTGCGTGGCGGTTTGCAGCAGCGGCTGGTGCATGACCTCGTCGAGGTCGACGAACGACCAGCCCTGGTACGGCAGGATGCCCTTCATGTACCAACCGGCGACGATGGTCTGGCCGAGCATCAGCGCCAGCAGGATGTAGCGGCGCATCGAACCGACCCAGCGCCAGCGTGCCTTGGGCAGCTCGCGTTTTTCCGGGGCCGGGGCGTTGGTGCGGCCGGTCAGGCGGCGCCAGGCGCGGATCAGGATGTTGGTCCGCCACGGCTCGGGGATTACCCGGGTGCGCCGGATCGGCGGCGTGGCCTTCAGGCACACCCGGCCGCTGCCGTCCACCGCGAGCATCTCGGCGTCTTGCAGCTCTTCGGCGCAGGTCACGTGCAGGCGCTCGCCCACCGAGGCCTGGACGGCCTCGGCAGCGTCGGCGCCCGGCTGGGCAGACAGGCGTTGATGCAGCTCGCTGAACGAGGAGCAGCGGGCGAGTTCCGCGCGCTGCTCGTCGCTCAGGGGCAGGTGGGCCAGGTATTCGCTGAGCGATTCTGGCCGGGTATGGGCATTACTCATCGGCAGGCAACTGATAGCTCCAGGTCTCGGTCAGCACCTGTTCGGTGGTGGCCGGTGCCCCGGTGGTGGACGCCGCGTCGGCGGCAGGTTGCTCGGCAGGCTTGTCGGCCTTGGCGTGTTTGGCCGCGGCTTTGTCCTGCTTGCTTGGTTTGGCAGGCTTGGCCGGCTCGACCGGAACGTCACGCAGCAGGGCGGCGCGCATTTCCACGGACTTGCCCGGATCCTTGATCTTCAACCGCAGGGTCAGGCGCCAGCCTTTGATTTCCGGGTTGTAGCGCAGGTTGTTCTCGACCACTTCGGCATTGTCGCCAACGCTGACCTGGCTGCGCACGGCGGTGTCTTCCGGCAGTTTAGCCAATACCGGACCTTCGAAGTCGACCAGGAAGGCCACGCTGCCATCGGGCTGGCGGATCAGGTTCGACTGCTTGACGTCACCGGTCGAGCGCAGGGTCTGCTTGACCCAGCCCAGGTTCGGCGAATGCAGGTTGGACTCGTCGATGGTCCAGTGCAGGCGGTAGGCGTATTCGAACGGGGTACCTGGCTCCGGCAGTTTCTCCGGGCTCCAGAAGGCCACGATGTTGTCGTTGGTTTCGTCGGCAGTCGGGATCTCGACCAGATCGACAGTACCCTTGCCCCAGTCACCGACCGGCTCGATCCAGGCGCTTGGACGCTTCTGGTAGTTGTCGTCGAGGTCTTCGAACTGGCTGAACTCACGCTGGCGTTGCAGCAGGCCGAAACCACGCGGGTTCTCGACGCTGAAGTTGCTCACGGCCAGGTGTTTCGGGTTGTTCAGCGGGCGCCACAGCCACTCGCCGTTGCCGGCATGGATCGACAGGCCTTCGGAGTCGTGCAGGGCCGGACGGTAGTTGAGTACCTTGGACGGCTGGTTGCCGCCGAACAGGAACATGCTGGTCAGCGGGGCGATGCCCAGGCGGCTGACGTGGTCACGCAGGAACACCTTGGACTGCACGTCGACAATGGTGTCGCTGCCCGGACGCAGGGTCAGGCGGTAGGCACCGGTGGAACGCGGCGAATCGAGCAGCGCGTAGATCACCAGTTGTTTGTCGGCAGGTTTCGGGCGCTCGACCCAGAACTCGGTGAAGCGCGGGAACTCTTCACCCGATGGCAGCGCGGTATCGATCGCCAGGCCACGGGCGGACAGGCCATACACATGGCCCTTGCCGACCACGCGGAAATAGCTGGCGCCCAGCAGGGTCATGATTTCATCCTGCTTGTCGGCCTTGTTGATCGGGTAAAGAACGCGGAAACCCGCGTACCCCAGCTTCTCGGTGGCCTTGGCGTCGAACTGCAGGTCGCCGAAATCGAAACGACTCGGGTCGTACTTGATCTCTTTCACCGCCTTGGTGGTGATTTCGTTGATCTTGACCGGCGTGTCGAAATGCATGCCCTGGTGGTAGAAGGACAGCTTGAACGGCGTCTTGTCCTTGGCCCACTCGGCTTTTTCGTTGAGGAAGCGGATTTTCTGGTAGTCCGCGTACTTCATGTCACGGAACACCGCCGGCAGATTGCTTTTCGGCGCTTCGTACTTTTGTCCGGCAAGATCCTTCGCCTTGGCCGCGACATCGTCAAGGTTGAACGCCCAGAGCTGGCCTGCGCCGAGCAGGCTTACCAGCGTTGCGCCTGCCAACAGCGCCGTGCGCAGCCGATTGCCAGGAGTTCTTGGTGCATTACAGGGACTTACAATCACGAGCAACCCTCGCCGAAAACAGATCATAAAACCAACGGCCAGCGACATATGCCAGGTTGGCGAGCACTGTTCGGACTCCGAAAGGGCGCAATGATTCCCCAAACGGTTCCGGACAGTCTCAAGTCAGAGTGAAACGAACCCACGAACGCAGGCCCACATGGCGCGCGATTATCCAGCAGGCTGCGTTACAACGCATCAGGCTGATCAAACTATTTATGCTACAAAACCCCTTGTTTTCCCGCAAACAGGGGTTTTTTGCCATCAGATTTGTAACATAAATGTTACGGGGCCATCATTGACCAGGTGCACTTGCATGTCAGCACCGAACTGACCACTGGCAACCGTTGCATGTTGCGCCTGCGCCTGGGCCAGCAAATAGTCGAAAAGCTCGGCCCCTAGCGCTGGCGGCGCAGCCGTCGAAAAGCTCGGGCGCAGGCCGCTCTGGGTATCGGCGGCCAGGGTGAACTGCGACACCAGCAGCAGGCCGCCGCCGATATCCTTGAGCGACAGGTTCATCTTGCCCTGTGGGTCGCTGAACACCCGGTAGTTGAGCAGCTTGTGCAGCAGCTTGTCGGCATGGCCGCGGGTATCGCCCGGCTCGACCGCGACCAGCACCAGCAGGCCCTGGTCGATCGCGCCAACGGTTTTGCCCTCGACATCCACCCGCGCGCCACGCACGCGTTGCAGCAAGCCCTTCATGCTTCTTCCAGGGGCAGGTCGAGCAGGCGCCGGGCCATCTGGTCGGCGGCGCGCACCAGGGCGTCGGTGATGCCGGGCTCCGAGGCCGCGTGGCCAGCGTCGCGAATCACCTTAAGCTCACTGTTCGGCCAGGCCTGGTGCAGCTCCCAAGCGTTGTCCAGCGGGCAGATCACGTCGTAGCGACCATGCACGATCACCGCCGGCAGGTGGGCGATCTTCGGCATGTCACGGATCAGCTGGTCCGGTTCAAGGAAGGCATTGTTGGTGAAGTAGTGGCATTCAATCCGGGCGATCGACAGCGCGCGCTGTGGCTCGGAGAAGCGATCGACCACCAGCGGGTTGGGCCGCAGGGTCGCGGTGCGCCCTTCCCAGGTCGACCAGGCCTTGGCTGCGTGCATCTGGGCGATCTGGTCGTTGCCGGTGAGGCGCTTGTGGAAAGCCTTGACCAGGTCGCCGCGCTCTTCGGCCGGGATCGGCGCGATGTAGTCCTGCCAGTAATCGGGAAACAGGCGGCTGGCGCCGGCCTGGTAGAACCACTCGATCTCTTGCGGGCGGCACAGAAAGATGCCGCGCAAAATCAGCCCATGCACGCGCTCGGGGTGGGTCTGGGCGTAGGCCAGGG
Organism: Pseudomonas sp. B21-009; assembly: GCF_024749345.1. NCBI lineage: Bacteria > Pseudomonadati > Pseudomonadota > Gammaproteobacteria > Pseudomonadales > Pseudomonadaceae > Pseudomonas > Pseudomonas sp. B21-009. The sequence goes on along the minus strand of NZ_CP087199.1, from coordinate 403,736 downwards.
CCAGGGTCGAGCCCCAGGAGCCGCCGAACAGTACCCACTTGTCGATACCCAGGTGCTTGCGAATGCGCTCCAGGTCTTCGACCAGGTGCCAGGTGGTGTTGTTTTCCAGGCTGGCATGCGGGGTCGAACGGCCGCAGCCGCGCTGGTCGAAGGTAATGATGCGGTACAGGTTGGGGTCGAAGTAGCAGCGGCTCTGGGCATCGCAGCCGGCACCCGGGCCACCATGGATGAACACCACCGGCAGACCTTCCGGCGAACCGCTTTCATCGACATACAGCACATGCGGTGCTTCCACGGCCAGATCGTGCCGGGCGTAGGGTTTGATCTGCGGGTACAAGGTCTGCATTACGCACTCCGTGTGGGAATTATTCTGCCGTTGGGCATCATAAACCTGAATTGCGCTTTGAGCATGTACCTGTGATGGCTTTGGGGCCTCATCGCGGGGCAAGCCCGCTCCAACGAGAACTGTGGGAGCAGGCTTGCCCCGCGATGCAGGCGCCGCGCAATCAGCGCGAATAGCGCTCCTTGCCCCACGCCAGCAAGGTCTGGAGCAACTGCTTCAACACCACCTGGGTCGGCGCCGCCAGGTCCTCGCGGTACTTGAACGGCTCGACCTCTTCCATGTAGGTGCTCTGCGCCAGCTCCAGCTGCACCGCATGAATGTTGTTGGCCGGGTCGCCATAGTGGCGGGTGATATGCCCACCCTTGAAGCGGCCATTGAGCACGTGACTGTACTGCTCAAATTTTGCACAAACACCTTGCAGCCGTTCGGCCAGTTGCGGATCACAACTGGCGCCATTGAAGGTGCCGAGGTTGAAGTCCGGCAGCTTGCCGTCGAACAGGTGCGGGATGTGTGAACGAATCGAGTGGGCATCCCACAGCAAGGCATAGCCGAACTGCTCGCGCAGGCGCGCCAGCTCGCTGCGAAGGGTGTCGTGGTAAGGCCGCCAGATGGCTTCCAGGTACCCCGCCCGCTCCTGTGCCGACGGCGCCTGGCCGTCCTTGAACAACGGCTCGCCCTCAAACAGCGTGGCCGGGTACAGGCCGGTGGTGGCGCCAACGTACAGCGGCTTGTCGTCGTCCGGGCGGTTCAGGTCGATGACGAAACGCGAGTACTCGGCGGCGACCACGCTCACGCCCAGGCCTTGGGCAAACTCATATAGCTGCGGAATGTGCCAGTCGGTGTCCGGCAAGCTTTGCGCCTGCCCGACCAGGCCGTCCTGCACCGCTGGGGTCAGCTTCAAACCGGCGTGGGGCATGCTGATCAGCAGCGGCAGCGCGCCCTGGTGAAATTTCAGTACCTTGTCCATACGCCCTCTCTCAATTGGAAATTTCATCGCCCAGGCGCACCACCCGCTTGGGCAGGTCGCCGCCGAGCCAGTAGGCCAGGTCGGCCGGTCGCTCGATTTGCCAGGCGACAAAGTCGGCAACCTTGCCCACTTCCAGCGAACCGTGGCTATCGCCCAGGCCCAAAGCGGTTGCCGCATGCAGGGTGACACCGGCCAGGGCTTCTTCCGGGGTCATGCGGAACAGGGTACAGGCCATGTTCAACATCAGCCGCAGCGACAGCGCCGGCGAAGTGCCGGGGTTGAGGTCGCTGGCAATGGCAATTTTCACCCCATGCTTGCGCAGGGCCTCCATCGGTGGCAACTGGGTTTCGCGCAGGAAGTAGAACGCACCGGGCAGCAACACCGCTACGGTCCCGGCCGCCGCCATGGCGATGGCGTCGTCTTCGGTCATGAATTCCAGGTGATCGGCCGACAGCGCCTGGTAGCTTGCCGCCAGGCTGGAGCCTGCCAGCGACGACAGTTGCTCGGCATGCAGCTTGACCGGCAGGCCCAGTTCGCGAGCCTTGATGAACACCCGCTCGACCTGGGCCGGCGAAAACGCCAGGTACTCGCAGAAGGCATCCACTGCATCCACCAAACCCTCGGCCGCCAGGGCCGGGAGCATTTCGTCACAGATATGGCTGATGTAGTCGTCAGCCCGATCCTTGTATTCCGGTGGCAAGGCGTGGGCTGCCAGGCAGGTGCTGCGCACGGTAAGCGGCAGCTCCTCGCCAAGGCGGCGGATAACCTTGAGCAGCTTGCGCTCGCTGGCCAGGTCAAGGCCGTAGCCGGACTTGATCTCCAGGGTGGTGACGCCATCATGCATCAGCGCCTGCACGCGCTGGCGGGCACTGGCGAACAGCTCGTCTTCGCTGGCCGCGCGGGTCGCCCGCACGGTACTGGCGATGCCGCCGCCCTGGGCGGCGATCTCGGCATAGCTGACGCCTTGCAGGCGTTGCTCGAACTCGCCGCTGCGGTTGCCGCCAAACACCGCGTGGGTGTGGCAGTCGATCAACCCCGGAGTGACCCAGGCGCCGCCCAGGTCCACGGTTCTGTCAGCGACCAGGGCCGGCAGCTGCTGGCGCGGCCCGATCCATTCGATATGGCCGGCGCTGGTGACAATCGCCGCATCCTCGATGATCGAGTAAGTACCTTGCGCCATGCTTGCCACATGGCAATGCTGCCAGAGGGTTTTCATCCAGAGTCTCCTTGATCAGAGTTGAGAAGGTTCCTGCACCAGCGGCTGCTCGGCGGCAACCACCTGCGGCTTGCACCAGAGCTTGTAGGCCACCACCAGGAACAATACCCAGACCACGCCGACCAGCAGCGCGGCTTGAGTATCAGGGAAGTACCCGAGTACGCCAAAGACGAACAGCATGAAGGCAATCGCTGCCGCCGGGCCATAAGGCCAGAACGGTACCGGGAATTTCAGCTGGGCAACTTCTTCACGGCTCATGCTGCGGCGCATGGCAACCTGGGTTACCAGGATCATCAGCCACACCCAGACGGTCGCGAAGGTGGCGATCGAGGCAATCAGCAGGAACACGTTTTCCGGGATCAGGTAGTTGAGCACCACACCGCCGAGCAACGCTGCGCCCATGACCAGCACGGTCATCCATGGCACGCCATGCCGGGAGATCTTGGCAAAGCCTTTGGGCGCCTGACCTTGCTGGGCCAGGCCGTACATCATGCGCCCGGCGCCGAAGATGTCGCTGTTGATCGCCGAGACCGCGGCGGAAATCACCACGATGTTCAGCACGGTCGCCGCCGAGCCAATCCCCAGGTTACTGAAGATCTGCACGAACGGGCTGCCCTGGCTGCCGATCTGCGGCCATGGGTACAGGCACATCAACACGAACAACGTCAGCACATAGAACAGCAGGATGCGCATCGGCACGGCGTTGATTGCCTTGGGGATGACGCGCTGCGGGTCCTTGGCTTCACCGGCGGTGATACCGATGATTTCGATACCGCCAAAGGCAAACATCACCACGGCAAACGAGGCGATCAGGCCACCAATGCCGTTGGGCATGAAGCCGCCATGCTCGAACAGGTTGCTGATGCCCACGGCGTTATCGGCAGCGGCATTGCTCAGGCCGAAGGCCATGATGCCGAAACCGGCGAGGATCATCGCGACGATGGCGCCGACCTTGAGCAGCGACAGCCAGAATTCCATCTCGCCGAACACCTTGACGTTGCACAAGTTCAGGCCGCCGATCAGGAAGACGATGCCCAGCACCCAGATCCAGCGCGCCACTTCCGGAAACCAGAAGCCCATATAGATGCCGAAGGCGGTGACGTCGGCGAGGCAGACGATGATCATTTCAAAGGCATAGGTCCAGCCGAGGATAAACCCCGACATCGGCCCCAGGTAGGTACTGGCGTAGTGGCCGAAGGAACCGGACACCGGGTTGTGCACAGCCATTTCGCCCAGCGCGCGCATGACCATGAAGACCGCTGCACCACCGATCAGGTAGGCCAGCAGTACTGCAGGGCCGGCCATCTGGATGGCCGAGGCGGAACCGTAGAACAGCCCGGTACCGATCGCCGAGCCCAGCGCCATGAAACGAATGTGTCGCGCGGTCAGCCCGCGCTTGAGTCCTTGAGCTTCTTGCATGTCACGTCCTTATTCTTGTTCTGGTCGTGAGAATGAACGGGCGCGCCAATCCCGGCGCAAGCCCGCCCCCGAAGTGGGAGCGGGCTTGCCCCGCGAAGGGCCCCGGGAGCAATTACAGGCTAGGCAGGACCTTGGCCGGCAGCAGGCCGGTCAGGCGCCCTTCGGCCAGCAGGGCGATGGCCGCCTCGATGTCCGGGGCGAAGAAGCGGTCTTTGTCGTAGTAGGCAACCTTGCTGCGCAGGGTTTGACGCGCCTGTTCCAGCTTCGGCGAGGTCTTCAGGCCTTCGCGCAGGTCCAGGCCCTGGCAGGCAGCCAGCCATTCGATGGCAAGGATACCGCGCACGTTGTCGCTCATTTCCCACAGGCGCTTGCCGGCAGCCGGGGCCATCGACACGTGGTCTTCCTGGTTGGCAGACGTTGGCAGGCTGTCGACACTGTGCGGGTGCGCCAGGGCCTTGTTCTCGCTGGCCAGGGCCGCGGCGGTAACCTGGGCGATCATGAAGCCGGAGTTGACCCCGCCATTGGCAACCAGGAACGGCGGCAGCTGGGACATGTGCTTGTCCATCATCAGCGAGATGCGGCGCTCGCTCAGCGAACCGATTTCGGCGATGGCCAGGGCCATGTTGTCGGCGGCCATGGCCACCGGCTCCGCGTGGAAGTTACCACCGGAGATCACGTCGCCTTCGACGGCAAATACCAGCGGGTTGTCGGACACGGCGTTGGCTTCGATCACCAGCACTTCGGCGGCCTGGCGGAACTGGGTCAGGCAGGCGCCCATGACCTGTGGCTGGCAACGCAGCGAGTACGGGTCTTGGACTTTGCCGCAGTTCTCGTGGGAGGCGGAAACTTCGCTGCCATCACCTAGCAGGTCGCGGTAGCACGCGGCTGCATCGATCTGGCCGCGCTGGCCACGGGCTTCGTGGATGCGCGCATCGAACGGCGAACGCGAACCGAGCACGGCTTCGACGGTCAGGCCACCGACCGACATGGCCGCGGCGAACAGGTCTTCACCTTCGAACAGGCCGCGCAGGGCAAAGGCGGTGGATGCCTGAGTGCCATTGAGCAGTGCCAGGCCTTCTTTGGCCGCCAGGGTCAGCGGCTCAAGGCCAGCAACCGCCAGGGCTTCGGTGGCCGACAGCCATTGGCCGTTGTGACGCGCCTTGCCTTCACCCAACAGTACCAGCGACATGTGCGCCAGCGGGGCGAGGTCGCCGGACGCGCCGACCGAACCCTTGAGCGGGATGTGTGGATAGACTTCGGCGTTGATCAGCGCGATCAGGGCGTTGATCACCTTGCGGCGGATGCCGGAGAAACCACGGCTCAGGCTGTTGACCTTGAGCACCATGATCAGGCGCACCAGGGCGTCGTCGATCGGTTGGCCGACGCCAGCGGCGTGGGACAGCACCAGCGAACGCTGGAGGTTTTCCAGGTCGTGGCTGGCGATACGGGTCGAGGCCAGCAGGCCGAAACCGGTGTTGATGCCGTAGGCGGTGCGGTTTTCCGCGAGAATCTGCTCGACGCAGGCGACGCTGGCGTCGATCTGCTGGTCAGCGCTGGAATCCAGCTTGAGTTTTACCGGCTGCTGGTAGATCGCACGCAGCTGAGCCAGGGTCAGGGTGCCAGGCTTCAGGGTCAATTCAGTCACGTTAATGCTCCGTACTCGTGAGGCGTAGGCGCCTGCATAGATATCAGTATCAACCATTTAGCGCAGATCAGCGCGTGATCATCGGCAGGTTCAAGCCTTGTTCCTTGGCGCAGTCGATGGCGATCTGATAACCGGCATCGGCGTGACGCATGACACCGGTAGCCGGGTCGTTGGTCAGTACCCGGGCGATCCGCTCGGCAGCTTCGTCGGTACCGTCGCAGACGATGACCATGCCCGAGTGCTGGGAGAAGCCCATGCCTACGCCACCACCGTGGTGCAGGGACACCCAGGTCGCACCGCTGGCGGTGTTGAGCAGGGCGTTGAGCAGCGGCCAGTCGGAGACGGCGTCGGAGCCATCCTGCATCGATTCGGTTTCACGGTTGGGGCTGGATACCGAGCCGGAGTCCAGGTGGTCGCGGCCGATTACGATCGGCGCCGACAACTCGCCGCGGCGGACCATTTCGTTGAACGCCAGGCCCAGCTTGGCGCGCTGGCCCAGACCAACCCAGCAGATACGCGCCGGCAGGCCCTGGAAGCTGATGCGCTCGCGGGCCATGTCCAGCCAGTTGTGCAGGTGGTCGTCGTCCGGGATCAGTTCCTTGACCTTGGCGTCGGTCTTGTAGATGTCTTCGGCATTACCCGACAGCGCCGCCCAGCGGAACGGACCGATACCACGGCAGAACAGCGGACGAATGTAGGCCGGTACGAAGCCCGGGAAGTCGAAGGCATTGGCAACGCCCTCTTCCTTGGCCATTTGACGGATGTTGTTACCGTAGTCGAAAGTCGGCACGCCCTGCTTCTGGAACTCGAGCATGGCTTGAACGTGGACAGCCATCGATTGCTTGGCGGCCTTGACCACCGCAGCCGGTTCGGTCTGCGCACGGTCGCGGTATTGCTCCCAGGTCCAGCCGGCTGGCAGGTAGCCGTTGAGCGGGTCGTGGGCGCTGGTCTGGTCGGTAACCATGTCCGGGCGCACGCCACGCTTGATCAGTTCAGGCAGGATTTCGGCGGCGTTGCCCAGCAGGGCAATGGAGATGGCCTTGCCTTCGGCGGTGTATTTGGCGATACGCGCCAGGGCGTCGTCCAGGTCCTTGGCTTGCTCGTCGACATAACGGCTGCTCAGGCGGAAGTCGATGCGGCTCTGCTGGCATTCGATGTTCAGCGAGCAGGCGCCGGCCAGGGTCGCCGCCAGTGGCTGGGCGCCGCCCATGCCGCCCAGGCCCGCGGTCAGTACCCACTTGCCCTTGAGGCTGCCGTTGTAGTGCTGGCGGCCGGCTTCGACGAAGGTTTCGTAGGTGCCCTGGACGATGCCCTGGCTGCCGATGTAGATCCAGCTGCCGGCGGTCATCTGGCCGTACATGGCCAGGCCCTTGGCATCCAGTTCGTTAAAGTGTTCCCAGTTGGCCCAGTGCGGTACCAGGTTGGAGTTGGCGATCAGTACGCGTGGGGCGTTGCTGTGGGTCTTGAACACGCCGACCGGCTTGCCCGACTGCACCAGCAGGGTTTCGTCGTCGTTCAGGTTGGTCAGGCTCTCGACGATCTTGTCGTAGCACTCCCAGTTACGCGCGGCACGGCCAATACCGCCATACACCACCAGCTCTTTCGGGTTCTCGGCGACTTCCGGGTCGAGGTTGTTCATCAGCATGCGCAACGGTGCTTCAGTCAGCCAGCTTTTGGCGGTCAGCTTGTTGCCGCGCGCTGCGCGGATTTCGACGTCACGGAATTTCTTGAAGTTGTTGTCAGTCACGGAAATGGCTCCTAAGCGATCGGTCCAGAGCAACCCAGGCATTGGGTGGGTCATGGCACTTATACAAACACATCTTTACTTGTATGTACAAGCATAGGCAATTGAAGTGCCAACTTCTGATCAGTGCGCTTTTCCCGGCGCCAACGCAGGTGCTAGAGCCCCGCGATGCGCGGGCTGTGGCGAATTAAAATTTTTTCCAGGAGATGAGCGGTCGAACCAAGGGGATCAGTGGCGTTGCACCACTTTGGGTCAATCGGTAACAGCCTCGGCCGCGCTGAACGGCCGAGGCGTAACACACTCAGCGCGGGCTGAGCTCGATCAGGCAGCAACGCCCCTGAATGTTCAAGGTCTGCAGGCCCTGACTCGCCTCCAGGTGCAAGCAGTCATAGCGCCCAAGCAGCTGCACACCGCTGTCCAGCGTCACCTCGACCTGGCAAGCCACGGCAAACAGCAGCACGGTCGTGGCCGAACTGAACAGCCGCTGGCTGCCATCGAGCCACTGCAGGCGCGCGTTGTAGCGCTCGGGAGAATAGATCAGGTTGAAATCGCGAATTGCACCACCGAGCAGCGTGCAACTGACCTGGCTCTGGCCGCTGAAGGCAAAGGCGTCGAACGGCAGCAACGGCCGCGTCGGCTGGCCATCGACCTGCAGGCGCATGCCCTCGCCCTCGAGCACGGTGATGATCCGCTGATACCCGGCAAAGCTGGAAAAGCCACCGGACTCGCTGATATCGGCAATCGACAGGCGCCAGCCGAAGCCGTCCAGGCCGACGCCGGCATCGCGGGCAATCTCTTCGGTGCTGCCGCCGCCGTTCTTCCATGGCATGCGGGGGTAGTCTTTGGCGCGTAATACCTGCAACTGGCTCATTTGCTGAAGCGTCCTTCCAAGCGATGACGGGATCCGGGATGAATCAGACGAGCGGCAGTCACTGGCTGGCGCCCAGACCAGGTGCGGCGGCGGATCAGCAGGCACGGCTCGCCCGGTTCGATTTGCAGCAGGCGGCATTCATCCGGGTCGGCAAGAATCGCCTCGACCACGTGTTCGCCCTCGGTCAAGGGTGCGACTTGGGACAGGTAGGCGTAGGGCGTTTTCCGGGTGAAGTCCTGCTGGAGGTATTCGGGCGCTACCGCAGCATTAACGAAGCGGTCTTCGATCTGCACGGCGACGCCGTTCTCGTAATGCACGATCAGCGAGTGGAACACCCGCTGGCCTTCACGCATGTCCAGGGCCAGGGCGCGCTCGGAACCGGCGGCCTCTTCGGCGAGGATGATCACCTTGCAGCTGTGCTCGTGGCCACGGGCGGCGATCTCGTCGGCAATGTTGTTGACCTCGAACAGCGCCGAACGGCTCTTGGGCTCGGCCACAAAGGTGCCGACGCCCTGCATGCGCACCAGCAAGCCTTCGGCAGTGAGCTCGCGCAAGGCGCGGTTGATGGTCATGCGGCTGAAGCCCAACTGGTTGACCAGTTCGCTCTCGGACGGCACCCGGTGATGCGGCGGCCAGCTGCCATTCTGGATCTGCTGGGCGATCATCTGTTTGACCCGGGCGTACAGCGGCGCCGGACCCTCGCCCATCTGGGCAACCAGCGCGGAGACAGGAGGTGTCGGCACGGAAGATATCCTTGTTCGGTTGAATGAACGGTAGCTTGCCGGAGTTTACCCAGCAGGCAAACGTCTGTATATGTATATACAAATAATCACAATGAGGTGCCGTGCCGATGTCCGTCTTCTTTGCCGAACGTGCTTTGCTGCCTACAGGCTGGGCCGAAAACGTCCGAATCGAGGTCGGCGCCGACGGCCTGCTGACCCGCATCGAGGCCAACGCCTCGGCCGAAGGCGCCGAGCACCTGGCCGGCCCGCTGCTGCCGGGCATGCCCAACCTGCACTCGCACGCCTTCCAGCGCGCCATGGCCGGGCTTGCGGAAGTGGCCGGCAACCCCAATGACAGTTTCTGGACCTGGCGCGAGCTGATGTATCGCCTGGTCGGCAAGATCAGCCCTGAGCAGCTGCAGGTCATTGCCCGCCAGCTGTACATCGAGATGCTCAAGGCCGGCTATACCTCGGTCGCCGAATTCCACTACGTTCACCACGACACCCAGGGCCAGGCCTACGCCGACCCGGCGGAGCTGTCGCTGCGCATCAGCGCTGCGGCGCGCGCCAGCGGCATCGGCCTGACCCTGTTGCCGGTGCTGTACAGCCACTCCGGCTTTGGCGGGCAAGCACCGAACGAAGGCCAGCGGCGCTTTATCAACAGCACCGAACAGTACCTGAACCTGCAAGCACGCCTGGCGCCGCTGCTCGCCGAGCAGCCGGCGCAGGCCCTGGGCCTGTGTTTCCATTCGTTGCGCGCGGTGACTCCGGAGCAGATCGCCGAGGTCATGGCTGCCAGCGACAAGGCCTGTCCGGTGCACATCCATATCGCCGAGCAACAGAAAGAAGTCGACGACTGCCTGGCCTGGAGCGGGCGCCGGCCGTTGCAGTGGCTCTACGAGAACACCGAGGTGGATCAGCGCTGGTGCCTGGTGCATGCCACCCATGCCGAGCCCGACGAAGTCGAGTTGATGGCCCGCAGCGGCGCGATCGCCGGCTTGTGCCTGACCACCGAGGCGAACCTGGGCGACGGCATCTTCCCGGCCGTGGATTACCTGGCCCGCGGCGGGCGCCTGGGGATTGGTTCGGACAGCCATGTGTCATTGAGCGTGGTAGAGGAATTGCGCTGGCTGGAATATGGCCAGCGTTTGCGTGACCAGCGCCGTAACCGCCTGTACCGCGGCGATCAGCCGATGGTCGGGCGCACCCTGTACGACGCCGCCCTGAGTGGCGGCGCCCAGGCCATGGGCCAGCCGATTGGCGAACTGGCGGTGGGCAAGCGCGCGGACTGGCTGGTGCTCGATGGCAACGACCCGTACCTGGCGACAGCCAGTGAAGACGGCATTCTCAACCGCTGGCTGTTTGCCGGCGGTGACCGTCAGGTGCGCGATGTGATGGTCAACGGCCAGTGGGTCGTGCGCCAGGGTCGCCATGCCCAGGAAGAAGACAGCGCACGGGAATTTGCCGGGGTACTGCGCAGCCTGTTGGGCTGATTACGCCATCGCGGGGCAAGCCCGCTCCTACACTGTCGGAGTTGGCTTGCCAGCGATTTGGGTATCAAGGCTTGTGCGCCGCCATGTCCTTGTCCGTCACCCGCCAGATCAGCCGCTGGGTGTCGTAGCCCTGCTGGCGCGCCTTGGCCAGCAGGCTTTCGCGCTGCAACGCCGGAATGGTCGGGGTGCGCGAAAGTATCCACAGGTACTTGCGATCCGGATTGCCGACCAGCGCAGTCTGGTACTTGTCGTCGACGTAAAGGATCCAGTAGTTGCCCTTGGCGACCCCAGGCAGCAAGGTCGAGAACCAGTTGTCGAACTCCACCCAGAGCTTGTCGGTCTTGCCCGGCACCTGCGCAGTGGCCGTGCCGCTGGCCTCCTGCCATTCACCTTGCAGGGTCTGGCAGCGGTTGAGCACTCCGACATTACCGTCCGGCTTGAGGTTGTAATGAGCCTCGGACTGGGCGCAGTCGCGCTGGAAGAACATCGGCAGCCGCGCCAGTTCATACCACTTGCCCTGGTAGCGTTTGAGGTCGACGCTGCCGGCAGTCTTGGGCTCCAGCGAGCCTGCGCCGGTGCTGGCACAGCCGCCGAGGATCAACCCGGCGCACAGCGCCAGCAGCAGATGCAACCGCTTCATTTGAGGCCCTGCCCGGAATACATCAGCACTTTGTCACCGGCGTACTGGACACTGATAAAGGTCTTCTCGTCGCCCCAGGTGCAGCTGGACATGCCCAGGGCGCCCGAGCAATCGGTCGGCGCGCCGAGCAGTTTTTCGACCTCGGCCTTGGCCATCCCGGACTTGAGCTGTGAATAGTTTTCCTGGTTGATCTTGTTGCACGCAGTGAGGAACACGCACAAGGACAGCAGGGCGAGGGAACGCAACGACATGAAGGGTCACTCCTGGACATGAGGGTGCAGGCGCGGTGGCCTACCGACAGCTTAGAAGGGAAAAAGCTCATCCGGTTCCCGAGCGCCCTGGTTTTGTTGGCGTCAAAGCCCCGCCATTGGTCGACTGGTGAGTTCTGCGATTAATCTTTTGCCCATAACGGACGACACAGGAAGGCGCTGCGACCGATTGCCGCGCCCCACCCGTTGACCCGCCTTGTGCAGACAGACCTCGCAATGACAAAAAACCTGAAGTTCAGCCACAAGATTCTGCTCGCCGCCGCCCTGGTGGTCGCTGTCGCCTTCACCTGTTTCATCCTGTTCAACGATTACCGCCAGCGCCAGACCCTGCGCAGCAACACCGAAGCCTCGATGCAGGAGCTCGGCAGCCTGACCAGCAGCAATATCCAGACCTGGCTGCAAAGCCGCATGCAACTGCTGCAGTCGCTGTCCCAGCAAGTCGCCATCGATGGCGCCAGCAAGGACAGCCTGACCCGCAGCCTGAGCTTGCCGGTGTACGGCAGCAACTTTCTGCTGACCTACTTCGGTGGCCAGGACGGCTACATGCAGTCGGTGCCGCTGGGCAATCGCGCCGCCGACTACGACCCGCGGGTGCGCGGCTGGTACAAGGCCGCCACCAGCGCCGGCCAGACCATCATTACCGAGCCGTACATTTCCGCTTCGGCCAACAAGCTGGTGATCACCCTGGCCACCCCGGTGCAGCACCAGGGCCGGCTGATCGGCGTCAACGGCGTCGACACCGACCTGGACAGCATCAGCGCGATCATCAACGCGCTGAACTTCGACGGCCACGGCCAGGCCTTCATCGTCAACGGCGCGGGCAAGATCCTCGTCCACCCGAAAGCCGACCTGGTGCTGAAGGACCTCAGCGACGCCTACCCGCAAGACACCCCGCAGGTCGGCAGCGGCCTGAAAGAAGCCGAGCTCAACGGCCACAAGCAGTTCATCACCTTCACCAAGGTCAACGGCGTGGCGTCGGCGGACTGGTACGTGGCGCTGGAGCTCGACCAGGATTTCGCCTTCGCCATGCTCAGCGAACTGCGCACTTCTGCAGTGGTGGCCACGGTGATTGCCGTGCTGATCATCATCGCCCTGCTCGGCGTGCTGATTCGTGTGCTGATGGAGCCGCTGCACGTGATGGGCCGGGCCATGCACGACATCGCCGAAGGCGAAGGCGACCTGACCCGGCGCCTGCGCATTCATGGCCAGGACGAATTCGGTAGCCTCGGCCAATCGTTCAACCGCTTTGTCGAGCGTATTCACGAGTCGATCCGCGAAGTGGCCTCGGCCACCGGCCAGGTCAACGAAGTGGCGCTGCGCGTGGTCAGTGCCTCGAACGCCTCGATCCACAATGCCGACCAGCAGTCGAGCCGCACCAGCAGCGTCGCTGCGGCGATCAACCAGCTTGGCGCCGCCGCCCAGGAAATCGCCCAGAACGCCGCCCTCGCCTCGCAACACTCCAGCGACGCGCGCAACCTGGCGGCGCAGGGCCAGCAGGTGGTCGAGCAGACCATCGAAGTGATGAACCAACTGTCGGCGAAAATCAGCGACTCGTGCGGCAACATCGAGACGCTCAATGCCAACACGGTGAACATCGGCCAGATTCTCGAGGTGATCAGCGGCATTTCCCAGCAGACCAACCTGCTGGCGCTCAACGCCGCCATCGAAGCGGCCCGTGCCGGCGAGGCCGGACGCGGCTTTGCCGTGGTGGCCGACGAGGTCCGCAACCTCGCCCACCGCACCCAGGATTCGGCGCAGCAGGTTCAGCGCATCATCGAAGAGCTGCAGGCTGGTGCTCAGGTGGCGGTCAGCACCATGACCGAAAGCCAGAGCCACAGCCAGCACAGCGTCGGCATCGCCAACCAGGCCGGCGAGCGGCTGGGCAGCGTAACCCTGCGTATCGGCGAGATCGACGGCATGAACCAGTCGGTAGCCACCGCCACCGAAGAGCAGACGGCCGTGGTCGAGTCGATCAATGTCGATATCACCGAAATCAATACGCTGAATCAGGAAGGGGTAGAGAACCTGCAGGCAACCTTGCGCGCCTGCAATGACCTGGAGAATCAGGCCAATCGTTTGAAGCAATTGGTGGGGAGTTTCAGGATCTGATGTGAAGCTGATCGCGGGGCGACGACTCGACTTGCCCCGCGATTGAGCTCAACTCAAAACCTTGAGCCCGGCTCCAGCAGAAAATCCATCTCTTCATCGGTACTCGGCCGATTCAGCAACAGATTGCGATGCGGGAAGCGGCCAAAGCGGGCAATCACCCGCTGGTGCTGCTCGGCGTAGTCAAGGAACCCTTCGAACAAGCGCCGATCGGCATCCGGCTGGGCATCGAGCAGCAACTGGTAACGCTCGACGCTGATGTTCTGCCAGTCCAGTACCTCGGCATGCTCCAGCACCAACAGGATGAACACCCGCTGGATCGGCAGCAACTGGTAATCCCAGGCCTTGTCCAGCCCCTGCATCACCAGCACCTGGGCACGTCGGTCGCCATCGAAGGCGCGCGGCGTGTCGCGGTGGATCATGCGCGGCAACTGGTCGAGCAGCAACACCAGGCCAAGCCAGCCCTGCGGGCTTTGCAGCCACTCATCGAGGCCGCCGGCCAGCGCTTGCTCGACCAGCTCGCCGAAGCGCTCACGCGCTTCGTCGTCGTGGTGCTTGCCGAACCACAAGGTGCTCTTCTCGTCAGCCACATCCTGGGGGCTGGTGCCCCAGCCAAACCACCACTCCAGCAAAGGCTGCCAAGGTGCGAGCATGATTTACTCCTTGTGATAACCGGTAACGCGCTCGACTTCCTGCTTGGAGCCGAGGAACACTGCCACGCGCTGGTGCAGGCTCTCTGGCTGGATGTCGAGGATGCGCTGGCGACCGTCAGTGGAAGCACCGCCGGCCTGTTCGATGATGAAGGACATCGGGTTGGCTTCGTACATCAGACGCAGCTTGCCCGGCTTGGATGGCTCACGGGCGTCGCGCGGGTACATGAACAGGCCGCCACGGGTCAGGATGCGGTGCACATCGGCAACCATCGAGGCGATCCAGCGCATGTTGTAGTTCTTTTTCAGCGGACCGGTTTCACCGGCCAGCAGCTCGCCCACGTAGCGGGTCACCGGCTCTTCCCAGTGGCGCTGGTTGGACATGTTGATGGCGAATTCGGCGGTGGTTTCCGGCACCTGGATGTTCTCGTGGGTCAGTACGAAACTGCCCAGTTCGCGGTCCAGGGTGAAGCCCTTGACGCCGTTGCCCAGGGTCAGGATCAGCATGGTTTGCGGGCCGTAGATCGCGTAACCGGCGGCAACCTGCTTGGTGCCTGGCTGCAGGAAGGCCTGCTCGTTGAGGCTCTCGTTCTGGCTCAGGTATTCGTTCGGGCAGCGCAGTACCGAGAAGATGGTGCCGACCGAGACGTTGACGTCGATGTTCGACGAACCGTCCAGCGGGTCGAAGACCAGCAGGTAGGCGCCTTTCGGGTATTTGCCCGGGATCTGGTAGGCGTTGTCCATCTCTTCGGAAGCCATGCCGGCCAGGTGACCGCCCCACTCGTTGGCTTCGAGGAGGATGTCGTTGGAGATCACGTCGAGTTTCTTCTGGACTTCACCCTGCACGTTCTCGGTGCCCATGCTGCCCAGGACACCGCCCAGCGCGCCTTTGGAGACGTTGTGGCTGATTTCCTTGCACGCACGCGCCACCACTTCGATCAGGAAGCGCAGATCGGCAGGGGTACTGTTGCTGCGGGTCTGCTCAATCAAATAGCGACTCAGGGTAACGCGGGACATGTAAGGCTCCGAAGGAAGGGGGTAATAAAAACCCACGCAGTTTACAGGGAGAGTGAAGCGCTAGCGAGCAATCAGACACGCTTGGCCGATCAGACGGCACATCGGCCCGAGAGTTCAGCGCTCCCGGGCCGGCCTTTGCAGCTTAGTCGAGGGCTTTCCAGATATCCGTGGCGTACTCGCGGATGGTCCGGTCCGAAGAGAACCAGCCCATGCGCGCGCTGTTGAGCACTGCCATGCGCCACCACTGCCTGGGCTCGCGCCAGAGCGCTTCGACGCGCAATTGCGCTTCCCAGTAGGCATCGAAATCGGCGCACACCAGGAAGCGGTCATAAGCCACCAGCGAGTCGACCAAACCGACATAGCGGGCCGGGTCATCCGGTGAAAACACCCCGCCACGAATGGCCTGGAGCACGTCGTTGAGCCGATGGGAGGCACCGATCGCGGCACTGGCGCCAAAGTCGCCGCTGCGCTTGCGCGCCTCCACCTGCTGGGAGGTCAGGCCGAAGATGAACATGTTCTCGGCACCGACCTGCTCGCACATTTCGACATTGGCGCCGTCCAGGGTGCCAATGGTCAGCGCGCCATTGAGGCCGAATTTCATGTTGCTGGTGCCAGACGCCTCGTAACCGGCGGTGGAAATCTGCTCAGACAGATCGGCCGCCGGAATGATGCTCTCGGCCAGGCTGACGTTGTAGTTGGGCAGGAACACCACCTTGAGCAAGCCGCGCACGGTCGGGTCGTTGTTGACCACCTTGGCGATGTCGTTGCTCAGTTTGATGATCAGCTTGGCCTGGTGATAGCTGGCGGCGGCCTTGCCGGCGAAGATCTTCACCCGCGGCGCCCAGCCGCTGCCAGGTTCGGCGCGGATGGCCTGGTACAGGGCCACGGTGTGCAGCAGGTTGAGCAACTGGCGTTTGTACTCATGGATGCGCTTTACCTGCACATCGAACATCGCCTCGGGGTTGAGGGTAATGCCCAGGCGCTCCTGGACCAGGCTGGCCAGGGCCTTTTTGCTGTGCAGGCGCTGGGCGGCGAACTGCTTGCAGAACGACGCCTTGTCGGCAAACGGCTCAAGGTCGCGCAGGCGTCCCTGCGGGTCATCGAGCAGGTCGGCGCCGAGGGCCTCGACCAGCATGCCGGTCAGTTGCGGGTTGGCCTGGAACAGCCAACGACGGAAGGTGATGCCGTTGGTCTTGTTGTTGATTCGCTCGGGGTAGAGCTTGTGCAGTTCGGCGAACACCGTGCTGCGCATCAGCTTTGTGTGCAGCGCCGACACACCGTTGACGCTGTGCGAACCGAGGAACGCCAGGTTGCCCATGCGCACCCGGCGGCCGTTGTCTTCCTCGATCAGCGACACCGCGCGCAGCACGTCGAAGTCGTGGATGCCCTTGGCGCGCAAGGCGTCGATATGAAAGGCGTTGATCAGGTAGATGATCTGCATGTGCCGCGGCAGCATGCGCTCCATCAAACCCACCGGCCAGGTTTCCAGGGCTTCGGGCAGCAAAGTATGGTTGGTGTAGGCCAGGGTCTCGACGGTCAGCTGCCAGGCGGTGTCCCAGGGCACTTCGTGCTGGTCGACCAGCAGGCGCATCAGCTCGGCGACCGCGATCGAGGGGTGGGTGTCGTTGAGCTGGATCGCCGCCTGCTGCGGCAGGTTGAGCAGGCTGTCATGCATGTTCAGGTGCCGGCGCAGCAGGTCCTGCAGCGAGGCGGAAACAAAGAAGTACTCCTGCCGCAGGCGCAGCTCCTGGCCGGCCTCGGTACTGTCGGCCGGGTACAGCACCCGCGAGATACTCTCGGCGCGCGCCACTTCGGCGACAGCGCCAAGGTGATCGCCGGCATTGAAGCGCTCCAGGTGTAGTTCTTCCAATGCCCGCGCCCGCCACAGGCGCAAGGTGTTGACGCTGGCACCGCGCCAGCCGACCACCGGCGTGTCGTAGGCCACCGCACGCACCGTCTCGGCCGGCCACCACACCTGGCGCTGCTGGCCACTGGCATCGTGCACGGTCTCGACACTGCCACCAAAGCTGATCGGGTAGATCACCTCGGCCCGCTCGAACTCCCAGGGGTTGCCGAAATCCAGCCAGTTCTCGGTCTGCTCCTGCTGCCAGCCATCGACTACCGCCTGGCGGAACAGGCCGTGCTCGTAACGAATGCCGTAACCGTGGGCGGCGATGCCAAGGGTCGACATGCTCTCCATGAAACACGCCGCCAGACGCCCCAGGCCGCCGTTACCCAGCGCCGCATCGGGCTCCAGCAGGCGAATGCGCTCAAGGTCGACGTTAAGCCCATCCAGCGCTTCACGGGCAACATCGAGCAGGCCGAGATTGCTCAGGCTGTCGTACAGCAGACGGCCGATCAGGAACTCCAGCGACAGGTAATACACCCGCTTCTGGCTCTTGCGGTAGATCTGCCGGGTATGGTCCATCCAGTGGTCGACCATGTGATCGCGGGCAGCCAGGGCAATGGCTTCGAACCAGTCGTGATCGAAGGCATGCTCCGGGTCCTTGCCGACCGCGTAAGTCAATTTATCCAGCACAGCGGTGCGAAAAGCGGCCACCTCTGCGTCACGAGCGAGCGGTTCCTGAGACATGCGACGTCCTCGGGCAAGTTGACGAATGCGGATGGAGATTTCTCAGCCTAGACCGTTCGACACAGAGGGGAAGCTCTGGTTCGCGACTTTCTTGCGGCCAGCGGCAAACAAACCCGGAATAAAGCGGCAAATGGTTGTTCACAATTTGATCAACTCCGGTATCATCGCGCGCCCACAAGACTCTTCTAGCCTGAGCCCGATGAAACCGACCCTGATTGCCGCCGCCGAAGTCGACCGACTGGAAACCTGGCAGAAGTACCAAAGCCATATGTGCGGAGGCTGCAACTCGACCTGCTGCACCTTGCCGACGGAAGTGAAAATCAAAGACCTGATCCGCATGGGCGTGGTGGATGAGTTCGAGGTGGGCGAGCCGCCGAAGAACATTGCCAAGCGCTTGCAGAAGGACGGGATCATCCAGCGCTTCAACCAGAAGTCGGGGATTTTCACCCTGGCGCAGATGAGCAACGACGATTGCCTGTACCTGGACCGTAAAAGTCGCATGTGCACCATTTACGACAAGCGCCCGGACACCTGCCGCAACCATCCGCGGATCGGCCCGCGGCCGGGATACTGCGCGTATATCCCCAAGCCTGCGGTGCGCTCGCGCTAAGCGACCACCACTTGTCGGAACGCCCGACCGAAGCGAGCTGGGCGCTTGACGATGACACCATGTTATGTTTACCTGACATTAACCAGTTAATGTTATGAATACGTAACATGCAGACCACGCTAATTTCCCAGCGCATCGGGCACAGCATCGAGCAGATGAGAAAGCGCCGCGGCCTGACCAAAGTGCAACTGGCGGAACGTATCGGCATCACTCGGCAGAAGCTCAGTGAGATCGAGCAGGGCTCAAGCACCGTCGCCATCTCGTTTTACAGCAGAGCATTGAATGCCCTCGGCTGCGACGTCGAGGTCGTGGCGAAGTCCCTGCCGACCCTGGATGAGCTTGAGGACGTGTTCCGGTGAGCGCGGCAGACGAGCTGCTGGTGTCAACGCCTCAAGGCGTCAGCGGCAAGATTTACCAGCAGCCAAACGGCGACTACGTCTTTCGCTATAGCGACTCATCCTCGGCCTCGATTGCGGTGAGCATGACCATGCCCCCTCGCCGCGACGACTTCGTATCCAGGGACCTTCATCCGATTTTCCAGATGAACCTGCCCGAAGGCTATGTACTGGAGCAACTGCGCAATCGCCTGGCCAAGGTAGCAACCGTCAACCCGATGCTGCTGCTGGCGATCTCCGGCAGCAACTCGCCTATCGGCCGCGTATTCGTCACCGCACCAGAAGTGCAGCGCCTGATCGAGCAGCAAGACAACCCGGGCAAAGGCGAACGCCTCAGCGAGATTCTTGCCTGGGACGGTACCGAGGATATTTTCAATGAACTGGTCCAACGCTACATCTTGCGCTCCGGTATTTCTGGCGTGCAGCCCAAAGTGCTGGTGCCGGAACTGGCCGAAGCCCCTTACAAGGCGACCGCCACCACCGCTGACCTGATTGTAAAAAGCGGCAAGGGTGAATTCCCCCACCTGGCGATCAACGAGTACCTGTGCATGTCGATTGCCAGCGCAGCCGGAATAACCACACCAGAGTTCTACTTGTCCAAGGACAAGCGCATGTTCGTCATGCGCCGCTTCGACCGTGATGCACAGCTGAATCCGCTTGGCTTCGAAGACATGGCGGTGTTGATGGGCCTGGGTACTGCTGGCAAATACAGTAAAAGCTACGAGCACATCGCCAAAGCCATAGAGGTGTTTGCCGCACCGATGAAACAGCTGGAGAACCTTCAGGCACTGTTCGACATGGTCGCCTTGAGTTGCATCGTCGGCAACGGCGATGCGCACCTGAAGAACTTCGGCCTGCTGTACAGCACGCCTTACGCCAATGATGCCGTGCTCGCGCCGGCCTATGACATCGTCAATACCACCGCCTACCTTCCGCGAGACACACTGGCGCTGGACCTCAATGGGCAGAAGTCGCTTTTTGCCTCACGCCTGGCCATTCTCGACTTCGCCAAACGCTGCCGTGTCAGTGACCCCAAAAGCCGCATCCAGGCAATCCTGCAAGCCGTCGAAGGCACACTGCTGCATCATCAGGAGCTGACGGAACAAGCACCGGACATAGCTGCTGCCATCCGCGCCAGCGCCGCGCCGTTCGAACAGTCCTTCGGCTGATTCACACTTTCCGCGCACAAAAAAACGCCCCCGGCCTTGCGACCGGGGGCGTTTTCATTCAGCCGGAACTAAGACTCAGTTCTTGGCTTTCTTGGCAGCGCGGGTACGCTCGCCTTCGTCGAGGATCTTCTTGCGCAGACGGATCGACTTAGGGGTCACTTCGCACAGCTCGTCGTCCTGGATGAATTCCAGAGCCTGTTCCAGGGTGAAGCGAACAGGTGGAACCAGGGCGATGGTTTCGTCTTTACCCGAAGCACGCATGTTGTCGAGCTTCTTGCCCTTGGTAGGGTTGACGCCCAGGTCGTTGTCACGGCTGTTCAGACCAACGATCTGACCGTTGTAGATCTCCTGGCCGTGCTCGACGAACAGCTTGCCGCGCGCCTGCAGGGTTTCCAGGGAGTAGGTCAGGGCCTTGCCGGTTTCAACCGAAACCAGTACGCCGTTCTGACGGCCGGACATGTGGCCGGACTTCATCGGAGCGTAACGGTCGAAGATCGAGGTCAGGATGCCTGCACCGTTGGTCAGGGTCAGGAACTGGTTACGGAAACCGATCAGACCACGGGCTGGAATGTTGTATTCCAGGCGTACACGGCCCTTGCCATCCGGAACCATGTTGGTCAGGTCGCCTTTACGCAGACCCATTTCTTCCATGACCTTGCCCTGGGAGTCTTCAGGGATGTCGATGGTGACGTTTTCGAACGGCTCGTGCTTGGCACCGTCGACTTCACGGATGATCACTTCCGGACGACCAACACCCATTTCGAAGCCTTCGCGACGCATGGTTTCGATCAGAACCGAGAGGTGCAGCTCACCACGGCCGGAGACCTTGAACTTGTCAGCCGAGTCGCCTTCTTCAACGCGCAGTGCAACGTTGTACAGCAGCTCTTTGTCCAGACGTTCCTTGATGTTGCGGGAAGTCACGAACTTGCCTTCTTTACCGCAGAACGGCGAGTCGTTGACCTGGAAGGTCATCGAAACGGTTGGCTCGTCAACGGTCAGCGGCTTCATCGCTTCAACTGCGTCCGGGGAGCACAGAGTGTCGGAGATGAACAGCTCGTCGAAACCGCTGATGCAGACGATGTCGCCAGCCTGGGCTTCTTCGACGTCAACGCGGTGCAGGCCGTGGTGACCCATCAGCTTGAGGATACGACCGTTGCGCTTCTTGCCATCGACGTCGATAGCCACCACCGGGGTGTTCGGCTTGACGCGACCGCGGGCGATACGGCCAACACCGATAACACCGAGGAAGCTGTTGTAGTCCAGTGCCGAGATCTGCATCTGGAACGGGCCGTCACGGTCAACAGCAGGGGCCGGCACGTTGTCGACGATCGACTGGTACAGCGGGGTCATGTCTTCGGCCATTTCGGTGTGGTCCAGACCGGCAATGCCGTTCAGGGCCGAGGCGTAGACGACTTTGAAGTCCAGCTGTTCGTCGGTGGCACCGAGGTTGTCGAACAGATCGAAGATCTGGTCCAGAACCCAGTCAGGACGCGCGCCCGGACGGTCGACCTTGTTGATCACCACGATTGGACGCAGGCCGGCTTCGAAAGCCTTCTTGGTCACGAAACGGGTTTGCGGCATAGGGCCGTCTTGAGCGTCGACCAGCAGCAGTACGGAGTCGACCATCGACATTACACGTTCAACCTCGCCACCGAAGTCGGCGTGGCCGGGGGTGTCGACGATGTTGATGTGGTAGCCGTTCCAGTTGATGGCGGTGTTTTTCGCCAGAATGGTAATACCGCGCTCTTTTTCCTGGTCGTTGGAGTCCATGACGCGCTCGTCGTTGAGCTCGTTACGCTCCAGAGTGCCGGACTGACGCAGGAGTTTGTCGACCAGGGTGGTTTTACCATGGTCAACGTGGGCGATGATGGCGATGTTACGCAGATTTTCGATCACGTGTGTATCTCGATCAGAGGATTCGGGTTGCCGCCCAGTCTAGGCGGCGAATATGAATGAATGGCGCTCAAACGGCCCGGTGGTCGGGAGGGCGATGGCGGATGCTCCCGCCATATAGCCCCGGCGTCTTATGTCGGACGATAAACGCGCACATTGGCATGTCCCTCACTGAGCAGATGATGGGCATGCAGGCGACTCATTACTCCCTTGTCGCAATACAGCAGGTACTGGCGCGTGGCATCCAGCTCCTTGAAGCGACTGTTCAGGGCGTAGAACGGCAAGGCCTGGACCTCGATGCCGTCCAGTTCCAGGGGCTGGTCTTCCTGGGCATCAGGGTGGCGAATGTCGATCACCACCTGCCCGGCCAGCGCCTGGCTGACTTCTTCGATCTGGATATCCTGGCTGAGTTCATCGATCACGTGGTCGATGGAGATCAGCCGAGCGCGCTCCAGGGCACGCTCGAGCACCGCCATGTCGAACTGCTTCTCTTCATGCTCGAGGCGATGACGCTTGGCGCAAGTGGTCGGGTTCACCGAAATCACGCCGCAGTATTCAGGCATGTGCTTGGCGAACTCGGCGGTGCCGATCTGCTGGGCCTGGTCGATGATGTCCTGCTTGTGGCTGGCCAGCAGCGGGCGCAGCACCAGCTTCTCGGTGGCCGAGTCGATCACCGCAAGGTTCGGCAGGGTCTGGCTCGAGACCTGGGAAATGGCTTCACCGGTTACCAGGGCATCGATCTGCAGGCGGTCGGCGATGTTGGTCGCCGCGCGCAGCATCATGCGCTTGAGGGTCACGCCCATGTAGCTGTTGTCGACCTTGCCGAGGATCTCGCCGACCACTTCTTCGAACGGCACGCTGACGAACAGCACGCGCTGGCTGCTGCCGTACTTTTTCCACAGGAAGTGGGCGACTTCCATCACCCCCAGTTCGTGGGCGCGGCCGCCAAGGTTGAAGAAGCAGAAGTGGGTCATCAGGCCGCGACGCATCATCTGGTAGGCGGCGACGGTGGAGTCGAAACCACCGGACATCAGCACCAGGGTCTGCTCCAGCGCGCCCAGCGGGTAACCGCCGATGCCTTTGTGCTGGTTGTGGATGACGTACAGGCGCTTGTCGCGCACCTCGATGCGCACCTCGACTTCAGGCGTGCGCAGATCGATACCGGCGGCGCCGCACTGCTGGCGCAGCTGGCTGCCGACGTAGCGGTCGACGTCCATCGAGGTGAAATCGTGGTGACCGCCGCGCTTGCAGCGTACGGCGAAGCGCTTGCCCGCCAGCAGGTGACCGAAGTGCTGCTTGCACTTGGCGACGATGTCGTCGAAATCACCCAGCGGGTATTCGTCGACCTGCAGGAAATGGACAATGCCCGGCGTGCAGCTCAGACGCTCGGTCATCTCGCGCAGGACCTTCTCGTCCTCGATGTGAGTGATCACTTCGAGGTTATCCCAGACACCGTTAACCGCGAGCGCAGGATCGAGGTCCTTGAGCACGTTGCGGATGTTGCGGGCCAGTTGACGGATGAAGCGCTTGCGAACCGGCCGGCTCTTGATGGTGATCTCTGGGAAGACTTTTACGATTAGTTTCATGAAAAACAGCGCGCGAGGTGCCGACTAAAAAAGTGGGGCGCGGATTATAGCGGAAATTGCTCAAGCTTTGAGCAACTTTTGTACAGAAGGTTTTTCTCGCACCGTTATGGTGCATCATGGCTGTTTAGCGCATCGTAAGGGTGCAGAAAAAACCGCTGATTTCAGCGAATCGGGCGAAAACGCTTGGGTTTGGGGCAAAAATCCCAACTCGGGGCACTGGCATGCAATTTGCTCCCTTGTGAGGCAGGTTGCCTTGGCCGACTATTCGCGCCCGGCATCACCCAAATTAAAGGGCTGCACAGGCAAGCTCTACCCCACCCGGAGGACACTATGTCGAAGTCGGTTCAACTCATCAAAGATCATGACGTTAAATGGATTGATCTGCGCTTCACTGACACCAAAGGCACTCAGCACCACGTGACCATGCCAGCTCGTGATGCGCTGGATGAAGATTTCTTCGAAGCCGGCAAGATGTTCGACGGTTCCTCCATCGCTGGCTGGAAAGGCATCGAAGCCTCCGACATGATCCTGATGCCGGACGACTCCTCCGCCGTGCTCGACCCGTTCACCGAAGAGCCGACCCTGATCCTGGTCTGCGACATCATCGAACCTTCGACCATGCAAGGCTACGACCGCGACCCACGCGCCATCGCCCGCCGCGCCGAAGAGTACCTGAAGACCACCGGTATCGGTGACACCGTGTTCGTCGGCCCAGAGCCTGAGTTCTTCATCTTCGACGAAGTGAAGTTCAAGTCCGACATCTCCGGCTCGATGTTCAAGATCTACTCCGAGCAAGGCTCGTGGATGTCCGACCAGGACGTCGAAGGCGGCAACAAAGGCCACCGTCCAGGCGTCAAAGGCGGCTACTTCCCGGTACCACCGTTCGACCACGACCACGAAATCCGTACTGCCATGTGCAACGCCATGGAAGAAATGGGCCTGGTCATCGAAGTCCACCACCACGAAGTGGCCACTGCCGGCCAGAACGAAATCGGCGTGCAGTTCAACACCCTGGTGAAGAAGGCTGACGAAGTTCAGACCCTCAAATACTGCGTGCACAACGTTGCCGACGCCTACGGCCGCACCGCTACCTTCATGCCTAAGCCACTGTACGGTGACAACGGCTCGGGTATGCACGTGCACATGTCCATCTCCAAAGATGGCAAGAACACCTTCTCCGGCGAAGGCTATGCCGGCCTGTCCGACACCGCCCTGTACTTCATCGGCGGTATCATCAAGCACGGTAAGGCCCTGAACGGCTTCACCAACCCGGCTACCAACTCCTACAAGCGTCTGGTACCAGGCTTCGAAGCACCGGTCATGCTGGCCTACTCGGCGCGCAACCGTTCCGCCTCGATCCGCATCCCGTACGTTTCCAGCCCGAAAGCCCGCCGCATCGAAGCGCGCTTCCCGGACCCGGCTGCCAACCCGTACCTGTGCTTCGCAGCACTGATGATGGCCGGCCTGGACGGTATCCAGAACAAGATCCACCCAGGCGATGCCGCCGACAAGAACCTGTACGACCTGCCGCCTGAAGAGGCGAAAGAGATCCCACAGGTTTGCGGCAGCCTGAAAGAAGCCCTGGAAGAGCTGGACAAAGGCCGTGCGTTCCTGACCAAGGGCGGCGTGTTCTCCGACGACTTCATCGATGCCTACATCGCGCTGAAAAGCGAAGAAGAAATCAAGGTCCGCACCTTCGTACACCCACTGGAATACGAGCTGTACTACAGCTGCTAAGCCAGTGACGCTCGCGCAAGCGGCGTAGCTTGAAAAAAGGCCTCCTTCGGGAGGCCTTTTTGCTTTTCTGACAGGTCTATACGTATTGGCCGACAGGAAAAAAAGGCGAGAATCTGCACACTGCTCGCTTTGCCGCTATCGGAACCCCACCATGCGTACACCATCGCTGCTTGCCTTGCTGTTGGCGCCCACCTTGCTCCTGCAGGGATGCACCTCGACAGCCACACCGCCAACCGCCCTTTCGCACCTGCTTGAGAGCGTCAATCAGCGTCTGGACATGGCCGAAGATGTCGCCCTGAACAAATGGGACTCGGGCCAACCAGTAGAAGCGCCTGAACGCGAGCAGCAGGTGATTGCCAATGCCCAGTCCCAGGCCCTGCGCTTTGGTGTCGACGGGCAACGGGCAGCGCTGTTCTTCGCCGATCAGATCGAAGCCAACAAGCTGCTGCAGTACAGCGCGCTGTCGCGCTGGCATGCCGTCGGCAGCGCACCGCAAACCCCGCGGGTCGATCTGGGCAGCCAGCTGCGCCCGCAGCTGGATCGCCTGCAGCGCACCCTGCTCAGCCAGTTGGCCGAGTTTGATCGCAACCGCCCGGCCCATTGCCCGGCAACCCTTGCCCAGGCCATCGCGCAACGAGCCCGAGACCCGCAGCAATCCGTGGCGCTGATCCGCGCCACCACGCATTTGTGCTCGCCGCAGTAATCCTTCCTCTATGCTCTATATTGGTGCACGCATCTGCCTGCACCTGAGCAACTCAGCCCATTTTGGTTCACAAGAAGCGTGACCTCAGGACTTTGTAGGCATTTTTCGCGCAAATACAGGTCTTAATCCGGAAATTCCGCTTCTTTTCGGAGCCTTGGTTTGCTTTTTGCATTTTCTTTGTACCAGCGGATTACCAGCGACCGCGACTTGGGCCCAGGCCGAGGTTGTATGAGCCAAAAGAGGTCAACGACGCCCCATGACCATCAGCGATGCACTGCACCGACTGCTACTGGACAACCTGACCACCGCCACCATCCTGCTCGATGCCGAACTGCGCCTTGAGTACATGAACCCGGCAGCGGAGATGCTCCTGGCCATCAGCGGCCAGCGCAGCCATGGTCAGTTCATCAGCGAGCTGTTCACCGAATCGCCCGAGGCGCTGAACTCCCTGCGCCAGGCAGTGGAGCAGGCGCACCCCTTCACCAAGCGCGAAGCGCAACTGACCTCGCTGACCGGCCAGACCCAGACCGTCGACTACGCGGTAACGCCGATCCTCAGCAAGGGCGCGACCCTGCTGCTGCTCGAAGTGCACCCGCGTGACCGCCTGCTGCGCATCACTAAGGAAGAGGCCCAGCTGTCCAAGCAGGAAACCACCAAGATGCTGGTGCGCGGCCTGGCCCACGAGATCAAGAACCCGCTCGGTGGCATTCGCGGCGCCGCCCAGTTGTTGGCCCGCGAACTGCCCGAGGAAGGCCTGAAGGACTACACCAATGTAATCATTGAAGAGGCCGACCGCCTGCGCAACCTGGTCGACCGCATGCTCGGCTCGAACAAGCTGCCGTCGCTGGCCCTGACCAATATTCATGAGGTGCTGGAGCGGGTCTGCAGCCTGGTCGAGGCCGAAAGCCAGGGTGGCATCACCCTGGTGCGCGATTACGACCCGAGCCTGCCGGACGTGCTGATCGACCGCGAACAGATGATCCAGGCGGTGCTCAACATCGTGCGCAACGCCATGCAGGCCATCAGCGGCCAGAACGAGCTGCGCCTGGGCCGCATCAGCCTGCGCACCCGGGCCATGCGCCAGTTCACCATCGGCCACACCCGTCACCGCCTGGTGGCCCGCATCGAGATCATCGACAACGGCCCGGGCATCCCTGCCGAGCTGCAGGAAACCATCTTCTACCCCATGGTCAGCGGCCGCCCGGACGGTACCGGGCTGGGCCTGGCCATTACCCAGAACATCATCAGCCAGCACCAGGGCCTGATCGAATGTGACAGTCACCCTGGCCACACCACCTTCTCGATCTTCCTGCCGCTGGAACAAGGAGCCACCGCCTCATGAGCCGAAGTGAAACTGTCTGGATCGTCGACGATGATCGTTCCATCCGCTGGGTGCTGGAAAAGGCCCTGCAACAGGAAGGCATGACCACCCAGAGCTTCGACAGCGCCGACGGGGTCATGAGCCGCCTGGCCCGGCAACAGCCGGACGTGATCATTTCCGACATCCGCATGCCCGGCGCCAGCGGCCTGGACTTGCTCGCGCAGATCCGCGAGCAGCACCCGCGCCTGCCGGTGATCATCATGACCGCCCATTCCGACCTCGACAGCGCGGTGGCGTCCTATCAGGGCGGCGCCTTCGAATACCTGCCCAAGCCATTCGATGTCGACGAGGCGGTATCGCTGGTCAAGCGCGCCAACCAGCACGCCCAGGAGCAACAGGGCCTGGACGTCGCCCCGAGCATGACCCGCACCCCGGAGATCATCGGCGAAGCGCCGGCAATGCAGGAGGTGTTCCGCGCCATCGGCCGCCTGAGCCACTCCAACATCACCGTGCTGATCAACGGCGAGTCCGGTACCGGTAAAGAACTGGTCGCCCACGCCCTGCACCGTCACAGCCCGCGGGCGGCGTCGCCGTTCATCGCCTTGAACATGGCGGCGATCCCCAAGGACCTGATGGAATCGGAACTGTTCGGCCACGAGAAAGGCGCCTTCACCGGCGCTGCCAACCTGCGCCGCGGACGCTTCGAGCAGGCCGATGGCGGCACGCTGTTCCTCGACGAGATCGGCGACATGCCGGCCGATACCCAGACCCGCCTGCTGCGGGTGCTGGCCGATGGTGAGTTCTACCGGGTAGGCGGCCATGTGCCGGTCAAGGTTGATGTGCGAATCATCGCCGCCACCCACCAGAACCTGGAAACCCTGGTGCAGGCCGGCAAATTCCGCGAAGACCTGTTCCACCGCCTGAACGTGATCCGCATCCACATCCCGCGCCTGGCCGATCGTCGCGAAGACATCCCGACCCTGGCCCGCCACTTCCTCGGCCGCGCCGCCCAGGAACTGGCGGTGGAGCCCAAGCTGCTCAAGGCCGAAACCGAGGAGTTCATCCGCAACCTGCCGTGGCCGGGCAATGTGCGTCAGCTGGAGAACACCTGCCGCTGGATCACGGTGATGGCCTCGGGACGCGAAGTGCATATCGGCGACCTGCCGCCCGAGCTGCTCAACCTGCCGCAAGATTCAGCGCCGGTGACCAACTGGGAACAGGCCCTGCGCCAGTGGGCAGACCAGGCCTTGGCCCGCGGCCAGTCGAGCCTGCTCGACAGCGCCGTGCCGAGTTTTGAGCGGATCATGATCGAGACCGCCCTCAAGCACACCGCCGGCCGCCGCCGCGATGCCGCAGTGCTGCTGGGCTGGGGCCGCAACACCCTGACGCGCAAGATCAAGGAGTTGGGGATGAAGGTCGATGGCGGCGACGAGGACGGTGACGACGAGGCCTGAGCGTTAACCTGATCGCGGGGCAAGCCCGCTCCTACCAATTGGTGTGGGAGCGGCGGTGCGGCGATCCGACCTGCCCCGCGATGCTTTTGCACCGAACCTGTGCCCTGCGCACCGCAGCAAAGCACAAATCCCCCGCCTAACCCCGCCTAACCCCTTAAAACCCGCCATTTCCCGCACTGCAACAAAACTGGCACACACCCTGCATTAGTATCAGTACTTCCAGTTTTGGGGACCTTGGTACAGGCAGGCCGGGGAATCCCCTCTTTTATTCGCGCAGTTTCACCTGCACCCGCCAGCGTCCGCCCTCCTCTGCACCGGCCCATTCGCCATGCAGAGGGCGGGCCGCGACCAGGGTCACAAGCAAGCCGCCGTCACTGTGCTGCACCCGCCAGCTCACCGGTTTGCCCTGCAACTGCAACTGACCCCGCGCAACCTTGCCCTCGGCCTCGAACAGCAGCGCCAGGGTACCTTCGACTTCTTCGCCGTGCAGTTGGGGTTCTTCGTTGAACCACAGGTTCAACCCCGCCTCGACCACCTCGACCTGCTCCAGCACCCGTGGCTCTGGCGCAGTCAGGCGACCGATCATCAGCCCCACCAGCATGCCGAACAGCGCCAGGGAAAACAGCACGCGCGGCCATAGCTGCGAACGCGGGTCCGGTTCAGGAGTAGAATGCTCGACATCTTTATGTTCGGAGCCGTGCATGTTTCACGTCATCCTCTTTCAACCAGAGATTCCGCCGAATACCGGCAACATCATCAGACTGTGCGCCAACAGCGGCTGCCACCTGCACCTGATCGAGCCGATCGGCTTCGAGCTGGACGACAAGCGCTTGCGCCGGGCCGGTCTGGACTACCACGAGTATGCCACGCTCAAGCGCCACCCAGACCTGCCCAGTTGCCTGGAAAGCCTTGGCCAGCCGCGGCTGTTTGCCTTCACCACGAAGGCCTCGCACCCTTACCACGAAACCGCCTTCCAGCCGGGCGACGCCTTCCTGTTCGGCCCCGAAAGCCGTGGCCTGCCGGCCGAGGTGCTGGACAGCCTGCCCGCCGAGCAGCGCCTGCGCCTGCCGATGCGCCCGGGCTGCCGCAGCCTGAACCTGTCCAACACGGTGGCGGTGACGGTGTACGAAGCCTGGCGCCAGCAAGGGTTTGCCTGAGCCAAGAAAAAAGCGCCCCGAGGGGCGCTTTTTGCTTCATCGCAACAGGCTTATTGCAGCGAAGGGGCTTCGCCAGCTTCCTGCATGCGTTGCATTTCCTGAGCGTACAGGGCGTCGAAGTTGACCGGCGAGAGCATCAGCGCCGGGAACGAACCACGGGTCACCAGGCTGTCCAGCGCTTCACGGGCGTACGGGAACAGGATGTTCGGGCAGAACGCGCCCAGGGTGTGGCTCATCGACGCCGGGTCGAGGTTCTTGATCAGGAAGATACCGGCTTGTTGCACTTCAGCGATGAAGGCCACTTCGTCGCCGTTCTTCACGGTCACCGACAGGGTCAGCACGACTTCGTGGAAGTCGCCTTCCAGGCCTTTCTGCTTGGTGTTCAGGTCCAGGGCAACGCTTGGCTCCCACTGCTGACGGAAGATCGCCGGGCTTTTTGGCGCTTCGAACGACAGGTCGCGCACGTAGATGCGCTGCAGGGAGAATTGCGGAGCGTTGTCGTCGGCTGCGGCTGCGGCGTCGTTGTTCTGTTGATCAGTCATGACAGATCCTTCTTTCCAGAGTCTTTAATGGGTTTCTGATTCAGGCCTTGAGCAGCGCATCGAGCTTGCCGGCGCGCTCCAGGGCATACAGGTCGTCGCAACCGCCGACGTGGGTGGAGCCGATCCAGATCTGCGGCACCGAGGTACGACCGGCCTTCTGGCTCATTTCGGCGCGCACCTGAGGCTTGCCATCGACCTTGATCTCTTCGAAGGCCACGCCTTTGCTTTCAAGCAGGTATTTTGCCCGCGAGCAGTAAGGGCAGTAATCGCTGGAGTAGACGATGACGTTGCTCATGTCACTTCACCAACGGCAGGTTATCGGCCTTCCAGTTCGACACGCCGCCCGACAGCTTGGCAGCGGTGAAGCCGGCCTTGAGCAGTTCGCGCGCGGTGGTGCCGGCGTGCTGGCCCATGGCGTCGACGATGATCAGGGTCTTGTTGGCCTTGTGCTTTTCCAGCTCGCCGATGCGCGCGGCGACCTTGTCCTGGGGAATGTTCACGGCGCCCACGATGTGACCGGCGGCGTAGTCCTTGCTCGAACGGATGTCGATCACCAGGCCCTTGTCGGCGTTGACCAGCGCGGTCAGTTCGCCAGTGCTGAGGCTGCGGCCGCCCTTGCGTGCTTCGGTGACGATCAGCAAAACCAGCAGAACGACGAAGATACCGACCAGCAGATAGTGATTTGTTGCGAATTCAATCAGGTGAGCAACCATCGGAGGGTGTTCCAGGCCATTAAAAATGTTGGCCAGTATACACAGCCCCCAAGGTCGGCCAAAGCCCGCCGGGCAGGGTTATCGCCAGTAATTCTCATTGCCGGGCTACAGCCCGTCGGCCCGCGCCGTCGGGCCTGCAAGGTTAATTCGTCATTCGTGGCCAATTTGCCCTAAAATGCGTGTCTTTATCATCTGAACAACCGTGAGTGTGGGATTGATGACGAGCACGCCAAAACCCTTGGTCCTGATCATCCTCGATGGTTTCGGTCACAGCGAAAGCCACGAATACAACGCCATCTATTCGGCCAACACGCCAGTCTACGATCGCCTGCGCGCCACCCAGCCGCACGGCTTGATCTCTGGCTCCGGCATGGATGTCGGCCTGCCGGACGGGCAGATGGGCAACTCCGAGGTCGGTCACATGAACCTCGGCGCTGGCCGCGTGGTTTACCAGGACTTCACCCGGGTGACCAAGGCGATCAAGGACGGCGAGTTCTTCGCAAACCCCGTGCTGTGCGGCGCGGTCGACAAGGCCGTCGGCGCCGGCAAGGCGGTGCACATCCTTGGCCTGCTGTCCGATGGCGGCGTGCACAGCCACCAGGACCATCTGGTGGCCATGGCCGAGCTTGCCGCCAAACGCGGTGCCGAGAAAATCTACCTGCACGCCTTCCTCGACGGCCGCGACACCCCGCCGAAAAGCGCGCAATCCTCGATCGAACTGCTCGACGCCGCCTTCGCCAAACTGGGCAAGGGCCGCATCGCCAGCCTGATCGGCCGCTACTACGCCATGGACCGCGACAACCGCTGGGACCGCGTATCGGCTGCCTACAACCTGATCGTCGACAGCAGCGCCGAATTCACCGCTGACACCGCCCTGGCCGGCCTTGAAGCCGCCTACGCCCGCGACGAGAGCGACGAATTCATCAAGGCCACGCGCATTGGCGAAGCGGTAAAGGTCGAAGACGGCGACGCGGTAATCTTCATGAACTTCCGTGCCGACCGCGCCCGCGAGCTGTCGCGGGTGTTCGTCGAGCCGGACTTCAACGAATTCCCACGGGCACGCCTGCCAAAACTGGCCGCCTACATCGGCCTGACCCAGTATTCGGCAAAAATCCCCGCCCCGGCCGCCTTTGCCCCGGGCAGCCTGAACAATGTGCTCGGCGAGTACCTGGCGAAAAACGGCAAGACCCAGTTGCGCATCGCCGAAACCGAGAAGTACGCCCACGTTACCTTCTTCTTCTCCGGTGGTCGCGAAGAGCCGTTTGAAGGCGAAGAGCGCATCCTCATCCCGTCGCCGAAGGTCGCCACCTATGACCTGCAGCCGGAAATGAGCGCACCGGAAGTCACCGACCGCATTGTCGAAGCCATCGAGCAGCAGCGTTACGACGTGATCGTGGTCAACTACGCCAACGGCGACATGGTCGGCCACAGCGGCGTGTTCGAGGCCGCAGTCAAGGCCGTCGAGGCCCTGGACCTGTGCGTCGGGCGCATCGTCGAGGCGCTGGACAAGGTCGGCGGCGAAGCGCTGATCACCGCCGACCACGGCAACGTCGAGCAGATGGAAGACGAATGCACCGGCCAGGCGCACACTGCGCACACCACCGAGCCGGTACCGTTCATCTATGTCGGCAAGCGCAAGGTGCAGGTCCGCGAAGGCGGCGTGCTGGCCGACGTGGCGCCGACCATGCTCAAGCTGCTGGGCCTGGAAAAACCGGCAGAAATGACTGGCACCTCGATTCTGATCGACGGCTAAAGCCGTTAGCGACAAGCTGCAAGCCGCAAGAAAGAGCCCATTGACCCGCTTTTCTTGCCGCTTGTGGCTTGCCGCTTGTAGTTAAAGCCGTTTTTTTTGCCGCCTATGGCGGGCATACTAGGCCAGTCTCTATGCCTGGTGCCGCCCACCCCATGTTTCGCGCCCTGATCGTACTCGCCCTGTCTTGCCTGCTCAGTCCGGCTTTTGCCGATGAGCGCGCGCAAACCCAGCAGCAACTGGACGCTACGCGCCAGGACATTGCCGAGCTGAAAAAGATGCTTGGCAAGCTGCAGGAAGAAAAATCCGGCGTGCAGAAAGACCTGCGCTCAACCGAAACCGACATCGGCAAGCTGGAAAAGCAGGTGGAGGCCCTGCAACTCGAACTAAAAAAGACCGAAGGCGAACTGGAGCGCCTTGATACCGAGAAAAAAAAACTCCAGAGCGCCCGCATTGAACAGCAACGACTGATCGCCATCCAGGCCCGTTCGGCCTACCAGAATGGCCGCGAGGAGTACCTGAAGCTGCTGCTCAACCAGCAGAATCCGGAAAAATTCGCCCGCACCCTGACTTATTACGATTACCTGAGCCAGGCGCGCCTGACCCAGCTGCGTAATTTCAACGAGACCTTGCGCCAATTGGCCAACGTCGAAAAAGACATCAACCTGCAGCAGGCCCAGTTGCTGGCCCAGCAAGGCACCCTCGACAGCCAGCGCCAGGAGCTGGAAAAAGTCCGCACCGAGCGTAAAGAGGTGCTGGCCAAGCTCAACAACGACGTCAAGGCCCGCGACCAGAAGCTGCAGGCCCGTGAGCAGGACCAGGCCGACCTGAGCAAGGTGCTCAAGACCATCGAGGAAACCCTCGCCCGTCAAGCCCGCGAGGCCGAAGAAGCACGGCAAAAAGCCCTGCTCGCAGCACAGGAAGCGGAAAAACAACGCCAGCGCGAAGCCCTCGCCGCCAACAGCAGCGACGCGCCGAAAAAGCCCAAGGCGCTTCCCGGCCCGCTGGTGTCCAGCAGCGGCGAAACCTTCGGCGGGGCTTTTTCTGCTGCACGGGGAAAACTTCCATGGCCCGTCAATGGTCGATTGCTGGCACGCTTTGGCGAAACCCGCGGCGATGACTCACGGGCCAAGTGGGACGGGGTAATGATCAGCGCCTCCCAAGGCAGCCAGGTGCGCGCCGTGCATGGCGGCCGGGTAGTGTTTGCCGACTGGTTGCGCGGCGCTGGACTTCTGGTCATTCTCGACCATGGTAATGGTTACCTGAGCCTGTACGGCCATAACCAGAGCCTGCTCAAGAGCGCCGGCGATGTGGTCAAGGCCGGTGAGGCCATCTCCACCGTCGGCAACAGCGGTGGTCAGGACAGCTCGGGGCTGTATTTCGCCATCCGCCAGCAGGGCCGCCCCAGCGACCCCGCACAATGGTGCCGTGCCCAGGGATAGGCAACACCCCTTATTTGACGGCGTAGCGCAACTTCGGGCTGCGCCGATGCTCTACGGAGCGCTACCAGGATCAGGAGTTCGTTCGACATGCTGCAATCGCCTCGCCTCACCTCGCTGGCCCTGACCATCGCCATGGTCCTCGGCGCGCCCCTGGCCCGCGCGGCCGAGCCGGCCAAGCCCGCCGCGATTCCAGCGACGACGGTCTCGGCACCCTCGGCCAAGGCACCGCTGCCGCTGGAAGAGCTGCGCACCTTCGCCGAGGTCATGGACCGCATCAAGGCTGCCTATGTCGAACCGGTAGACGACAAGACCCTGCTGGAAAACGCCATCAAGGGCATGCTCAGCAACCTTGATCCGCACTCGGCCTACCTCGGCCCGGAGGACTTCCTCGAACTGCAGGAGAGCACCAGCGGCGAGTTCGGCGGACTGGGCATCGAAGTGGGCATGGAAGACGGCTTCATCAAGGTGGTCTCGCCGATCGACGAGACCCCGGCCTCGCGCGCCGGCATCGAAGCTGGCGACCTGATCGTCAAGATCAACGGCCAGCCGACCCGTGGCCAGACCATGACCGAAGCGGTCGACAAGATGCGTGGCAAGGTCGGCGAGAAAATTACCCTGACTTTGGTGCGCGACGGCGGCAACCCGTTCGATGTCACCCTTGCCCGTGCGGTCATCCAGGTCAAGAGCGTCAAGAGCCAGATGCTCGAAGACGGCTACGGCTACATCCGCATCACCCAGTTCCAGGTCAAGACCGGCGAAGAAGTCGGCAAAGCCCTGGCCAAGCTGCGCAAGGACAACGGCAAGAAGCTGCGCGGCCTGGTCCTGGACCTGCGCAACAACCCAGGCGGCGTGCTGCAATCGGCCGTGGAAGTGGCCGACCACTTCCTCACCAAGGGCCTGATCGTCTACACCAAGGGCCGCATCGCCAACTCCGAGCTGCGCTTCTCCGCCGACCCGGCCGATGCCAGCGAAGGCGTGCCATTGGTGGTGCTGATCAACGGCGGCAGCGCTTCGGCCTCGGAAATTGTCGCCGGCGCCCTGCAAGACCAGAAACGCGGCGTGCTGATGGGCACCGACAGTTTCGGCAAGGGCTCGGTGCAAACCGTACTGCCGCTGAACAACGACCGCGCACTGAAGATCACTACCGCGCTGTACTTCACCCCCAACGGCCGCTCGATCCAGGCCCAGGGCATCGTCCCGGACATCGAGGTGCGCCGCGCCAAGATCACTGCCGAGCAGGACAGCGAGAACTTCAAGGAAGCCGACCTGCAAGGTCACCTGGGCAACGGTAACGGCGGCGCTGACCGTCCGTCGGGCAAGGCCGGCAGTGCCAAGCCACGCCCACAGGACGATGATTACCAGCTGAGCCAGGCCCTGAGCCTGCTCAAGGGCCTGAGCATCACCCAGGGTAAATAAGGCCAGTCGATGCGTTACCTGCTGTTGGCCCTGTTGTACCTGATGAGCGGCGTCGCCCTGGCGGCGCCGGCTCATGCGGGCAAGGCCTACCTGACACTGATCATCGACGACCTGGGGCAGAACCCTGCGCGCGACTCACGCACCCTGGCCCTGCCCGGCCCGGTGACCCTGGCGATCATGCCCGATACCCCGCATGCAACTGACTTCGCCCGCCAGGCCCATCGCGCCGGCAAGACGGTGATCCTGCACATGCCCATGGACCCGGCGACCGGCCCCTACGCCTGGCACCCCGGCACGCCGCTGCCGGAGCTGGAACGACGGCTGAACGCGGCGCTCGACAAAGTCCCCTATGCCGTCGGCATCAACAACCACATGGGCAGCCGCATGACCGCCGAGCCTGCGGCTATGGCCTGGTTGATGGGAGAATTGCAGCGCCGCGGCCTGTTCTTCGTCGACAGCCGCACCAGCGCCGCCACGGTAGCCGCCAAATCCGCGCAGGACATCAGCCTGGCCAGCGTCTCGCGGGATGTCTTTCTCGATGACGTGCGCACCACCGACGCCATTGCCGGCCAACTGCAACAGGGCATCGCCCTGGCGCGCAAGCAGGGCACAGCAGTGCTGATCGGCCATCCTTATCCACAGACCCTGGAAGTGCTCGAGCGCGAACTGCCCAAGCTCAAGGCCCAGGGCATCGAATGGATCGAAATTGCGCAGATGATCGCCGAGCGCGGCAACCGGGCGATGCCGGCTCACGGCAAGCAGGGCCTTTACAGCCCTGCTCGTGCGGCCCAGTGAGCCTTCGTCAATCCCAGGGAAGGATTCGTTCGAGCTGACTGGCCTTCAGGTCTGCCCGATAGATCTCCAGGAACTGCTGGTTAGTCTTCGCCGCCTGCAACTGTGTCTCGCGTCCCCACGTGCGCTCGGCCCAGAGTTTCAGATGGCCTTTGCTGAACTGACGCCGGTTGGCGGCCTGGGAGCTGTAGTGCAGATGCACTTCCCATAAACCGCTGTCCCGCACAGGCCCTTGCGCCTTGCGCACCTCATAGACATCCAGGTAATCGTCAGCTGCCAGCCTTTTGCGTTCAACGGTCCTGGCGATGGTGATCTGCCCTTCAGCGTGAAGGTAGGCAAGACTTTCACCCGTCGGTCGACTGCTGGCCAGATGCAGCGTCTTCAGCAGAGTGCGCTTGCGCTCATTCAAGTGGCTGATGCTCTGCTCCACAGTTGCTCGCAATGCACTGTCATTGGCTGCGGCGTCTGTGCCTTCAAGCATTTTGGCTACGCGCTGCAGTTTCTCGACATGACGTTCGATGACAAAAGACAAGCTGTGTGGTTCGTTCGAGGCGATGTAGCGCTTTGCCAGGGCGATTACACCGGCAACCTCGTTGTTCAGGCGCGATGCCTGAGTACGTGCCTGCGCCCGCTCACTGGCGGTCACGGGCGCGGACTCAACCGGGAGCGTAGCCTCCACCACTTCGACCCAGACGTCACCCTGCTGGTGGTAGGTGCCAAGCACCTTTTTGCTCACGGGGTCACGCTGCTCGACCACTGGCTCGCCGAGCAGTTGCGTCTCTTCGCCGACCAGTGTTTTGCCTCCTCGCAAATGAACCACTCGACGCATGCCGGTCCGTGGCTTGTACGGCAAACGCTTGAACGGTAGCGGGGTCTTCCATTGCTGCTCGCGAACGGCCGCCTCCAGCTCAAGCTCCGCCGTCGCTTTAACCAGCCGCACCTGCTCCTTGTAATAATTGAGTGCCTGCTTGTTTACCGCCACACCACCAAAGCGTTCCAGATAGTCGACCATGGTCAAGGCATTGGCATACTCACGCTGCACGCTTTGCAGACCGCTGATGGTTTCTTCTGAGGTAAAGTTGCCGCTGATCAATTCATCCAGGGTACTGCCAGCACCGCTGACGGACTTGCCAATCAGGTAATCATTGGTGGAAACAAGTGTCTGCTCATCGGCGCCCGATAGTCGTTCAAGCGAGAGTTCGGCAAGATCTGCGATCTGGCCGATTCTCAGTTGCAGGGTTGTCACTGCGCGCTGGCCAACAATACTGTGAACCTGCTCCTGCTTGCCGTCATAGGTAATAGTGCCGTCGGTCAATGTATCAATCAGCAGCACGTCGAGTTTTTCCATGACCTCGAGTAGACGCAACTGCAATGGCACCACCGCCATGTGCCTTGCTCGGTAGGTGTTGTACGCCGCAGTCTGTTCCGGGGTAGCCGGCAAGGTTACAACCTGGTTGCGAAGTGCAGTTACCTCATCGAACCTGGCCAGCAGTAGCAGTTCATCATGGAGTAACACATAGTTCCTGAGGATCTGCCTACGTACCGTACCCCGCCGCTGTTTCATCGGCAATGCCGTGGCTTCGGGCATGAATTTGGCGAACTTCGGAGTCAGCAGCTCTTTCATGCTGACCTCCACTTTCAGGTCAATATTGATTGACTGTTCCAACGTGTCGATCAGCGCCCTGCGTGTCGTGTCCAGCAGGCTCTTCTTATCAGCAATCTTCATACTTGTACTGTCGACCAATGCGCCCAGGCCTACAGCGCCATCGCCTTGATCAATACGCGCCTGCAAGCTATCGCGCAGGTTCAGCAACTTCTGCAACGCACTCGAATGCTCCGCCATCGATGCCCACTGCGGTGTCAGTTGGGCAGCCAGCGCATTGTTCTTCAAGTCCAGTTCACCGATTTCGGACTGCAGCTTGCGGAGCGCTTCCTGGTTGACGTCCTGTTGTCCAGCCACTCGCCGCTTGGGCCCCCCTCCTCTGAGCCGCAGCCTCAGGTCAAACTGCCATGAATTGTTGTCCAGGGTCAGCCAGGGGCCAGTCTGGCCTTGCTCGTCGACCACCTGCTCCCCTTGGGCGTCCGCCCTGACGGCATAAACATGACCTTCAATCGACGCGTAGTATCGTTCCCCAAGCAGGTAAAGCCCCCGGTACGGCCCTTGGCTCAACGGCGAATGATTCTCCAGTGAAGTCGCTGAGCGGTAACTGGAGAGCGGTCGAGGATAATCCATCGAGCTCGACTTGAGCCCCCGTGGCCCATACCAGGAAAAGTCCAGCTCCAGGTCCGCTTTCCCCCGCAGAGCAGCGCGCGGAAAGGTTTTGCCCTGGACAGCATTGACCCGGGGGAGGGAGGGAATGACCCGGCGACCCGGACCAAAGACCGCGATCTCACGCTTGTCTGCGGCAACTGGCGGCTCGACCTTCGGCAGGCTGGCGTGAAACAACACCATGACCAGGTTGAGCAGCAGATCGACCACTGCCGTTGATTTTTCGAACTCATTGCCATTTTTCAATGCACCTGCATCAGCATGCACCGTCAGCGCGCCCTGAACGAGCCAGGCAACCACAGCCACTGGACCCCGTAAAAACGGCGTCGCCACGCTGAACAGCAGGTTGAACAACAAGCCTGTACCCTCGAGCAGCATCGCCCAGCGGTCTTCGGCATTGGAGATCGTCTCGCGCTCGGCCAGCTCCACCAACATCTGCGTATTGGCCATGTACAAGTTGGTGTCCGCTCCCGGTTGCCAGCCCTGCAACTCCAGCTGTGCCGGCTGAACGGGCTCCAGCTCCAGTTGAGTATCGAGAACAGGCCGACGCAGATGCGGCTCCTGGAAACCGCCATTGGCATATACCCGCTGAGCGTCGCTGCTCATCCAGGCCAAAATGCCTTGCTGCAGACCCTCGTCTGCCAGGATCTGTTCAAGCAACGCCTGCTGGTTGGCAAACTCCTGGAAAGGTTTTTCAGCGCTCATTGGCCGGTAGAGCACGACTTTTCCCGCAGCGTGCGCCGAGATAAACACAAAAGTGTTGGTCACTCGATCGGCTTCGCTGGCAGCCTCCTCACGCTTGAACGCCAAAGGCGCCAACAGGCTTTGACCCTCACCGCTGTCCGCTCGAAAGAACGCGACAACACGCTGGTAACCGGTTTCAGACAGCGCCCCATCGATTTTGGCCTTGAGCGCAAGGAGCGGCAACTGGCTTGCCTGCTCCATGGCAAACAGGCTTATCCGCTCAACGTTCTGGTCCGTATCCTGAAGTTTTTTGCTCAGGTACTGGGGGTAGGTGCGACCGATATCTGCACGCTGCACCAATGCTTTGAGGTAATCGGTTGTCAGCCAGGACCACAGCTGCTGGTCGGTTTTATGCGTGATTTTTTCCAACCTGGCGCCCTTGGCCGAGCCCAGATTGCCAATGGCAAATTCAGTCAGGGACAACCGCTTGATCTCAACGCTCCCTGACGATGTACCCGCAACCCCACGCGCCAACCAGAACTCCAGCACCAGGTCGTCGGCATCATAATTGGCCTCAGTCAGATGGTCAGCGCGCATCAGTTCAAGCAGGGACTTGCGCGTAAAGGCGCGTAGATCAAGGATGCCATCAAGGGAGGATTTGCCGTTGGAGCTGGCTTGCGCGACCAGCAGATCCAGCACCCGCGCACGGTACTCCAGTCGATCAGCCAGGGAAGCTTGACGCAACCATTGCGGCAGTTCGGATTCGCCCTGCCGTAACTGCAAAAGCCGGTAAGGATGTGCGCTAAAGAAAGACGCTGGATCGGTCAAGGCAGCGTACCCCTGCTCCAGCTCGACTACGGTGCTGAAATGCCGCCCGCTCACAGGCTCCAGACCTTCAAGCAGCAGGTTCAGGAGCACTGCCCCCTGCATCGCGAACATGTCGGTTGTGATGGGGTATCGATCCCAACCGAATGAATCAAGCCGATACTGAAGGGCCAGCCCATCACTCAGGCTCTGGGCCATGCTGTCCAGCGAATCAAAGGCATCGATACGCCCACTGGGCTTGCACAACAGGACGATGGTGCGATTTGCCAATGTCAGTGTCACTAACAGGTCCGGCTGCAACA
This sequence comes from Pseudomonas sp. B21-009, assembly GCF_024749345.1. NCBI lineage: Bacteria > Pseudomonadati > Pseudomonadota > Gammaproteobacteria > Pseudomonadales > Pseudomonadaceae > Pseudomonas > Pseudomonas sp. B21-009. The sequence goes on along the minus strand of NZ_CP087199.1, from coordinate 363,281 downwards.
ACTGGTAACGGGCCTCGCCACTAGCCACCGAGACATCAAGCAAAAATACCTCAGGCACCCCGCTGGGGTTATGCCACGCGGTGCTGTTACTCGCCGCCAACAGCGTATAGATGCAGTCGCGTTGCTCTTCATCCAGGCCTTGTGCTTCAACCCCGCTGGCCAAGGCGGCCTTGAGCATGTGACCCACCTCCTGCAGAGGCGTACTACCCGAACGGCTTCGCGTCTGCCAGAAATCTACCTGGGCCCGTTGAAGAAACGGCTCGATATTGGCCAGCAGCTCGTTGAGCGCATCCGTGACCAAGGTCAGATCATGAAGCTTTACCAAGCCAGTGGCCGGATCTCGGTCATAAATGGGTCGTGGCGTGGGAGTAAAGCTCAGAAAACAATTGATCAGTGCAACCCCGGTGAAATCGAATGTTGTTTGCGAGATGAGCTTTTCGAGAAAGACTTCGGCCAGGGCCTTTATCGTCCAGGTGCCGGGAGCTTCTGGCTCTCGCCTACAGAGATAAATCTCTTGTGACTCGCGCAGCTGCGGGTAGTTTTTGTCGATTTCGGGGTATTGCCTGGCCAGCCGCTGCACCAGTTGCTGATGCACTACAGCGCGCAGCGTTGGCCGGGAAGCAAACGCCAGACCGACGGTTTGCTCAAAGGAGTCCAATGCGATGGTCATTGTCGTTGTCTCTGGGTAAGGGACCCGTGACGATAACGACACCTAGCGCATTGCCTGCGTTAACTATTGCTCAGGACTTTTACAGGTAACGTGCGAACACCTGCTCGACAAAGCCGTCGCGGCGCATCTGCTCAAGGGCCTGCTGCAGCTTGTTCACCACCTCGTCCGGCACTTCGCGGTTGAGCGCCAGGTACAGCTCGGCACCGTGAAAACGCAGCACCGTCTTGAGCTTGCTCACACCTACCTGACGCGCCAGGTAGCGACCAGCCGGATCGCCACTGGCCCACAGGTCGATTTCGCCGTTCAGCAGTTTTTTCGCGTTGTCACGGTCGCGCAGCACCAGTACCGGGTTAAGGCCTTGCGCGGCCAGGTACTCGGCGATCGCATCACCCTTGTAGGCCCCGATGCGGTAGCGCTTGGCCTCCTGGAGGTTGCTGACGGCAATCGGACTGCCTTCGGGGGCCAGCAAAATCCAGTCATCCGGCCCCAACGGCCCGACCCACTTGAACAGCTTTTCCCGCTCGGGCTGGCGGGCCATGACGAACACGCCGTAGCCGGGCGTTTGCAGGGCCTGCTCGTAGATGCGCTGCCAGGGGAAGCGCAGGGTCATGCTATAGGGCACCTCGGCGCGCTTGAACATCTCGCGCACCAGGTCCGCGGCAATGCCGTTGATGCCATCGTCACGGGCGAAGCTCTTGCCGTTGATGGCCATGTTGTAGGGCGGGAAGTTTTCGGTGAGCAGCACCACAGGCTCGCTGGCGCGGGCGAGATGGCTGAACGACAGGCAACTGCACAACAACAGGACAAGACGCTTGAACATGATGGCACCGGGCTCCTTGGCAACGCCAAGAGTGCCGGGGCCTGGTGCGCCTGTCCAGCATGGCGCTCACTATCTATATACCCCGCGCCACCAGCGCGCCCTGTGAACACTTGCGCAGGCATATACAAGGAGGTTCACCATGCGCACGTTTTCCCGTCACTACCTGGGCGCCGTACTGGCGTGTTTCATTCTGCCAGCAAGCGCTAATAGCTATGGGCAGGCCCTGGCCATTTACACTAGCCCTGCCCCCCTCGACATCACCGGCAAGCAGAACGCTCACTGGAACGGTGTAGACCGGATATCCACTGGTAACATTGCTGTTGACAAGCCAAGCTTGGTGAGCGGAGAACCAAACGCCCGCGGATTTGGTCTGCGCTTGAGCAGTTGCACCCTGCAAAAAAGCGACGATTTTGTTCTGCTGCCTATGTTATGGCGCACTACCCTGTGCGAGCAATGCGTGAGTATGTATGACGGTGCCTCTGGCAGTCCTGACCTCAGCCGACCCAGCGAAATTAACGCCGGCTTGATAACTGGCTTGTCCTTCGGTTCCGGTTGTGCGCCAGCATTCACCGGACAACATTATGGCTTGGCAGTTGAACGCCTGTTCCGCTGCGATCAGGGAGAGCGGCCGGACACGGTACTGGAAGGATTAAACCTGCTCCCAGGCTTCACTGTTGAACAACAACCATCTCTCGCATTTCTACCAGTAGACAAAAAAATCGCTACTCCTGAAGACGATGATACAAAACTATCCTTATGGGATTATCAGTTCGTCATCGATGTGCCCATCTACCGCTACAAACCCAAGGGTAATGCACTGTAGTTAGGGTTTGTACGATAAGTCGCCGAGCGGCGATCAGGCAAGGCGAAAGCATGATCGTCGCGCAGGCACTTTTCGTACTAAGCCTTGAGAAACCTTTCCGTCGACTGATCAACGCCCACAAAAAAGGGCCCTGTTCCTGCGAACAGAGCCCTTGCGGTGCATCAGCCGTTGTCAGCTATACACCCGCCCCAGCAACTGGCGGTGGCTTTCGAACTGATCGAGCACATCACGGGTGATCTGCTCCGGGGTGAAGCCCATCAGGTCGTACTCCTGGCTGCCATTGTGCAGGTACACCTCGGCGCGGTAGAAGCGCTGGCGCACTTCCGTCTCGCCTTCCACCGGTGCCTCGCTCGGCGCGGCCAGGTAACCGTCCAGGCTCACTTCATAAACGAACGGATTGCCTTCTTCCATGTCGATGCGCAGGCCCATGGCCGAACGCGACTGGCCGACCCGGGTCTGCACCTGGAAGCCCAGGGTCTGCAACTGCGCAGCCGCTTCCTTGAGCGCCGGGCTGACGCGCTTGTCCATGAAGCGCTGAACGATGGCCTGGGTTGGCTGCAGGTCCAGCTGGCTCAGGCGTTCGCTGAAACCGCGACGACCACGGGCAGCCAGTTCGGCCTGCTCCTGCTCGACCTGGCTGTCCTGCTTCATGGCCTTGTACAGGCCGAACATGAACAGCACCAGCACCACCGAGAACGGCAGCCCCGCCAGTACCACCATGGTCTGCATGGCCTGGAAGTTACCGGCCAGGAGCAAACCGATGGTGACCACGGTAATGATTGCCGACCAGAGGATACGCAGCCAGTTCGGTGCATCTTCGTCGACATGGCCGCCTTTGCAGGAAAGGTTGGCCATCATCACCGCGCCGGAGTCGGCCGGGGTCAGGAACAGTACGAAGCCAACGAAAATCGCGACACCGACCACGATCTTGGCGAACGGATAGTGCTCGAGCAGCTGGTAGATCGACATCGCCGGCTGCTCCAGCGCTGTTCGCCCAAGCTCCACCGCGCCCTGGTTCATGACCAGGTCCAGCGCCGAGTTGCCGAAGATCGACAGCCAGGCCAGGGTGAAGCCCAGCGGGATCAGCAGTACGCCGGCGACCAGCTCGCGCACGGTACGACCGCGCGAAATGCGGGCAATGAACATACCGACGAACGGGCCCCAGGAAATCCACCAGGCCCAATAGAACACGGTCCACAGCCCCAGCCAGCGCTCGGACTTGTCACTGTCGCCTTCATAGACGTACAGGTCGAAGGTCTTGAGCACCACGCCGTTGAGGTAGTCGCCGATGTTCTGCACGAAGCTGTTGAGCAGGTGCAGGGTCGGGCCGTTGAGCAGCACGAACAGCAGCAGGCCGCTGAACAAGATGATGTTGAGGTTGGACAGGCGGCGGATGCCGTTCTCCACGCCCGACACGGCGGCGATGGTCGCCACGGTGCTCATCACCAGGATCACGATCAGCAGGTTGGTGTCGCTGTGCTGCATGCCGAACAGGTACTCAAGACCCGAGGACACCTGCATCGAACCGATGCCCAGGTTGGTCACCAGGCCCAGCAGGGTCACGAACATGCCGAAGATATCGACAGTGTGGCCTGCGGCGCCCTTGACCCAACGCTCGCCGACCAGCGGGTACAGCGCCGAGCGCAGGGCCAGCGGCTGGTTGTGGCGGTAAGCGAAGTAGGCAACGGACAGGCCGACCAGGGCGTAGATCGCCCAGCCATGCAGGCCCCAGTGCAGGAAGGTCAACTGCAGGCCTTCACGGGCCGACTGCAGGCTGGCCGGTGCGCCTTCAGGCGGGTTGAAGTAGTGATCCAGCGGTTCGGACGCGCCGAAGTACAGCAGCGAGATACCGATACCGGAGGAGAACAGCATCCCGGCCCAGGCGCCGTAGCTGAAGTCCGGCTTGTCATCCTTGCCGCCAAGCTTGAGCTTGCCGAAATTGGAGAAGGCCAGAACGATGACGAACAGCAGGTAGCCGCCAATCACCAGCATGTAGTACCAGCCGAAGCTGCGCGACAACCAGGCCTGAGCCTCGTTCAGCACGCGGCCGGCGGTTTCGGGAACTGCGATCAGCAAGGCAGTCAACAACAGGATCAGCAACGTCGAGGTGAAGAACACCACGCTGTTGACCCGGACCCTCTCGGCAGGGGTCTTGATTAGGGAGGCAGAACTCATTGCACATATGCTCCGGGCAGTGCGAGAGAAACACGAAACAATCGTTACCCGAGCAAATGGTGCAATAGCCCCACAGCTGCAGGTGTTATAAAAGCACCTTGAAAAAACCGTGATCCCGAATCGATTGCGTTGAAAAAAACAGGCCGAAAACCCCGTCCCGAGGGTTGGCCGCGCGGTGCTATACCGCTCGGCAGATCTGTTCAACGCGCCGTTTACACCCGTCAACACCTTGTATTCCGGGGGTTCCACGTCTTTTTGGGGTGCCAATTTGTGCAAACCGCAGGTAGGAAAAACCTGTCAATTGCACAGATTGTCGCAGAGCTTATTCTTTGTTGATTGAACGTTCAATCAAAACAAAATAGACTGGCCTTCGCCGAGGCAGCCGCTCGTCGACTGCTCGCAGGCCTGAGGAGATTTGCAAGATGCCCAAGGTCGGTATGCAACCCATCCGCCGTCAGCAGTTGATCGAAGCCACGTTGCTGGCCATCGACCAGGTCGGCATGGGTGACGCCAGCATTGCGCTGATCGCCCGTTTGGCCGGTGTGTCGAATGGCATCATCAGTCACTACTTTCAGGACAAGAACGGCCTGATCGCAGCGACCATGCGGTACTTGATGAGCGTGCTGAACGAGAACGTCGTCGCCAACCGGCAGGCGCTCAAGGACAACAGCCCGCGCGCCCACCTGCAGGTGATCATCGAAGGCAACTTCGACGCCAGCCAGGTCAACGGCCCGGCAATGAAAACCTGGTTGGCCTTCTGGGCTTCCAGCATGCACCAGCCGTCTTTGCACAGGTTGCAGCGGATCAACGATCACCGCTTGTATTCCAACCTGTGCTGCCAGTTCCGCCGCGCCCTGCCGTTGCCAGAAGCACGCAGCGCGGCCCGCGGGCTGGCAGCCTTGATCGACGGTCTGTGGCTGCGCGGTGCGCTGTCCGGAGACGCTTTCGACACCGACCAGGCGAAACAAATCGCTTACGAATACATGGATTTACAACTGGCGAAACAGACGAGCCCGGACACGCAAAACCAGGCCTCTGAACCACCGCGCGTCGCGATTGCCAAACAAGCAGGAGCGCTGCACGGATAGCCAAACACACATATGCACTTGCGAGGACACTATGGCCCGTTTCGAACTGCAAAAACTCTACATTGATGGTGGTTATGTCGACGCTTCCAGCGACGCTACCTTCGACGCCATCAACCCGGCCAACGGCGAAGTCCTCGCCCAGGTGCAACGCGCTACCGAAGCCGATGTCGAGCGCGCGGTAGAAAGCGCCGAACGTGGCCAGAAAGTCTGGGCAGCGATGACCGCCATGCAGCGTTCGCGCATCCTGCGCCGCGCCGTCGACATCCTGCGCGAGCGCAACGATGAACTGGCCGCCCTGGAAACCCTGGACACCGGCAAGTCGTACTCCGAAACCCGCTACGTCGACATCGTCACCGGCGCCGACGTGCTGGAATACTACGCAGGCCTGGTACCGGCCATCGAAGGCGAGCAGATCCCGCTGCGCGACAGCTCGTTCGTCTACACCCGCCGCGAGCCGCTGGGCGTGACCGTCGGTATCGGCGCCTGGAACTACCCGATCCAGATCGCCCTGTGGAAATCCGCACCAGCCCTGGCGGCCGGTAACGCGATGATCTTCAAGCCGAGCGAAGTCACCTCGCTGACCACCCTGAAACTGGCCGAGATCTACACCGAAGCCGGCCTGCCGGACGGCGTGTTCAACGTCCTGACCGGCAGCGGCCGCGAAGTCGGCACCTGGCTGACCGAGCACCCGCGCATCGAGAAAATCTCCTTCACCGGCGGCACCACCACCGGCAAGAAGGTCATGGCCAGCGCCTCGAGCTCGACGCTCAAGGAAGTCACCATGGAACTGGGCGGCAAGTCGCCACTGATCATCTGCGACGACGCCGATCTGGATCGCGCCGCTGACATCGCCATGATGGCCAACTTCTACAGCTCGGGCCAGGTCTGCACCAACGGCACCCGCGTGTTCGTCCCGGCCTCGATGAAAGCGGCTTTCGAAGCCAAGATCGCCGAGCGCGTTGCACGCATCCGCGTTGGCAACCCTGAAGACGAAAACACCAACTTCGGCCCGCTGGTCAGCTTCGCCCACATGGAAAGCGTGCTGGGCTACATCGCCAAGGGCAAGGAAGAAGGCGCACGCGTTCTGTGCGGCGGCCAGCGTCTGACCGAAGGCGAATTCGCCAAGGGCGCATTCGTGGCACCGACCGTGTTCACCGACTGCCGCGACGACATGACCATCGTCAAGGAAGAAATCTTCGGCCCAGTAATGAGCATCCTCTCCTACGAGACCGAAGAAGAAGTCATCCGCCGTGCCAACGACACCGAATACGGCCTGGCCGCGGGCGTCTGCACCAACGACATCAGCCGCGCCCACCGCATCATCCACCAGCTGGAAGCCGGTATCTGCTGGATCAACGCCTGGGGCGAGTCGCCAGCCGAAATGCCGGTTGGCGGTTACAAGCAATCCGGTGTTGGCCGCGAAAACGGCGTGAGCTCGCTGGCTCAGTACACTCGTATTAAATCGGTGCAGGTGGAACTGGGTGCGTACAACTCGGTTTTCTGAGGTGACACGTAGCCAGATGCTCTGAAGCCTCAAGCTTCGAGCTGCAAGCTGCAAGTAAAAGCCGGTGCGCGTTATGCCAACCGGCACTTGCAGCGCCCACTAAATCGCGAGCCTTGCACGACCGCTTTTTCTTGCGGCTTGTAGCTTGAGGCTTGCAGCTGCTTTCGGAGAAAGCCATGGAATATGACTACATCATCGTCGGTGCCGGCTCTGCCGGTAACACCCTGGCGACCCGCCTGACCGAAGACGAAGGCGTTACCGTCCTGCTGCTCGAGGCCGGTGGCCCAGACTACCGCATGGACTTTCGCACCCAGATGCCAGCCGCGCTGGCTTTCCCGCTGCAAGGCCGTCGCTACAATTGGGCCTACGAGACCGACCCGGAGCCGCACATGGACGGCCGCCGGATGGAATGCGGTCGCGGCAAGGGCCTGGGTGGCTCGTCGCTGATCAACGGCATGTGCTACATCCGCGGCAACGCCATGGACTTCGACGGCTGGGCAAAATTGCCAGGCCTGGAAGACTGGAGCTACCTGGACTGCCTGCCGTATTTCCGCAAGGCGGAAACCCGCGACATCGGCGCCAACGATTATCACGGTGGCGAAGGCCCGGTCAGCGTCACCACGCCTAAAGCCGGCAACAACCCGCTGTTCCACGCCATGGTCGAAGCCGGCGTACAAGCCGGTTACCCGCGCACCGAAGACCTCAACGGCTACCAGCAGGAAGGTTTCGGCCCAATGGACCGTACCGTCACGCCTAAAGGCCGTCGCTCCAGCACCGCCCGCGGCTACCTGGACACTGCCAAAAAGCGTTCGACCCTGACCATCGTCACCCACGCCCTGAGCGATCGCGTGCTGTTCGACGGCAAGCGCGCTGTTGGCGTGAGCTACCTGGTCGGCGCCAGCGAAGAGCGCGTCGAAGCCCGTGCACGCAAGGAAGTGATCGTCTGCTCCGGCGCCATCGCTTCGCCGCAACTGCTGCAGCGCTCCGGCGTTGGCCCGCGCGCTCTGCTCGAAAGCCTCAACGTGCCTGTGGTTCACGACCTGCCGGGCGTGGGCGAAAACCTGCAGGACCACCTTGAGCTGTACCTGCAGTACGCCTGCACTCAGCCGGTATCGCTGTACCCGTCGCTGCTCTGGTACAACCAGCCGGCCATCGGTGCCGAGTGGCTGTTCAAGGGCACCGGTATCGGCGCCAGCAACCAGTTCGAAGCGGGCGGTTTCATCCGTACGCGCGAAGAGTTCGAATGGCCGAACATCCAGTACCACTTCCTGCCAGTAGCGATCAACTACAACGGCAGCAATGGCGTACAGGAACACGGCTTCCAGGCCCACATGGGGTCGATGCGCTCGCCTAGCCGCGGCCGTATCCAGCTGAAGTCGAAAGACCCGCGCCAGCACCCGAGCATCCTCTTCAACTACATGGCCACCGAGCAGGACTGGCAGGAATTCCGTGACGGCATCCGCCTGACCCGCGAAATCATGGCCCAGCCTGCACTGGACGCCTACCGTGGCCGCGAAATCAGCCCGGGCGCCGACGTGCAGACTGACGAAGAACTGGACAAGTTCATCCGCGAGCACGCCGAAACCGCGTTCCACCCGTCCTGCTCGTGCAAGATGGGCGACGACGACATGGCCGTGGTCGACGGCCAGGGCCGCGTGCATGGCATGCAGGGCCTGCGGGTGGTCGATGCCTCGATCATGCCGATCATCATCACTGGCAACCTCAATGCCACCACGATCATGATCGCCGAGAAAATCGCCGACAAGATCCGCAACCGCCAGCCGCTGCCACGCAGCACCGCCAAGTACTACGTCGCCAACGGCGCGCCGGTCAAAGGCAAGGCGATGCGTGAGGTCAAGCAGGCCTAAGCCTTTTTCGCGGGGCAAGCCCGCTCCCACAGGTGATGAGCAATCCGTGTGGGAGCGGGCTTGACCCGCGATGAGGCCCGCAAGTAGCAACACAATAAGGCACTCCAAGGAGTGCTTTTTTTGTCCCCGCGATTAACCCTTTACAGCCCGCCAACCCCTCAGGTTAGAATCCTTGGCACGCGACCTGCTTGATATTCAAAGCAAACCGCCCCTCCTTCCTGCTTTTCCCCGGAGTACTGCCTTTGGATGCGTCCACCATCAATAGCCTGTTCTTGATCGGCGCATTGCTGGTAGGTGCAAGTATTCTGGTCAGCTCACTGTCATCGCGCCTGGGCATCCCGATCCTGGTCATCATCCTTGCGGTCGGCATGATTGCCGGGGTCGACGGTGGCGGCATCATCTTCAACAATTACCCGACCGCCTACCTGGTGGGCAACCTGGCGCTGGCGGTGATCCTCCTCGACGGCGGCTTGCGCACGCGGGTGGCGAGTTTCCGCGTGGCCCTGTGGCCGGCGCTGTCACTGGCCACCGTCGGCGTGCTGATCACCACCGGCCTGACCGGCATGGTCGCCGCCTGGCTGTTCGACCTGAGCCTGATCCAGGGCTTGCTGATCGGCGCTATCGTCGGCTCCACCGACGCCGCAGCGGTATTCTCGCTGCTCGGCGGCAAAGGCCTGAACGAGCGGGTGACGGCAACCCTGGAGATTGAATCGGGCAGCAACGACCCGATGGCGGTGTTCCTCACCGTGACCCTGATCGAGATGATCGCCAGTGGCCAGACCGGCCTGCACTGGAGCCTGCTCACCCACCTGCTGCGCGAGTTCGGCATCGGCGGCCTGCTGGGCCTGGGTGGCGGCTGGCTGCTGCTGCAACTGGTCAACCGCATCAACCTCGCCGGCGGCCTCTATCCGATCCTGGTAGTGGCCGGCGGCCTGGTGGTGTTCTCGCTGACCAACGCCCTGCACGGCAGCGGCTTCCTCGCCGTGTACCTGTGCGGCCTGGTGCTCGGCAACCGGCCGATCCGTAGCCGCCATGGCATCTTGCACATGCTCGACGGCATGGCCTGGCTCGCGCAGATCGGCATGTTCCTGGTCCTCGGCCTGCTGGTCACACCGCACGACCTGCTGCCCATCGCCCTGCCGGCACTGGGCCTGGCGCTGTGGATGATCATCTTCGCCCGGCCACTGTCGGTAATCGCCGCCCTGCTGCCGTTCAAGGCTTTCCATGGCCGCGAAAAAGCCTTTATTTCCTGGGTCGGCCTGCGCGGCGCGGTACCGATCATTCTCGCGGTGTTCCCGCTGATGGCCGGGCTGCCCGATGCGCAGCTGTTCTTCAACCTGGCGTTCTTCATCGTGTTGGTCTCGCTGCTGGTGCAGGGCACCAGCCTGCCGTGGGTGGCCAAGCTGCTGAAAGTGACAGTACCGCCAGACCCGGCGCCGATCTCCCGCTCGGCCCTGGAAGTGCACATCACCAGCGAGTGGGAGCTGTTCGTCTATCGCCTGGGCGCCGAAAAATGGTGCATCGGCGCCGCCCTGCGCGAGCTGAAAATGCCCGAAGGCACCCGCATCGCCGCACTGTTTCGCGGCCAGCAACTGCTCCATCCGTCGGGAAGTACCACCCTGGAAGTCGACGACCTGCTCTGCGTGATCGGCCACGAACACAACCTGCCGGCCCTCGGCAAGCTGTTCAGCCAGGCACCGCAGCGAGGCCTGGACCTGCGCTTCTTTGGTGACTTCGTGCTCGAAGGGGACGCAGAACTGGGGGCTGTAGCGGCGTTGTACGGTTTGCAGCTCGACGGTCAGGACCCGCACACGCCACTCAGCCGCTTCATCGCGCAGAAGGTTGGCGGCGCGCCGGTGGTCGGCGACCAGATCGAATGGAACAGCACCTTGTGGACGGTTGCAGTGATGGAAGGGAACAAGATCCTCAAAGTGGGCGTCAAATTCCCCGAAGGTACTCGACCCGGCCCAGGGTTGTTCCTTTAAACTCCGTTCTTCGCCTCTGCCTGTACGAATTTTCTGCCTATGTCCCTGCGCACGTTTTTAAGCGCAGCCCTGATCGGGCTGTGCCTGTCCTTCTCCCCGGTGTGGGCGGCGGAACCGCCGACCACGGCAGCGATCCAGAAAAGCCTGGACAAGATCGCCGAACGCAAGCTGCCCGAGGCTGAACAGAAAGCCCTGCAGCAGGTGCTCGAAAAGACCCTGGCCTTCCTCGGCAACAAAGAGGACAGCGAGAAGAAGCTCGCCGCGCTCAAGCACCAGCTCAACGACGCGCCGCGCCAGACCAGCGAAAACCAGCGCGAGCTGGCCAAGCTCAAGGACAGCAAGGTGATCCCGGTCACCCAGCGCTACGCTGCCTCCAGCGTGCCGCAACTGGAGCAATTGCTGGCCGAGCGCACCACCGAGCAGGGCGAGCTGCAAAAAGCGCTGTCCGAGGCCAACAGCCTGACCATCACCGCGCAGACCCGCCCCGAACGGGCCCAGGCAGAAATCAGCGCCAACCAGACCCGCACCCAGCAGATCAACACCAGCCTGAAGATCGGCAAGGACGGCGGCAAGCCGCTCAGCGCCGACCAGCGCAACCAGCTCAACGCCGAACTCGCCGCGCTCAACGCCCTGACCCTGCTGCGCCGCCAGGAACTGGCCGGCAACAGCCTGCTGCAAGACCTGGGCAACAGTCAGCATGACCTGTTGATCGAGCGCGCCGCGCGCCTGGAACAGGAGATCCAGGACCTGCAGACGCTGATCAACCAGAAGCGCCTGGCCCAGTCCCAGCAAACCGTCACCGAACAGTCGATCGAAGCCCAGAAAGCCGGCGGCAGCACCCTGCTGGCCACCGAAAGCGCCGCCAACCTCAAGCTCTCCGACTACCTGCTGCGCAGCACCGACAGCCTCAACGACCTGACCCAGCAGAACCTCAAGACCAAGCAGCAGCTGGACAGCCTGACCCAGAGCGACCAGGCCCTCGACGAGCAGATCAGCGTGCTCAAGGGCAGCCTGCTGCTGTCGAAGATCCTCTACAAGCAGAAGCAGGCGCTGCCGCACCTGAAGCTCGACCGCGACCTGGCCGACCAGATCGCCGACATCCGCCTGTATCAGTTCGAGATCAACCAGCAGCGCGAGCAGATCAGCAGCCCGAGCAGCTATGTCGACAAGCTGCTCACCGCGCAACCGCCCGAGACCGTCACCCCGCAACTGCGCAAGGCCTTGCTGGAAGTGGCGATCACTCGCAGCGACCTGCTCGAACGCCTGAACCGTGAACTGAGCGCGCTGCTCAACGAATCGATCACCTTGCAGTTGAACCAGAAACAACTGTTCAGCACCGCACAAAACCTGCGTGCAACCCTTGATGAGCAGATGTTCTGGATCCCCAGCAACAAGCCGCTGGACCTGGAATGGCTGCGCAGCGTGCCCGAGCGCCTGCAAAAACAGGTGGTCAGCCTGCCCTGGGGTTCAGGCCTGCGCGAGCTGACCGACGGCCTGGCCCAGCGCCCGTTGCTGTTCCTGCCCTTGCTGTTGCTGATTGGTGCCCTGCTGTGGCGGCGCAAATACCTGTATGCGCGCCTGACCAAGGTTCACCAGGATGTCGGTCACTTCAAGCGTGACAGCCAGTGGCACACGCCCCAGGCGATCCTGATCAACATCCTCCTGGCCATGCCCCTGAGCCTGGGCCTGGCCCTGTGCGGCTATGCCCTGCAGGTCGACGCCCGCGGGCAGAACGCCAACCTCGCCTCGGCGCTGTTCCAGGTGGCCCAGGCCTGGCTGGTGTTCTACACCGCCTACCGGATACTCGCCCCGGGCGGCGTGGCCGAGCTGCACTTTCGCTGGGAAAAGCCCCAGGTCGAATTCCTCCGTGGCTGGATCCGCCGCCTCGGCACCGTGGTCCTGGCCCTGGTCGGGGTGGTGGCGGTGGCCGAACATCAACCCTCGGCGCTGGCTGAAGACGTGCTCGGCATCGGCGTGGTGCTGACCTGCTATGCGCTGATGGCCTGGCTGCTCAGCCGCCTGCTGCTGAGCAGCCCCACCCACCGCAACACCTCGCTGTTTCGCAAGGCCGTGGGCGTGGCCTTTACCGCGTTGCCGGTGGCGCTGTTCATCGCCGTGTGCTTTGGCTATTACTACACCGCGCTCAAGCTCACCGACCGCCTGATCGATACCCTGTACCTGCTGATGTTCTGGCTGGTGATCGAAGCCGCCTTCGTCCGCGGCCTGGCCGTGGCTGCCCGGCGCCTGGCCTACCAGCGGGCGCTGAGCAAGCGCCAGGCGGCCAAGGAAGGCCTGGATGGCGAAGTGCTGGTCGAAGAGCCGACCCTGGACATCGAACAGGTCAACCAGCAGTCGCTGCGCCTGATTCGCCTGGCCCTGCTCGGCGGCTTCATCGCCGCCCTCTACTGGGTCTGGTCGGACCTGATCAGCGTGTTTGCCTACCTCGACAACATCACCCTGTACGAGTACACCAGCGGCACCGGCGCATCCATGAGCATGGTGCCGATCAGCCTGCGCGACCTGCTGGGTGCACTGGTGATCATCGGCATCACCATTGCCCTGGCTGGCAACCTGCCGGGCCTGCTCGAAGTACTGGTGCTGTCACGCCTGAACCTGGCCCAGGGCAGTGCCTACGCCACCACCACGTTGCTGTCCTACGTGATTGCCGGGGTCGGCTTTGTTTCCACCCTGTCAGCCCTGGGCGTCAGCTGGGACAAACTGCAATGGCTGGTGGCGGCACTGTCGGTGGGCCTGGGCTTCGGCATGCAGGAGATCTTCGCCAACTTCATCTCCGGGATCATGATCCTGTTCGAGCGCCCGGTGCGCATCGGCGACACCATCACCATCGGCAACCTCTCCGGCACGGTGAGCAAGATCCGCATCCGCGCCACCACCATCACCGACTTCGACCGCAAGGACATCATCGTCCCGAACAAGACCTTCATCACCGGGCAACTGATCAACTGGTCGCTGACCGACACCATCACCCGGGTAACCCTCAAGCTCGGCGTCGACTACGGCTCGGATCTGGACCTGGTGCGCACCCTGCTGCTCAAGGCCGCCAACGACAACCCGCGGGTACTCAAGGAGCCGGCGCCGATCGTCTACTTCCTCAACTTCGGCGAGAGCACCCTGGACCACGAACTGCGCATGCACGTGCGCGACCTGGGCGACCGCAACCCGGTGCTCGACGAGATCAACCGCTACATCAACAAAGAGTTCAAGAAACAGCACATCAACATCTCCTTCCGGCAGATGGAGATCTACCTGAAGAACATGCAGGGCCAGGAATACAAAATGGTCCCGGTGGAAAACCTCGACAAGACCGTGCTGCCGAACGCCAGCAATGGCGAGAAGCCCGGCGACGAGGCCAGCGGCAAACCGGCCTGACTGGACGCCAGCGGCCATACCCTTGCAGAATGCTCAGGTTTTCTCTAGGAGATGGCCGTTGAAAGCCCTCGACGAACTGACTTTCGATAACCGTTTCGCCCGCCTGGGCGATGCCTTCTCTACTTCGGTGCTGCCCGAGCCGATTGCCGAACCGCGCCTGGTGGTCGCCAGCGAGGCAGCCATGGCGCTGCTCGACCTTGAGCCCACCGAGGCCCATTCGCCGATATTTGCCGAACTGTTCAGCGGCCACAAGCTGTGGGCCGAGGCCGAACCGCGGGCGATGGTCTATTCCGGGCACCAGTTCGGCTCCTACAACCCGCGCCTGGGCGATGGCCGCGGGCTGTTGCTGGGCGAGGTGCGCAACGACGCCGGCCAGTCCTGGGACCTGCACCTCAAGGGCGCCGGGCAGACACCTTACTCGCGCATGGGCGATGGCCGCGCCGTGCTGCGCTCGTCGATCCGCGAGTTCCTTGCCAGCGAGGCCCTGCCGGCCCTGGGCATCGCCAGCAGCCGCGCGCTGTGCGTGATCGGCTCGAGCACGCCGGTATGGCGCGAAACCCAGGAGCGCGCCGCCATGCTGCTGCGCCTGGCGCCGAGCCATATCCGCTTCGGGCATTTCGAGTACTTCTACTACACCCGCCAGCCCGAGCAGCAGCGCATCCTCGCCGAGCACGTGCTCAACAGCCACTTTGCCGAGTGCAAGGACGAACCCGAGCCGTACCTGGCGATGTTCCGCACCATCGTCGAGCGCAATGCCGAGCTGATTGCCCGCTGGCAGGCCTATGGTTTTTGCCACGGCGTGATGAACACCGACAACATGTCGATCCTGGGCATCACCTTCGACTTCGGCCCCTACGCCTTCCTCGACGACTTCGACGCCAATTTCATCTGCAACCACTCCGATGACCAGGGCCGCTACAGCTACAGCAACCAGGTACCCATCGCCCACTGGAACCTCAGCGCCCTGGCCCAGGCCCTGACGCCGTTTATCAGCGTCGAAGCGCTTAAGGAAACCCTCGGGCTGTTCCTGCCGTTGTACGAGGCCCATTACCTGGACCTGATGCGCCGGCGCCTGGGCCTGACCCAGGCAGAAGACGACGACAAGCTGCTGATCGAGCGCCTGCTGCAACTGATGCAGCCCGGCGCGGTGGACTACACCCTGTTCTTCCGCCATCTCGGCGACCAGCCTGCCGAGCAGACCCTGCAGGTGGTGCGCGACGACTTCATCGATCTGGCCGGTTTTGACCTGTGGTCAGCCGATTACCTGGCGCGCCTGCAGCGCGAACCCGGCAACGCCGAGGGCCGGCGCGAGCGCATGCATGCGGTCAACCCGCTGTACATCCTGCGCAACTACCTGGCCCAGCGCGCCATCGAGGCGGCCGAGGGGGGTGACTACGAGGAAGTACGCCGCCTGCACCAAGTGCTGAGCAAACCGTTCGACGAGCAGCCGGGCATGCAGGCCTACGCCCAGCGGCCGCCGGAATGGGGCAAGCACCTGGAGATCAGTTGCTCGTCGTGAGGCTTACGCCTCAGCTGTCGAGCCACCAGTTGAGCAGGGTTTCATCCTCATCATCGTCCAGGTTGCGATAGATATTGGCGTAGTACCACTCGACACCGGTGCATTGGCGAAAGCGGTCGAACACTTCACGGATGGCTGCAAAACCGTTACACGAGGGGATGGCAAGAGTCAGGTTGCCCTTGTAGCGACCATCCAGAGTACCACCGAGCAGCGTCTGCACTTCGCCTTGCAGCGTGTCGACAGCCTCCTGGGGCAGGTCGTCGGCATAAATATGAATGCAGAAGTTGCCACCGCGCTGCAGCACTTCGGCACGCTGGTTCGGGTGGTTGATGCGGATGGTATCGCCACGAGCCAGGTCGAGTGCCAACCCTGGTGACGACAGCAGCTCAAAGGTATTGGCATCGATCTGACGGACCGGCACGCTCTCGAAAGCTGGTTCGCCATTGGATCGGAAATCGACAAAAATGCGGATATGCGCTGAATGCTGGCAATCCATCGGGCACTCCATGGCCGGTGTACAAGGCGCACATGCTAAACCATTGAACATAAAGGCGCGGGCTTGAACCGCGGACGACCGTAAACCGGTCGCAATTCCCGGAGCTGTCATGACTGACCCATTACTTATCCCCTGCCCCCACTGCAACGGCCTCAACCGCATCCCCGGCGAGCGCCTCGGCGACAGCCCTAAATGCGGCCGCTGCAAGAAACCGGTGCTGCTGAGCACGCCGTTCGATCTGCAACAGGGCGATTACGCCAGCCAGATCAAGGGCGACCTGCCGTTGCTGATCGATGTCTGGGCCGACTGGTGCGGGCCGTGCAAGTCGTTTGCGCCGATCTTTGCCCAGGCCGCCGCTCAGCTGAGCGGGCGCTGCCGCCTGGCCAAACTGGACAGCGAGGCCAACCAGCAACTGGCCGGGCAATTGGCGATTCGCTCGATCCCCAGCCTGATCCTGTTCAAAAACGGCCGGGAAGTGGCGCGCCAGAGCGGTGCATTCCCACTCCAGCAACTGCTGGAGTGGCTGCGCAGCCAGGGCGTCTAGGCGTTTTCTTCGAGCAGAGCGTGCAGCTCGACAAACTGCTGGGTCAGTTTATGCCGAGGCTCCAGGTGAATCAGCGGCAGGCTGGCCTGGTGTGATTCGCGCATCTTCACCGAGCTGTTGAGGTACACCGGCAGCACCGGCAGGCCCTCGGCGATCAACTCGTCGAGCATCTGCTGGGGCAGGCTGGCGCGGGCCTGGAACTGGTTGACGACGATGCCTTCGACCTGCAGCTCTTCGTTGTGATCGTCCTTTAGTTCTTCGATCTCGGCCAGCAGGCCATACAGGGCCTGGCGAGAGAAGCTGTCGCAATCGAAGGGGATCAGCACACGATCGGCAGCTATCAGCGCCGAAACCGCATAAAAATTCAGCGCTGGCGGAGTGTCCAGGTAGATCCGGTCATAGTCCTCGTCCAGCTCATCGAGCAGTTTGCGCAGCTTGTTGATCTTGTGCTTGGCCTCAAGCTTGGGCTGCAGGTCGGCAAGCTCGGCGGTGGCGGTCACCACATGCAGGTTGTCGAAGGGCGTTTCGTAGATATCGACCTTGTTCTTCTTGGCAAACGGCCCGGACGACAGGGTCTGCTTGAAGAAGTCGGCAATGCCCATGGGAATGTCCTCGCCGGTCAGCCCGGTGAGGTACTGGGTCGAATTGGCCTGGGCATCCAGGTCGATCAGCAGGGTCCGATAGCCTTCATTGGCACTCACCGCTGCCAGGTTGCAGGCAATGCTCGACTTGCCAACGCCACCTTTCTGATTGAATACCACGCGCCGCATGGAAAGACCTCCGTGTGTCTGGGGATGAGCGAGTATGTGCGGCCAATGACGGCTTGACCAGCCGCCAATGGCTCAAGTTTTCGGCGATCCGACCGAATAAACAACACCGCCATTGGTCGGGAAACCTCGGATCGGTCCGACGAATCTTCGGGACCGCTGTCTGTTGCAGACGACAATCCGTACAACCAATATTTGCTACACACCAACTCCACCGGGATAATGCGCGCCACTCGGCGATTGCGCCACACCCCTGTCAGGTCGTTGTTCCGAGTCACTCCCTCGGCAAGGAAGTCCCTCAGGGCGGGAAGTACAGCTAAGTGATCACATTCAATATCAGCCAGTGGCGCGCGTGGGCGCCAGGCCTGCAGACGGCTGCCGATTGGCAGGCCTGGAGCCAGGCACAGCACTGCCCGGCAGTGGCTGAACAGGCACCGGATGTGTCGTTTTTGCCGGCCATGCAGCGCCGGCGCCTGAGCCGACTGGCGCGCATGGCCTTTGCCGTGGGCTGGCCATTGGCCGAAGGAATGCAGGATTTGCCGCTGGTGTTCGTCTCCCGGCATGGCGAAACCCCACGCACCTTCGAGATACTCAGCGACCTGGCCAACGAGCAGCCGCTGTCGCCAACCCAGTTCAGCCTGTCGGTACACAACGCGGTGATCGGCCTGTGGTCGATCATGCGTGGCGAAACCAGCGAAATGACCGCCCTGGCCGCTGCCGGTGACGGTTTCGAACACGGCGTGATGGAAGCCGCCTGCCTGCTGCGCGAAGGCGCCCCGGCAGTGCTGCTGGTAATCACTGAAGAACAGCCGCCCGCGGCCTACGGCCCGTGGATCGATGACGTGCCATTTGCCTACGCCCTGGGCCTGCTGCTGACGCCTGGCGACGACTGGCAACTGACCCTGGGCGATAACAGCGCCGGCGCGGCTGCGAGCGAACCCCATGCCCTGAGCTGGTTGCGTTGCCTGCTCAAGGGCGAAAGCACCTGTACCCACACCTGGAAGAGTCGCACATGGAACTGGCAACGCAAGCCATAAGCAGACCACGCGACGCCTATTACTGGCGCCTGCTCGCCACCGCCGTCAGCTTCCTGCTGTTCGGTGTCGGCGGCCTGTGCCTGCGCCTGCTGGTGTTCCCGCTGCTGGCCTGCCTGCCCGGCGACGGCGCACGCCATCGCCAGCGCGCGCGGCACACCATCAGCTGGCTGTTCTGGCGTTTCATTCGTTTCATGGCCGCCAGCGGCGTGCTCACCTATGAGGTCAAGGGCGCGGAAAGACTCGGCCGCCCGGGGCAGATGATCATTGCCAACCACCCGTCGCTGATCGACGTGGTGTTCCTCATCGGCCTGGTACGCCAGGCCAACTGCGTGGTCAAGCAGAGCCTCTGGCACAACCCCTGCACCCGCGGCCCGGTGCGTTCGGCCGAATACATCAGCAACGACGGCAGCATGGACATGCTCGACAGCGCCGTCGGCGCCCTACAAGGCGGCCAGACCCTGATCATCTTCCCCGAAGGCACGCGCACCCAGCCGGGCCAACCGCCGGCCTTCCATCGCGGCGCAGCGGCCATCGCCCTGCGCGGTGCGCAGATCATTACCCCGGTAACCATCAAGGTCACCCCCAGCACCCTGACCAAGGCCGAACCCTGGTACCGCATACCCCAGCGCCGGGTGCATTTCAGCCTGCAGGTCGGTGCCGACATCGACCCGCAGGCCTTCGCCGCACAAGGCCCCGCCCCGCAGGCCTCGCGCAAACTCAACGACTATTTGCATCAGCACTTCACCAAGGAGCTCGCCGAAGATGAGCGATCCACAGAACACCCTTAACCACGACATCAAGCTGTTGATCATCGACGCCCTGGGCCTTGAAGACATCAGCGCCCAGGACATCGGCGACGAGCAGACCCTGTTCGGCGAAGGCCTGGGCCTGGATTCGGTGGACGCCCTCGAACTCGGCCTGGCGATCCAGAAGAAGTACGGCATCAAGATCGACGCCGACGCCAAGGACACCCGTAACCATTTCACCAGCGTGGCCAGCCTTGCGGCTTTCGTCACCGCCAAACAGGCAGCCTGAGACAGCACCATGCAAACCCGCGAAGACATCTTCAACACCCTGCGCGATGCCCTGGTCGAACTGTTCGAACTGGACCCGGCCAGCATCAGCCTGGAATCGAACCTGTATCAGGACCTGGAAATCGACAGCATCGACGCGGTCGACCTGATCGATCACATCAAGCGCCAGACCGGCAAAAAAATCGCCGCCGACGAGTTCAAGGCCGTACGTACGGTCAACGACGTGGTCGAGGCGGTCTACCGCCTGGTCAACAACGCGGCATGAAACGCCTGATCGGCCTCGGCCTGCTGCTGGCCGGTCTGCTGTACCCCTTTGCGGTGCATTTTGGCATGGCCCACTTTGCCCCCTGGCAGTTCGGCCTGTTGCTCGGCGGCCTGTGGCTGGCGCGCGCCTTGAGCGAACCGCGGCGCCCCGGCGGGCACTGGATGGCCGTGGCGGCGATTGCCTTCTGCGCGTTGCTGGCGCTGTTCAACAGCCCGCAGCTGCTGCGTTGGTACCCGGTGTTGATCAGCGCGTTCATGCTTGGCCTGTTCGGCCTGAGCCTGAAATTCGGCCCGCCGGTGGCCGAGCGCCTGGCGCGCCTGCGCGAGCCGCAACTGCCCGAGGTGGCGATCCACTACACACGCCAGGTGACCAAGGTCTGGAGCCTGTTCTTCCTGGCCAACGGCCTGGTCGCCGCCGCCCTGACCCTGTGGGCGCCGCTGAGCTGGTGGACCCTGTACAACGGCCTGATCGCCTACGGGCTGATGGGCCTGCTGTTTGCCATTGAATGGCTGATAAGACAACGCGTGCGAGGACGCTCATGAAATGGATTGCTCTTGAGCAACTGCTGCACCCGAGCGACGCGCCGCGCCCGGTAACCTTCGCCCCGGCGCTGGACCACGCGGGCCTGCGCCAGCAAGCCCTGCAACTGGCCGCTGGCCTTGAGCGCCGTGGTGTGAAGCGCATTGCCGTGCACCTGGAAGACGCCGCCGAGCTGGCCGTGGCCCTGCTCGGCGCCTGGCGCGCCGGCGTACAGGTGCTGCTGCCGGCCGACCTGCAAGTCCAGACCCGCCAGCGCTGGCAAGGCGAAGTCGAGCTGTGGCTGAGCGACCAGGCGCAAGACACTGCGCTGGATGCACTGCTGGAAACGCCCCTGGCCGCTGCCCAACTGGACCTGGACGCTTGCCTGCTGAGCCTGTGCACCTCCGGCTCCAGCGGCGAACCCAAGCGCATCGACAAGAGCCTGCGCCAGCTGGCCAATGAAGTGCAGGCCCTGGAACAGCTATGGGGCACAGAGCTGGGCGCTGCGTGCATCATCGGCAGCGTCGCCGCCCAGCACATCTACGGCCTGCTGTTTCGCGTGCTCTGGCCGCTGTGTGCCGGGCGCCCGTTCGTGCGTCGCCAGTTGCCCTTCCCCGAAGACCTGCAGCGCGCCAGCCGCGAGCACCCGGCCTTTGCCTGGGTGGCCAGCCCGGCGCTGCTCAAGCGCATGGGCGACAACCTCGACTGGCCCGCGTTAAGCGCGGTACGCCGGGTGTTTTCCTCCGGCGGCGAGCTGCCGGCCAGCGCCGCCCAGGCCTTGCACCAGCGCCTGCAACAATGGCCGAGCGAAATTCTCGGCAGCTCGGAAACCGGCGGCATTGCCTGGCGCCAGGGCGACAGCCTGTGGCAACCCTTTGCCGAGGTGCGCCTGAGCCAAAATGAACAGGGTGCGCTGCGTATCGAATCGACCTATTTGCCACCCGGCCATATCGAGCAAAGCGCCGATGCCGTCGAGTTCACCGCTGACGGGCGCTTCCGCCTGCTCGGGCGCCTGGACCGGATCGTCAAACTGGAAGAAAAACGCATCTCCCTACCAATGCTCGAACAGGCCCTGGTCGCCCACGATTGGGTCGAGGAAGCGCGCCTGGCGGTGATCCAGGAAAACCGCGCCAGCCTCGGCGCCCTGCTGGTGCTCAGCGCCGCAGGCCTGCACGCCCTGCGCAATCAGGGCCGACGCGCACTCACCGAAGGCCTGCGCCAGCACCTCAGCCAGCACTGCGAAGCCCTGGCCCTGCCCCGACGCTGGCGGCTGCTGCGGCAACTGCCCTTCAACGCCCAGGGCAAACTGCCCCAGGCCGAGCTCGAAGCCCTGCTGCTGGCACCACGGCCCAAAGGCCCGGAAGTGCTGAGCCAGGCCGAGGTCAATGGCGAACTGCAGTTGCAACTGGCGGTGTCGGCAGACCTTGCCTATTTCAACGGCCACTTCCCGCAGACGCCGGTACTGCCGGGGGTAGTCCAGGTCGACTGGGCGCTGGCCCTGGGGCAACAACTGCTCGACCGGCCACGCCAGTTCGCCGGCATGGAAGTGCTGAAGTTCCAGCAACTGGTGCGCCCCGGCGACCCGCTGCAACTGACCCTGCGCTTCGATGCCGAGCGCGGCAAGCTCTACTTTGCCTACAGCAATGCCGGGGCAGCCTGCTCCAGCGGCCGCATCGTGCTGGAGGCCATCGGTGAATAAACCCTGCGCGGTGATCCCGGTGTACAACCACGAACTGGCGGTGCCAGCGGTAGTTGCCGACCTGCTCGCAGCCGGCCTGCCTTGCGTACTGGTCGACGACGCCAGCAGCCCGGCCTGCGCCGCCGTGCTGCGCCAGATGGCCGAACAGCAGCAGGTTTATCTGGTGACATTGCAGGTCAACCAGGGCAAGGGCGGCGCGGTCATGACCGGCCTGCGCGAAGCGGCACGCCTGGGCTTCAGCCATGCCCTGCAGGTGGATGCCGACGGCCAGCACGACCTGGCCGATGTCAGCCGTTTTCTGCAGCAGTCGCAGGCTTATCCACAGGCGCTGATTTGCGGTTATCCACAGTACGACGCCAGTGTGCCCAAGGGCCGCCTGTACGCGCGCTACCTGACTCACGTGTGGGTGTGGATCAACAGCCTGTCGCTGCAGATTCCCGATTCGATGTGCGGCTTTCGCGTCTACCCGCTGCCGCCAACCCTGGCGCTGATCGACGCGGTCAAGCTCGGCAAACGCATGGACTTCGACCCGGAGATCCTCGTGCGCCTGGCCTGGCGCAACCAGCCGATGCGCTGGCTGCCGACCAAGGTGCATTATCCGGCCGATGGCCTCTCGCACTTTCGTCTGTTCCACGACAACGCCTTGATCTCGAAGATGCACACCAAGCTGTTCTTCGGCATGTTGCTGCGTGCCCCGGCGATCCTCTGGCGGCGGTGGCAGGCATGAGCAACGGCGAACAACACTGGGCCGACCACCAGGAGCGCGGCAGCTTCTGGCTGATGAAGCTGACCGCCTTCGGTATCAAACTGCTCGGCCGACGCCTGCTCAGCCCGGTGCTGTATGGCATCGTCCTGTACTTCTTCGTGTTTGGCCGCCGCGCCCGGCAGAGCATCTGGCAATACCAGCAGCGCCTGGCCGACTGGAGCGGGCAAGCCGGCCTGCGCCCCAGCCAGCGGCGGGTGTTCGGCCAGTTCATGGCCTTTGCCGAGGCCCTGCTGGACAAGCTCGACGTGTGGAACGGCAAGCTGCGCCTGGAGCAGATCGAAATCGTCGACCCGGCACAATTGCGCACTCAACTGCGCGCCGAGCGCGGGCAGATGCTGGTCGGCGCGCACCTGGGCAACCTTGAAGTCTGCCGCGCCCTGGCCGAGCTCGGCGAGCAAGTGACCATGAACGTGCTGGTGCACACCAAGCACGCCGAACGCTTCAATCGCCTGCTCGGTGAATCGGGGGCGAGCAACCTGCGCCTGATCCAGGTCAGCGAGCTGGACCCGGCGATCATGTTGCAACTGAGCCAGCGCCTGGACCGCGGTGAATGGCTGGCGATTGCCGGTGACCGCGTGCCACTGCATGGCGCACGCACGGTCGAGACGGATTTTCTCGGCCACCGCGCCGCCTTCCCGCAAGGCCCGTGGCTATTGGCCGGGCTGCTCAAGTGCCGACTCAACCTGTTCTTCTGCCTCAAGCAGCAAGGCCGCTACCAGGTGATTCTCGAACCCTTCGCCGAGGCCATCGAATGGCGCCGCAACCAGCGCGATCAGGTGATCGCCGACTGGGCCGGGCGCTATGCCGAGCGCCTGGGCCACTATTGCCTGCAAGCGCCGCAGCAATGGTTCAATTTCTACCCTTTCTGGAAGACCGATGACGATGCATCCGCATAAGCCCGTGACCTTCGGCGCGTTGCCGCTGGCAATCGAAGACGTCCTCGCCCTGGCCAATCGCCAGACCGAAACCCGCCTGCAGGATGACGCCGAGTACCGCGCGCGGATTGCCCGTGGCGCGCAGTTCCTCGACTCGCTGCTGGACAAGGAAGGGGTGATCTACGGCGTGACCACCGGCTACGGTGACTCGTGCGTGGTGGCGGTGCCGCTGGAGCATGTTGAAGCGCTGCCCAAGCACCTGTACACCTTCCACGGCTGTGGCCTCGGCCAATTGCTCGATGCACCGGCCACCCGCGCGGTGCTGGCCGCCCGCTTGCAGTCGCTGTGCCATGGCGTGTCCGGGGTGCGCGTCGAGCTGCTGGAGCGCCTGCAGGCGTTTCTTGCCCACGACATCCTGCCGCTGATTCCCCAGGAAGGCTCGGTGGGCGCCAGCGGCGACCTGACGCCGCTGTCCTACGTGGCCGCCACCCTGTCGGGCGAGCGCGAGGTCCTGTACCGGGGCGAGCGCCGCAGCGCCGCCGACGTCCATCGTGAACTGGGCTGGCAGCCGCTGGTGCTGCGGCCCAAGGAAGCCCTGGCGCTGATGAACGGCACCGCGGTGATGACCGGCCTGGCCTGCCTGGCCTTCGCCCGCGCCGATTACCTGCTCAAGCTGGCCACGCGCATCACCGCGCTGAACGTGGTCGCCCTGCAAGGCAACCCGGAGCACTTCGACGAGCGCCTGTTCGCCGCCAAGCCGCATCCGGGGCAAATGCAGGTGGCCGCCTGGTTGCGCCAGGATCTGGCCATCGACGCACCGACCGCGCCGCTGCACCGCCTGCAGGACCGCTACTCGCTGCGCTGCGCACCGCATGTGCTCGGTGTGCTGGCCGACAGCCTGGGCTGGCTGCGCGGTTTTATCGAGACCGAACTGAACAGCGCCAACGACAACCCGATCATCGACGCCGAAGCCGAACGCGTGCTGCACGGCGGGCATTTTTACGGCGGCCATATCGCCTTCGCCATGGACAGCCTGAAGAACCTGGTGGCCAATGTCGCCGACCTGCTCGACCGCCAGCTCGCGCTGCTGGTCGACAGCCGCTACAACCATGGCCTGCCGAGCAACCTGTCGGGCGCCAGCGCCGAGCGGGCGATGCTCAACCACGGCTTCAAGGCGGTGCAGATCGGCGCCAGTGCCTGGACCGCCGAAGCGTTGAAAAACACCATGCCGGCCAGCGTATTCTCGCGCTCCACCGAGTGCCACAACCAGGACAAAGTGAGCATGGGCACCATCGCCGCCCGCGATGCCTTGCGCACGCTCGAACTGACCGAGCAGGTTGCCGCCGCGACCTTGCTGGCGGCCAACCAGGGTGTCTGGCTGCGCGGCCGCGAAGCCGACGCCCGCGACCTGCCGCCAGCACTGGCCCAGATGCACGCCGCGCTGCTCGAAGACTTCGCCCCGGTCATCGAAGACCGTGCCCTGGAAGGCGACCTGCGCCTGTGCCTGAGCCGAATTGCCGAACAACACTGGAGGCTGCATGCGTAGTCAGGGAGTGTTGCACGTCGATAGCGAAGTGCTGGTGCCGTTCTTCGATGTCGACAGCATGCTGGTGGTCTGGCACGGCCACTACGTCAAATACCTCGAGGTGGCGCGCTGCGCGCTGCTCGACAGGCTCGAACACAACTACCTGCAGATGCAGGCCTCCGGCTTCGCCTGGCCGGTGATCGACCTGCAGCTGCGCTATGTGCGTGGCGCCACCTTCGGCCAGCGCCTGAACGTGCGCGCCAGCCTGGTGGAGTGGGAGAACCGCCTGAAGATCAACTACCTGATCAGCGATGCCGTCACTGGCGCACGCATGACCCGCGCCAGCTCGGTGCAGGTCGCGGTCGAGATCGCCAGCGGCGAGATGCAACTGGCCTCGCCGCAGGTGATGATCGACGCTGTGAACAAGGTGCTGCCATGAAGACGCTGTTGCGTGGCCTGCTGTGCCTTGGCCTGCTGGCCAGCTGCACCCTGGCCCACGCCTTTGGCCTCTATGACCTGAGCAAGCAACTGGGCGAACCTGCGGTCATCAAGGGCCCGTTCATCCAGGAAAAGCACCTGCGCGCCCTGCCACAGCCATTGGTCAGCAAAGGCCAGTTCGTGCTCGCCCGTGACCATGGCCTGCTGTGGCTGCTGCAAACGCCGCTCAAGCAGGACTACCGCCTCAACGCCCAGGGCATCGCCCGCCGCGACCCGTCCGGCTGGCAGATGCTGCCGGGCAAGAGCGCCGGCGCCGAGCAGAACCGCCTGTTCTTCGCCGTGCTGCAAGGCGACAGCAGCGGCCTGCAGCGTGACTTCGAGCTGAGCCTGCAAGGCGATGCCCAGCACTGGCAACTGCGCCTGACTCCGCGCTCGCTGCTGCTCAAGCAGGTGTTCAGCCAGATCGATATCGAGGGCGGGCGCTACGTCGAACGCATCCAGTTGCTGGAAACCCAGGGCGACAGCACGGTGCTACGCATGCCATCGAGCAGCAGCGCCAGCCTGACCGACACGGAGCGCCGCGATTTTGCCGAGTGAGCGCCTGTTGCCACGGCTGTTTTTGCTGTTGCTGATCGCTGTGCTGGCCCTCGCCGGCTGGCAATGGCACCGCGCCGCGCCGTTGTCTGCCGACCTGATGACGCTGGTGCCCGGCGCCACCCAGGACCCACTGGTGCAACGCGCCGAACAGCGCATGCAGGAGCCGCTGAACCGCGAGATGCTGGTGCTGGTCGGCCATCCCCAGCGTGACCAGGCCATCGCCCTGGCCCAGCGCCTGGCCGGGCAATGGCAGGCCAGCGGCCTGTTCGAGAAGGTCCAGTGGAGCCTGCAAACCGACCTGCAGGCACTGCGCGAGCAGTTGCTGCAAGGGCGCCTGGCGATGCTCTCGCGCGCCGACCGCAGCAGCCTGGTCGATAACCCGCAAGGCTTTATCGAGCAGCGCGTGCAGAGCCTCTACGATCCCTTTGCCGGCTTCAGCCTGGTGCCAAGCCAGGACGACTGGCTGGGCCTGACCGGGCGCATCCAGAACAGCCAGCCACGCCCTGCTGCGGTACAACTGGACACCGCCAGCGGCGCGCTGCTGGCCGAGGCCGACGGCCAGCACTGGGTGCTGCTGCGCGCGCGCACCCTGGGCAATGCGTTCGACCTGCAACTGCCGCTGCAGGTCGCCGACCTGCTCGCCGCCAGCCGGGTTGAAGCCGGGCAGCGCGGCGCCCGCCTGCTGGCCGCCAGCGGCTTGCTGTATGCCGCCAACGGCCAGCGCCAGGCCAGCCAGGAAATCACCTGGGTTGGCGGCGGCGCCACGGTCGGCATCCTCCTGCTGTTGCTGCTGGCGTTCCGGCGCCTGCGGGTGTTGCTGGCGTTCATGCCGGTGCTGGTCGGCATGCTGTTCGGTGCGGTGGCCTGCGTGGCGCTGTTCGGCCAGATGCACGTGATGACCCTGGTGCTCGGCTCAAGCCTGATCGGTGTCGCCGTCGACTACCCGCTGCACTACCTGTCCAAGAGCTGGAGCCTGCGCCCCTGGCGTGCCTGGCCGGCCTTGCGGCTGACCTTGCCGGGCCTGAGCCTGAGCCTGGCCACCAGTTGCATCGGCTACCTGGCCCTGGCCTTCACGCCGTTCCCGGCCCTGACCCAGATCGCCGTGTTTTCCGCCGCCGGCCTGGTCGGCGCCTACCTCAGCGCCGTGTGCCTGCTGCCGGCATTGCTCAAGGGTATCGAGCTGCAGCCGGCGCAATGGCCGCTGCGCATTGCCCAATGGTTGGTGGACCTGCGTCTGAAGCTACTGAACAAGGTGCCAAGCCCGGTGTTGCTCGGCCTGCTGATCCTGTTTTGCGCGGCGGGCCTGTGGCAGCTGGACAGCCGCAACGACATCCGCCAGTGGGTCGGCAGCCCGCCGCAACTGCTCGAAGAAGCCCAGGCCGTGGCACGCATCACCGGTTACCAGCCCACCAGCCAGTTCTACCTGGTTCGCGGCGCCGACCAGACGCAGTTGCTGGGTCGCCTGCAAGCGCTGAGCACGCGGCTCGATGAACTGGTCGAAACCGACAAGCTCAAGGGCTACATGGCCCTCAGCCAACTGGTCGCCAGCCCTGCCGAGCAGCAACAGGTACGCGATGCACTGGGCAGCCTGCCACTGCAGTCGCTGCTGGCCCTGGGCGTACCGCAAAGCGCGTTACAGGCGGAACTGGCAAAAGTGCAGGCCTTGCCTACCCTCGACATCGATCACGCCCTCAGCGGCCCGCTGGGCGAGCCCTGGCGCACCCTGTGGCTGGGCGCCGATGGCCAGGGCGTGGCCGCCATCGTCAGCCTCCAGGGCTTGAACGATCCGGCATTGCTGCGCCTGCAAGCCGACGACCTCGACGGCGTGCAACTGGTCGACCGCCTCGGCGACCTCAACCGGGTGTTTGCCGCCACCCAGGTCAGCGCCGCCGAGCTCAAGCTGTTGTCGTGCGCGCTGATCGTGGTGTTGCTGATCCTGCCGTTCGGCCTCGGCGGTGCCCTGCGCATCGTCGCCCTGCCGCTACTCGCCGCGTTGTGCAGCCTGGCCTGCCTGGGCTGGCTGGGCCAGCCGCTGACCCTGTTCAGCCTGTTCGGCCTGCTGCTGGTGACCGCCATCAGCGTCGACTACGCGATCCTCATGCATGAGCAGATCGGCGGCGCCGCCGTCAGCCTGCTCGGCACCCTGCTCGCGGCGACCACCACCTGGCTGTCGTTCGGCCTGCTGGCGGTGTCGAGCACCCCGGCGGTGAGCAACTTTGGCCTGGCGGTGAGCCTCGGCCTGGCCTTCAGTTTTGTCCTGGCGCCCTGGGCTGCCACCGGCCACAAGGAACAGGCGGCATGAGTATCGTGTTGTTCTGGGTCCTGGCCCTGGCACTGTTCTGGATCGCGAGCGAGCTGGGCCGGCGCCTGGGGCTGATCCCGATTGTCAGCCAGTTGTTGCTGGCGACCCTCGGCCTGCCGCTGCTGATGCTGTTCTGGGTCGAGCCGCACTGGCAGCTCAGTGGCGCTGCGCTGGTGGCGCCGTCCTGGCTGAAAACCCTGTATGGCCTGAGTTTCGCCCTGCTGCTGGGGCATATTCTGGCTGACGTGGTGGAACTGAAGTTCGACCGCCAGAGCCTGAAGATCGCCCTGCCGAGCTTCTTGGTGCCCTTTGCCTGTGGCCTGGCCTGCGGCGCCTTGCTGCTGCCGACGCAGCCCTGGCTGACCACCCTGGCGCTCGGGCTGGTGTTCGCCATCACCGCCATTCCGGTGCTCTACCTGTACCTGCGCAACATCGACTATCCGCCCGCAGCGACCCGCCGCCTGATGCAGTCGGCGATCCTCATCGACCTGACCTGCTGGCTGCTGTTTGGCCTGGGCAAGGGTAGCCTCGACCCCGTGAGCCTGCTGCTGCCCGTGCTGGGCGCCTGCCTGCCGCTGCCACTCTACGCCCTTGGCCTGCGCCGGCCGTGGGTCTACAGCCTGGGCTTTTTCGCCCTGCTGTTCGTTGCCGAGCACTACCGCCTCAATGCGTTAATCTTCGGTATCGGCTACCTGTGCTGCCTGGCCTGGCTCAAGCTGCCACTGCACATGCCGCTGTCGGCGCTGTGGATAAAACGCCTGCAGAACGGCATTGCGATCCCGCTGATCATGACCTTCGGCATCATCCAGATCGATATCCACAACGTGCTGCAGGGCTTCGATGCCATCCAGTTGAGTGCCTTGCTGCTGTTACCGATCGTCAGCAAGCTGCTCGGCAACTGGCTGGGCCTGTGCTGGGCGACGCCGTCGTTCGCCGGCGCGAGCAAATGGCGGGAAAGCCTGCTGCTCAATATTCGCGGCTTGAGCGAGATCGTCTTTCTCAACCTGCTGCTGCAACAACAGCTGATCAGCCCGGCGCTGTACTTCGCGCTGATGCTGATGAGCCTGGTCGCCACGCTGATGCCCGCGCTGGCCGGCCTGCACCGGATTCCATTGAAGACTGCCCAACCGGCAAGGAGGCCTTATGCCGAACACTGAACTGCAACAACGGCAGGTATTGATCATCGGCGCCGGTCCGTCCGGCGCCATCGCCGGGGCCTTGCTCAAGCGCAATGGCCACGACGTACTGATCATCGAGCGCCAGCGCTTCCCGCGCTTTTCCATCGGCGAGAGCCTGCTGTCGCACTGCATCGACTTCGTCGAGGAAGCCGGCATGCTCCCGGCCCTCGAAGCGGCAGGCTTCCAGCGCAAGAACGGCGCGGCCTTCGCCTGGGGCGAGGAATACAGCGCGTTTGATTTTGGCGACACCTTCAGCAACGGCAAGCCAAGCACCTTCCAGGTCCAGCGCGCCCAGTTCGACCAGTTGCTGGCCGACCAGGCCGCTGCCCAGGGCGTGGAAATCCGCTACGAAGAAGAGATCATCGCCGCCGACTTCGAGCGCGCCCGCCCGCAGCTGCGCGTGCGCCGCCTGGATGGCAGCGAGTACCGCGTCGAAGCTGAGTTTGTCCTCGATGCCAGCGGTTATGGCCGCGTCCTGCCGCGCCTGCTGGACCTCGAAGCGCCGTCGAGCTTTCCGGTGCGCCAGGCGGTGTTCACCCACATCGAAGACCGCATCGACCACCCGGCGTTCGACCGCGAAAAAATCCTCATCACCACCCATCCGCAGCACCGCGATATCTGGTTCTGGACCATTCCCTTCAGCAACGGCCGCTGCTCCCTGGGCGTGGTCGCCGCAGCCGAGCACTTTGCCGCCGCGCCGGCTGACCTGGATGCCTGCCTGAAAGACTTCGTCGCCCAGACCCCAAGCCTGGCCAAGGTGCTGGCCAACGCCGTGTGGGACACCCCGGCGCGGACCATCGGCGGCTACTCGGCCAACGTCAAGACCCTGCACGGCCCGGGCTTTGCCCTGCTCGGCAACGCCGCCGAATTCCTCGATCCGGTGTTTTCCTCCGGGGTAACCATCGCCATGCGCTCGGCGAGCATGGCCGCCGGCGTGCTGCACCGCCAGCTGCAAGGTGAAAACGTCGACTGGCAGAGCGAGTTCGCCGAGCCGCTCAAGCGCGGCGTCGATACCTTCCGCGCCTATGTCGAAGGCTGGTACAACGGCAGCTTCCAGGACGTCATCTACCACCCGGCCAGCTCGCCGGAAATCCGCGCGATGATCAGCTCGATCCTCGCCGGTTATGCCTGGGACCCGCGCAACCCGTTTGTGGCCGAGCCCAAGCGGCGCCTGCGCATGCTCGCCGAAGTCTGTGCAAGGACGGCAGCATGAGCCAACAACCCTTCCTCAGCGACAGCTACGTCGAGGAAACCCGCTTCGGCTTCTGGTTCCTGCGTAGCCATACCTGGCAGCATCACGTGCTGCGGGTGGCGATCAACGACCTGCGCCGGCTGTTCGACGCGCCGCTGCCGCAAGCACCGGTGCTGCTCGATGCCGGCTGCGGCCAGGGCAAGTCGTTCCAGTACCTGCAGCAGGTGTTCAGCCCCGGCCAGTTGCTGGGCACCGACGCCGACCCGCACAGCCTCGAACTGAGCCAGGCCGAAGCCCGGCGCCTGGGCCTGGAGGTCGAGCTGCGCGGCAGTGACTGCGCGGCCTTGCAGTTTGCCGACAACAGCGTCGACATGCTCTTTTGCCACCAGACCTTCCACCACCTGGTCGAGCAGGAAAAGGCCCTGGCCGAGTTCTACCGGGTGCTCAAGCCCGGCGGCTACCTGCTGTTCGCCGAGTCCACCGAAGCCTATATCGACACCTGGGTGATCCGCTGGCTGTTCCGTCACCCCATGCATGTACAGAAAAGCGCCGAACAGTACCTGCAGATGCTGCGCGATCAGGGCTTCGAATTCGGCGCGCAGAATGTCTCTTACCCGTACCTGTGGTGGAGCCGTTCCAGCGACTTCGGCCTGCTCGAACGCTTTGGCCTGCGCAAGCCGCCAGCGGTCGGCCAGCGCGAAGAAACCCTGGTCAACGTGGTTGCCCGTAAACCCTTGAAGCCAGCCGAGCCGAGTGCATGAAACGCCTGTTGCTGATCCTCGCCTTCGCCCTGCTGAGCGCCTGCGCCAGCCGGGCGCCGCTGCCCGCGCAAATGCCGGCGCTGACGCTGCCGATGCAGCTGCATATTCAGCGCCAACAGGCGGGGCAAAGCCAGGACTGGCTGCTGGTGATCCAGCGCGAAGACGCCAGCCTGCGCTGGTCATTGCTGGACTTGCTGGGCATTCCGCAGGCACGGCAGTTGCTCAACGACGGCCAGTGGCACGCCGATGGCCTGCTGCCACCCAACCCGGGTGCCCGTGAACTGTTCGCCGCCCTGCTGTTCGCCATGACCCCGGCCGAGCAGGTGCAAACGCTCTACCCCGGCGCCCGCCAGCAAGGCCAGCAACGCTGGCTGGGTGAGCGCTGGCATGTCGACTACCGACAAGCCGACGACTTCACCTTGAACCTGGGCCAGGGCCTGCGTTATCTAGTCAGCCCACTGCCCAGCGAGAACACGCCATGACCGCTTACCTCAATGCCCTGGGCCTGGTCTGCGCCCTCGGGCGCGGCCAGGCCGAAGTTGCCCGCAAACTGTTTGCCGGCGACTACTCGGGCATGCGCGTGGAGGAGGGCTGGGTAGCGCAGCGCAGCCTGCCGGTAGCAGCCGTGCACGGCGAACTGCCCGAGCTGCCTGCCGGCCTGCAGGCCCACCAAAGTCGCAACAACCAGTTGCTGCTGGAGGCCTGCCTGCAGATCAGCTCAGCGATCGAAGCGGCCATCGCCCGCTTTGGCCGCCAGCGCATCGGTATCGTCCTGGGCACCAGCACCTCGGGCATCAAGGAGGCCAGCGACGGCATCGCCCACTACCTGCGCGAGCAACAGTTTTCGCCCAGCTACGACTATGCCCAGCAGGAGCTCAGCGCCCCGGCCAATTTCCTTGCCGACTGGCTGCAATTGAGCGGCCCGGCCTATGTGATTTCCACCGCCTGCACTTCCAGCGCCCGGGCCTTGATGAGCGCCCGGCGCCTGCTCGACCTGGGGCTGTGCGATGCGGTGATCTGCGGCGGTGTCGACAGCCTGTGCAAGCTCACCCTCAACGGCTTCAGCGCCCTCGAGGCGGTGAGCGCCGAGCGCTGCAACCCGTTCTCGGTCAACCGCAATGGCATCAACATCGGCGAAGCGGCGGTACTGTTCCTGATGACTCGCGATGCCAACCACGAAGGCCCCGGCATTGCCCTGCTCGGTGCCGGTGCCAGCTCCGATGCGCACCATATCTCGGCGCCAGAGCCCGGCGGCAAGGGCGCCTTGCAGGCCATGCGCAAGGCGCTGGACAATGCCTGCCTGCAACCACAAGACATCGACTACCTGAACCTGCACGGCACCGCCACCCGGCACAACGACGCCATGGAAAGCCTGGCCGTGCATGAACTGTTTGGCAGCCAGCTGGCCTGCTCGTCGAGCAAGCCGATGACCGGCCACACCCTGGGCGCCGCCGGTGCACTGGAAGCGGCGTTCTGCTGGCTGAGCCTGGCCGCCGGCAATACCGAAGGGCGCCTGCCGCCGCATGTCTGGGATGGCGTCGATGACCCGCAGTTGCCAGCCCTGAACCTGGCCGATGCCAGCCAGCGCCTGCCGGCCAGCGGCCCGCGACGCCTGATGAGCAATTCGTTCGCCTTCGGTGGCAACAATGTCAGCCTGATTCTCGGAGACACCCCATGATCACCTGGCCACTGGCCGAACTGCTGCCGCACGCCGGCGACATGATCCTTATCGATCAGGTCGAGTCGTTCGATGAAGAGCAGATCCATACCCACCTGACCGTACGCCCCGGCGGCCTGTTCAACCGCGCCGACGGCAGCCTGCCGGCCTGGGTCGGCATCGAGCTGATGGCCCAGAGCGTGGCCGCCTATGCCGGTTGCCGCGCGCGCCAGCAAGGCCAGCCGGTGGAGCTGGGCTTTTTGCTCGGCACGCGTAAATTCGAATGCAATGTCGAACATTTCCCTGCCGGTGCCCACTTGCGCATCCATGCCCTGCGCTCGCTCGAAGACGACAACGGCATGGGCGTGTTCGAGTGTCACCTGCGCGGCCCGGGCATCCATGCCATGGCCCGTTTGAACGTTTTTCGCCCGCCGCAGGTGGCCAGCTACCTGGCCGAAGCGGGCCCTGAGGAGTCCCCCCATGACTGACACCATCCTGGTCACCGGTTCCAGCCGTGGCATTGGCCGGGCCATTGCCCTGCGCCTGGCGCACGCCGGTTTCGACCTGGTCCTGCATTGCCGAAACGGGCGCAGTGAAGCCGACGCCGTTGCCGCAGAAGTCCGGGGCCTGGGCCAGCAAGCCCGCGTGCTGCAGTTCGACGTCGCCGACCGCGCCGCCTGCGCGGCCATCCTCACTGATGACGTAGAAACCCACGGCGCCTACTACGGTGTGGTCTGCAACGCCGGCCTGACCCGCGACGGCGCCTTCCCGGCGCTGACCGAAGACGACTGGGACCAGGTGCTGCGCACCAACCTCGACGGTTTCTACAACGTCCTGCACCCACTGATGATGCCGATGATCCGCCGGCGCAAAGCCGGGCGTATCGTCTGCATCACCTCGGTGTCGGGCATGATCGGCAACCGTGGCCAGGTCAACTACAGCGCCTCCAAGGCCGGCGTCATCGGCGCCGCCAAGGCCCTGGCAATCGAGCTGGGCAAGCGCAAGATCACCGTCAACTGCGTTGCCCCGGGGTTGATCGATACCGCCATGCTCGACGAGCACGTACCGGTTGAAGAGCTGCTGAAGATGATCCCGGCACAACGCATGGGCACCCCGGAAGAAGTCGCCGGCGCGGTGAACTTCCTGATGTCGGCCGAAGCCGCCTACATCACCCGTCAGGTGCTGGCGGTCAACGGAGGCCTGTGCTGATGAAACGTGTGGTCGTCACCGGCATGGCCGGTATCACCTCGCTGGGCAGCGACTGGCAGACCATTGCCGGCAACTTCGCCAGCAACCGCAGCGGCATTCGCCGCATGGATGAATGGGACCGTTTCGAGGAGCTCAATACGCGCCTGGCCGGCCCCATCGACGATTTCAAGGTGCCGAGCGGCTGGACCCGCAAGCAGCTGCGCAGCATGGGTCGGGTCTCGCGCCTGGCCGTGGCGGCAGCGCAGAACGCCCTGCGCGACGCCGGCCTGCTCGACGACCCGTCGATCCGCGACGGGCGCATGGGCGTGGCCTGCGGCTCGTCCACCGGCAGTACCGACGAGATCAAGGCGTTCGGCAACATGCTGCTCAACTCGGTGGCCGAAGGCCTCAACGCCAACTCCTACGTGCGCATGATGCCGCACACCACCGCAGCCAATATCAGTATCTTCTTCGGCCTCACCGGGC
Source organism: Pseudomonas sp. B21-009 (assembly GCF_024749345.1). Lineage (NCBI taxonomy): Bacteria > Pseudomonadati > Pseudomonadota > Gammaproteobacteria > Pseudomonadales > Pseudomonadaceae > Pseudomonas > Pseudomonas sp. B21-009. The sequence continues at coordinate 328,113 of NZ_CP087199.1, read as the reverse complement.
GCCTGATCCCGACCTCCAGCGCCTGCACCAGCGGCAGCCAGGGCATCGGCTATGCCTATGAAGCGATCAAGTTCGGCCGCCTGCCGCTGATGCTCGCCGGCGGCGCCGAAGAGCTGTGCCCGACCGAGGCGATGGTCTTCGACGCGCTGTACGCCACCAGCCTCAAGAACGACACCCCGCACAAGAGCCCGAGCCCCTACGACAGCGGTCGCGATGGCCTGGTGATCGGCGAAGGCGGCGGCATGCTGGTGCTCGAAGAGCTCGAGCACGCCCTGGCCCGGGGCGCGCACATTTATGCCGAGATCGTCGGCTTTGGCAGCAACGCCGACGGCCAGCACACCACCCGCCCGGAGCAGGCGACCATGCGCCGGGCCATGGAGCTGGCGCTGGAAGACGCAAACCTCACGCCGGCTGCCATTGGCTACGTCAACGGCCACGGCACCGCCACCGAGCAGGGCGACATCGCCGAAACCCTGGCCACCAGCAGCCTGTTCGGCGCGCGCATGCCGATCAGCTCGCAAAAAAGCTTCCTCGGCCACACCCTCGGTGCTTGCGGCGCGCTGGAGTCCTGGTTCAGCATCGAGATGATGAACAGCGACCGCTATGTGCACACCCTCAACCTTGAGCACATCGACCCGCGCTGCGGCGAGCTGGACTACCTGTGCGGCGAGTTTCGCAGCATGAGTCACGATTACGTGATGAACAACAACTTCGCCTTTGGCGGGGTCAACACCTCGCTGATTTTCCGCCGCTGGACCTGACCTCAAACCTGCTGGAGAGAAAGGAATGTCTTCATTGATTCGCGCCGCTGTCCTCGGCCTGGCCCTGGCGGGCCTGGCTGGCTGTACCTCAAAGCCGGTACTGACCCCGCAAGAGCAACTTGTGGTCGGCCACAACTACAGCCACGAGCAAGTGCAGCAGGCCATCCTCAAGGCCGTCGCCGAGCGCGGCTGGACCGCACGCACGGTCAGCCCGAACCTGATCCAGGCCGACATCCTGGTGCGCAATACCTTCTATGCCGCCATCGACATCCGCTACAGCGTCAGCAACTTTCGCATCAACTACCGCGACAGCCGCGAGCTGGGTTACAAGAACGGCAAGATTCACCGTAATTACAACCGCTGGGTGAACAACCTCGACAAAAGCATCCTGCAAGAGCTGAACAGGATGGAAGCGCAAAACATGGTGCAACGCGCCATCAACGAACAACACTCGAACACTGTCAAATAATCAAGGAACGACACAATGCGTCTGAAAACCTGGACCGCCACCGCCACTTTGCTGCTCTGCGCCCTGCCCGGCCTGAGCCAGGCTCGCGACACCACTCACTACCTGCCGTTCGAGAAAGTCGTGGCGCAGATGACCGCCGAGAACAAGCTCGACGGTTCGGTGAAGTTCTACCTGGCCGGCGTGCAGCCAAAAGGCAAGGTCACCGTGGTCAGCCCGGCGGCGATCACCAACAAGAAGACCAACGCTTTCAACAAGTCTGATGAAGCGGCCTGCGAATGGGCCCTGCAATCGGCGCTGCTGACCATGCAGGACGCCGCGCGCAAGGTCGGCGCCAACGCCGTGACCAACATCAGCAGCTACTACAAGCGCAACGAGCGCAAGGACGCCACCACCTACGAATGCCACGCCGGCGCAGTCATGGCGGGCGTTGCACTGAAGGGCGACCTGGCCAAGGTCCAGTAACTCAGCTGCGTTACAGGGCTTGCCGGGTCAACAGCTCGGCAAACGCCCTGGCCATCGCCGACGGCGCAGCGCGGCGCTGCACCAGCCACACCGCCGTCACCGCGTCGTCGTCGAGCAAGGTCCGGTACACCACGCCATCGATACGCATGCGCTGGAACGAAGCCGGCAACACCGATACCCCCAACCCCGCAGCCACCAGGCCGATGATGGTCATCGCCTCCCCCGCCTCCTGGGCAAAATGCGGACTGAACCCGGCCTGACGCGCCAGGCTCAGCAGTTGCGCATGCAGGCCACTGCCGTAGCTACGCGGAAAAAACACAAAGGGTTCGTGGGCCAGCTCGGCCATGTGCACCCCGGCTTCGCTGCCCTCGGCCAACGGGTGAGCGGCATTGATCACCGCCACCAGCGGCTCGCGAAACAGCTCGACGGCATTCAGGCTCTCGGGCAACGCCAACGGCCGCATCAGGCCGACTTCGATCGACTCGTCGAGCAAGGCATCGGCCACGTCGCGGCTGCTCATTTCCTTGAGGTTCAGGTGCACGGCCGGGAAGCGCTGGCGAAAGGCGTGAATGGCCTTGGGGATGCTCGAATTGAACGGCGCCGACGAAGTGAAGCCGATCTTCATCTCGCCCAGCTCGCCCAATTGCGCGCGCCGGGCGACATCGGCGGCCTTGTCGACCTGCGCCAGTACCAGCCGTGCCTCTTCAAGGAATAGCCGCCCGGCCTCGCTGAGCTCGACCCGACGATTGGTACGCTCGAACAGGCGCGCCCCCAGCTCCTGCTCCAGGGCCTGGATTTGCTGGCTCAACGGTGGTTGGGAGATCCCCAGGTTCTGCGCCGCCCGGCCAAAATGCAGCTCTTCGGCGACGGCAATGAAGTAGCGCAGGTGACGCAGTTCCATGGCGGCTCCAATAGGTCGTAAAACCTCTTAAACAGGTCGAACAATATATTGGAAATGATCATTAGCCAGCTATATGCTTTTTTCACTGCCTGACAGGCCGTAGCGCCCCCGAGGTCACCCGTGAAAACTGCTGTTGCGCCACACGCCCACGAATTGCCGCCTGCTCCGCTCGACGAAATCGTCGCCACCCTTAACGAAAGCTGGATCGAAAAAGGCACCCCGGCCTTTTTACGCACCGTACTGGCGCTGTTCTGCGGCGGCTTTGCCACCTTTGCCCTGCTGTACTGCGTACAGCCAATGATGCCGCTGCTGTCACAAGAATTTTCCATCAGCGCCGCGCAGAGCAGCCTGATCCTCTCGGTGTCCACCGGTATGCTGGCCTTCGGGCTGCTGATCACCGGGCCGATTTCCGACCGCATCGGGCGCAAGCCAGTGATGGTCTTCGCCCTGTTCTGCGCCGCGCTGTGCACCATCGTCAGCGCCCTGATGCCCAGCTGGCACGGCGTGCTGCTGACCCGCGCGCTGCTCGGGTTGTCGCTCAGCGGCCTGGCGGCGGTAGCCATGACGTACCTGAGCGAAGAGATCCACCCCCAGCACATTGGCCTGGCCATGGGCCTGTACATCGGTGGCAATGCCATCGGCGGCATGAGCGGGCGGTTGATCACCGGGGTGCTGATCGACTTTGTCAGCTGGCACACGGCGATGTTGGTGATCGGTGGCCTGGCGCTGATTGCTGCGGCGGTGTTCTGGAAGATCCTCCCCGAATCGCGCAACTTCCGCCCGCGCTCGCTGCACCCACGCAGCCTGCTCGACGGCTTTACCCTGCACTTTCGCGATGCCGGCCTGCCGTGGCTGTTCCTTGAAGCCTTCCTGCTGATGGGCGCGTTCGTCACCCTGTTCAACTACATCGGCTATCGCCTGCTGGCCGAGCCCTATCACATGAGCCAGGCGCTGGTCGGGCTGCTGTCGGTGGTGTACCTGTCGGGCATCTACAGCTCGGCGCAGATCGGTGCCCTGGCCGACAAGCTAGGCCGGCGCAAGGTGTTCTGGGCAACCATTCTGCTGATGTTCAGCGGCTTGCTGATGACCCTGCTCAGCCCCTTGGCGCTGATTATCGTCGGCATGCTGGTGTTCACCTTCGGCTTTTTCGGCGCGCATTCGGTGGCCAGCAGCTGGATCGGCCGCCGGGCGACCAAGGCCAAGGGCCAGGCGTCGTCGTTGTACCTGTTCAGTTACTACGCGGGGTCGAGTGTGGCGGGTACAGCGGGCGGGGTGTTCTGGCATCAGGCGGGGTGGAACGGCATCGGCCTGTTCATTGGCAGCTTGCTGGTGGTGGCGTTGCTGGTGGCGGTGCACCTGAGCCGGTTGCCGGCCAAGGCTTGAGCTCAGGGCCGCTGCGCGGCCCATCGCCGGCAAGGCCGGCTCCCACAGGAGCTGGCCTGCCACTGGATCAGTTGATCACCTCAACCAGGTCGACATCCACTTCACGGCTCATCAGGTGCTTCTCGACTTCACCGGTCAGCTTGACCTTGGTCTTGTCGTTGAAGGCTACTGCCGGCAGGTCTTCGTCATCGATCTCGACGGTGATGGTGCCGGTGGTGTCCTTGAACTCGTACTTGTCATCGTTGTTCACTTTCTTGATGACGTAGCCTTGCAGCACAACCGGGGTGTCGTCAGCGGCGTCGTTAGCGGCGGCCACCGTGGTCACCGACTGGGCGCCAGGGCCGGTGTAGCCGGCGGCCAGGGCAGTGGTGCTGAACAACGGGGCAAGCAGCAGAGCGAGGTAACGGGTTTTCATGGTGAAGATCCTGTCTGGGTTTCGATGGAGCCAGATTACCCAGGCAGGCTGAATTGAACCTTAATGGCTGTGGGAGCGGGCTTGCCCCGCGATTGCGCTGGTTCAGTCAGGTCGCAATCGCGGGTCAAGCCCGCGCCTACTAGTGGTATTGCGCCGACAGCTCGTGCACAGCGTTGATGAACGCGCCGGCGTGCTCCGGATCAACCTCGGGGGTGATGCCGTGGCCAAGGTTGAACACATGACCGCTGCCCTTGCCGTAGCTGGCGAGGATGCGCCCGACTTCGGCACGAATGGCCTCTGGCTTGGCGTACAGCACGGTCGGGTCCATGTTGCCCTGCAGGGCAACCTTGCTGCCGACGCGCTGGCGCGCTTCGCCGATGTCGCAGGTCCAGTCCAGGCCCAGGGCATCAGCGCCGGCATCGGCGATGCTTTCCAGCCACAGGCCGCCGTTCTTGGTGAAGAGAATGACCGGCACCTTGCGCCCTTCGTGCTCGCGGATCAGGCCGCTGACGATCTTGCGCATGTAGGCCAGGGAGAACTCCTGGTAGGCCGCCGCCGACAGGTTGCCGCCCCAGGTGTCGAAGATCTGCACCGCTTGTGCGCCGGCGAGGATCTGCCCGTTGAGGTAGCTGATGACCGACTGCGCGAGTTTGTCGAGCAGCAGGTGCATGGCTTGCGGGTTGTCGTAGAGCATGGCCTTGGTCTTGCGGAAGTCTTTCGACGAGCCGCCTTCGACCATGTAGGTGGCCAGCGTCCAGGGGCTGCCGGAGAAGCCGATCAGCGGCACGCGGCCGTTGAGCTCGCGGCGGATGGTGCTGACCGCGTCCATGACGTAGCCCAGGTCCTTTTGCGGATCAGGGATCGGCAGCGCCTCGATATCGGCCAGGGTGCTGATGACCTTCTTGAAGCGCGGGCCTTCGCCGGTTTCGAAATACAGGCCCTGGCCCATGGCGTCGGGGATGGTGAGGATGTCCGAGAACAGGATCGCGGCGTCCAGCGGGTAGCGGTCCAGCGGCTGCAGGGTGACCTCGCAGGCAAACTGCGGGTTCATGCACAGGCTCATGAAGTCGCCGGCCTTGGCGCGGCTGGCGCGGTATTCCGGCAGGTAGCGGCCGGCCTGGCGCATCATCCACACCGGGGTGACGTCTACGGGTTGCTTGAGCAGGGCGCGCAGAAAACGATCGTTCTTCAAGGCAGTCATGTCGGCATCCGGAAAAAAAGTGGGGGCATTTTCTCAGAGCCCAACGTAAAAGGCACGGTATCAACCGTGCCTTTTGTCTATCGACTTGTGACAGGTCAATAGATTTTGTTGAATTCATCGCGGGTCAAGCCCGCTCCTACACAGGTTCTGTAGGAGCGGGCTTGTCCCGCGAAGCTGTTTCAGACGCCCAGGTAATCCAAGATCCCCTCGGCGGCATTGCGCCCCTCGAAGATCGCCGTCACCACCAGGTCGGAACCGCGGACCATGTCGCCACCGGCGAAGATCTTCGGGTTGCTGGTTTGATGCTTGTAGGTGTTCTTCTCCGGCGCCACCACGCGGCCCTGGCTGTCGGTCTGGATGCTGAACTGCTCGAACCACGGCGCCGGGCTCGGACGGAAACCGAAGGCGATGACCACGGCATCGGCCGGGATGATCTCTTCGGAACCCGGGATCGGCTCGGGGCTGCGGCGGCCACGGGCGTCCGGCTCGCCAAGACGGGTCTCGACCACCTTCACGCCTTCGACCTTGTCTTCACCGACAATCGCAATCGGCTGGCGGTTGTAGAGGAACTTCACCCCCTCTTCCTTGGCGTTCTTCACCTCTTTGCGCGAGCCGGGCATGTTCGCCTCGTCACGGCGGTAGGCACAGGTCACGGCCTTGGCGCCCTGGCGGATGGAGGTGCGGTTGCAGTCCATCGCCGTGTCGCCGCCACCGAGTACCACGACCTTCTTGCCCTTCATGTCGACGAAATCTTCCGGCGACTTTTCAAAGCCCAGGTTGCGGTTGACGTTGGCCACCAGAAAATCCAGGGCATCGTGCACGCCGGGCAGGTCTTCACCGGGGAAGCCGCCCTTCATGTAGGTGTAGGTGCCCATGCCCATGAACACCGCATCGTATTCCTCGAGCAGTTGCTCCATGCTGACATCCTTGCCCACCTCGGTGTTGAGGCGGAACTCGATGCCCATGCCGGTGAAGACTTCGCGGCGATTGCTCAGCACGGTCTTTTCCAGCTTGAACTCGGGGATGCCGAAGGTCAGCAAGCCGCCGATTTCCGGGTTGCGGTCGAACACCACCGGAGTCACCCCGCCGCGCACCAGCACGTCGGCGCAACCCAGGCCGGCCGGACCGGCGCCGATGATGGCGACGCGCTTGCCGGTCGGCTTGACCTTGGACATGTCCGGGCGCCAGCCCATGGCGAAGGCGGTGTCGGTGATGTACTTCTCCACCGAACCGATGGTCACCGCGCCGAAGCCGTCGTTAAGGGTGCAGGCACCCTCGCACAGGCGATCCTGCGGGCACACCCGGCCGCAGACTTCCGGCAAGGTGTTGGTCTGGTGCGACAGCTCCGCGGCGGCGAGGATGTTGCCTTCGGAAACCAGCTTCAACCAGTTGGGGATGAAGTTGTGCACCGGGCACTTCCACTCGCAGTACGGGTTGCCACAACCCAGGCAGCGGTGGGCCTGTTCGGCCGACTGCTGGGGTTTGAAGGGTTCGTAGATTTCCACGAACTCTTTCTTGCGTTGACGCAACAGTTTCTTCTTCGGATCCTTGCGCCCGACCTCGATGAACTGGAAGTCATTGCTGAGACGTTCAGCCATTTTCAATACCTCTTTACCGCAGTTGCTAGCTTCAAGCTGCAAGCTGCAAGACGATCACGTGGGCCGGCAAACCTCGTACTGCTTTGAACTTGCAGCTTGAGGCTTGCCGCTTGCCGCTACTGCGGGTTGGCACGGGTGCTGGACAGCAGGTTCTTCAGGTTGGCCGCCTTCGGCTTGACCAGCCAGAAGCGCCGCACGTAATCGTCCAGGTTTTCCCAGAGCTCACGACCCCATTCGCTGTTGGTTTCTTCGACGTATTCAGCCAGCACGCGCTGCAGGTGGCTGCGATAAGCCTCCATGGCCTCGCCGCTGATGCGCTGGATCTCGACCAGTTCGTGGTTGAGCTTGTCGACGAAGCTGTTGTCCATGTCCAGCACGTAGGCAAAACCACCGGTCATGCCCGAGCCGAAGTTGTAGCCGGTCTTGCCCAGAACGCAGACAAAGCCACCGGTCATGTACTCACAGCAGTGATCGCCCGTGCCCTCGACAATCGCGTGGGCACCGGAGTTGCGCACGGCAAAGCGCTCGCCCGCGGTACCGGCGGCGAACAGCTTGCCGCCCGTGGCACCATACAGGCAGGTGTTACCGATGATGGCGCTGTGCTGGGTGGCGAACGGGCTGCCCGCAGGCGGCACAATCACCAGCTTGCCACCGGTCATGCCTTTGCCGACGTAGTCGTTGGCATCGCCTTCGAGGTACATGTTCAGGCCACCGGCGTTCCACACCCCGAAGCTCTGCCCGGCAGTGCCCTTGAAGCGGAAAGTGATCGGTGCCTTGGCCATGCCCTGGTTGCCGTGCAGACGGGCGATTTCGCCGGAGATCCGCGCGCCGATGGAGCGGTCGCAGTTGCAGATGTCCAGCTCGAACTCGGCGCCCGACAGGTCGCGAATGGCCGGCAGGGCCATGTCGACCATCTTCTCGGCCAGCACGCCCTTGTCGAACGGCGGGTTGCGGTCGACTTCGCAGAACTGCGGCTTGTCGGCCGGCACGTGTGGGCTGCCCAGCAACGGGCTGAGGTCCAGGTGTTTCTGCTTCTCGGTTTCGCCGGGGAGCATTTCCAGCAGGTCGGTACGCCCGATCAGCTCGCCGAGGCTGCGCACGCCCAGCTTGGCCAGCCACTCGCGGGTTTCTTCGGCGACGTAGGTGAAGAAATTTACCACCATGTCGACGGTGCCGATGTAGTGATCCTTGCGCAGCTTGTCGTTCTGGGTGGCGACGCCGGTGGCGCAGTTGTTCAGGTGACAGATACGCAGGTATTTGCAGCCCAGGGCGATCATCGGCGCTGTACCGAAACCGAAGCTTTCGGCGCCGAGGATGGCCGCCTTGATCACGTCCAGGCCGGTTTTCAGGCCGCCGTCGGTCTGCACCCGGACCTTGCCGCGCAAGTCGTTGCCGCGCAGGGTCTGGTGGGTTTCGGCCAGGCCCAGTTCCCACGGCGCGCCGGCGTACTTGATCGAGGTCAGCGGCGAAGCGCCGGTGCCACCGTCATAGCCGGAGATGGTGATCAGATCGGCATAGGCCTTGGCCACGCCGGCGGCGATGGTGCCAACACCGGCTTCTGCCACCAGCTTGACCGAGACCAGCGCCTGCGGGTTGACCTGCTTGAGATCGAAGATCAGCTGCGAGAGGTCTTCGATCGAGTAGATGTCGTGGTGCGGCGGAGGCGAAATCAGGGTCACGCCAGGCACGGCGTAACGCAGCCGGGCGATCAGGCCGTTGACCTTGCCGCCTGGCAGTTGGCCGCCTTCACCCGGCTTGGCGCCCTGGGCAACCTTGATCTGCAACACTTCGGCGTTGACCAGGTACTCGGGAGTGACGCCAAAGCGGCCGGTGGCCACCTGCTTGATCTTCGAGCTCTTGATGGTGCCGTAGCGAGCCGGGTCTTCGCCGCCCTCACCGGAGTTGGAGCGCGCGCCCAGGCGGTTCATCGCCTCGGCCAAGGCTTCGTGAGCCTCCGGCGACAGCGCGCCGAGTGAGATACCGGCCGAGTCGAAGCGCTTGAGGATCGCTTCCAGCGGTTCGATCTCGCTCAGCTCCAGCGGCTGCTCCAGGGTTTTCACCTTGAGCAGGTCGCGGATCATCGACACCGGACGCTTGTCGACCAGTGCGGTGTATTCCTTGAACTTGGCGTAGTCGCCCTGCTGCACGGCGGCCTGCAGGGTGTTGACCACGTCCGGGTTGTAGGCGTGGTACTCGCCACCGTGGACGAACTTCAGCAGGCCACCCTGCTGGATCGGCTTGCGCGCGCTCCAGGCTTCGGCGGCGAGCAGCTTCTGCTCGTTCTCGATGTCGACGAAGCGTGCGCCCTTGAGGCGGCTGGCAACGCCACGGAAGCTCAGGTTGACCACTTCTTCCGAAAGGCCGACGGCTTCGAACAGCTGTGCACCCCGGTAGGAACCGACGGTGGAGATGCCCATCTTCGAGAGGATCTTCAACAGGCCCTTGGAGATGCCCTTGCGGTAGTACTTGAAGACTTCTTCAAGATCACCGAGCACTTCGCCGGTACGGATCAGGTCGGCCAGCACTTCGTAGGCCAGATACGGGTACACCGCCGAAGCGCCGAAGCCGATCAGCACGGCAAAGTGATGCGGGTCGCGGGCGGTGGCGGTTTCCACCAGGATGTTGCTGTCGCAGCGCAAGCCCAGTTCAGTCAGGCGGTGATGCACCGCACCGACGGCCAGCGAGGCATGCACCGGCAGTTTGCCCGGGGCGATATGGCGGTCGCTCAGCACCAGCTGGGTCTTGCCGCTGCGCACGGCTTCTTCGGCCTGATCGGCGATGTTGCGCACCGCCGCTTCCAGGCCCAGGCTCTCGACGTAGTTGAGGTCGATCAACTGACGCTCGAAGCCGGGGCGGTCGAGGTTCATCAGCGAGCGCCACTTGGCGGGCGAGATCACCGGCGAGCTGAGGATCACCCGCGAGGCATGCTCCGGGGATTCCTGGAAGATGTTGCGCTCGGCGCCCAGGCAGATCTCCAGCGACATGACGATCGCTTCACGCAGCGGATCGATCGGCGGGTTGGTGACCTGGGCGAATTGCTGGCGAAAGTAGTCGTAGGTCGAGCGCACGCGCTGCGAAAGAATCGCCATCGGCGTGTCGTCGCCCATCGAACCGACCGCTTCCTGGCCTTGTTCGCCGAGCGGACGCAGCACCTGGTCACGCTCTTCGAAGGTGACCTGGAACATCTTCATATACTGCTTGAGCTGGTCAGCATCGTAGCTGGCCACGCCCTGGTCATCGCTGAGGTCGGCCTGGATGCGCAGGGCATTCTGGCGCAGCCAGCGCTTGTACGGATGGCGCGACTTGAGGCGGTTGTCGATGGCGTCGGTGTCGAGGATCTGCCCGGTTTCGGTGTCCACGGCAAAGATCTGCCCCGGGCCGACCCGGCCCTTGGCGATCACGTCTTCAGGCTTGTAGTCCCACACGCCGATTTCCGACGCCAGGGTGATGTAGCCGTTCTTGGTGGTGACCCAGCGCGCCGGGCGCAGGCCGTTGCGGTCGAGCAGGCACACCGCATGGCGGCCTTCGGTCAGTACCACGCCGGCCGGGCCGTCCCATGCTTCCATGTGCATGGAGTTGTATTCGTAGAACGCGCGCAGGTCGGCGTCCATGGTCTCGACGTTCTGCCACGCCGGCGGAATGATCATGCGCACGCCGCGGAACAGGTCGATGCCGCCGGTGACCATCAGTTCGAGCATGTTGTCCATGCTCGAGGAGTCGGAACCGACGCGGTTGACCAGCGGGCCGAGTTCTTCGAGGTCCGGGATCAGGTCGTTGGCGAACTTGGTGCGCCGCGCCTGGGCCCAGTTGCGGTTACCGGTGATGGTGTTGATCTCACCGTTGTGGGCGAGGAAGCGGAACGGCTGCGCCAGCGGCCATTTCGGCAGGGTGTTGGTGGAGAAGCGCTGGTGGAACACGCAGATCGCGGTTTGCAGGCGCTCGTCGCTGAGGTCCGGATAGAAGGCGGCGAGGTCCGCCGGCATCATCAGGCCTTTGTAGATGATGGTTTTGTGCGAAAAGCTGCAGATGTAGTGGTCGGTGTCGGCGGCGTTGGCCACCGAAGAGCGACGACGGGAGCTGAACAGCTTGATCGCGAATTCCTGATCGCTCAGGCCTTCACCGCCAATGAACACCTGCTCGATCTGCGGCAGGCGCTCCAGGGCCAGGCGGCCGAGGACGCTGGTGTCGATCGGCACTTTGCGCCAGCCCACCAGTTGCAGGCCGGCCGCGAGGATCTCGCGGTTCATGTTGGCGCGCGCGGCTTCAGCCTTGGTGTTGTCCTGATTGAAGAACACCATGCCGACCGCATATTGCTTGGGCAGCTCAGTGGCGAACTGTTCGCGGGCCACGGCACGCAGGAACTGATCGGGCTTTTGCATGAGCAGACCGCAACCGTCGCCGGTCTTGCCGTCGGCGTTGATCCCACCGCGGTGGGTCATGCAGGTCAGGGCCTGGATGGCCGTTTGCAAAAGGTGGTGGCTGGGTTCGCCCGTCATATGGGCGATCAGGCCGAAACCACAGTTATCCTTGAATTCTTCGGGATGGTACAGACCTGTTTTCATAGACACTTTCTCACCAGGTTCGCCTCTCACCAAGGCAAATCTTTTTTTAGTACAACCACTTACCATCCACGCCGAACGAATGCCAGCTTTGCGGGGGCAATAGGGGAGCCATTGTTGCACAGCGACAGGGAAGCCCACAAATTTACGACGAATTGCCGTAAGTCCATGTCGCATTTTTGAATGTTTTTAAGCGTGCACCGTGGTAACGGCATGGCTTGAGTCTGAAGCGTTTCAGCCTGGACTGCAAGAACGGCTTGTGGCCGGCAGTCTGGGACAGAAAAGCCTGCCGCGCAGTACGCAGCAGGCTTGACCGATGTTCAGGAGTCGCTCAGCAGGTGGCGGGGGTAGTGCCACCAGGCTATATCAGCGGGTCGAGGCCAGTTCTTGTTGGACGCTGGCGACGGTACGAGGCCAAGGTTTACCAGCCTGGACCTTGGCTGGCAAGGCCTTGATTGCAGCCAGGGCGGCATCACGGCTGGCGAAGTTGCCGTAGGTGATGACGTACAGCGGCTTGCCCTGCAGGGTTTTCTTGAAGTAGCGATAGTCGCCACCCTGAGCCTTGACGTAGGCCTGGGCCGACGCTTCGGAGCTGGTGCCGAGGATTTGCACGACATAATTGCCCGGCTTCTGCCCGGCGTACCAGCTACCACCGGCTGCGGGCTTGGCGGCCGGCTTCTCGGCAGGCTTGGGCGCAGGCTTGGCGGTTGCAACCTGGGGTGGCGCAGGCTTGGCTGCAGGAGCAACCGGCTTGCTGGCAACAGGCGCTACCGGCTGCTGCACAGGTGCAACCGGTTGCGCCGGGGTTGGTGCGGGGCCAGCAGTGACACCTGCCGGTGGCGCGATAGTGGTGACGGTCGGCGGAGTAGACGGCTGCAGCGCGGTTTCGCCGGCTGGCGTCGACTCTTCGCCTTCACCCATGCCGGTAGACTCGGCCAGCGGGCCACGCATGACTGGTTGCGACTGACCTACCAGCGGCAGTGGCATCGGCTGCGAATTGCCGGCGAATTCGATCGCCGGGCCGCCGTTGTTCGATTGGGCATTGCCTGGCTGACCTTCGCCCAGCGGCAGTTGCGCCTGTTCGGCAGGGGCAGTTGGCGCCTGATCACCCTTCTTCGGCATCAGCACGGCGGCCGCGACGGCGACCACGACAACTGCAGACAGCGCCAGCACATGTTTCTTCGGCATATTGAACCCCATTGATGGTCGCTTCGCCGTGGTCCGGCTGGCGATCATGGCTTCGATCAAGGTATCGCGGGCAACCTGGTTGATAGTCCCGGGCCAGCCGTCAGAGTTTTGGTGAATATCAACGATCTGCTCACTGCTGAACACTTCGATGCCCCGCCCGGCACCTTCAAGGCGCTGCTCGAGGTATTCACGGGTTTCTTCTTCGCTGTAGGGCTCAAGCTCGATGACATGAAAGCGCTCCTGCTCGGCATTGAGCTCTTCCAGCCCGGCGATCAGTGACGGCTCGCCAAACAGGAAGACATGCGGACGCCCTTCCGGGGTACCCGCCGCCAACTCCAGCAAGGCTTGGAGTGCCGACTCGCCAAGTTGTTCCGCATCGTCCACCAGCAGATAGACTTCCTGCCCGGTCAGCGCCAGTTGTACCACCTGGGCAAGGATGTCCGGGACTTCAGCCTGGGCCACGCCCAATGACTGGGCCACCTGGCCGAGCAGGCTGGCGGCATCGCTGGCGCCACGGGCGGAAACCACCACGCTCTGCACCGATTGCTTGTTGGTGCTGGCCACCAGGGCCTGGCGCAGCAGGGTCTTGCCACTGCCTTGAGGGCCAGTGACCACCAGCAGCAACTGGCTGTAGCGGGCCAGGTGGTGCAATTGGCCGAGTACCGGCTTGCGCTGGGCTGGGAAGAATTTGAAACCCGGCACCCGTGCAGCGAAGGGGTCGTGGTTCAACTGGTAATGGCCGAGAAAGGCCTCGTCGGCATGCAAACTAGTCATCGGACGCTCATCAACCTCAAAGCTGGGCCACGATCGCGCGGTAATCCGCGGCCAGCGTGGCCTGAAGAATCTCTTTCGGATAGTCGTCGGTGATCACCGCTTCGCCCATGCGGCGCAGCAGGACCAGACGCAGACGACCGTCGAGTACCTTTTTATCTACTGCCATGTGTTCCATGAACTGCGCCGGGGTCATCTCGGCGGGCGGCACCACCGGCAAGCCTGCGTTCTGGAACAGACGGATACCACGGTCACGCTCCTGCTGGCTGATCCAGCCCAGGCGCATGGACATTTCCAGGGCCATTACAGTGCCCGCCGCGACGGCCTCACCGTGAAGCCACACACCATAGCCCATGTGGGTCTCGATGGCGTGACCGAAGGTGTGGCCCAGGTTCAGCGTGGCACGCACGCCCGACTCGCGCTCATCGGCGCCCACTACCGCAGCCTTGGCCGCGCAGGAACGACGAATGGCCTCGGTCAGCGCCACCTGGTCAAGGCCGCGCAAGGCCTGCATATGCTCTTCGAGCCAGCCAAGGAAGGGTTCGTCACAAATCAGGCCGTATTTGATCACTTCGGCCAGGCCTGCCGACAGCTCGCGCGGCGGCAGGCTATTGAGGCTGCGGGTGTCGATCAGCACCGCGTTGGGCTGATAGAAGGCACCGACCATGTTCTTGCCCAACGGGTGGTTGATGCCGGTCTTGCCGCCTACCGACGAATCGACCTGGGACAACAAGGTAGTCGGCACCTGGATGAAATCCACGCCGCGCTGGTAACAGGCGGCGGCAAAGCCGGCCATGTCGCCGATCACCCCGCCGCCAAGCGCTACCACGGTAGTGCGGCGGTCGTGGCGGGCGGTCAGCAGCGCATCGAAGATCAACTGCAGGGTTTCCCAGTTCTTGTAGGCCTCGCCGTCGGGCAACACCACCGGCAGTACCGAATAGGCACCCAGGGTCTTGCTCAGGCGTTCGAGATAGAGGGGTGCGACAGTCTCGTTGGACACGATGGCGACCTGCCGGCCAGCGATATGCGGCGCCAGCAGTTCAGGTTGATCCAGCAGGCCTTCGCCAATGTAGATCGGGTAGCTACGTTCGCCCAATTCGACCTTTAGTGTCTGCATGTGTCCCCACAATGAACTAGGCGCGGCATCGATGGCTCGAACCGCGCGATAACGGTGTGCCCTGTCACGGCATGACTGGTCGCCGAGGATAGTCCTGGCTTAACGGGGCGGCAACTTCTGCAAGCGCTCGAGAATATCCTGCACCACCATTCGCGGTGGCCGTTCGTCGGTTTCCACCACCAGATCGGCAATCTCGCGGTAAAGCGGGTCGCGAACCTCCAGCAGCGCGCGCAAGGTCGCCTCCGGGTTGGCCGTGCGCAGCAACGGCCGGTTGCGATCACGGGAGGTGCGCCCGACCTGCTGCTCAACCGAGGCATGCAGGTACACCACTCGCCCGCCGGCATGCAGGGCCTGACGGTTGGCATCGCGCATTACCGCGCCGCCACCGGTAGCCAGCACCACGCCATCGAACGCGCAGAGCTCGGCGATCATCGCCTGCTCGCGGTCACGAAAGCCCGGCTCGCCTTCCTTATCGAAGATCCACGGGATATTGGCGCCGGTGCGCAATTCAATTTCCTTGTCGGAATCCTTGAACGGCAGGCGCAGCTCTTTGGCCAGCAGGCGGCCGATGGTGCTTTTGCCAGCACCCATCGGCCCCACAAGTATCAAATTTCGCACAGAATCAACGACTCACAGCAATCGCCTGGTCACTCATGATACGCGGAGTCAGGAAGACCAGCAGCTCGGATTTTTTCTCTTGTAGAACATCGCGACGAAACAGCCGCCCAACATACGGCACATCGCCGAAAAATGGCACCTTGTCGACAACTTTACTTTGCACCGTCGAGTACACGCCGCCGATGACGATGGTCTCGCCATCATTGATACGCACCTTGGCGTTGACCTCGTTTTTACGGATCGCTGGCACGTGATCCAGGGCGTTGAGGTAGTCGGGCTCGTCCTTGGTCACCTTGACCGCCATGATTACCCGGTTGTCCGGGGTGATCTGCGGGGTTACCTCAAGGGACAGCGAGGCTTCGCGGAAGGTCACCGAGGTAGCGCCGCTGCCGCTGGTTTCCTGATACGGCACCTCGGTGCCCTTGAGGATCCGCGCGGTTTCCTTGTCGGCGGTGACCACCTTGGGCTGGGAGATGATTTCGCCGTTGCCGGTGCGCTCCATTGCGCTCAGTTCCAGGTCGAGCAGCGCACTGTTGCGCACCAGGCCAAAGCCGATACTCGACGATGCCCGGTCCGCGCCAAGGTCGACGAAGGTATCGCCACCGCCCAGGCTCAAGCCCTTGCCCAACTGCACCTCGCCACCCCAGCGCACACCCAGGCTCTTTTCAAAATCGACGTTGGCCTCGACGATCCGCGCCTCGATCATGACCTGGCGTACCGGCACATCGAGTTCGCCGATCAACCTGCGCAGCTCTTCCAGACGTTCCGGCGACTGGCTGGCGACCAGGGTGTTGGTGCGCTCATCGACACTCAGCGAACCATGGCTGGCGCCGCCGGCCTCATGGGCCATCAGGCTGTGGAAAAGCTCGGCGATATCGGTGGCCCTGGCGTGGTGGATCGGTATCAGCTCGCGCCGCGACGGCGCGGACCCGGCCAGTTCGGCAAGCGGTGCGACCAGCAATACATTGCCATCCTTGCGCTGCTCCAGGCCCTTGCTGCGCAGCACCAGCTCCAGCGCCTGGTCCCAGGGCACATCCTGCAAGCGCAAGGTCACCTTGCCCTGCACCGCATCACTGGCCACCAGGTTGACCCCGGAAAAATCAGCCAGCACCTGCAGTACCGTGCGCACTTCGACATCCTGAAAATTCAATGACAGCGGCTCACCGTCGTACAGTTGCTTGCCCGCAAACGCGCCGGCAGACAGGCAACAGCCTATCAGCACCGCAACCACAGCTCCCTTGCCCATCGATGACCTCCCTGGTCGGCACCTTCAGCGCAGGGCGAGAGTTCGCCGCCGCGCTTGCCAGCCTTGGCCGGCAACAAAAACCTGTTCGATGACCTCGACATGGCGCTCGCCAATCTCGGCCACCTGCCCCTGGTCACGCCCCAAGCGGTCACCGACCTGCAGCCGATGCACGCTGCCATCAGCCTGGATCAGCGCGTAGCGCACACCGCGACTGGCGAGGCTGCCGACCATTTCCAGCTGCTCCAGCGCCAGGCGCTGCAAGACATCGGCCTGCACCGCCAGCGCAGATGGAGCGAATGGATTGCGCAGCATCGCAACCGGCCGTCGCTGCGCCGCCTGTGGCTGCGCGCCAGGGGCCAACTGCGGCTGCGAGCGAGGCTGGTATGAGCGAACCTGCAATTCCATGTGCAGCAACTGCGCATCGGCCGGCTTCAGCGAAAGCCCTTGCACGGTAATCAGCCGCGGCTGCGCGGCCAGGTCCGCGAAAAATTCGCCAAGCGCCGAAAAGGCGCCACGCAAGCGCAGTTGCACGGGCAGTTCCAAGTAATGCTCAGCGGTCGACGCTTGGACTACCTGCAACTGTTCAATGGCCACTTCATGGGCCTCGGCCAGGCGGGAGAGCAACTCGAACACGGCAGGCTCGGCGCTCCCTGCCGACAATTGCCAGCGCGCTTGCTGCAAGCCGCTGTGCAATTCGGCCGTCGGCTCAACGCTGTCTGCGTTGGCGTGCGCCAAGGCATCGACCATCAGCGGCCGTAAATGCACGGCGTAAGCCAGGCCTGCCAGAAGCGCCAGCAAGCCCGTCAGTATCAACGCCTGTACTGGCCAGGCTCGACTTGCCAGCACACCGCAGAAGCTCAAGGTGCAACCTCAAGGGCTGCTACCAGCTCAAACGCATGCCCCTCCTCGACCGCACTTAGCTGCTGAAGCTCGGCCGGCTCCTGGCTCAGGGCGGTCAGGTACACGCCATCGGGCATGGCCCGCTCAACCTGCTCGAAGACATCCACGGCGAAATGCCGGCCAGCCTGCAAGCGTTGCAACTGCCTCAGTTCCTGCCGCAAAGCCTCGGGCTCCAGTTGCCCGCCGGGCGGGCTGAGCGACTGCTGCTGCATGACGCCACGAAAATGCTGGTCGATGAGACCACTGGCAACGGCAACCAGCAGCACAACACTTGCACAGCCTGCCTGAAACCCTCGAGTACGCAGACGCTGGCGGCGCTCGCGCCATGGCAACAAATTAAGTCGCACGCCGCCCATGGCCAGGGCGCAGGCCACGTCCAGGCTCGAGCCCGCGTGGTCCAGTTCGGCGTCGAGCGCTACTGCCGGAGCACGCTGCAGCGCCTGGCTATCGATCTCCAGCACCCGTGCATTGAGCCCGGCGACTTCAAAGGTGGCCTCAAGTGTTTCCAGCAAACCGCGATGACAGGCCGCGATCTGAACGCTCACCGCATTAGCGCCAGCCGGCGCCTGCAGCCGGTAATCCAGCGCGGTGTCTTCAAGGTCGAAGGGAATGAACTGCTCAGCGGCATCGTGCACCTGCGCAGCCACTTCAGCATCGGCCAGACCCGCCGGCAGGCTTATCGATTTGCTGATAGCCCGCGCCGCCGGCAAGGCCACGGCGGCTTGCCGACAGAGGCTGCCACTGCGCTGCAGCGCGCGTTTCAGGGCCAGGCCAACCACCTCGGGGTCGGCAATCCAGCCGTCGAGCATGGCCCCGACAGGCAGCGGTTCAAGCGCCCAGGCCCGCACGCGCCACGCGCCTTTGCGCCGGTGCAATTGCACCAGTCGGATAGACGGCGGGGCAATTTCTACCCCCAGGAGTGAACCGGCATCCATGCCGAAGCGTCCAAGCATTGGTTTTTTCCTTGCTGGCGACAGCCGCGTGCGTAACGCGGCGAGTTGAAAAATGCTTATAATGCCCAGCGTTTATCCTTTGTCCGCTGGCCCCGCGCGCAACCCATTCTTTTATCTGGACGCCCTAAAGCCTTGATACGCCTGCTGAAGTTCTTCTGGTGGTCTTTCGTCGCAGTCATCTGCGCGCTCGTGCTCGGTCTGAGCGGCGCATTTCTGTATCTTAGCCCCAGCTTGCCCTCGGTAGAGGCCCTCAGAAGCATCCAGTTGCAGATCCCTTTGCGGGTCTACAGCAGCGACGGCAAGCTGATCGCCGAGTTCGGCGAAATGCGCCGCTCGCCCATCCGTTTTGCCGACATTCCGCCGCATTTCATCCAGGCTTTGCTGTCGGCTGAAGACGACAATTTCGCCAATCACTACGGCGTTGACCCCAGCAGCCTGATGCGTGCTGCAACACAATTGCTCAAGTCCGGGCACATCCAGACCGGCGGCAGCACCATCACCATGCAGGTGGCGAAGAACTTCTTCCTCAGCAGCGAACGCAGCTTCTCGCGCAAGACCAACGAGATTCTCCTGGCCCTGCAGATCGAACGCGAACTGACCAAGGACGAGATCCTCGAGCTGTACGTCAACAAGATCTACCTGGGCAACCGCGCCTACGGCATCGAGGCCGCCGCGCAGGTGTACTACGGCAAGTCGATCCGCGATGTCAGCCTGGCGCAGATGGCGATGATCGCCGGCCTGCCGAAAGCGCCGTCGCGCTTCAACCCGTTGGCCAACCCGGTGCGCGCCAAAGAGCGCCGCGACTGGATCCTGGGGCGCATGTACAAGCTCGGCAAAATTGATGAAGCCAGCTACCAGACAGCATTGGCCGAACCGATCAACGCCAGCTACCACGTGCCGACCCCAGAAGTTAACGCACCCTACATCGCCGAGATGGCCCGCGCCGAAATGGTCGGCCGCTACGGCAGCGATGCCTACACCGAAGGCTTCCGCGTCACCACCACGGTGCCGAGCGACCTGCAGGAAATCGCCAACAAAGCCGTACTCAACGGCCTCACCGCCTACGACGAGCGTCATGGTTACCGTGGCCCCGAGTCGCGCTTCCCGGGCAAGACCCGTGACGCCTGGCTGCAGGAACTGAGCAAGCAACGCCCGTTGGGCGGCCTGGAGCCGGTGATCGTCACCGAAGTCAGCAAGACCGGCCTGCAGGTGCTGACTCGCGCCGGTAACCAGGAGTCGGTGGCCTGGGAGACCATGAAGTGGGCCCGCCCGTTCCTCAACACCAACAGCCAGGGCCGTGCACCACAGCAGCCTGCCGACGTTGCCCAGGTCGGCGACCTGATTCGCGTGCAGCGCCTGGACGACGGCAGCCTCAAATTCAGCCAGGTGCCGGGAGCGCAGAGCGCGCTGGTATCGCTGGACCCGAACAGTGGTGCGATCCGCGCCCTGGTCGGCGGTTTCTCGTTCGAGCAGAGCAACTACAACCGCGCCATGCAGGCCAAGCGTCAGCCGGGCTCGAGCTTCAAGCCGTTCGTGTACAGCGCTGCGCTGGACAACGGCTACACCGCCGCCAGCCTGGTCAACGACGCGCCGATCGTATTTGTCGACGAATACCTGGACAAGGTCTGGCGGCCGAAGAACGACACCAACACCTTCCTCGGCCCGATCCGCATGCGCGAGGCGCTGTACAAGTCGCGAAACCTGGTATCGATTCGCCTGCTGCAGGCCATGGGTGTAGGCCCGACCATCGACTACATCAGCAAGTTCGGCTTCAACAAGCAGGACCTGCCGCCCAACCTGTCGCTGGCCCTGGGCACCGCAACCCTGACGCCGATGGAAATCGCCACCGGCTGGAGCACCTTTGCCAACGGCGGCTACAAGATCAGCCAATACCTGATCGAACGCATCGAGAGCCGCAACGGCGAGACCCTGTTCACTGCCAACCCGCCACGGGTCCCGCAAAGCGAACAGGTCGAAGCCGGCATCGCCGCCCCCGAGCAGCCGATCAGCACCCAGCTGCCGGGCGAAGGCCTGAGCACCGTGGCCAGCGACCCGGCCGCCGCCGTCGCCCAGCCGCCGGCCGTGGCCGAGCGCATCATTGACGGGCGCACCAGCTATATCCTCACCAGTATGCTCCAGGACGTGATCAAGCGCGGTACCGGGCGCCGCGCCCTGGCCCTGGGCCGTACCGACCTGGCCGGCAAGACCGGTACCACCAACGAATCCAAGGACGCCTGGTTCTCCGGCTACAACGCCGACTACGTAACCACCGTCTGGACCGGCTTCGACCAACCGGAAACCCTCGGCCGCCGCGAGTATGGCGGCACCGTGGCGCTGCCGATCTGGATGAGCTACATGGGCGCTGCACTCAAAGACAAGCCCAACCATGCCCCGGCCGAGCCGGAAGGCATCCTCAGCCTGCGCGTCGACCCGGTCAGCGGCCGGGCGGCGACGCCAAGCACGCCGAACGCCTACTTCGAGCTGTTCAAGGCCGAAGACACACCGCCTTCGGTCAACGAGCTGGGTAACGGCAGCGCACCGGGCAGCCCGCTGCCAGCGGACGAGGCAGCGCCGATCGATCTGTTCTGATGACGGAGGCGCCCACAGATCCTTTGTGGGCGCTGGCCTTGCCAGCGATGAAGCCAACACCGATCCACAGCCGTCACCCACAAAAAAGCCCCGACTCTCGCGAGCCGGGGCTTTTTGTTATGACGCTACAACAGCTTAGCCGTTGAACACGTCATCCACGCTTTTCAGCGGGTAGTTCTTCGGATACGGCAGGGTCGCCACACCAGTCTCGATCGCGGCCTTGGCCACGGCATCGGAAACCACGGTGATCAGGCGAGCGTCCATTGGCTTCGGAATGATGTACTCACGGCCGAATTCCAGGGCGTCGACGCCGTAGGCTGCGCAGACTTCCTTAGGCACTGGCAGCTTGGCCAGGTCTTTCAGGGCGTTGGCGGCGGCGATTTTCATTTCTTCGTTGATGCGCTTGGCGCGAACGTCCAGGGCACCGCGGAAGATGAACGGGAAGCCCAGTACGTTGTTGACCTGGTTCGGGTAGTCGGAACGACCGGTAGCCATGATCACGTCGTTACGGGTGGCGTGGGCCAGCTCCGGGGAGATCTCTGGATCAGGGTTCGAGCAGGCGAACACGATCGGGTTCGGCGCCATCGACTTCAGGCCTTCAGGGCTCAGCAGGTTCGGGCCGGACAGGCCGACGAACACGTCAGCGCCTTGCAGGGCGTCAGCCAGGGTGCGCTTGTCGGTAGCGTGGGCGAACACCGCCTTGTACTGGTTCAGGTCGTCACGGCCAGCGTGGATCACGCCAGTACGGTCAACCATGAAGATGTTCTCGATCTGTGCGCCCATGCTCACCAGCAGTTTCATGCAGGAGATGGCGGCGGCACCGGCGCCCAGGCAGACGATCTTGGCGTCGGCCAGGGTTTTGCCAGCGATTTCCAGGGCGTTGATCATGCCGGCGGCGGTAACGATCGCGGTGCCGTGCTGGTCATCGTGGAATACCGGGATGTCGCACTGTTCGATCAGCGCGCGCTCGATTTCAAAGCACTCTGGCGCCTTGATGTCTTCCAGGTTGATGCCACCGAAGGTGATCGAGATGCGCTTGACGGTGTCGATGAAGGCTTGCGGGCTCTCGGAGTCGACTTCGATGTCGAACACGTCGATACCGGCGAAACGCTTGAACAGAACGCCCTTGCCTTCCATGACCGGTTTGGAGGCCAGTGGGCCGAGGTTACCCAGGCCGAGGATGGCGGTGCCGTCGGAAATGACTGCTACCAGATTGCCCTTGCCGGTGTACTTGTAGGCCAGTTCCGGATCGCGACCGATTTCGCGAACCGGCTCAGCCACGCCAGGGCTGTAGGCCAGCGCCAGGTCGCGAGCAGTCGCGGTAGGTTTGGTGAGCTCGACGCTCAGTTTCCCCGGACGAGGTTGAGCGTGGTATTCGAGAGCGGCAGTTTTCAAATCTGACATGGTGGGCATTCCGCTATTTACTGTTCTGACGGACCGCCGAGGATACGCAAAGAGCAAAGGGCCGACAAGACTGCCCGGTCACTTGTGTCAAGGCCTTTAACCTACGACTTTCCGCCAAGAGCCACGGCCTGCAAGGGTTTCGATGTGTACAATCGAAATTAAAAATGTAGACAATTTTTTATCTTTCGACCCGTTCCAGCATCGACGGATCGGTCAGGGGCAGCAACCAGCGTTGCTGTCCCGACTTCAGGCCACCTTTGCGGGAACGATCCAGCACCCAACCGCGGGCTTCGATCGATCGACCTTTCAGATCAGTGAAGAACGAAGAGGGGAAATTGCGCTGCAGGCGTGCCGGCACCTGAAGCACCAGAGAATCGTCGATTTCGATCCAGATACCCCCGCGATTGCGCTGGATATCCATCACCTTGCCACTTATCAGGGCAAAACCGGACTGACGCACGGCGCTTGCCGGGGTCAATGGCGATTGCCGCCACAGGCCTTTGCCGGCCTGACGAGCGGCGCGCTCGGCCTGCACCTGGCAGCCGGCCAACGCGACGTTGGGGGCCACCGCAACCCGGTAGCCAAGGCCTTCACTGAGCAGTTGTGCCTCGAAATTGTCGCCAGAGCGGCCGTAGACATGCGCCAGAGTACGGCCATATTTGTCCCGCGCCTCGACGCCAGGAACCAGCCCCACCTGCCCGCCGCTGGCCTTGACCAGGGCCTGCAAGCGCTGCCGTGCAGCCTCGGCGAAGGCTTCACTGCTGCGACCTTTGCGACCGATTTCCGGTGCATTGATACCAATCAGGCGAACACTGCGGCCATCATTCAGACGCAAGGTATCGCCATCGACCACCTGGCGCACGCTGACCACCTGCGCATCGACCGGTGCCGCGCAGAATGCCAGGGCCGGCAACTGCCAGATCGCGCCCATAAAAAAGGCGCCCACGAGGGACGCCTTTTTCAGCAGCAATGCCAAACCCATCGGGCCAGCGTCGCGCAATCTTACTTCTTGGCACCGAACATGCCGAAGCGATCGGCGAACTTCTGTACGCGGCCGCCGGTGTCCAGGACCTTCTGCTTACCGGTGTAGAACGGGTGGCAGAGGTTGCAAACGTCGATCGGCAGGGCCTTGGCCAGAGTCGAACGAGTTTCGAATTTGTTACCGCAGCTGCAGGTAACTTCTACAGCTTCGTATACCGGATGGATATCGGCTTTCATGGTGTTTCCTCAGTGCTGACGTGCCGCCACTCAACACCATTGTTGAATACCGCACGCAAAATAGGGTCGGAATAATACCAGAGCAAACAGCCAACGCAAGTTGTCGCTTAGACCGGCGGTCGTCTGCTAGGCTCGCCGGACCCTGGAATTCCCCCTGCAGAGAACCTTTCGCGTGTCCGACGTCATTCTACGCCTTGCCCTGCCCTCGCCCCTGCGGCGGCTGTTCGACTACAGGGCACCGGCAAGCATGGCGCGCCAGGCACTGACCCCGGGCATGCGTATCCGCGTGCCGTTTGGTCGACGCGAGATGATCGGCATCCTGATCGAGATCAGCGACACCAGCGAGGTGCCGGCCGACAAGCTCAAGCCCGCAATCGCCCTGCTCGATCCGGTGTCGCCGCTGCCGCCGGCACTGTTCAAGCTGTGCCTGTGGACTGCGCAGTATTATCAGCACAGCCTCGGCGATACCCTGAGCTGGGCCCTGCCGGTGCTACTGCGCCAGGGCGAACCGGCGCAAGCGCGCCAGGAGCGCTTCTGGCAAGTGGCGCCGGGCGCACGCCTGGACGACCCGCGCATCGCCCGCGCGCCGCGCCAGCGCGAAGCCCTGGCAACCCTGGCGCAGCACCCCCACGGCGTGGCCCATACCTTGCTGAGCAAGCTGACGCTGAGCAAGGACAGCCTCGACCTGCTGCTGGCCAAGGAGCTGGTGCAGGTCGAGGTGCGCCGCCACTTGCCCCAGGAGCGCCACGAACACTGGCTGGCGCAGCCGGAGCTGCCGCTCAACGACGAGCAGCGCACCGCCTTCAATGCGGTACGCTCAGGCTTCGACAGCTTTCATGCCTCCTTGTTGGCCGGGGTCACCGGCAGCGGCAAGACCGAGGTCTACCTGCAACTGATCCGCGAAACCCTGGAGGCCGGCAAGCAGGCGCTGATTCTGATCCCGGAGATCAACCTGGGGCCGCAAACCCTGGCGCGCTTCGAGCAGCGTTTTAACGCGCGCATCGCCCTGCTGCACTCGGCGGTCAATGACCGCGAGCGCCTGGATGCCTGGCTGGCCGCCCGTGACGGCGAGGCCGACATCATCATCGGCACCCGCTCAGCATTGTTCACACCGATGAAAAACCCCGGCTTGATCATCATCGACGAAGAACACGACGGCTCGTATAAACAGCAGGAAGGCCTGCGCTACCACGCCCGCGACCTGGCGCTGGTGCGCGCACGCCAGGAGAACATCCCGATCCTGCTGGGCTCGGCCACGCCGTCGCTGGAGAGCCTGCATAACGCCCACAGCGGCCGCTATGGCCTGCTGCGCCTCAACCAGCGCGCCGGCGGCGCCCAGCAGCCGCGCTTCCTGCGCCTGGATGTGAAGAGCCGGCCGTTGGACAGCGGCATCAGCGGGCCGATGCAGCAAGCCATCGGCCAGACCCTGGCGGCCGGCCAGCAGGTACTGGTGTTCCTCAACCGCCGCGGCTTTGCGCCGACGCTGCTGTGCCATGACTGCGGCTGGATGTCCGAATGCCCACGCTGCGATGCGCGCATGACCGTGCACCAGCGCTCCAATGAGCTGCGCTGCCACCACTGCGGCTACGACGAGCGCGTGCCGCGCCAGTGCCCGCAGTGCAACAAAGTCGACCTGCGCCCGGTGGGTGCCGGCACCGAGCGTGCCGAGGAGCGCCTGAGCATTCTTTTTCCGGATTACCCGGTGCTGCGCGTCGACCGCGACAGCACTTCGCGCAAAGATGCGATGAACCAGTTGTTCGCCACCATCCAGCGCGGCCAGCCGTGCATCCTGGTTGGCACCCAGATGCTCGCCAAGGGCCACCACTTTCCGCGGGTGACCCTGGTGTCGATCCTCGATGCCGACGGCGGCCTGTTCTCCGGCGATTTTCGCGCCAGCGAGCGCATGGCGCAGATGATCGTCCAGGTCGCCGGCCGCGCCGGGCGCGCCGAGGAGCCGGGCAAGGTGATCATCCAGACCCACCTGGCCGACCATCCTTTATTGGTGCAACTGACCGAGCAGGGTTACTTCGCCTTTGCCGAGCAGGCCCTGAGCGAGCGCCGCGCCGCCGGCCTGCCGCCTTTCGCGCACCTGGCGCTGTTGCGCGCCGAAGCGCATAAGCCGGGGCAGGCCGAGGGGTTTCTCGATGAAGCCTGCAGCGCCGCCGAGCAGTTGCTGGCCGAACAGAACCTGCACGGCATCGAGCTGCTGGGCCCGGTACCGGCGCCGATGGAACGCCGTGCCGGGCGGTTTCGTGCGCAATTGTTGCTCCAGGCCAATGCCAGGGCACCTTTGCATCGACTGATCAGCGCCTGGTTGCTAGTGTTGGAACAGATGCCGTCCGGGCGCCAGGTGCGTTGGTCGCTGGATGTCGATCCGGTGGATTTGTACTGACAGCATTGGCCCAAAGGTTGGCAACCTCGCCCCGGCAACGGATAATGTCCAGTTTTTCCACCTGCGCATCGAAGCGCCGCCGCGCTTGCGGTCGAAAGAGAAGCCCATGAAAGACACCATTCGCCAGCTGATCCAGCAAGCCCTCACCCAACTCGTCACCGACGGTGTGCTGCCTGAAGGGCTGACGCCGGCGATCCAGGTGGAGAACGCCCGGGACAAGACCCACGGCGACTTCGCCAGCAACATCGCGATGATGCTGGCCAAGCCTGCCGGCATGAAACCGCGCGACCTGGCCGAGAAGATCATCGCCGCCCTGCCTGCCGACGAGCAGGTGAGCAAAGTCGAGATCGCCGGCCCAGGCTTTCTCAACTTCTTCCAGAACACCCAGGCCCTGGCCTCGCGCCTGGATGCGGCCCTGGCCGACGCCAAGCTTGGCGTAAAAAAAGCCGGCCCGCAGCAGAAGGTGGTGGTCGACCTGTCGGCCCCTAACCTGGCCAAGGAGATGCACGTCGGCCACCTGCGTTCGACCATCATCGGTGATGCCGTATCCCGCGTGCTGGAGTTCCTCGGCGATGACGTAATCCGCCAGAACCACGTCGGCGACTGGGGCACCCAGTTCGGCATGCTGATGGCCTACCTGCAGGAAAACCCGATCACCAGCGACGAGCTGTCGGACCTGGAGAACTTCTACCGTGCAGCGAAAAAACGCTTCGACGAGTCCGAAGAGTTCGCCGACCGCGCCCGTGGCCTGGTGGTCAAGCTGCAAGCCGGCGACCCGGAATGCCTGAAGCTGTGGACTCGTTTCAAGGACATCTCGCTGTCGCACTGCCAGAAAACCTACGAACTGCTCAACGTCAAACTGACCATGGCCGACGTCATGGGCGAAAGCGCCTACAACGACGACCTGGCCAATGTCGTCAGCGACCTCAAGGCCAAGGGTCTGCTGGTCGAGAGCAAGGGCGCCCAGTGCGTATTCCTTGAAGAATTCAAAACCGCCGAAGGCGAGCCACTGCCGGTGATCGTGCAAAAAGCCGATGGCGGCTACCTGTACGCCACCACCGACCTCGCTGCCGTGCGCTACCGCAGCAACGTGCTCAAGGCCGACCGCGCCCTGTACTTCGTCGACCAGCGTCAGGCCCTGCACTTCAACCAGGTGTTCGAAGTGGCTCGCCGCGCCGGTTTCGTCGGCCACCCGATGCAAATGGAGCACATGGGCTTCGGCACCATGAACGGCGCCGACGGCCGTCCGTTCAAGACCCGCGACGGCGGCACGGTGAAGCTGATCGACCTGCTCACCGAAGCCAAGGAACGTGCCTACGCCCTGGTCAAGGAGAAGAACCCGGAGCTGGCCGAGGCCGACCTGCGCGCCATCGGCGAAGTGGTCGGCATTGGCGCGGTGAAATACGCCGACCTGTCCAAGCACCGCACCAGCGACTACAGCTTCAACTTCGAACTGATGCTCAACTTCGAAGGCAACACCGCGCCTTACCTGCTGTACGCCTACACCCGCGTCGCCGGTGTGTTCCGCAAGCTGGGCAAGAGCTTTGAAGAAGTCGACGGCCAGATCATCCTGCAAGCACCGCAGGAGCAAGACCTGGCTGCACGCCTGGCGCAGTTCGGCGAGATCCTCAACAACGTCGCCGAAAAAGGCACGCCGCACGTGCTGTGCGCCTACCTGTACGACGTTGCCGGCCTGTTCTCGAGCTTCTACGAGAACTGCCCGATCCTCGCCGCCGACACCCCTGAACAGCAGCAGAGCCGCCTGCGTCTGGCCGCCCTGACCGGTCGTACCCTCAAGCAAGGTCTGCAACTGCTCGGCCTGGAAACCCTGGAGCGCATGTAAGTTGGCTGCCAAGAAAAAACCCGCACCCAAGCGCGGCGCGAGTCGCTATCAGGCACCTGCCAAGCAGCCCATCCCGGGCTGGCTGTGGCTGGCAATCGGCTTGTCGGTGGGCGCCTTTGTCGTGTTCCTGATGAAGCTCGAGCCTGGCAATGGCGAGGTCAAGCGCACCAAGCCCGAGCAGCAGAAGGCCGATAAGGTCGCCGAAGCCAACAAGACCGCGCCAAGCCCGCAGCAGCCGGTGAAGCCCAAGTACGACTTCTATACCTTGCTGCCGGAATCGGAAGTGATCGTGCCACCTGAAGCGGTGCCGGAGAAAACCCCGCCGGTGCCGGCGCAACCTCCGGTCACTCCGGCGGAAGCAGCGAAGATCGACACCGCTCGTGCCCAGGCCGCGTTGATGGGGCAGACGCCTCCGCCAGCACCACCGGTGATCAAGCCGGCGGCGACCACCCAGTTCTTCCTGCAGGCCGGTTCATTCCGCAAGCAGGCCGACGCCGACAAGGTCCGCGCGCAGATTATCCTGCTCGGCCAGGCGGTCAAGGTGGAGTCCGGCACGGTGAAGGAAGAAACCTGGTACCGCGTGCTGGTTGGCCCGTTCAGCAACCGTGAGCAGCTGACCGTGGCGCAAAAGCAACTGGCTGGCAGCGGCTTCAGCAACCTGCTGTTGCAGCAGCGCCAGACCCGCCAGTAACCCCGCCGCAAAAGCCTTGTCGCATTCGCTGCGACAAGGCTTCAGGCCTTAACGCCGCTGGGCGTTGGCCAGTGACACCTGGGTATTGAGCGTCCAGAAGTCATACAGCACCCCCACCAGGAATAACCCGCCGGTGCACAGGTAGATCAGGCCGGTGATCCACTTGCCCTGGTACATGCGGTGCACGCCAAACACCCCGAGGAAGGTCAGCAGGATCCACGCCAGGCTGTAGTCCAGTGGGCCCGGCTGAAAGCGCAGGTCGGCTTCGCGGTCCATCGCCGGAATCAGAAACAGGTCGATCAACCAGCCGATGCCGAGCAGGCCCAGGGTAAAGAACCAGATCGTGCCGGTGACCGGCTTGCCATAGTAGAAGCGGTGCGAACCGGTGAAGCCGAAAATCCACAGCAGATAACCGATCACCTTGCTGTGGGTGTCGTGTAGCTGACCGCCCTGTTGATAACTGTTCATTCATAGCCCCTGTGGGTTATCGATAAATTTTCTAAAGAAAAATGTGACTTTTCTGTGGCAAGCCGACGTGTGGTCATTTGCCACCCTACCCGCCGCAAACCCCTATCCTGTCTGGCCCGCGCCTTTCGAATGCAGGCCAATCGCCGCTTCTGCCGGTTTTTGCCGCCCCCTGGAATCGACCAACGGATCAGAATTTGATCAAAAAGCTGTTATAAAGTTGCGCGCTAACCAACCAGAGCCCTGCCTATGCGTCCTTTTTTCAAGACATGGCTGACCATCTGCCTATTATTGCCACTGGCTGCCCACGCCACCAATCGTGAGCAACGGTTACCCAACGGTTTCTCCGGGTACACCTCCAATTCCACTGCTGCGCGTCCACACAAGAACGTCAGCAGCAACAAAGTCCAGCACAGCCCCAAGCGCAGCGCTCGCCCGGGCAAGCCGCTGCCGGTTGCCGCGGCCATGTCGCCGCAGCAGAGCAGCGATGTGCTCAGCCGCGCGGTCAACGTGCTCGGCACCCCGTATCGCTGGGGCGGCAGCAGCCCGAGCAAGGGCTTTGACTGCAGCGGCCTGGTCAAGTACGCCTTCAACGACATCGATGAAGTCGACCTGCCCCGCACCTCCAACGCCATGGCCAGCGGCCACGGCATAAAAGTCGATCGCAACGACCTCAAGCCCGGCGACCTGATCTTCTTCAATATCAAGAGCCGCCGGGTCAACCACGTCGCCATCTACCTGGGCAACGACCGCTTCATCCACGCGCCGCGCACTGGCAAACGGGTAAGCATCGACACCCTGAACAAGCCGTACTGGAACAGCCGTTACGTGGTTGCCAAACGTGTCTTGCCAAAAAGCCAGCAACTGGCCCTGGCCAAGCGCTAGAAACGCCCCGGCGCCCGCTCCCGGGCGCTTTCAGGGCTGACCAGCCCTTGACGCACCAGGCCCTGCAGACACGCGTCGAGGGTCTGCATCCCCTGTGCCCCGCCTGTCTGTATCGCCGAATAAATCTGCGCCACCTTGCCCTCGCGCACCAGGTTGCGCACCGCAGGCGTTGCCAGGAGTATCTCGTGGGCTGCCAGCCGGCCGCCGCCAACCTTCTCCACCAGAACCTGCGAGACCACTGCCTGCAGCGACTCGGCGAGCATGGCGCGTACCAGTTGCTTCTCTTCGGCGGCGAACACATCCACCAGGCGGTCAATGGTTTTCGCCGCCGAGCCGGTATGCACCGTGGCCAATACCAGGTGCCCGGTTTCCGCTGCAGTCAGGGCCAGGCGAATGCTCTGCGGATCGCGCAGTTCACCGAGCATGATCACATCCGGATCCTGGCGTAATGCTGCGCGCAAGGCCTGGGCAAAACCCCGGGTGTGCCGGCCGATCTCGCGCTGGCTGATGCGGCTGCGCTGCGAGCTGTGGATAAATTCGATGGGGTCCTCGAGGGTGACGATGTGCAGCGCCCGCTCACGGTTCAGGTGATCGACCAGAGCCGCCAGGGTGGTCGATTTGCCCGACCCTGTGGGCCCGGTAACCAGCACCAGCCCGCCCGACAGCTCGGCAATTTGCCGAAACACATCCCCCAGGTCGAGTTCTGCCAGGCTGCTGACCTGCGCCGGAATCACCCGCAGCACTGCAGCGGCGCCATGCAGTTGCTGGAAAGCATTGACCCGAAAGCGCGCCAATGCTGGCACGGCAAAGGCAAAGTCGATATCCAGATGTGTTTCAAAATCCTTTTGCTGCGCCGCGGACATCACCTGCCCGAACATTTCGTCCATGTCTTGCGGCGTCAGCGCCGGGAGCTCCAGCGGCCGCAAACGCCCTTCAAAACGCAGCGCCGGCACCTCGCCCGCCGCCAGGTGCAGGTCACTGGCACCGGCTTGCACAGCCAGCGCCAGCAGTTCAGTCACATCCATGAGACTCCCCAAAGGCCGCCAAGCAGGTAGAATGCCGCAGACCCAAAGAGCCGCTGGCATCGATCAATGTCCACCATAGCAGACAACCTTTCCACGCTCGCCGCACGCATCCGTGCCGCCGCGCTGGCCGCCGGGCGCGAGCCTGCGGCCGTGCAGTTGCTGGCCGTGAGCAAGACCAAACCCGCCGCTGCCGTGCGCGAAGCCTTCGCCGCCGGGGTGCGCGATGTCGGTGAGAACTACCTGCAGGAAGCCCTGAACAAACAGGGCGAATTGACCGACCTGCCCTTGACCTGGCACTTCATCGGCCCCATTCAGTCGAACAAGACTCGTGCGATTGCCGAGCACTTTGACTGGGTACATTCCGTGGACCGTCTGAAAATCGCCCAACGCCTGTCCGAGCAACGCCCTGGCAACCTCGCAGCGCTGAACATCTGCCTGCAGGTCAACGTCAGTGGCGAAGCCAGCAAGTCTGGCTGCACGCCCGAAGAGCTGCCGGCCCTGGCCAGCGCCATCGCCGCGCTGCCACGCCTGCGCCTGCGCGGGTTGATGGCGATTCCCGAGCCGACCGACGACGAGGCCGCCCAACAAGCGGCCTTCGCCCGGGTTCGCGAGTTGCAGGCGAGCCTTCAGTTACCCCTCGACACCCTGTCCATGGGCATGAGTCATGACCTGGAAGCCGCGATTGCCCAGGGCGCGACCTGGGTGCGCATCGGCACCGCGCTGTTCGGTGCCCGCGACTACGGCCAGCCCTGACCCATGCTTTTTCCCTCTTTCCCTATCAAGGACCTGACATGAGCAAGACTCGTATTGCCTTTATCGGCGCCGGCAACATGGCTGCCAGCCTGATCGGCGGCCTGCGCGCCCAGGGCCTGGAAGCTTCGCAGATCCGCGCCAGCGATCCGGGCGCCGAGCAGCGGGCGAAAATCCATGCCGAGCACGGCATCGAGATGTTCGCCGACAACGCCCAGGCCATCGAAGGCGCCGATGTGGTGGTATTGGCGGTCAAGCCACAGGCGATGAAAGCCGTGTGCGAAGCGCTCAAGCCCAAGCTCAAGCCCGAGCAACTGGTCGTCTCGATCGCCGCCGGGATCACCTGCGCGAGCATGAACAACTGGCTCGGCGCCCAGCCGATCGTGCGCTGCATGCCCAACACCCCGGCGCTGCTGCGCCAGGGCGTCAGCGGCCTGTTCGCCACCGCCGAGGTTTCGCCAGCCCAGCGCCAGCAGGCCGAGCAACTGCTGTCGGCCGTGGGCATCGCCCTGTGGCTGGACAGCGAACAACAGCTGGATGCGGTGACTGCGGTGTCCGGCAGTGGCCCGGCGTATTTTTTCCTGCTGATCGAGGCCATGACCGCGGCCGGCGAGAAACTCGGCCTGCCACGGGAAACCGCCGCCAAGCTGACCCTGCAAACCGCCCTGGGCGCTGCGCACATGGCGGTCAGCAGCGATGTTGACGCCGCCGAACTGCGCCGTCGGGTCACCTCACCGGCCGGCACCACGGAAGCGGCGATCAAGTCGTTCCAGGCCAATGGATTCGAAGCGCTGGTGGAACAGGCGCTGGGTGCCGCTGCGCACCGCTCGGCCGAAATGGCTGAACAACTGGGCAACTAAGGAGCCGAAGATGATCGGATTGAACACCGCTGCAATCTATGTGCTGCAGACCCTCGGCAGCCTGTACCTGCTGATCGTGGTGCTGCGCTTTGTCCTGCAACTGGTGCGCGCGGACTTCTACAACCCGCTCAGCCAGTTCGCCGTACGCGCCACCCAACCGCTGCTCAAGCCGATGCGCCGGGTGATTCCGAGCCTGTTCGGCCTGGACATGTCGTCGCTGCTGCTGGCGATCATCATCCAGCTGCTGGTGATGGGCCTGACCCTGCTGCTGGCCTACGGCACCACCGGCAACCCGCTGCAATTGCTGGTCTGGTCGATCATTGGCGTGACCGCGCTGTTTCTGAAGATTTTCTTCTTCGCCCTGATCATCAGCGTGATCCTCTCGTGGGTCGCGCCGGGCAGTCACAACCCGGGCGCCGAGCTGATCAACCAGATCTGCGACCCGTTCCTGGCACCGTTCCGCCGTATCCTGCCGAACCTCGGCGGCCTGGATATCTCGCCGATCCTGGCGTTCATGGCGCTGAAGCTGATCGACATGCTGGTGATCAACAACCTGGCGGCGATGAGCGGGATGCCGGAGATACTGCGCCTGCTGGTCTGATCTAAAGCAATCGCGGGTCAAGCCCGCTCCCACAGACCTTGTGGGAGCGGCGGTGCGACGCCTCGACTTGACCCGCGATGCTTTCCTTGCCGCACTTCGCAGTGGTCTTTAGACTTACGCCTCATTCAAGCGTGAGCAGGGTCGATGTCCACTGTCTTTCCCGAAGATTCGGTCGGTCTGGTAACACCGCAACTGGCACAGTTCAGCGAGCCGCTGGCGCTGGCCTGCGGTCGCTCGCTGGCCGCCTATGAACTGATCTACGAAACCTACGGCACGCTCAACAGCAGCGCCAGCAACGCCGTGCTGATCTGTCATGCGTTGTCCGGCCATCACCATGCCGCCGGCTACCACAGCCCCGACGATCGCAAGCCGGGCTGGTGGGACAGTTGCATCGGCCCCGGCAAGCCGATCGATACCAATCGTTTCTTCGTGGTCAGCCTCAACAACCTTGGCGGTTGCAACGGCAGCACCGGCCCCAGCAGCATCAACCCGCTCACCGGCAAGCCCTACGGCGCCGATTTCCCGGTACTGACCGTGGAAGACTGGGTGCACAGCCAGGCGCGCCTGGCCGATCGCCTGGGTATCCAGCAATGGGCCGCCGTCGTCGGTGGCAGCCTGGGCGGCATGCAGGCGCTGCAGTGGACCATCACCTACCCCGATCGCGTGCGTCATTGCCTGGACATCGCCTCGGCACCCAAGCTCTCGGCACAGAACATCGCCTTCAACGAGGTGGCACGCCAGGCCATCCTCACCGACCCGGAATTCCACGGCGGCTCGTTCCAGGATCAGGGCGTGATCCCCAAGCGCGGCCTGATGCTGGCGCGCATGGTCGGGCACATCACCTACCTGTCCGATGACTCCATGGGCGAGAAATTCGGCCGCGAGCTGAAAAGCGACAAGCTCAACTACGACTTCCACAGCGTCGAGTTCCAGGTTGAAAGCTACCTGCGCTATCAGGGCGAGGAGTTCTCCGGGCGTTTCGACGCCAACACCTACCTGCTGATGACCAAGGCACTGGATTACTTCGACCCGGCCGCCAGCCACGGCGGCGACCTGGCGGCAACCCTGGCGCATGTCACCGCGGATTACTGCGTGATGTCGTTCACCACCGACTGGCGCTTCTCGCCAGCGCGCTCGCGGGAGATCGTCGATGCGCTGATCGCCGCACGCAAGAACGTCTGCTACCTGGATATCGACTCGCCCTATGGCCACGATGCCTTCCTGATCCCGACCCCGCGCTACATCACGGGATTCACGAACTACATGAACCGCATCGTCTGCTGAGGAGCCTATGAGAGCCGACCTGGAAATCATCCAAGACTGGATCCCCGCCGGCAGCCGGGTACTCGACCTCGGTTGCGGTACCGGCGAACTGCTGGCGTCGCTGCGCGACCACAAGCAGGTGGCCGGCTACGGCCTGGAAATCGACCCCGACAACATCGCCCAGTGCGTGGCCAAGGGCGTCAATGTCATCGAGCAGGACCTCGACAAGGGCCTGGGCAATTTCGCCAGCAACAGTTTCGATGTGGTGGTCATGACCCAGGCCCTGCAGGCCGTGGAATACCCCGACCGCATTCTCGACGAAATGCTGCGCGTTGGCCGCCAGTGCATCATCACTTTTCCCAACTTCGGCCACTGGCGCTGCCGCTGGTACCTGGCGACCAAAGGTCGCATGCCGGTTTCCGACTTCATGCCGTATACCTGGTACAACACGCCGAACATCCACTTCTGTACCTTCGAAGACTTCGAGGCCTTGTGCAGCGAACGCCGCGCCCAGGTCCTCGACCGCCTGGCGGTCGACCATTTGCACCGCCACGGGTGGGCGAGCAAGCTATGGCCTAATCTTCTAGGTGAGATCGGCATTTACCGTGTCAGCAGCCCCGGCCTTACCGAACACAAGGTCGCGGTTTAACCCGCACACCGGAGGAGAACGATCATGGGCCGCTTGTTGAGTTTTTTACTGACTGCCTGCCTGAGTGTGACGGCGGTCGCCGCCGATGCCATCAAGGGCGAGCGCCAGGAAGTGTTCGGTGATACCACGGTGCACTACAGCACGTTCATTTCGACCTTCCTGCAACCAGATATCGCCAAGGCTGCGCAACTGGTGCGCAGCAAGAACCAGGGCGTGATCAACGTCTCGGTGATCAAGGCTGGCAAGCCACTGGTCACCCAGGTCAGCGGCACCGTCAAGGACCTGACCAGCAACTCGGTGCCGTTGAAGTTCAAGCAGATCACCGAACAGGGCGCCATCTACTACATCGCCCAGTTCCCTGTTGAACAACAGGAAACCCGGACCTTCACCATCGACGTTGGCATTGGTGGCAAGACCGAAACCATCAGCTTCAACCAAGAGCTTTTTCCAGGCGAATGATGACTTTTCAGCAAATCGTATTGGCCAGCCATAACGCCGGCAAACTCAAGGAACTGCAGGCCATGCTCGGTGACACCGTGCAACTGCGTTCCATTGGCGAATTCAGCAGCGTCGAGCCGGAAGAAACCGGCCTGTCGTTCGTCGAAAACGCCATCCTCAAGGCGCGCAATGCCGCGCGCATTTCCGGCATGCCGGCGCTGGCCGATGATTCGGGCCTGGCGGTGGACTTTCTCGGCGGCGCGCCGGGCATCTACTCCGCTCGTTATGCCGATGGCAAAGGCGATGCGGCCAACAACGCCAAGTTGCTCGATGTGCTCAAGGACGTCCCGCAGGAGCAGCGCGGCGCCCAGTTCGTCTGCGTCCTGGCCCTGGTCCGGCATGCCGACGATCCGCTGCCGATCCTCTGCGAAGGCCTGTGGCACGGGCGCATCCTGACCCAGGCCAGCGGCGAGCACGGCTTTGGCTATGACCCCCTGTTCTGGGTGCCGGAGCGCGATTGCTCGAGCGCCGAGCTGAGCCCTGCCGACAAGAACCAGATCAGCCACCGTGCCCGCGCCATGAGCCTGTTGCGTCAACGTCTGGGCCTGGCATGACCGAGCGTTCGCCGGCACAGCCACTGCACCTGGGCGAGGCTGGCTTTACTTCCCAAGTACCGCGGGCGGCCCTGCCACAGCTGCCGCCCCTGGCGCTGTACATCCATATCCCCTGGTGCGTGCGTAAATGCCCGTACTGCGACTTCAACTCCCACGCCGCCACCCCCGAACTGCCGGAAGAAGCCTACGTCGACGCCCTGCTCGCCGACCTCGACCAGGAGCTGGGCAACGTCCATGGCCGCCCGATCAGCTCGATCTTCTTTGGCGGCGGCACCCCGAGCCTGTTCAGCGCCCGCGCGCTGGGGCGCTTGCTGGTCGGTGTGGAGCAACGCATCCCGTTTGCCAGCGACATCGAGATCACCCTCGAAGCCAACCCTGGGACCTTCGAGCAAGAGAAGTTCAAGGCCTACCGGCAACTGGGCATCAATCGCCTGTCGATCGGCATCCAGAGCTTCCAGCAGGCCAAGCTCGAAGCCCTGGGTCGCATCCACAACGGTGACGAAGCGATTCGCGCCGCCGACATGGCGCGCAATGCCGGCTTCGACAACTTCAACCTCGACCTGATGCATGGCCTGCCCGACCAGTCGCTGGACGACGCCCTGGGCGACCTGCGCCAGGCGATTGCGCTGAACCCCACGCACCTGTCCTGGTACCAGTTGACCCTGGAACCGAACACAGTGTTCTGGAACCAGCCGCCACTGCTGCCCGAAGACGACATCCTCTGGGACATCCAGGAAGCCGGCCAGGCCCTGCTGGCCAGCCACGGCTACGCCCAGTACGAAGTCTCGGCCTACGCCCAGCCGGGTCGTGCCGCGCGGCACAACCTCAACTACTGGAGCTTTGGCGACTTCATCGGCATCGGCGCCGGCGCCCACGGCAAACTCAGCCACCCCGACGGGCGCATCCTGCGCACCTGGAAGACGCGGCTGCCCAAGGACTACCTGAACCCGGCCAAGCCCTTCAAGGCCGGCGAAAAGCTGCTGCCAGTGGACGAGCTGCCCTTCGAGTTCCTGATGAACGCCCTGCGCCTGACCCAGGGCGTAGACATCGAGCTGTTCAGCCAGCGTACCGGCCTGCCCCTGGAGCAACTGGCAGCGGCGCGGCGGGAAGCCGAACAAAAAGGGCTTTTGCAGGTCGAACCGACGCGACTGGTCGCTACCGCGCGTGGCCAGTTGTTCCTCAACGACCTGCTGCAGTATTTCTTGACCTAAGGATTGCGAATGGACCTGGTACTCGACCTGCTCTCGACCGTTTCCCGCTGGAGTCGCAGCAACCTGTCGGAGATTTCCCTGGCCTTGGTGGGCTGTTTGCTGGTGCTGTTTGGCACCGATATCAAAGGCTGGGTCGAACAACGCCTGGGCGGCCTTGCAGGCGCCTTGCGCGTACCGTTCATGGCCTTGCTGGTGATGATCGGCAGCGGTGCCGCGCTGATCTATGCCACCCCGTGGGTGGTGAAGGGGCTGGCGCAGTTCAACAACTATGCGTTGGCGCCGGTGTTGCTGATTGTGCTGGTGTTGATTGGCGTGGTTGCTGATCGGCGCTGACCGCCCGTCGGCACCTGATATTTTTGTCAGTATCGCCCCCCTCTCAAGCCGTGCTCAGATGATCTCGAGTTTCGTAGCGGCAACCGTGCCGCTGCGAACGTCCCCTGCGCCATGCCATTAAGCCGTTGCGTCGCGCCGGATCTCGACTTTCAGGCAAGCTTCTTGAGGGACCAGGGTATGTCACAACTACCTTATCTGGACTTTTCTCCGTTCGCAGACGAAGACTGGCAGGGCTGGGAAAAAGGCCCTAATGGCGCGCAACTCAAATTGTTCAACGAAGAGGGTAATTACTACCTGCGCTTTGAGAATCCGCAAGGCTTTATTACCGGCCAAATTTTGAACAAGACAGTCTCCGGCTTCATTCCCGGCAACCTGTACCGCTTCAGCGTCGACTTTCGCAGAAACATGGAGGAGGACTATTGGCGACCGGTTGTTAAATTGGCAGTTTTGGGGATTGGGCACGCGCCCGAGCAAGCTATTGTCGAACCGCATTGGGTGACCTTCTCGTTTGATTTCGTGGCCACCGACAACACTCACACACTGGAAATATCCACATTCGACCGCGCACCTAACCTGAATGCCTGCTCCCCCGAGACGGCAACGTCCAGTGTTCCGCCGGACGCGGTCTCCGCTGACTACAGCCTCGATCAAATTCGCGTTTTCGAACCCGGCCCTGTAACGGAAAACTTCGACAGTTATCCAGACACACACGTCTGGCCCGGCGAAGGCTTTTCAACGGAACACATGAGTATCAGCCTCGCCTCCGACCAGCCCGGCAGCATTGCCCTGCACCAGGCCAGGGAAGAGGATCCCGGTTATGCACAGCGTCAGGTACTTTGTCTGGGCCACAACACCGGCAATATCTACCCCCCGCAAACCACCCGGTTCGACCTGCCCAGGGTCTGCCAAACACTGACGTTCGATTGGGCAGATATCCGCCAGCCTGCCCAGGCCAATGCCTATGATGCCGATGGCAACCTGCTCGCCTCTGAGGACTTTGACCCAGGCAGCAATACCTTGAATGCCAAGGTTCAGCTGAATGCCCCGCGCGATTCACTAATCAGCCGATTCGAGCTCACTACGCGCAACCGTACATCGGTCGATCATTTTGACTTTGCTGCGGATTGATCAATAGCCAGGCAGGTCGCTCTGAGGAGATAACCATGGACATCAAGGCACTGGAATCCACACCTTTTAATACCGACAACTGGAACAACTGGGAAAAAACCGCGGCAGGTATCGACTTGGAGATACTTGAAGGCGTCTTCCCCGAAGCGCAATACATCGTGGGCCCGAGGCAGGGGGTACATCAGTATCCAAGCGGAACCCTGCTGCACAAAACGGTCAGCGGCTTCCAGGTAGGCTCGACCTATCGCTTCACAGTAGCGGCAAGGCGCCATGAACAAGCTACTGGCAGTACCAGCATCCAATTGGGTATCGACGGGGTACTGGCAGAAGCGCCAACACCTATCAGTAGCCCGACGTTTGAACATGTACATCGCTATTTTGTTGCTAAACAAGCAAAACATGTACTCAGCATCGGTACGCCATCATCTGTTGGAGCGAGGACTAACGCGTTCTATGTGGATAACACCGAAGTTGCTTTATCCAACACCATTATCGAGACGTTTAATTTGCTGCCGGCAAGCGCGATCATTACAGCTGGCGGCTCAATCAACACACCCTACATGCGCATTGAGCTACCCTCTGGGCAACCAGGTCAAGTGCAAATGCACGCTGTCAGTTTTGTTGAAGGCATGTGTGACGGAAATAGCATCTGCCTCTGCCACGGTAACTGGAACAGTGGGCAAGCCCAGACAGTGAAATTTGTGTTGAAGCAGAACTGCCAGAGTCTCAAGTTCGCTTTGACCAGCATGCCCGCAAACTCTAGGGCCCGGGTCTATGATCAGAACTATCAGTTGATCAATGATCGCGTAGTACCCAAGGGTGATCATTGGCTGACATTCAACGGTTTGTCAGGACGACCGATTCGCTACCTGGAGGTGACCAGCACCCAGCGCTGCGACCTGGACAACGTCACCATCATCAATTCCTGAAAGCACAGGGAGGCCGGCGAGCGGCCTCCCTTCTCAGGCCAGCTTTTCGAACTTCAAGTCCCACACCCCATGCCCAAGCCGCTCGCCGCGGCGTTCGAACTTGGTGATCGGGCGTTCGGCCGGGCGCTCTACGCACTTGCCGTCTTCGGCCAGGTTGCGATAACCCGGGGCGACGTTCATCACTTCCAGCATGTATTCGGCATAGGGCTCCCAGTCGGTGGCCATATGGAACACGCCGCCCACCTTGAGCTTGCTGCGCACCAGCTGCGCGAATTCCGGCTGGACGATGCGGCGCTTGTGGTGACGGCTCTTGTGCCAAGGGTCGGGGAAGAACAGCATCAGCCGGTCGAGGCTGTTGTCAGCCACGCACTTGTTCAGCACTTCGATGGCATCGCAGTCATACACCCGCAGGTTCTTCAGGCCCTGAGTCAGCACGCCATTGAGCAGCGCACCGACACCCGGACGGTGCACTTCGACACCGATGAAGTCCTGCTCCGGCGCGGCAGCAGCCATTTCCAGCAGGGAGTGGCCCATGCCGAAGCCGATCTCCAGGGTACGCGGCGCCGAGCGGCCGAAGACCTGGTCGTAGTCCACCGGGCTCTCGGCCAGGGGCAGGATGAACAGCGGCCCACCCTGGTCCAGGCCGCGCTGCTGGCCTTCGGTCATGCGCCCGGCGCGCATCACGAAACTCTTGATGCGGCGGTGTTGGCGCTCTTCGCCTTCGGTGGTGATCGGCGTTTCTTGCGATTCAGTCATCAGGGGCTCTTACTTGATCAGACCATCCAGCGGCGACGAGGCGCTGGCATAGAGTTTTTTCGGCATACGCCCGGCAAGGTAAGCCAGGCGGCCAGCGACAATGGCGTGTTTCATGGCTTCGGCCATCATGATCGGCTGCTGTGCGTGCGCGATCGCCGAGTTCATCAGCACCGCCTCACAGCCCATTTCCATGGCGATGGTGGCGTCGGACGCGGTACCGACACCGGCATCGACCAGCACCGGGACTTTCGATTCTTCGAGGATGATCTGCAGGTTGTACGGGTTGCAGATCCCCAGGCCCGTACCGATCAGCCCGGCCAGTGGCATTACCGCGATGCAACCGGCTTCGGCCAGCTGGCGGGCAATGATCGGGTCGTCACTGGTGTAGACCATCACGTCGAAACCGTCCTTGACCAGCACTTCGGCGGCCTTGAGGGTCTCGATCACGTTGGGGAACAGGGTCTTCTGGTCGGCCAGTACTTCGAGCTTGACCAGGTTGTGGCCATCGAGCAGCTCACGGGCCAGGCGGCAGGTGCGCACGGCTTCGACCGCGTCATAGCAGCCAGCGGTGTTCGGCAGGATGGTATAGCGATCGGGCGGCAGCACGTCGAGCAGGTTCGGTTCGCCCGGGTTCTGGCCGATGTTGGTGCGGCGCACGGCAACCGTGACGATCTCGGCGCCGGAGGCCTCGATGGCCAGGCGGGTTTCTTCCAGGTCACGGTACTTGCCGGTGCCAACCAGCAGGCGCGACTGGAAGGTACGACCGGCCAGGGTGAAGGGCTTGTCGCTACGAACGTTGCTCATCGGTAATCCTCTTGAAGGTTGAGGGACTTGCAGGTGAAGCGCGAAGGCCTAGCCGCCGCCAATGGCGTGCACCACTTCAACCTGGTCGCCGTCGTTCAGCGTGGTGACGTCGTGCTGGCTGCGCGGCACGATGTCCAGGTTGAGTTCGACCGCCACCCGGCGACCCGCCAGGTCAAGCCGGTTGAGCAGGGCCGCGACGCTTTCGCCATCGGGCAATTCGAAAGGTTCACCGTTCAGTTGAATGCGCATGCGCACGGCCGCCATTATTTTTAGGGGCCCGCATTCTAGCCCTGATCAGGGCGCAAACCCAAGGCCGGGCCGCGCCATTCGTCTCGATCCGGACTCGCGGGTCAGCTCAGGCGCCAGGCTGCAAGGCCCAGGCACAGCCATCCGCCGAGAAACGCCAGGCCGCCAAAGGGAGTGATGATACCGAGCTTGCCGATGCCGCTCAGGGTCAGCACATACAGGCTACCGGAAAACAGCAGGATCCCCAGGGTGAACAGACCACCGGCCCACCCGACCAGACGCCCGGGCAGGTGCACCGACAGCACTGCTACCGCGAGCAGGGCCAGGGCGTGTACCAGCTGGTAGGTGACGCCGGTATGAAAGATCGCCAGGTATTCGCTGCTCAGCCGGCCCTTGAGGCCATGGGCAGCAAAGGCGCCCAGGGCCACACCGGTAAAGCCGAAAAACGCCGAAAGCAGCAGAAAACTACGCAGCATTGGGAAGACTCCTAGTCAGCACAGGGTCTGTATAATGGCCCGCTCCATCGCTTCGGCCAAGCCATCGCCTATGCTGTCTTCCATTTTCCGTCGCCTCACCCGTGCCCTGCTGTGGTTTGCCGCAGGCAGCGCCCTGCTGGTGCTGGTGTTTCGCTGGGTGCCGCCGCCCGGCACCGCCCTGATGGTCGAGCGCAAGGTCGAGTCCTGGTTCGATGGCCAGACGATCGACTTGCAACGGGACTGGGAGCCGTGGGAGCGAATCTCCGATGAGCTGAAAGTGGCTGTGATAGCCGGCGAAGACCAGAAGTTCGCCAACCACTGGGGCTTTGACTTCAACGCCATCCAGGCGGCGCTGGCCCATAACGAACGCGGCGGCAGCATCCGCGGCGCCAGTACCTTGAGCCAGCAAGTGGCCAAGAACCAGTTCCTCTGGGCCGGCCGTAGCTGGTTGCGCAAGGGGCTCGAAGCCTGGTTCACCGCTTTGATCGAGCTGCTGTGGTCGAAAGAGCGGATTCTTGAGGTATATCTCAATAGCGCCGAGTGGGGCGAAGGCGTGTTTGGTGCACAGGCGGCCGCCCGGCACCACTTCGGCGTCGATGCCAGCCAGCTTTCGCGCCAGCAGGCCAGCCTGCTGGCTGCGGTGCTGCCCAGCCCGCTGAACTGGAGCGCCAGCCGGCCCAGCACTTATGTGGCGCGACGCGCAGGCTGGATTCGCCAGCAGATGCGCCAGCTCGGCGGTAACAGCTACCTGGCCCAGCTGGACAGCCCGCGTCGGGCACCTTGGAAGCAATAAAAAACCCGGCAAAGCGCACGCTTTGCCGGGTTTTTACTGCTTGCCCATTACTGGGTAAACGTTTTAGAACGCGCCCATGTAGTCACGCTTGCCCACTTCTACACCGTTGTGACGCAGGATTGCGTAGGTGGTGGTGACGTGGAAGAAGAATTGCGGCAGGCCGTAGGTCAGCAAATAGGCCTGGCCACTGAAGCGCTTCTCTTTCGGCGTGCCCGGACGGGTCACGATTTCAATGCCTTCCTTGCCGTCGATCTGCGCCGGCGCAATGCCGTCCAGGAAAGCCAGGACCTTGCTGATCAGCGCTTGCAGCTCGGCAAAGGTGGTTTCGCTGTCATCGTATTTCGGCAACTCGACCTCAGCCAGGCGCGCCGAAACGCCCTTGGCGAAATCAACAGCGATCTGCACCTGGCGAACCAGCGGAAACATATCCGGATACAGGCGAGCCTGGAGGAAAACGCTCGGATCAATGTTTTTCGCCGTGGCGTGAGCTTCGGCCTTGTTCAGTACATCACTCAGGGCGTTGAGCATCTGCTTGAAGACAGGAACAGAAGCGGCATACAAGGAAATGGTCATAACAGCCTCGACAGGGGTGGCGGAGAATCATGAAAAAGCCCCGACACGTCGGGGCTTTTTGGTTATTGCCGTTTTGCGAATCAGACCGCGATCAAGGCTTTGACCTTGTTCATCGCGTTCTTTTCCAGCTGGCGTATCCGCTCGGCGGATACGCTGTATTTCTCGGCCAGGTCATGCAGGGTGGCCTTTTCCTCGGCCAGCCAGCGCTGATAGAGAATATCGCGGCTGCGGTCATCCAGGCCTTGCAGGGCTTCGTGCAGGTTGCTGGTGGAGTTGTCACTCCAGTCGGCATCCTCCAGTTGACGCGCAGGGTCGTAACGGTGGTCTTCCAGGTAGTTGGCCGGCGACTGGAATGCACTGTCGTCGTCAGCTTCACTGGCCGGGTCGAAGGCCATGTCCTGACCGGTCAGGCGGCTCTCCATTTCACGCACTTCACGCGGTTCGACACCCAGGCTTTCGGCGACACGATGAACTTCATCGTTGTTCAGCCA
The DNA here is from genome assembly GCF_024749345.1 of Pseudomonas sp. B21-009. Classification (NCBI taxonomy): domain Bacteria; kingdom Pseudomonadati; phylum Pseudomonadota; class Gammaproteobacteria; order Pseudomonadales; family Pseudomonadaceae; genus Pseudomonas; species Pseudomonas sp. B21-009. The sequence goes on along the minus strand of NZ_CP087199.1, from coordinate 284,144 downwards.
GGCCAGGCGTTTTTTCTGGCTGCGCAGGTTGAAGAACAGCTTGCGCTGGGCCTTGGTGGTCGCCACCTTGACGATCCGCCAGTTGCGCAGGATGAACTCGTGAATCTCGGCCTTGATCCAGTGCACCGCAAAGGACACCAGGCGCACGCCCATTTCCGGGTTGAAGCGCTTGACCGCTTTCATCAGGCCAACGTTGCCTTCCTGAATCAGGTCGGCCTGGGCCAGCCCGTAGCCCGAATAGCTGCGAGCGATGTGTACAACAAAACGCAGGTGGGCGAGCACCATCTGCCGAGCCGCCCCAAGATCCTGCTCATAGTAGAGACTCTCGGCCAGTTCACGCTCCTGCTCGGGTGTCAGCAATGGAATGCTGTTGACCGTGTGCACATAGGCTTCCAGGTTTGCGCCGGGAACCAGGGCATAGGCAGGTTGCAACGAAGTGGTCATACGAAAAAACCTCCGACTCACTAAACTCGTGCCAAAGGCACTGCCAACATTGACCGGGAACCGCGAAACAAGTTCCCTAAAAATGAAAAGAGTCAATACCAGCAAAAAGACACTATCGCGGTGCAAGCTCGCTCAAGTGGCGGGCGACCGCAATCCAAGCACCGATATACCCTAACAACACCGCCCCAAGCAAGAGGGACAGACCATCGGCTGACGGAACCCCGGCCAAGGCAAAATCACTGCCGTACAGCCCGGAAAGCCCGATAACCGCGTCGTTCAGCCAGTTCAGGCCAAACGCCAGCACGCCCCAGGCCAATACCCCGGCACCCAGGCCATACAAGGCGCCCATGTACAGGAAAGGCCGGCGCACATAGCTGTCGGTGCCGCCAACCAGCTTGATCACCTCGATCTCGGTGCGGCGGTTCTCGATGTGCAGGCGAATTGTGTTACCAATTACCAAAAGCAGCGCCGAGACCAGCAAGACGGTCAGGCCGAAGACAAAGCGGTCGCCCAGTTTGAGAATCGCCGCCAGGCGCTCGACCCACACCAGGTCCAGTTGCGCGGCTTCGACCTTGGGCAGCTCGGCCAGGCGCTGACGCAGGGCTTCCAGCGCCGGCTTGTCGACCTCTGCGGGAGTCACCACCACGACCCCAGGCAACGGGTTCTCCGGCAGTTCGCGCAGGGCTTCGCCCAGGCCGGACTGCTGCTGGAACTCGTTGAGGGCTTGTTCGCGGCTGACGTATTCGGCCTCGGCAACCCCTGGCAAACCTTTGATCTGCTCGCGCAAGGCTTCGCCGTCGTGGCTGCTGGCATCGAGCTTCAAGTACAGGGAAATCTGCGCCGCGCGCTGCCACGATCCACCCAGGCGCTCGACGTTGCTCAGCAGCAACGACAGGCCCATGGGCAGGCTCAGGGCCACGGCCATCACCAGGCAGGTAAAGAAGCTGCCGATCGGCTGCTTGCCCAGGCGCCGCAGGCTGTCGAGCAGGCTTGAGCGGTGGCTTTCCAGCCAGGCGTGCAGCAGGGTACGGAAATCCGGGCCGTCATCGTCGTGGCCGCCGCCGGTTTTTTTCTTTTCCGGCGCGGGGTCAGCGGCTTTTGGCGCTACCCGCTCGGAAACCTTGGGACTGCGTGTCGCACTCATTGCCCGGCCTCCCCATCGCCGATCAAGCGGCCGCGCTGCAGGGTCAGCATGCGATGGCGCATGCGCGCGATCAGCGCCAGGTCGTGACTGGCGATCAGTACGCTGGTGCCCAGGCGGTTGATATCTTCGAAAACACCCATGATCTCCGCAGCCAGGCGCGGGTCGAGGTTACCGGTGGGTTCGTCCGCCAGCAGCAAGGCCGGGCGGTGAACGATGGCGCGGGCAATGCCGACGCGCTGCTGCTGGCCGGTAGACAGGTCACCCGGGTACAGCTCGGCCTTGTCCGACAAGGCCACGCGCTCGAGCGCCGAGTCGACCCGCTTGGCCACTTCTGCCTTGGACAGGCCAAGGATCTGCAGCGGCAGGGCGACGTTGTTGAATACGGTACGGTCGAACAGCAACTGGTGGTTCTGGAACACCACGCCGATCTGCCGGCGCAGGAACGGGATTTGCGCGTTGCTGATCTGCCCCAGGTCCTGCCCGGCCAGCAGCAGCTTGCCGCTGGTAGGGCGTTCCATGGCCAGCAGCAGGCGCAGCAGAGTGCTTTTGCCGGCACCGGAATGGCCGGTCACGAACAGGAATTCGCCCCGACGCACCCGAAAACTCAACTCATGCAGGCCAACGTGACCATTGGGGTAGCGCTTGGCGACCTGTTCGAATCGAATCATGGATGCTCCCGCTCGGCAAACAGTGCTTTCACGAAGGGTTCGGCTTCGAAGGTGCGCAGATCGTCAATCCCTTCGCCCACGCCAATATAGCGGATCGGCAGGCCGAACTGCTTGGCCAGGGCAAAGATCACCCCACCCTTGGCGGTACCGTCGAGCTTGGTCAGGGCCAGGCCGGTCAGTTCAACGCTCTGGTTGAAGTGCTTGGCCTGGTTGATGGCGTTCTGGCCGGTACCGGCGTCGAGCACCAGCAGCACCTCGTGCGGCGCGTCGGCATCGAGCTTGCCAATGACCCGGCGAACCTTCTTCAGCTCTTCCATCAGGTTGTCTTTGGTGTGCAGGCGGCCGGCGGTGTCGGCGATCAGCACATCGATGTTACGGGCCTTGGCGGCTTGCACGGCATCGAAGATAACCGAAGCCGAATCGGCACCGGTGTGCTGGGCGATGACCGGGATCTGGTTACGCTCGCCCCAGACCTGCAGTTGCTCGACCGCTGCGGCGCGGAAGGTGTCACCCGCGGCGAGCATGACCTTCTTGCCTTCAAGCTGCAGCTTCTTCGCCAGCTTGCCGATGGTGGTGGTCTTGCCGGCACCATTGACGCCGACCACCAGGATCACGAACGGCTTGCTCTGGGCTTGAATGTGCAGCGGTTGCTCGACCGGCTTGAGCAGGTCGGCCAGCTCGTCTTGCAGCGACTTGTACAGCGCGTCGCTGTCGGCCAGCTGCTTGCGCGCGACCTTCTGGGTCAGGCTCTGGACGATCACCGAGGTGGCTTCGACGCCAACATCGGCGGTCAGCAGGCGGGTTTCGATTTCATCAAGCAGGTCGTCATCGATGGCCTTCTTGCCGAGGAACAGGCTGGCCATGCCTTCGCCAATGCTGGCGCTGGTCTTCGACAGGCCCTGCTTGAGGCGGGCGAAGAAGCCGCCCTTGCTCTCTTCGCTGCGCACAGGTGCGGCAGGCTCGGCCGGGGCTGGCTCGACAACCGGAACTGGCGCTGCAACAGCAGCAACTACAGGTACAGGCTCGGGCTCGGGCACTACCACTGGTTCCGGCGCTACAACCGGTTCAGGTGCAACCACCACCGGCTCAGGCGCGATGAACACTGGCTCAACCACTGGCGCGGGAGCAGGCTCCTGACGCGGCGGAATCGGCGGCGGTGTGTGTGGCTCAAGGTCGGCGACCAGGGCAACCGGCTCTTCCGGCACGGGCAGCACCAGGCCGGCGGGCGCTGCGGGCTGGACCTCGACCGGCGCCGCAACGGGCGCAACGGCGAGGGGCTCTGGAACAGCAACCGGTGCAGGCGCAGCAACAGGTGCTGCAGCCACCTCGACCGGGGCAACGGCAGCCGGCGTTTCGACCGGCAACGCAGCCGGTTGCTCCGCGTCAGCCGGAATGGGGTTTTGCGGCTGTTCGGCTACGGGTTGCTGCGGTTTTTTGCGCAACCAGCCGAACAGGCCTTTCTTTTCACCAGCCGCGGCCGGCGTCTTTTTGTCGTCGTTGGAACCAAACATGGAAGACGGCTATCTCAGGGTAGCGATGCGCCACTGCGGCGCTTCTTAAATTCTTTTAACGCAGAACAGTCTACTTTTAATCCGGCTCGTTCTTGCGCAGCATTTTGTCATCAAGCCTTCGGGCTGGTTCCATGACAGGCATGGTCCTCAGGCAACCGGATCAGTATCCTAGCACCTCCAAGCCCGCCGACGCTAAGACCACGCGGGCAGTCCTACAGGTTAAACAACGTATGAATGCTCTAGCCCGCCGCGCCGCTGGCCTGTTGCTCAGCACAGTTTGTCTGCCGTTCGCGGCCTTCGCCGCCGATACGCAACCCACCCACGAATTCATTCTCGACAACGGCCTTAAAGTGGTCGTGCGCGAGGACCACCGGGCGCCGGTGGTGGTCTCGCAGATCTGGTACAAGGTCGGTTCGACCTACGAATCACCGGGCCAGACCGGCCTTTCCCATGCCCTGGAACACATGATGTTCAAAGGCAGCGAGAAGCTCGGCCCTGGCGAAGCCTCGCGCATCCTGCGCGACCTGGGCGCCGAAGAGAACGCCTTCACCAGCGACGACTACACCGCTTATTACCAGGTACTGGCCCGCGACCGCCTGCCGGTGGCCCTGGAGCTTGAAGCCGACCGCATGGCCAGCCTGCGCCTGCCGGCCGACGAATTCAGCCGCGAGATCGAGGTCATCAAGGAAGAGCGCCGCCTGCGCACCGACGACCAGCCCAACGCCAAGGCCTTCGAGCTGTTCAGCGCCATGGCTTTTCCGGCCAGCAGCTACCGCACCCCGACCATCGGCTGGATGGCAGACCTTGACCGCATGAAGGTCGAGGAACTGCGCCACTGGTACGAGTCCTGGTACGTGCCGAACAACGCCACCCTGGTGGTGGTTGGCGATGTCACCGTCGACGAGGTCAAGGGCCTGGCCCAGCGCTTCTTCGGCGCCATCCCGAAACGCGCGGTGCCACCGGCCAAGCTGCCACTCGAACTGGCCGAGCCGGGCCTGCGGGAAACCACCCTGCATGTGCAAACCCAGCTACCGAGCCTGATCTACGGTTTCAACACCCCGGGCCTGGCCACCGCCAAGGACCCGCGCAGCGTGCACGCCCTGCGGCTGATCTCGGCATTGCTCGACGGCGGCTACAGCGCGCGCCTGCCAAGCCGCCTGGAGCGCGGCCAGGAGCTGGTCACCGGGGCTTCGTCGAGCTACAACCCGTTCACCCGCGGCGACAGCCTGTTCGTGATCTCGGCCATGCCGAACCTGCAAAAGCACAAGACCCTGGCCGACGTCGAAGCCGGTATCTGGAAGCTGCTCGACGAGCTGAAAAAACACCCCGCCGTCGGCTGAAGAGCTTGAGCGCGTACGTGCCCAGGTCATCGCCGGGCTGGTCTACGACCGTGACTCGATCAGCAGCCAGGCCACCGCCATCGGCCAACTGGAAACCGTCGGCCTGTCGTGGAAACTGATCGACAGCGAGCTGGACGAGCTCAAAAGCGTGACCCCGGCCGACATCCAGAACGCCGCCCGTACTTATTTCACCCGTGAACGCCTGAGCGTTGCCCATGTACTGCCCGAGGAGAACGCTCATGAGTGAACGCAGCGCACCCCGCTACACCCTGATCGGCCTGGGCCTGTTGTTGCTGATTGGCCTGCTGGCGTTCTTCCTGGCCAAACCTGCGCAATCGGATAACGCCGCGCAACCGGCTGCGGTCACCGAAGCCAAGGCGGCCAACACCCTGCAATCGCTGGCCGAGCTGGATGGCAAGGCGCCAAGCCGCCGGCAACTGAACATCCAGACCTGGAACACCGCCGAAGGCGCCCGCGTGCTGTTCGTCGAAGCCCGCGAGTTGCCGATGTTCGACCTGCGCCTGACTTTCGCCGCCGGCAGTAGCCAGGACGGCGATGCCCCGGGGCTGGCGACCCTGACCAACGCCATGCTCAACGAAGGCGTGGCCGGCAAGGACGTCACCGCCATTGCCGAAGGCTTCGAAGGCTTGGGCGCCGACTTTGGCAACGGCGCCTACCGCGACATGGCCGTGGCCTCGCTGCGCAGCCTGAGCGCGACCGACAAGCGCGAACCTGCGCTCAAGCTGTTCGCCGAAGTGGTCGGCAAGCCGACCTTCCCGCAGGACGCCCTGGCGCGCATCAAGAACCAGATGCAGGCCGGCTTCGAATACCAGAAGCAGAACCCCGGCAAGCTGGCCAGCATCGAGCTGTTCGAGCGCCTGTACGGCACCCACCCCTATGCCCACCCGAGTGACGGCACCGCCAAGAGCATTGCGCCGATCACCCTGGAGCAACTGCGTGCCTTCCACGCCAAGGCCTATGCCGCTGGCAATACGGTGATCGCCCTGGTCGGCGACCTGAGCCGCAGCGAAGCCGAAGCTATTGCCGCACAGGTGTCCTCGGCCCTGCCAAAAGGCCCGGCCCTGGCCAAAGTGGCCCAGCCAAGCGAACCCAAGGCCGGCGCAACCCACATTGACTTCCCGTCCAAGCAGACCCACCTGATGCTCGCGCAACTGGGCATTGATCGTAACGATCCGGACTACCCGGCGTTGTCGCTGGGCAACCAGATCCTCGGGGGTGGCACCTTCGGCACCCGCCTGATGAGCGAAGTGCGCGAGAAACGCGGCCTGACCTACGGCGTATACTCGGTGTTCAGCCCGATGCAGGTGCGTGGCCCGTTCATGATCAACCTGCAGACCCGTGCCGAGCTCAGCGAAGGCACCCTCAAGCTGGTCCAGGACATCCTCGCCGACTACCTCAAGAGCGGCCCGAGCCAGGCTGAGCTGGACGACGCCAAGCGGGAACTGGCCGGCAGCTTCCCGCTGTCCAATGCCAGCAACGCCAGCATCGTTGGCCAACTGGGCGCCATCGGCTTCTACAACCTGCCACTGACCTGGCTGGAAGACTACATGCAGCAGTCCCAGCAACTGACCACTGAACAGGTCAAGGCAGCGCTGAACAAACACCTGGCCGCTGACAAGATGGTTATCGTCACCGCCGGGCCAAGCGTGCCGCAAAAACCCTTGCCGCCGCCCACTGACAAACCCGCCGAGCAACCGCTTGGCGTACCGGAGCATTAATGGCCAGTCCATCCGCAAAACCGGCCAAGCCGCACCACGGCCAGGGCCAGCTGCGCATCATTGCCGGCGAATGGCGCAGCCGGCGCCTGGGCTTCCCTGACGCGCCGGGCCTGCGCCCAACCCCGGACCGGGTCCGCGAGACCCTGTTCAACTGGCTTGCCCCGCACATCGAAGGAGCCAAGGTGCTCGACGCCTACACCGGCAGCGGCGCCCTGTACCTCGAAGCGCTGTCCCGTGGCGCGGGCGATTCCGTGGCCCTGGACAGCAACCCGGCGGCCATCGCCAGCCTGCGGCAGAACCTCGAGACCCTGCGCTGCCCTCGCGGCCAGGTGATCCAGACTGACGCCCAGCGCTACCTGCAAGGTGAGCCGAAGCTGGCCTTCGACCTGGTGTTCCTCGATCCGCCGTTCAACCAGGGCTTGCTGCCGACCACCTGCGCCCTGCTTGAAGAGCGTCAGTGGCTGGCCGAAAACGCCTGGATCTACACCGAGAGCGAAACCCCGCCATCGACCTTGCAGTTGCCTGGCAACTGGCGCCTGCACCGCGAGAAAAAGGCCGGCCAGGTCTACTACGCACTCTGGCAGCGCGGCTGAGCAATCAGCACGACCCGGCCGCCGCCGGGTCGTGCCCGCTAAATATCTAACGCCTTTCACCTTTACGCTTGCCTGATCGTGCGCCTTGTTTTCAACCACAAGGATCACTGTCATGGATCGACGCACCTCCCTCAGGAGCAGCCTGCTCGGCCTGTTTCTGCTATCAGGCCAGGCCCTGGCCGAACCCTCCATTCGCCATGAGTTCACCCTCGACAACGGCCTGCACGTAGTCATCAGCGAAGACCGCCGGGCGCCCGTGGTCACCACACATATGCTGGTCAAGGTCGGTTCGAGTCACGAATACCCCGGGCAGTCCGGTTTGTCCCACGCCCTCGAACACCTGCTCTACCGAGGCAGTGCCAAGACCGCCCCGGGTCAGCTCTCACAGATCATCGAACGCCTGGGCGGCGAGGACAACGCCTACACCCTCCGTGACTTCACCGTGCATCATCAGACGCTCCCCAGTGATCGGCTGGCTGTAGCGCTGGAGCTCAATGCCGATCTGCTCAAAGGCGCAGTGCTGAGCGAACACGAGTTCGTTCGCGAGATCGAAGCGGTCAAGGCTGAGCGGCGAGAGAATGTCGATAACGAACCATTGCTAAGGCTCTTTGAGCAACTGCAGGCCATTGCCTACCCGCAAAGCAGCTATCACACCCCGGTGATCGGCTGGATGAGCGATCTGCAGCGCATGCACAACGATGAACTGCGCGCCTGGTATCACACCTGGTACGCGCCCAACAATGCCACGCTGATCATCGTTGGCGATGTGCGGCGCGATGTGGTGAAACGCGAGGTTGAAAAGTATTTTGCCGGTTTCCCCCGCCAAGACCTGCCGTTCATTAAAAAGCCCCTTCAGACCGCTGCCCCCGGCCCCCGTCAGGTTACGGTCTACGAAGATGTCAGTACGCCAACCCTGGTCATGGCCTTCAACGTGCCGACCTATGCCAGCGCAGCGTCGGCAACCGACGTGCATGCCTTGCGCCTGCTTTCGGCCCTGCTGGGCAAAGGCTTAAGCGCCCGCCTCAGCACCCGGCTGGAGCGCCAGCAAACTCTGCTGACACGCCCTGAAGTCAGCTACGACCCGGTGGCCAGGGGCGATAACCTGTTCGAGATCCAGGCTTCAATCAATACCGTTCAGCCCAGGCCACTGGACGAACTGCAAGCGGCGATCTGGGCACAACTGCAGGCACTGAAAAAAAACCCTCCCGAACCTGACGAACTTGCCCGGGCGCGAACACTGCTGCTGGCAGAAAACACCTTCGCCCGCGACACCCTCGACTATCAGGCCGGCGACTTGGCTGCCCTGCTCGGCAGTGGCTTGCCAGCCGCTCAACTGGACAATGATGCCGACGACCTGGCGCGAATAACGCCTGAACAACTACAGCAGGCTGCCAACACCTTCTTCACCCGCGAACGGCTTACGGTCGCCTACCTGCAGGCCAAGGAGGTCGATGATGAATAAGTTCAGGAGAAACCTTTTACCGATCGTCCTGTTGATAGCATCTGTCACTGCATACGCCCAGAGCGCTGCGGCTGAGCTGCAATCCCTGAAATCCACCGCCCCCCTGACAAGCATCCCTCAATTGCCGATCGAATCGTGGCACACGCCTCAGGGCAGCCAGGTGTTGTTTGTGCAGAACAACCATTTGCCGATGTTTGACCTGCAGGTTGTATTCGCTGCCGGCAGCGCCCGCGATGATGGCGCAGCAGGCCTGGCACAACTCACCCTGGGCATGCTCGATGAGGGCGCAGGCCAGTACGATGCCCTGCAGATTGCCGAAGGCTTCGATGCGGTCGGCGCACAGTTTCACAAGCAGGCCGGGCGAGACAGCCTGGCCGTAACACTGCGCAGCCTCAGCAGCCAGGAGCACAGCAGCAAAGCCGTCGGCTTGCTGACAGATGTGCTCGGCAAACCGCAACTTGCCGATGACAAGCTGCAGGCGATCAAGGATCAGCTCACCAGCCAGCTCATACAACGCCAGGAGTTCCAGAACTACAGGGCCACCGACCTGCTTTACCAACATGCTTACGCCAATCACCCCTATGCGACGAACAGCACCGGCACCAGGCAGGCAATTGAATCGCTGACCATTGCCGATATCCGCGCATTTCACCAGCAAGCGTTCGCTGCGGGCAATGCACTGATCACCCTGGTCGGTGACCTTTCGCTTGAGCAGGCTCAAGCCATTGCGCTTCAAGTTTCGTCAGCACTGCCCGACGGGCCGGCACTCTCACCTTTACCCGTGCCCGCTGCTTTCGAGCCGGAGATCTATCACCTTGAGCATCCGGGCAGCCAGGCGCTGTTGTTGTTTGCCATACCCGGCATCAGCGTGCACCATGCCGATGCACCGGCGCTGACCCTGGCCAATCTGATACTGGGCGGCCCCGGCGCGACTTCGCGCCTGTTCGATGAACTGCGCAGCCAACGTGGTTTGACCTATGGCGCCAGATCAAAGCTGATCCAGCACCCTGCCAGCGGCCTCTGGACCTTCACCACTGCGGTCGAGGCCAGGTACCGTGATGCCAGCATGGCGTTGCTCGAGCAATTGCTTGCAGACTACGCAGCACAGGGCCCGACCGCGCAGGAGGTTGAAGGCGCGAAGCACAAGCTGCGCGGCAGCTACCTGTTGGGTTCAGTGAGCAACCAGCAGATCAGCGATATCCTGACCCACACCGGGGTCAACCAGTTGCCGCTGGACAACCGCCAGGCGTTTCTCGACAAGCTTCAGGCGCTGACCCTGGATCAGCTGAAAGTCGCGTTGAAAAAACACCTGAAGCTCGACAAGCTGGTGCAAATCAGTGTCGGCCCGACGGTCGAACAAGACGCCTTGCCGAACATCGAGCCTGCGACCGGCTGATCGGTGCGGGCAACTGCCAGTAACCGGACATACACTTGTCTGAAACAGATCTGCGAGTACGCCACGATGTTTGCCTCAACCCCCAGCCCCTTCAAACCCGCCCTGGGGCTGGGCAATCCGCACATGCAGACGCTCTGGGGGCCGCTGTGGCGCAAGTCAGCGGCCCTGAGCCGCCAGCGCGAACGTCTGTGGCTGGCTGATGGCGATTTCCTCGACCTCGACTGGCACGGCCCCCATGAAGCGACAACCCCGGTGGTGCTGGTGCTGCACGGGCTCACCGGCTCGTCCAGCTCGCCGTACGTCATCGGCATGCAGCAGGCCCTGGCCGACCGTGGCTGGGCCAGCGTGGCGCTGAACTGGCGCGGCTGCTCGGGCGAACCCAACCTGCTGCCACGCAGCTACCATTCCGGTGCCAGCGAAGACCTGGCCGAAGCCATTGATCACCTGCGCGCGCAGCGTCCGCAGGCACCGCTATACGCCGTGGGTTACTCGCTGGGCGGCAATGTGCTGCTCAAGCACCTGGGCGAAGCCGGCTCGGCCAGCCAGTTGCAGGCGGCAGTGGCGGTGTCGGTGCCGTTTCGCCTGGACCAGTGCGCCGATCGCATCGGCCTGGGCTTTTCCCGGGTGTACCAGGCGCATTTCATGCGCGCCATGCTCGCTTATGTGAAGGACAAGCAGCGCCACTTTCAGCATCACGGCCACCACGAAGGGCTGGCCGCGCTGGAGCGCCTGGGGCCGCTGGAGAACCTGCGCACCTTCTGGGATTTCGACGGCCGGGTGACCGCGCCGCTCAATGGCTTTAGCGATGCCAAGGACTACTACCGACGTGCTTCCAGCCGGTATTTTCTGGGCGAGAACCGCACGCCGACGCTGATCATCCATTCCAGCGATGATCCCTTCGTGTTCGCCCATAGCTTGCCAGCAGCCAATGAACTGGCGGCGCAGACCACCTTTGAGCTGCATGCGCGGGGCGGACATGTGGGGTTTGTCGATGGCAGCGTGCGCAACCCGGGGTATTACCTGGAGCGGCGGATTCCGCAGTGGCTGGCTGGAAACTGACCCGCGATGCTTTTCAGTCGCCAGTGGCCACCGCCCGCTTGGAGTCGGTAATCCACTCACTCCACGAGCCCGCATACAGCTTGCCCAGCGGATACCCCGCCAGCGCCAGGGCAAACAGGTTGTGGCAAGCCGTCACCCCCGACCCGCAGTAAGCGACCAGTTGCTCTGGCGAACGCTTGTCCAGCTTCTGGGCAAAGCGCTGCTTGAGCTGCTCGGCCGGCAGAAACCGCCCGTCGGCGCCGAGGTTGTCGGTAAAGGCTGCGCATTGTGCACCGGGAATATGCCCGGCCACCGGATCGATCGGCTCGACCTCGCCGCGAAAGCGCGGCAGGCCACGGGCATCGATCAACGTAAGCTCCGGCTTGCCCAGGCGCTCGCCCAACTGCGCAGCATCCAGCACCAGGCTGGCGTCCGGCTCACCACTGAAGTTGCCTTCGCGCTTGACCGGCGGATCAAGGCTCAGCGGCAGCCCGGCCGCGTGCCAGGCCTTGAGGCCGCCATCGAGGATGAATACACCACTGCGCTTGCCCAGCCAGGCCAGCAGCCACCAGGCCCGGGCCGCGAAGGCACCTGGGCCGTCGTCGTAGAGGACGATTTCGCTGTCGTTGTCGATGCCCCAGTCCCGCAGGCGCTCGACCAGACGCTCCGGGTCCGGCAACGGGTGGCGGCCGGTCACGCCCTTGATGATTGGCCCGCTGAGGTCGCGCTCAAGGTCGGCAAAGTGCGCCCCGGTAATATGCCCCTCGGCATAGCTGCGCTGACCATAATCGATGTCTTCCAGGGCAAAACGGCAATCGAGAATCACCAGCGCCGGCGCCTCCAGGCGTTCGGCCAATTGCTGGGCGGTGATCAGTTGCGCGAGGGGCATGACAGTCTCCTGAACGATTGAACGGATAAGGCCCGGGCGTTATTGCTCCAGCGCCTGGTTAAGCGAAACGTAGAATTCCTGGCACAACGCGTCGACGGCGGGGCGCGCCTTGGCGGTGACAAAGCCAAGCTCCAGCACCAATACCTGATAGACACCGCGCTTGAAGGCTTCTTCACTCAAGTGCGCGGAATTTTCGCGAGTGGTGCAGAGAAAACGCACCCAGGACGTAAGCACGATCCAGGCATTGAGGGTCAGCGACTCGATCTGCACGCTGTCCATCTCGACGATGCCGGCCTCGACAAAGCCGCGGTAGATCGCCTGGCCCTGCAGCAGGCAGCGCTGGGAGAAGCGCCGGTAACGGGCGGCCAGTTCCTTGTCGCTGTCGAGCAGGTGTTCCAGGTCGCGGTGCAGAAAGCGGTAGTTCCACATCGCCGCCAGCAACGCCTTGAGGTAGAAGCGCTTGTCTTCGACTGTTGCAACACGCCCCTGGGGCGGGCGCAAAAAGCTTTCCACCAGCTCTTCATACTGGGTGAAGAGCACGGCGATGATTTCCTGCTTGTTGGCGAAGTGGTAGTACAGGTTGCCGGGCGAAATCTCCATGTGCGCGGCAATGTGGTTAGTGCTGACACTGCGCTCGCCCTGCTGGTTGAACAGCTCCAGGCTGTTCTGCACGATGCGCTCGCGGGTCTTGATACGCGGGGCCATGATCAATTCCAGGCGTTGAGCTTGAATGAATAGGTCCATCTTACGGTGTATCCACACCGGTATGTACCCGCAGGCGCTGTGAAAAACAGTCGCACCGGGCACATATTAGAGTATATGCTCTAGAAAACCTGCCTTGCCGTGGAGTTTCGCATGCTCGCCGACGCTACCCGCTCCCTGCCGCCCACCGAATTCGCCGCCCTTGACGCGGTGTTCGCCACCCAGCGCCAGGCCTTTGCCGGCAACCCCCTGCCCTCTGCGCCACAGCGCCGGCAATGGCTGAAAAGCCTGCGCGAAGCCCTGCTGGAGCAACAGGACGCGTTGATCGCAGCGATCAACGAGGACTTCTCTGGCCGTAGCGCCAACGAAACCCTGCTGGCCGAATTGATGCCGAGCATTCAGGGCCTGCGCCATGGCGAAAAGCACCTCAAGCAGTGGATGAAAGCCTCCAGGCGCAAGGTCGGCCTGGCCTTCCAGCCGGCCAGCGCCGAGGTCCAGTACCAACCGCTGGGAGTGGTCGGCATCATCGTGCCGTGGAACTACCCGCTGTTTCTTGCCATCGGCCCGCTGACCTGCGCCCTGGCCGCCGGCAACCGGGTAATGCTCAAGCTCAGCGAAGCAACCCCGGCGACCGGCCTGTTGCTCCAGCAACTGCTCGACAAGATCTTCCCCGAAGACCTGGTCAGCGTGGTGCTGGGTGAGGCCGACGTTGCCCAGGCCTTCTCGCGCCTGCCGTTCGATCACCTGCTGTTTACCGGGGCCACCAGCGTCGGCCGCCAGGTGATGCTCGCCGCCGCGCACAACCTAACGCCAGTGACCCTGGAACTGGGCGGCAAATCGCCGGCCATTGTCTCGGCCAGCGTGCCGCTGGCCGACGCCGCCGAACGCATCGCCTTCGGCAAGACCCTCAACGCCGGCCAGACCTGCGTGGCTCCCGACTACGTGCTGGTGCCACGTGATCGCCTGGGGGACTTCGCCACGGCCTACCGCGACGTCGTGCGGCGCTTTTACCCGACCCTGGCCGACAACCCGGACTACAGCGCGATCATCAACCCGCGCCACCTGGCCCGCCTGGAGAGTTATCTCGAGGATGCCCGCAGCAAGGGCGCCGAGATTATCGACCTGTACCCACAGGAGCCACGCCAGGGCCGGCGCCTGCCGCCGCACCTGCTGCTCGGGGTCAGCGACGACATGCGTGTGATGCAGGACGAAATCTTCGGCCCGCTGCTGCCGTTGGTGCCCTACGACAGCCTCGACCAGGCGCTGGCCTACATCAATCAACGCCCGCGCCCACTGGCGCTGTATTACTTCGGCTACGAGCGCAGCGAGCAGCAACGGGTACTGGAACAGACCCACTCTGGCGGCGTATGCCTCAACGACACCCTGCTGCACGTCGCCCAGGACGACCTGCCGTTCGGCGGCATTGGCCCCTCGGGCATGGGCCATTACCACGGCCATGAAGGTTTCCTGACCTTCAGCAAGGCCAAGGCGGTGTTCGCCAAGCAGCGTTTCAACGCCGCGCGGCTAATCTACCCGCCTTACGGCAAGGGGCTGCTCAAGCTGGTGTACACACTGTTCATTCGCTGAAAAACCACCCTCGGGCCTGATAACAATGACCACAAGCCTGCCTGTAAACCCCGCGCTGAGCCGGCGTGGGCTGCTCAAGTTCACCCTCGGCGCCAGCGCCTTGCTCGCCACCGCCGGGTTGGGCGCCAGCCTCAGCGGCTGCTCGGCGCAAACACCGGCCAGCGGCTTCATTACCCTGCGCGAAAACGACTTGCCGATCCTCCACGCGCTGATTCCGGTAGTCCTGGCTGGCACCCAGGCGGCGGACAACCGCGAAGCCTTGCGGCGCGGGCTGGACAACAAGCTCGCCGCGCTGTCGCCGGCCATGCTCAAGTTGACCCGGCAACTGTTCGACGTGCTCGCCATGGCGCTCACCCGCGGGCCGTTGACCGGCATCTGGGGCAGTTGGGACAACGCCAGCAGCGTGCAGATCGAGGCCTTTTTGCAGCGCTGGCAGGACAGCTCGCTGAACCTGCTGCGCATGGGCCATGCCTCGCTGCTGCAACTGCTGCACATGGCCTGGTACGAACTGCCGCAATCCTGGGCCCATTGCGGCTACCCAGGGCCACCCAAGGTCTGATCCACCGATAACCACAAGAGGCTGAACATGCCCGTACCCGACCTGTTTCGCGACGGCCTTGGCCGTGGCTGGAAAACCCGTGACGCCTCGCGCCTGGACCAGGACCTGAGCCTTGAAACCGACATCGCCATTATCGGCAGCGGCGCCGGCGGCGCCACCAGTGCCGAGCTGCTCAGTGCTGCAGGCTTCAAGGTACTGCTGATCGAAGAAGGCCCGCTGAAAACCAGCAGCGACTTTCACATGCTCGAAGACCAGGCCTACGCCAGCCTCTACCAGGAAGGCATCGGGCGCATGAGCAAGGACGGCGCCATCACCATCCTGCAAGGCCGCGCAGTCGGCGGCACCACCCTGATCAACTGGACCTCGAGCTTTCGCACCCCCGCGCCAACCCTGGAGCACTGGGCCCGCGAACACGGGGTTAAAGGCCTGAGCAGCGCCGAGTTGGCGCCCTGGTTCGCACGCATGGAACAGCGCCTGGGTATCGAGCCATGGATCATGCCGCCCAACGCCAACAACGAAGCACTGCGCCGCGGCTGCGAAGCGCTGGGCTACAGCTGGAAAGTGATCCCGCGCAACGTGCGCGGCTGCTGGAACCTGGGCTATTGCGGCATGGGTTGCCCGGTCAACGCCAAGCAGTCGATGCTGGTCACCAGCATTCCGGCAACCCTTGAGCACGGCGGCGAGCTGCTGTACCTGGCCCGCGCCGAGCGCCTGGAACACAACGGCGAACAGATCAGCGGCCTGCAGTGCGTGGCCATGGACGCGCGCTGCGTCGAGCCCACTGGCCGGCAGATCCGGGTCAAGGCCCGGCATTACATCCTTGCCGGTGGCGGCATCAACAGCCCCGGCCTGCTGCTGCGCTCGGACGCTCCGGACCCCCATGAGCGCCTGGGCAAGCGCACCTTCCTGCACCTGGTCAACTTCAGCGCCGGGCTGTTCAAGGACAAGGTCAATCCGTTCTACGGCGCGCCGCAGTCGATCTACTCCGACCATTTCCAGTGGCGCGACGGCGTCAGCGGGCCGATGGGCTACAAGCTCGAGGTGCCGCCCCTGCACCCGGCGCTGGCCAGCACCTTGCTGGGCAGCTTCGGCAAGGACAACGCCCTGCGCATGGAGCAACTGCCGCACACCCACGTGATGCTCGCCCTGCTGCGCGATGGTTTTCACCCGGACAGCGTCGGCGGCGAGGTGCAGTTGCGCGGCGATGGCTCGCCGGTGCTCGACTACCCGCTGTCGGCCTATGCTTGGGACGGCGTGCGCCGGGCTTTCCAGAGCATGGCCGAGATCCAGTTCGCCGCTGGCGCCGACAGCGTGATGCCGGTGCACAGCGATGCCCGCCATGCAAAAAACCTGGCCGAAGCGCGGCAGATGATCGACGGCCTGAACCTTGAACTGTTTCGTACCCGCCTGGGCAGCGCCCATGTCATGGGCGGCTGCGCCATGGGCGAAGACCCGCGCCAGGCGGTGTGCGACAGCCTGGGCCGGCACCATCAGCTGGAAAACCTGTCGATTCACGACGGCTCGCTGTTCCCCACCAGCATCGGCGCCAACCCGCAATTGTCGGTGTACGGCCTCAGTGCCCGGCTCAGCGACGCCCTGGCCGCGCGCCTGGTGGCTGGCAGATGACAACAAATGGCCGCACTGTCTATAGTGCCTTCAGCGTGGTCGGGCGACTTGGCCGACCGCCACTGCTGCGATACCATCCGACTCCCCAACGCACTCCTGCCAGGACGACGCGATGAACCGAGTGTTGTACCCAGGTACTTTCGACCCTATTACCAAGGGCCATGGCGATCTGGTCGAGCGTGCCTCGCGGCTGTTCGACCAGGTGATCATTGCGGTCGCCGCCAGCCCGAAGAAAAACCCACTGTTCCCGCTGGAGCAACGGGTGGAACTGGCTCGCGAGGTCACCAAGCACCTGCCCAATGTCGAAGTCATCGGCTTCTCCACTTTGCTGGCGCATTTCGCCAAGGAACAGCAGGCCAATGTGTTCCTGCGCGGCCTGCGGGCGGTTTCAGACTTCGAGTACGAGTTCCAGCTGGCGAACATGAACCGCCAACTGGCGCCCGACGTCGAGAGCCTGTTCCTCACCCCTTCAGAGCGCTATTCGTTCATTTCCTCGACCCTGGTCCGGGAAATCGCGGCGCTGGGCGGTGACATCACTAAATTCGTCCACCCGGTGGTGGCCGAGGCCCTGACCGAACGCTTCAAGAAGTGACATCGGCGATTTGACCACGGCGCCCGCGTGCACTGCGGGCGCTAATGCGGCACAATTGTGCCCATTGGTTTTCAAATGCCCGGGTTCTGAGCCCTGGCCGGAGTCCCCATGTCCCTGATCATCACCGACGATTGCATCAACTGCGACGTCTGCGAACCCGAGTGCCCGAACGCTGCGATCTCTCAAGGCGAAGAGATCTACGTGATCGACCCCAACCTGTGCACCCAGTGCGTCGGCCACTACGACGAGCCGCAATGCCAGCAAGTCTGCCCGGTTGACTGCATCCCGCTGGATGAAGCGCATCCGGAGAGCGAAGAGCAGCTGATGGAAAAATACCGCCGAATTACCGGCAAGGCCTGATGCCGTTCGTCGCCCGGCTTGCCCCGCTGGTCCTTGGCGCCGTCCTGGCGCTGGGGATGGCCAGTGCCCAGGCACAAGGCCCGGGCCGCGCGGCGATTGCCACGCCGCATAGCGACGCGACTGCCGCCGCACGCGAAATTTTCGAGCAGGGCGGTAACGCCTTTGACGCCGCCATTGCCGTCAGCGCCGCGCTGGCGGTGGTCGAGCCTTATGGTTCAGGCCTGGGCGGCGGCGGCTTCTTCCTGCTGCGCGAGGGCGACACACCCGCCCGCTATGCCTTTATCGATGCCCGCGAGCGCGCACCTGGCAAGGCCAGCGAAGTCATGTACCTCAAGGACGGCAAGGTCCAGCCGGGCTTGTCGATCAATGGCCCGCTGGCGGCGGCGATTCCCGGCTTGCCGGCAACCCTCGCCGACCTTGCTGCCCATTACGGCAAGCTGCCGCTGAAAAGTACCCTGGCCCCGGCTATTCGCCTGGCCAATCAGGGCTTTGCCGTCGACCGCATCTATCGCGACCGCGCGCAGATGCGCTTGAGCGCACTGCGCGACGATCCAGAAAGCGCCCGTCTGTTCCTGAACAACGGTGAAGTGCCAGCCCTGGGCGCTAAAATCCGCCAACCGCAACTGGCCATAACCCTTGAACGTATCGCCAGCCAGGGCCGCGACGGTTTCTATGCCGGCCCGACCGCCCAGGCCATGGTGCAGGGGGTACAGGCCGCAGGCGGGATCTGGAGCCTGGATGACCTGGCCAACTACCGCACCGCCAAACGCGAGCCGCTGCGCTACCAGCTGGCCAATCAACGCGAACTGATCAGCGCCCCGCCGCCCTCGGCCGGTGGCGTGGCCCTGGCCCAGAGCCTGGCGATGCTGCAGCGCCTGCCCTGGCAGAGCGCCGAGCCTGTACAGCGCAGCCACTACGTACTGGAAGTATTGCGCCGGGCCTACCGTGACCGCGGCCTGCTCGGCGATCCGGACTACGTCAGCAATCCGATACCACAGCTGCTCGCGCGGAATTACCTGACGTCGCTGGCCGACAGCATCGACGTCCACCAGGCAACGCCCAGCAGCAGCCTGCCGCCCGCCCCGGCCTGGCGCGAGGGCGATCACACCACCCACTTTGCAGTGATCGACGCTGACGGCAATGCCGTGGCCGCGACGCTGTCGGTCAACCTGCCGTTCGGCGCCGCGTTTACTGCCCCGGGCACCGGCGTGGTGCTGAACAACGAAATGGACGACTTTGCCGCCGACCCGCATGGCAGCAACAGTTACGGCCTGGCCGGCAGCCAGGCCAATGCCGTGGCCGCCGGCAAACGGCCGCTGTCGAGCATGAGCCCGAGCTTTATCGAGAGCCCGACCCAGTTCGCCGCCTTCGGCACGCCGGGCGGCAGCCGTATTCCGAGCATGGTGCTGCTGTCGATGATGGGCTTTCTTGAGGGCCGGCCGGTGGCCGAATGGCCGGCGGTGCCGCGCTATCACCACCAGTACTTGCCCGATGTGGTCGAGCACGAACCGGGGGCTTTCAGCACTGGGCAGCAGCGCGAGCTGCAGGCGCGCGGCTACCCGCTCAAGGACCTGGGCCGCAGCTATGGCAATCAGCAAGTGCTGTACTGGGACAAGGCCGGGCAAACCCTCGAAGCCGCCAGCGACCCCCGCGGCGTGGGCGCCGCGCAAGTGCTCAGCCCGCGCTGAGCACCTTCACTTCTGGCAGCGCGGGCAGTAGACGCTGGCGCGCTGGCCAAGCTTGACCTCACGCAGGATGCTGCCGCAGACCTTGCACGGCTCTTCCCCGCGCCCGTAGACGAACAGTTCCTGCTGGAAGTAGCCCGGCTGGCCGTCGCCGCCGATAAAGTCGCGCAAGGTGGTGCCGCCGCGCTCGATGGCGCAGGCGAGGATGCGCTTGATCTCGATCGCAAGCTTCAGGTAGCGCGCCCGGGAAATGCCCCCGGCTTCGCGGCGCGGGTCGATACCGGCAGCGAACAGCGCCTCGGTTGCATAGATATTGCCAACCCCGACCACCACCGCGTTGTCCATGATGAACGGCTTGACCGCCATCGACTTGCCCCGCGACAGCTGGAACAACCGCTCGCCGTCGAACAGATCGGTTAACGGCTCCGGGCCGAGCTTGATCAGCAGCTCATGGTTGAGCGGATCGAGGCTCCAAAGCATCGCGCCGAAGCGCCGCGGGTCGGTGTAGCGCAAGGCCAGGCCCGACTCCAGTTCGATATCCACATGCTCGTGCTTGGCCGCCGGCAATCCAATCTCGACCAGGCGCAAATTACCGGACATGCCCAGGTGGCTGATCAGGGTGCCCACTTCGGCATTGAGCAGCAGGTACTTGGCGCGCCGCTCGACCTTGACGAAGCGCTGCCCGGAAAGGCGAATGTCGAGGTCCTCGGGGATCGGCCAGCGCAGGCGCCGGTCGCGCACGATTACCCGGCTGACCCGCTGGCCCTCCAGGTAAGGCGCAATACCGCGCCGGGTGGTTTCGACTTCTGGCAATTCCGGCATGGATCAGTGACCGCCCAGTTCGCGAATGGTCTGCTTGAGGTTCTCGAAGTCATACTCGGACAGGCCGACATAATCGAGCACCAGGTGCCCGACGGTATTCCATTCGTGGTCGATGCTCTGGTTGCCCAGCACCCGGTACGAAGCGCAGATGTGCTCGGCCATTTTCAGGATCGCCAGCAGGTTTTTCAGCTGGCTGTTGCGCGCCGAGTCATCGCTGAATACCGCCAGGGCGTTGTGATGGTTGGCGATGGCGTTGCTCAGGTGCTCGGGCAGGCGCCACGACTTGGCGGTGTAGTAACCGACCACCGCGTGGTTGGTGTTGAACACCTGGTTCTCGGTGTCGACCACCCGCTGCTCGGCACCGGCGCTGGCGTAGGCATCCTCGAGCACGCTCATGTACTCGGGGAAGCGTTTGAGCATCAACGGCACGCCGCAATCGTGGAACAGGCCCAGGGCATAGGCTTCGTCCACCGCCTGCGAGCCGATGCGCTTGGCCAGGGTCAGGCAGGTCATGGCTACGTCCTGGGCGGTGTCCCAGAAACGGTTGAGGGTGACGATGGTGTCGTCGCTCATCTCGCCCTTGATCGACTGGGCGTTGATCAGGTTGATGATCGAGCGGCTGCCGAGCAGGTTCACCGCGCGCTGGATCGAGGCGATCTTGTTGGTCAGGCCGTAGTACGGCGAGTTGACCAGCTTGAGCAGCGCGCCGGACAGGCCCGGGTCCTGGGAGATCAGCTTGGCGATCACCTCCAGGTCAGGGTCGGGCATGTATTGCTCGAACTGCAGGTCAACCATGATCTGCGGCTGCGGCGGTACGCTGATGCCTTGCAGGGCATGCTGAATCTGTTCGGCGGAGAGTTCCTGGGACATAAGTACACACTCGGGGCTGAGCGGCGATTCTAACCTGATCGTACTGGCCAGCGGTGAAGCTAAAGGCCATCGCTCTGTTGCAATTTGTCGCTATTCCCCATCGAGGCGTCAGGCATCGGGTTATAATCCCGCTCTTTTTTCCCGGAGCGACGTCATGTCCCTGCCCAGCCTTCGTCTCAAAGCCAATGCCGACCGCCGCCTGCGCGCCGGCCACCTGTGGGTCTACAGCAACGAAATCGACGTCGCCGCGACCCCGCTGCATGGCTTCAAGGCCGGTGACCAGGCGATCCTCGAGACCGCCGGCGGCAAGGCCCTGGGCGTCGTAGCCATGAGCCCGAACAACCTGATCTGCGCCCGCCTGCTGTCGCGTGACGCCAAGCTGGCCCTGGACAAGTCGCTGCTGGTGCACCGCATCAACGTAGCCCTGTCGCTGCGCGAGCGTCTGTTCGACAAGCCGTTCTACCGCCTGGTGTACGGCGATTCCGACCTGCTGCCGGGCCTGGTGGTCGATCGTTTCGGCGATATCCTGGTGGTCCAGCTCGCTTCGGCGACCATGGAACAGCACAAGGATGACGTGGTTGCCGCGCTGGTCCAGGTGCTCAAGCCCACCGGCATCCTGTTCAAGAACGACTCGGCCGCGCGCGACGCCGAAGGCCTGGGCCGTTACGTTGAAACCGTGTTCGGCCTGGTGCCGGAATGGGTGGCCCTGGAAGAGAACGGCGTGAAGTTCGAAGCGCCGGTCATGGAAGGCCAGAAGACCGGCTGGTTCTACGACCACCGCATGAACCGCGCGCGCCTGGCGCCGTACGTCAAGGGCAAGCGCGTGCTCGACCTGTTCAGCTACATCGGCGGCTGGGGCGTGCAGGCCGGTGCCTTTGGTGCCAGCGAAGTGTTCTGCGTCGATGCCTCGGGCTTTGCTCTGGACGGCGTCGAGCGTAACGCCGGGCTCAACGGCATTGCCGAGAAGCTGACCTGCATCGAAGGCGATGTGTTCGAAGCGCTGAAAGAGCTCAAGGCCTCCGAAGAGCGTTTCGACGTAATCGTGGCCGACCCGCCCGCCTTCATCAAGCGCAAGAAAGACCTGAAAAACGGCGAAGGCGCCTACCGCCGCCTGAACGAGCAAGCCATGCGCCTGCTGACCAAGGACGGCATTCTGGTCAGCGCATCGTGCTCGATGCACCTGCCTGAAGACGACCTGCAGAACATCCTGCTGACCAGCGCCCGTCACCTGGACCGCAACATCCAGCTGCTCGAGCGCGGCGGCCAGGGCCCGGATCACCCGGTGCACCCGGCGATCCCGGAAACCCGCTACATCAAGAGCATCACCTGCCGCCTGCTGCCCAACAGCTAAGGCGTGGCGCAATAAAAAATCCCGGCCTGGTGCCGGGATTTTTTTCGCCTGCAAGACGCTAGCGGTTGGGCTGCCAGGTCAGGTCGACACCATCAATGGTCAGCGTCTTGTAGCGCGGCATCACCGGTTTCATCTGGCCATGGCGGATCAGCTGAACCAGGCGCTCGGTGTTATCGCGAATACTGTGCAGGCTACCGACTTCGCGCCACTCACCCTTGCCCTCGCGGGCAAACAGAAAAACGCTGGATGCGTAGGTGTGCCGCGGGATCATCAACACTTCGTTGCGCCCGTCGCCGTCCATGTCCACGCCCCACAGAAAGCAGCCCCTGCCGGTGCATTGAGTCTCGGCCATGACCATCTTGGCGAACGCCTCGCTGCCAGGCTGCTCGGGGCCCAACCATTCCAGTTTCGGCCCACGAGTGTCTTCGCCATACCGCGCGTGGGATTCTTCCATGATCCACTGCAGCCTCTTGCGCCCTTCAGCGTCGAACAGCTCGTCAGTCTTGAGCCGCTCTTGCAGCGCCGTGAACGCCTCACGTCCCGGCTTGCCCAGGCCGTGATACAAGGTTCTGGCATCGAATTCCTGGATCGCGGTGCGCCCGCTAAGCAGACGCTCGACCTGGTTGTTGGCACTGAGCTGCAAAGGGTTCAGCAGCGGGGTATAGAACAGCACCACCAACACCGCGCTGAGCAGGGCAATCCACGGGTTACTGACCCGCAGGCTATTGAGCCAGCCCTTGCCCGAGGCGAACACCGCCCACAACGCAGCAAGGCTGTGCACCTGCATCACACCAATCAGCAACAGGGCGAGAATACGCTCAGGCGTCAGGCCGTACTGATTCACCCGCAACCAGCTTGAATAGCCCGCCAACGCCACCAGCACCGGCAAGCACAGCAAGCAGGCCTCGACCAGGCGCTTGAGCACACCCGGATAAGGATTGGCCTGATGGCCATCCTGGAACACGCCGTTGACCAAAAACAGGTTGATGGCCACCAGCAACAGCAGGATGGTGGTCGAGTAGCCGGTGTTCCAGATCGGCTGCAACCCGGTAAACGGCAGCATCAGGCTGAACAGCAAGGCGATCAGTGCGCTCAGTGGCAGCAACACACGGCACAGGGTCAGCAGCACACCGCGCAACAGGCCGATGACCTTTTCGTTCTCCAGGCCCATGCGCATCCCCAGGGAGAACACCACAGCCAGACCGATACGCACCACTGGCGCCGAGGTCAGCACATCTTCGACCTGGGGGATGCCGAGCATCAGGAACAAGCGCCCGCACAGCCACAGCAGCAGCCAGAACAACAGAGTGAACAGCAGCGCCAGGAGGACGATGAAGATGTTGTTCCAGGCATGCCGGAACAGGTCTTCATAACGCGGCCGCAGCCCTTCGCGGGTCGGCCAGCTGAGGATGAAGGCGGTGCCGATGTAGGTCACCACAACCGCGGCCAGCCATGAGCTCTGCCAGACCCAGCCCAGGGTGTCCTGGCTGAAGGTCCAGCTGCTGATAAAGCCGATCAGCAGCGTCAGGCCCAGGACCAGCCAGGCGGTACCGCGTTGCAACACCGCACTGCCGAGCAGTTGCAGGTTGACCCCGGCCACCAGCACGGCGGCGCACAGGCCAAATGGCAGCCCGGCGATATCAATCTGGATGTGCCTGGCGAAGAGGAACACCAGGCCTTGCAGCAGGCCAATGGCCAGGTAGAACAGTAAAGATCGACTTATCGCAGGCATTGCAAATCCTTTTGGCCAGTGGGGTGCGAAGCGCGCAAGTCTACCCAAAGCCTGGCAGCCGACGCCAAGGCCTTTACCTTGCGGCCTGCGCCAACGGCCAATTATCACAACGCCATTCCCTCAAGGCCGCAGCGGTGTAGAATCGGGCTATTCATCGCCAGTCATCCCCGGCGGGTTTATGAGCTCTGGCCGAGCGCACGGCGATCCCGCGGCGATCTCGGCTTCATCCGTACCAGCGGCCACCTGCCTTCGGTGCAAAGGACAAGAGAAGCTCACTCCCCTTTTTGTTACCTGATTAGCCGCCAGGAGTGCTTCATGCCTGATTACCGCTCGAAAACGTCCACCCACGGCCGCAATATGGCCGGCGCCCGCGCCCTCTGGCGTGCCACCGGGATGAAGGACGAAGACTTCAAGAAACCGATCATCGCCATCGCCAACTCGTTCACCCAGTTCGTCCCGGGCCACGTGCACCTGAAGGACCTCGGCCAGCTGGTGGCTCGCGAGATCGAACGCGCCGGTGGCGTGGCCAAGGAATTCAACACCATCGCGGTCGACGACGGCATCGCCATGGGCCATGACGGCATGCTCTATTCGCTGCCAAGCCGCGAGATCATCGCCGACTCGGTCGAGTACATGGTCAACGCCCACTGCGCCGACGCCATCGTCTGCATCTCCAACTGCGACAAGATCACCCCCGGCATGCTGATGGCCGCCCTGCGCCTGAACATCCCGGTGATCTTCGTTTCTGGCGGGCCGATGGAAGCCGGCAAGACCAAACTGGCCAGCCACGGTCTGGACCTGGTCGATGCCATGGTCATTGCCGCCGACTCCACTGCCAGCGATGAAAAAGTCGCCGAGTACGAGCGCAGCGCCTGCCCGACCTGCGGTTCGTGCTCCGGCATGTTCACCGCCAACTCGATGAACTGCCTGACCGAAGCCCTGGGCCTGGCCCTGCCGGGCAACGGTTCGACCCTGGCCACCCACAGCGACCGCGAGCAGCTGTTCCTGCAGGCCGGGCGCACCATCGTCGAGCTGTGCAAGCGCTACTACGGCGACAACGACCAGAGCGTCCTGCCGCGCAACATCGCCAACTTCAAGGCGTTCGAGAACGCCATGATGCTCGACATCGCCATGGGCGGTTCGACCAACACCATCCTGCACCTGCTGGCCGCCGCCCAGGAAGCCGAGATCGCTTTCGACCTGCGCGACATCGATCGCCTGTCGCGCAAAGTGCCGCAGCTGTGCAAAGTGGCGCCGAACATCCAGAAGTACCACATGGAAGACGTCCACCGCGCCGGCGGCATCTTCAGCATCCTCGGCTCGCTGGCCCGTGGCGGCCTGCTGCACACCGACCTGCCGACCGTGCACAGCCCGAGCATGGAAGAAGCCATCGCCAAGTGGGACATCACCCAGACCAGCGACGAAGCGGTGCACCACTTCTTCAAGGCGGGCCCGGCCGGTATTCCGACCCAGACCGCATTCAGCCAGTCGACCCGCTGGCCGAGCCTGGACGACGACCGTGAAAACGGCTGCATCCGCAGCGTCGAACACGCCTACTCGCAAGAAGGCGGCCTGGCGGTGCTGTACGGCAACATCGCCCTGGACGGCTGCGTGGTGAAAACCGCCGGCGTCGACGAGTCGATCCACGTCTTCGAAGGCAACGCCAAGATCTTCGAAAGCCAGGACAGCGCCGTGCGCGGCATCCTTGCTGACGAAGTGAAGGCCGGTGACATCGTCATCATCCGCTACGAAGGCCCGAAAGGCGGCCCGGGCATGCAAGAGATGCTCTACCCGACCTCGTACCTCAAGTCCAAGGGCCTGGGCAAAGCCTGCGCCCTGCTCACCGACGGCCGTTTCTCTGGCGGCACCTCGGGCCTGTCGATCGGCCACGCTTCGCCAGAAGCCGCAGCCGGTGGCGCCATTGGCCTGGTGCAGGACGGCGACAAGGTGTTGATCGACATCCCCAACCGCTCGATCAACCTGCTGGTCAGCGATGAAGAGCTGGCGGCGCGCCGTGTCGAGCAGGACAAGAAAGGCTGGAAGCCGGTCGAAGCGCGGCCACGCAAAGTGACCACGGCGCTCAAGGCCTACGCCCTGCTGGCGACCAGCGCCGACAAGGGCGCGGTACGCAACAAGGCGCTGCTGGACGGGCTGTAAGCAGAAAAGCATCGCGGGTCAAGCCCGCTCCTACAGGTGTGGGAGCGAGCTTGACCCGCGATGGCCTCACCTCAGTACTTGGCCCGTACAGTGAACGTCAGGTTGCGCGGCTCGCCATAAAAGTTCGACCCCCACGAACTGTCCACCCGCTCATAGTAGGTACGATCGAACAGGTTGTTGGCCGTCAGCGTTGCCGACAGGTTCTGGTTGATTTTGTACCCTACCTGGGCCGTGGCAATGCTGTAGCCGCCCTGGACGAAATCGACGTCACGCTTGTAGTAGGTGGCGCTCACCGCCCGTAGCCCGCCACCGACACTGAAGTCCTTCAACGGGCCATCGGCGAACTCGTAGCGCGTCCACAGGTTGAAGTTGTGCTTGGGGGTGATGGTGGTGCCCTGGTTGGTGTCTTCGCCGCTCAGCGACTTGAGCATGGTGAAGGCGTAGCCGGTGCTGATGCTCCAGTTGTCGGTGAGGTTGCCGCTCAGCTCGGTTTCCCAACCCTGGCTTCGGATCTTGCCTTGCGGCTCGTAGTACTGGTTGTTGGCGACCAGCTCGGCGCGGTTTTCGTCGTAGATGCGAAACAGCGCCACGCTGCCATTCAAGCGCCCCTCATAAAACTCGCGCTTGAGGCCGATTTCGTACTGCTTGCCTTTGCGCGGGGCGATGGTCTCGCCGCCGGCATTCACATCGGTCTGCGGCTTGAACACGCTGGTGTAGCTGGCATAGGCCGACAGTTCCGGGGTCAGTTTGGCCACCAGCGCGCCATAGGGGATGACCTTGCGGTTGATGCTCGA
This sequence comes from Pseudomonas sp. B21-009, assembly GCF_024749345.1. Taxonomy (NCBI): domain Bacteria; kingdom Pseudomonadati; phylum Pseudomonadota; class Gammaproteobacteria; order Pseudomonadales; family Pseudomonadaceae; genus Pseudomonas; species Pseudomonas sp. B21-009. Next base: position 257,083 of record NZ_CP087199.1, on the reverse strand, counting down.
CTCGGTGCTATTGAAGTTGTTGAAGAAGGCGTTGGCGTTGTGCGCTTCGCTTTCGAACCAGGTCACCCGGCTGCCGAGGATCACGTCCAGCCAGTCGGTGGCGCTGATCTTGGTGCGGGCGTAGAGGCCGTACTGGTGCGATTTCGACCAGTTGCCGTTGTCCATTTGGTACTTCTGCTTAGGGATATTGATGCTGCCCGGGTCGAACACATTGGTGTCGAAGTATTCTCCGCCGCCGTAGGTGAAGTCCTTGTCCAGGTGCTGGTATTCGGCGCCCACCGTCAGCTCGTGGGTACGGCCAAAGGCTTCCACCGGCAAGGTCACGAAGCTGTCCAGGCCCAGGGTCTTGATGTGCGTGTAGTAGGAATAGGCCACGGCCGAGCTGGCGCCGGTGGCCGGGTCGACCGCACCGTCGCTCCAGGTGAAGTTGCGGGTCGGGGTCTCGGCGTCGCGGTAGGTCAGCGAGGTCTTGAACTGGCCGCCGTTGTCCAGGGCATGATCGACTTCGAAGAAGCTTTCCCAGACGTGCTCGTCCAGTTCGTTCCATTTGGCATCGACAAAGGTCGAGCGCTTGACGTCCAGCAACTTGCCATTGGCGTACGCCGGCAGGCCGAACGCCGGGGTCGAATGGTTTTTCTGATAGGCGCCGCCCAGCGATAGGGTGGTGTCCGGGGTCACGTCGTATTCCAGCCGGCCGTAAACCATTGGCCGCTCGTTCTGGGCGTAGTCGACGAAGGACTTGTTGTCTTCGTAGGCGGTGACGAAGCGCCCGCGCAGGCTGCCGTCGCTGTTGAGCGGGCCGGTGATGTCGACGGTCGAGTGGTAATGATCGTAGGAGCCTGCCGACAGCTCGCCGCTCAGGGCGAACTGGCCGAGGGCGCGCTTGCGCACCAGGTTGATGGTGCCACCAGGTTCACCCGCGCCCTGGTACAGGCCGGAAGGCCCGCGCAGCACTTCGACGCGGTCGAACATCGCCAGGTCGAAGCTGGTCATCAGGTCGCCCTGGCCAGTCATTTGCGAAACACCATCGACCTGCACCTGATCGACCAGGAAGCCGCGCATGTACACGTCATTGAGGCTGGAGCCGGAGTTGTAGCTTTTGATCGTCGCCCCGGTCACCTGACGCATGGCGTCCTGCAGGCTGTTCATGTTCTGGTCGTCCAGGCGCTGGCGGGTGACCACCGACACCGACTGTGGAATGTCCTTGAGCTTCTGTTCGCCCTTGCCGATGGTCAACGCACCGGTGGTGTAGGACTGGCTGCCTTCGGTAGTAGCCCCAAGCACCTTGCCGCCGACCATGGTCGCGCCCAACTGCAGCGCCGCCTCTTCACCCTGGCGTTTTTCCAGGGTCACGCTGTCGCGATCGATGTAGCTGGCGCTCAGGCCGGTGCCAGCCAGCAGGCGGGCCAACGCCTGGTCCTGTGGATAACTGCCGCTGATGCCCGGGGAGCGCAAGCCCTGAGTGACCTCGGCGCCGACCAGCACCTGCACCCGGGTAACCGCACTGAAAGCCGCCAGCGCTGCATCCAGCGATTGCGCCGGAATCTCGAAGCGATACTCCTGCGCTTGCGCGGCAGGCGCGGCCAGGATCGGCGTTGCCAGTGTGCCGCAGCCCAGGGCAATGGCCAGGCTCAGCAGGGTGGGCACGCCGGGCAGGCGCCGGGTGGCGGTGGTATGTTCCATCAGTGAAGCTCCCCAGAATCGTCGAAGTCGTTGAATAGCGCCGCACTGTCTGAGAGTGCTTATTATTTGCGCCTACGAAATCAAGGACGTCAGCTACTGGGGAAACCCTGAAACTTTCGTAAGAAATTTTTCAGCCCTCACGCAACACCCGCAGATACGGGGTGTAATGCTCGGCGCGCAGGCCCAGGGTGTGGGTCAGGGCCTTGAGCACCGCCTCGGGCTTGTCGATCTCGAACACCCCCGAGACCTTGCGCTGGCGCAGGCCCTCGCCCAGCACCAGGGTCTGCCCTGGCCAGTAGCGGTTGAGGGCGTCGACCACTTCGACCAGCGGCTGCTCGCGGAATACCAGCTGGCGTTGGCGCCAGGCGAACTCGGCGGCCACATCGAAAGCATGTGCCGAACCCAGTTGTATGCCGCGATACTCGACGGCGCGACCAGGCTCCAGCAGCACCGACTGATGGCTGTCGGTACCGACCTGGACCTTGCCCTGGGCAACCCGCACTCGGGTCTGGTCACCTTCCCGGGCGACGCTGAAACGCGTGCCCACCACCTTCACCCAGCCATCGCCGGAGCGAATCACGAATGGCCGCGCCGGATCATGGCTGACCTCGAACCACGCCTCGCCACGCAGCAGCCGCACCCGCCGCTCGCCACCTGCCAGCTCGACCTGCACGGCCGTGTCGGTGTTGAGCTGCAGTTGCGAACCGTCCGCCAAGGCAATGCTGCGCGACTCGCCAGTGGCGGTGGCGTAGTCGGCACGCCAGCGGTCCGGCCAGGGGCTATTCACCAGTAAAGCGACCATCAGCAATACCGCCGCGGCACTCGCCCAGAGCTGCCGCCGCGGTCGGCGCCAACGCGCGCGCTGGGCCTGACGCAGTTGCCGTGCCGGCTCACGCAGGGCCCCGAGCAGGCCAAGCACCTCGTCCCAGGCCTGGGCCTGTTCCGGGCCCTGGCCCAGCCAGGCGCTGAAGGCCTCACGCTCTGCGGGCGTGACGTCGTCGGCCTGCAGGCGGTAGTACCAGCCACTGGCTTCGGCGAACAGGTCGTCGGCATCCGTGACGTGAGGGTCGGTCATCGGGCTATCCGTCACTGCAAATGGCCGGTTCATGGACGCGGCCCCGGCGTGCCACTGAGCAAGCGCGCCTTGATAAAGGCCCGGCAGTCGATCAGCGCACGGCGCAATTGGTATTCGACACTACGCGGGGAAATCTGCAGCCGCTCGCCAATTTCCCGGTAGGAACATTCGTCGACATGATAAAGCAGGAAGATATGCCGGGTCGCCTCGGGCAGGGCCTGAATGGCCTCGTACATCAGCGCTTGTTCCTGCAGCGCCGAGAGTTGCTCGTCGGCCCCGGGCGTTTCGCAGGCCAGCTCGTCGCTGGGCTCACCGCCGTCCAGGCGCTCGCGGCGGATGGCCTGGCGCTGGTGGTCACGGATCAGGTTGCTGGCAATGGTGAAAAGAAAGGCCGGCAGGTTGTCGATCTTCTTGTCGGCAGGCAGCCGCGCCAGGCGCAGGAAAGACTCCTGGGTCAGGTCGGCTGCCACCTGCGAATTGCCCGTGCGGCGCGCAACAAAGGCTTCCAGCGCTTTCTTGTGCTCGGCAAACAGGCGGGCAATCTGCGTATTCCACGAAGACACGGTACTTCCTGGCGATGGACCTCAAGGTGCGCGCACGCTAGCAGAAGATGAGATGAATTCGCAATTGATATCTATTTTGCTTACTGAATCTGCTCCGGTGTAACGATCACCCAGTTCTTGTCCGCCGTCACCGGCAAGCCCTCCTTGGCCTGCGCCGCGGCATGCTTGGCGATCATGCCGTTGAGCTGGTCCATGTACTTGGCCTTACGGTTTATCCACAGGTGGATGCCGCCCTTGGCCACGTCGACGCTATGAAACTGCATATAGCCGTCACTGGTCGGAGTATCGCCACCGACCAGCACCGGCTTCTTCCATTCGTCGATATAGGTGAGGATGGCCGCCTGCTTGCCGGCCATCCAGGTGGCTGGGGTCCACAGATACGGGGTCAGCTCAAGGCCCATGTTGGCCTGCGGGTCATAGCTGCCGGCGCTGATCTGCTTGCGCGCGGTGGTCAGGGCGCCGCTGTTGCGGTCCTTGAGCAGCAGACTGACGCCGATCACGTTCTGCGGTTTGACGTTGTAGCCGTACTTGGGGTCGGCAGCGACCATGCGCACCAGCTCTTCGGAGGCGGCGCTGATCACGTAGACCTCAATGCCGTTCTCCATCAGCTTGTTGAACAGCTCGGCCTGGCCGGCGAACACTTTCGGCGGTTGCACCTCAATGGGCTTGACCTGGTCACCCTCGTAATAGGTGCTCGGCACCGGCTTGCCCGAGGCCATCAGCTCGTCGACATAGCCCTTGAGCTCCTTGAGGGTGAAACCGGAAAACACCTGGGCGACCCAGGGGTAGCAGACCATGTCGTCGATTTCGCAGAGCCGATAGTAGTAGCTGAACAGGCTCTCCTTGTGCTCGGCGGTGTCTTTGAAGGGGATGAGCTTGAGCGACGGGTCGAGTTTGTCGCGGCTGAGCAGGCCCTTGTTCTCCATGAACGGCAGCAGCGATTCTTCGAGGTCGAAGCGGTAGCTGGTGTTGTCCATGTCGAAGACCGCATAGTTGCCCTTGTTGGCATTGGCCGCGATCATGCTGTCCAGTTGCTTGGCAGCCTCGGCCGGCCAGTGCTTGAGCTCGGTGGCCCAGCTGTGCCCGGTAAGCAACAGGGCGAGGCCGGCGGCGAGGATTTTCGGAGCAGACGTCATGTGCTTTTCTCCAGAAAAGTGGCCCGCCCACGCTAGCAAAGCCTGCAATGCGCACCGACCCGACAGCGACACCGACACGCCCCTGAGCGGCCACGAGCATTCTGTTTGCGACCTGGCGTTATTCCAAAAACGACTATCGAAATTCCATTTCGATATAAATTCGTTGGTTTTCATGCTGTTAGCATTTCTGTTCGCAATCGCACACAGAGGCGATGCCCCGCCTTTTTTCCTGGAGCTTCAATGAATCTGCCGTTGTCTCTCAATCTGCTGGCGTTCCTGGCCTTGCTGCTAGGCCTGGCGCAAACCCGTCATGGCAACTGGAGCCTGGCCAAGAAAGTGCTGGTCGGCCTGGTCCTCGGCGTGCTGTTTGGCGCTGCCCTGCATGCCATTTACGGCGCCGGCAACCCGGTCCTCAAGGCCACCATCAGTTGGCTCGACCTGGTCGGCAACGGCTACGTGCAGTTGCTGCAGATGATCGTCATGCCGCTGATCTTCGCCTCGATCCTCAGTGCCGTGGCGCGCCTGCACAATGCTTCGTCGCTGGGCAAGATCAGCTTCCTGACCATCGGCACGCTGCTGTTCACCACGGCCATCGCCGCGCTGATCGGTATCGTGCTGACCAACCTGTTTGGCCTGACCGCCGAAGGCCTGGTGGCCGGTACCGCCGAAACCGCGCGCATGGCGGCGATCCAGAGCGACTACGTGGGCAAGGTCACCGACCTGAACATCCCGCAATTGCTGCTCTCGTTCATCCCCAGCAACCCGGTAGGCGACCTGGCCCGGGCCAAGCCGACCTCGATCATCAGCGTGGTGATCTTTGCCGTGTTCCTCGGCATGGCCGCCCTGCAGTTGCTCAAGGATGACGCCGAGAAGGGCAACCGCGCCCTGGCCGCCATCGACACCCTGCAAGCCTGGGTGATGCGCCTGGTGCGGCTGGTGATGAAGCTCACCCCCTACGGCGTGCTGGCGTTGATGACCAAGGTAGTGGCCAGCTCGAACCTCGACGACATCCTCAAGCTCGGCAGCTTCGTGGTGGTCTCGTACATCGGCCTGGGCCTGATGTTCGTGGTACACGGCGTGCTGCTGGCCATGAGCGGCGTCAACCCGCTGCGCTTCTTGCGCAAGGTCTGGCCGGTACTGACCTTCGCCTTCACCAGCCGCTCCAGCGCCGCCAGCATCCCGCTGAGCATCGAGGCGCAAACCCTGCGCCTGGGTATTCCGCAGTCGATCGCAAGCTTTGCCGCGTCATTTGGCGCAACCATTGGCCAGAACGGCTGTGCCGGCCTGTACCCGGCAATGTTGGCGGTGATGGTGGCGCCAGCGGTGGGCATCGACCCGTTTGACCCGCTGTGGATTGCCACCCTGGTGGCGATCGTCACCCTGAGCTCGGCCGGTGTTGCCGGTGTCGGCGGCGGTGCGACGTTCGCGGCGCTGATCGTATTGCCGGCCATGGGCTTGCCGGTTGAGCTGGTGGCCTTGCTGATCTCGGTCGAGCCGCTGATCGACATGGGCCGCACGGCGCTGAACGTCAACGGCTCAATGACGGCCGGGGCGATTACCAGCCAGATGCTCAAACAGACCGACAAGTCGGTGCTGGATGCGCAGGAACATGCGCAGCTGACGCCCTCCTGACGACCTCATCGCGGGGCCTCGACTTACTTGCCCCGCGATGCATTTCAGGCCTTTTCCCAGACCTCGAAGTGATACGCCGGCTTGTCATCCTCAGCCGGATTGGCCTGAGTCGACGCCAGCTTCCACTGCGCCGCATCAAACTCAGGAAACCACGCATCCCCTTGCGGGCTGAGCTCAACCCGGGTCAGGTACAGGCGATCCGCCAGGCCGCGCTCGATGGCCTGGGTATACAGCTGCGCGCCGCCGATCAGCATCAGCTCGTCGACGCCCTGCGCCAGTGCCCACTGCTCGGCACGCTCAATGGCAGCCTCCAGCGAGGCGAACACTTCGGCACCTTCGAGTTGCAAGCCCGGCTGGCGGCTGACCACCAGGTTCAGGCGCCCCGGCAGTGGGCGACCCAGCGAATCCCAGGTCTTGCGCCCCATGATGATCGGCTTGCCCAGGGTGGTGGCCTTGAAATACTTGAAATCCCCCGGCAAGTGCCAGGGCATGCTGTTGTCGATGCCGATCACGCGGTTCTCGGCGAGGGCCGCGATCAGGCTGAGGGGGAGTGATGTTTTCATGCCGGCGAGGATAGCAAAGCCCGATCTTCGATGCCTGAGTTATGCTTTGGGCTGACTTGATCAATGGAAGACCGTGTGACTGCACTGACTGACCTGGACAAACGCTGGCTCACCGAAGCCGTGCGCCTGCGCGAAGAACATGCAGGCCCCTTGGAAGACCAGGAAGCCAACCGCCGCGCCCGCCAGGCAGGCGGCGACCTGCCGGCGCGCATCGAAAGCCGCGCCCTGTGGCTGGCCGAACGCGACGGCATGCGCAGCGCCCTGCAACACTGGAAACAAGGCGCTCGCCTGGCGCTGGCAGCCCTGGTGGTACTGGCCGTGCTCAGCGGCGCCGGCCTGGCCCTGGCCGCCCTCGGCGACAGCCTGCGCCCGGTCAACGTGTTCTGGGCCCTGGGCAGCCTGCTCGGGTTGAACCTGCTGCTGTTGCTGGGCTGGCTGCTGGGCTTTTTTCTGGCCGGTGAACAGGGCGCCAGCCTTGGTCGCCTGTGGCTGTGGCTGAGCGAAAAATTCGCCCGCGATGCCCAGGCCGCACACCTGGCCCCCGCCCTGCTGGTGATGCTGCAGCGACAAAAACTCAATCGCTGGCTGCTCGGCCTGTTGGTGCACAGCCTGTGGCTGCTGGCTTTGAGCACTGCGCTGTTGATGCTGCTGATGCTGCTGGCCACCCGACGTTACGGCTTCGTCTGGGAAACCACCATTCTCGGCGCCGACACCTTCGTCGCCCTGACCCAGGCCCTTGGCGCCCTGCCCGCATTACTCGGCTTCAGCGTGCCGGACGTGGCCATGATCCGCGCCAGTGGCGACACGCAACCGGCACTTGAGCTGGCCCGCCAGGCCTGGGCCGGCTGGCTGCTCGGCGTGCTGCTGGTATACGGCATCGTTCCGCGCCTGCTGCTTGCCGCCCTGTGCCTGTGGCGCTGGCGCAGTGGCCGGGCGCGCCTGCAACTGGACCTCAAGCTGCCCGGCTACAGCCATCTGCGCGATGTGCTGATGCCCAGCAGCGAACGCCTGGGCGTCAACGACGCCGCGCCTGATGCCTTGCCGCAGATCGTGCGTGGCGTTGGTGAAGAACACAGCGAAGGCGCCCTGCTGGTCGGCCTGGAGCTGGACGACAAACGCCCGTGGCCACCTACCCTGCCCGCAACGGTGAGCAACGCCGGTATCCTCGATAGCCGCGAGTCGCGCAACAAACTGCTGGAACAGCTCAGCCGTTTTCCGCCAGCGCGCCTGGCGATTGCCTGCGACCCGCGCCGCTCGCCCGACCGTGGCAGCCTGGCGCTGCTCGCCGAGCTTGCGCGCAATGCCGGGGCCACGCGCATCTGGCTGCTGCAGGCAATGCCCGGTCAGGCACTGGACGCTGAACGCCTGGGCGACTGGCATCAGGCCCTGGAACAGCTGGGTTTGAGCTACGCCGACAGCGCCCCGCTGAACTGGCTGGAGCATGGCCATGACTAAGCCGCTGAAACTGGCCGTGGTCGGCCACACCAACGTTGGCAAGACCTCGCTGCTGCGCACCCTGACCCGCGATGTCGGCTTCGGCGAGGTGTCGCATCGGCCGAGCACCACCCGTCATGTCGAGGGCGCACGCCTGTCGGTGGACGGCGAGCCGTTGCTCGAACTCTACGACACCCCGGGGCTGGAAGACGCCATCGCCCTGCTCGACTACCTTGAGCGCCTGGAACGGCCGGGCGAGCGCCTCGATGGCCCGGCGCGGCTGGAGCGTTTTCTGCAAGGCAGCGAAGCGCGCCAGCGTTTCGAGCAGGAGGCCAAGGTGCTGCGCCAGCTGCTGGCCAGCGATGCCGGCCTGTATGTGATCGATGCCCGCGAGCCGGTGCTGGCCAAGTACCGCGACGAACTGCAAGTGCTGGCCGGCTGCGGCAGGCCGTTGCTACCGGTGCTCAACTTCGTCGCCAGTAGCGACCATCGCGAAGCTGACTGGCGCGAAGCCTTGGCGCGCCTGGGGCTGCATGCGCTGGTGCGCTTCGACAGCGTCGCCCCGCCAGAAGACGGCGAGCGCCGCCTGTACGAAAGCCTGGCGTTGATGCTGGAGCACTCACGACCAGCGCTGCAACGCCTGATCGACGATCAGCAGGCCCAGCGCCAGGCCCGGCGTGAAAGCGCCAAGCGCCTGGTCGCCGACCTGCTGCTCGACTGCGCCGCTTGCCGGCGCAGTGTGGTCGCCGAGCCTGGCGCCGAAGCCGTGGCCATCGAAGCCCTGCGCCGCGATGTGCGCCAGCGCGAGCAACGCTGCGTCGAAGCGCTGCTCAAGCTCTATGCGTTTCGCAAGGAAGACGCCGCCAGCAGCGACCTGCCTTTGCTCGACGGGCGCTGGGGCGATGACCTGTTCAACCCGGAAACCCTCAAGCTGCTCGGTGTACGCCTGGGCAGTGGCGTGGCAGCCGGTGCGGCGGCCGGGGCCGGGGTCGATTTGCTGGTCGGCGGCCTGACCCTCGGTGCCGCGGCGCTGGCCGGGGCGATAGCCGGCGGCGCGCTACAGACTGCCCGCAGCTACGGCTCGCGCCTGCTCGGCAAACTCAAGGGCCAGCGCGAGTTGACGGTGGACGACAGTGTGTTGCGCCTGCTGGCGTTGCGTCAGCATCAGCTGATTCACGCCCTGGATGCCCGTGGCCATGCGGCGCTGGAGCGGATCAAGCTGGCGGCGCCACAAGAGCAGACCTGGCGCGAAGGCAAGCTGCCGCAAGCGCTGGGCAAGGCCCGGGCGCATCCGCAGTGGTCGTCGCTCAATCCCGGGGCGAAAGTGAATCAGGCCGAGCGCCAGGAGCAGATTGATGCGCTAGTGCAGGAGCTTTAGCGCCTTGCCCTTGAGCAGTTGCAGGTCAATCACCGGCACATTCATCTCCTTGGCCAGCTCATCCCACTGGCGCATGCGCAGGCTCACCGCACACAGTGGGTCTTGCTCGAAGGCATCGGCCTCGGCCTCGCTCATCACCCCGCCCTGGTACTCCAGGGTGCGCCGGCTGGCCTCACTCAGGCGCTGGTAATAACCCGGCTGGCGCAAGGTCAGGTAGCGCTTGGCCTCGACGTGGTACTCCACCAGCCTGGCCAAACGCTCGCTGAAGCCGCAGCGGCGCAGGTAGTTGGCGCCAACACGCTCATGGCTGACCACGCCATAGCCGCCCATGTCGCCTTCGGCGCTGCCACAGATATGGCCGATGTCATGGAAGAACGCCGCCAGTACCACCTCGTCGTCATAGCCCTCGGCCAACGCCAGCTGCGCCGCCTGGGACATATGCTCGAGCTGCGAAACCGGCTCGCCAATGTAGTCCTCATTGCCATGCTGCTGATACAAGGCGAAGACCTCGCTGACAATCTGTTCGGCACTAACCATGATCAGTCACTCTCCTCCAGCAAACGGGCGATATGTTGCTCGGCCAGGGCCGGGCCGACGCTCATGCCGACGCCGCTGTGCATCAGCGCAACGCTGATACCCGGCGCCACCTGCAGCAAGGAAAACGGCCCCGGCCCGCCAGAACCATAGACGCCCTGCCAGCGTTCGACCACCTCGATGCGCCCGCCCAGGGTCTGCTCGGCCAGCTCGATCATCCAGTTGTCGACCTGCTCGGCGTTGAACGGTGAAGCATCGCTGCCATAGGCATGGGAGTCGCCGATGATCAGCTCGCCATGGGGCGTCGGGCTGATCAGCAGGTGGATGCCATGCTCCAGCAGGTGCGGGCTGTTGGCCTGCAGTTGCGCTTTCAGCGCCTGGGCCTGCGGCAGGTCGGCGAAGGCGCCGTAGTGCACACAGCTCAGGCCGGTCAGCAAGGCGTGCTGCAGGTCGAGTTTGAAGCGCGGCCGGGCGCGCAGCATCTGCAGACGGCAAACCTGCGGTTGCAGGGCGGCGATGGGTTCGGCGAGCAGGGTCTGGTAGTCGTGGCCGGAGCAGACCACGATCTGTCTGGCGCTGAAGTCCCCCGCCGTGGTCGATACGCGACCAGGTTCGATAGCACGTACCAAGGTTGAAAAGTGAAACGCTACATCCAGTTCCTGCTGCAGGAAGCGGATCAGGCTCGGCAGCGCTTCGCGGGAATACAACTGCTGGTCTTGCAAGCCACGCAAGGCGGCGCGGTGGTGGCGAAACTGGCCGCCGTACAGGTCGTTCAAGGCGGCGCCGCTGAGCAGTTCCACCTGGTAATCATGTTGTGGCGCGCGCTCGGCACAGAAGGCTTCGAGCAGTTCCAGCTCCAGCGCAGTGCGAGCAAACAGCAGCGAGCCATTGGCCTTGAGCTCGAAGCCGGCCTGCTGCGCCCAGTGCTTCCAGATACCACTGCTGGCCTTGGCCAGTTCGAGCATCTGGCCGGGTGGCTGGCCGGTTACCAGGGCCTGGCCGAAGTTGCGCACCGAGGCGCCCAGGGGCGTCGCGCTGCGCTCGAAGACCCGCACTTTGAGCCCGCGCCGGGCAGCGGCGTAGGCATGGGACAGGCCGAGGATGCCGGCGCCGACGATGAGTAGATCGGTCATCTGAGGTTCCTTCAAAAATGCTATCGCGGGGCAAGCCCGCTCCTACAGTAGGAGCGGGCTTGCCCCGCGATGCGGTTACTGCTGCGCGACCTTCTCCGACTTGCCGTCATAGCGCTTGCGCCATTCGGCGAGGATGTTGTCGCGGTTCTTCGAAGCCCAGGCGAAGTCGTTCTTGATCAGGCGCTGTTCGTAGTCGGCCGGCAGTTCGGTCTGCGGCTTGGCGATGCCCGGCTGGGCCAGGACGGCGAAGTTTTCCTTGTACAGCTCCATGGCCGCCGGGCTCGCCGAGAAGTCGGCCAGGCGCTTGGCCGCGTCTTCATGCTGGCTGCCCTTGATCACCGCGGTGGCTTCGATCTCCCAGCCCAGGCCTTCCTTCGGCAGGACGATGTCCAGCGGCGCACCCTGGCGCTTGAGCTGCACGGCCGGGTATTCGAACGAGATGCCGATCGGGAATTCGCCAGCAGCAGCCAGCTTGCACGGCTTGGAGCCAGAGTGAACATACTGGCCGATGTTCTGGTGCAGGCCGTCCATATACGCCCAGCCCTGCTTCTCGCCGAAGGTCTGCAACCAGGCGCTGACATCGAGGAAACCGGTGCCGGAAGACGCCGGGTTAGGCATGACGACCTTGCCCTTGTACTCAGGCTTGGTCAGGTCCTGCCAGCTCAGCGGCTTGCTCAGGCCCTGCTTCTCGGCCTCGACGGTGTTGAAGCAGATGGTCGCGGCCCAGACGTCCATGCCCACCCAGGCCGGCGGATTGGCGGCATCGCGGTAGTTGGCGCCGATCTTGCCGAGGTCTTTCGGTGCATAGCTTTGCAGCATGCCCTGCTGGTCGAGGATTGCCAGGCTCGATGCCGCCAGGCCCCACACGGCATCGGCTTGCGGGCGGTCTTTTTCGGCCAGCAGCTTGGCAGTGATGATGCCGGTGGAATCACGCACCCACTTGATTTCGATGTCCGGGTTGGCCTTTTCGAAGGCCTGCTTGTAACTCTTGAGCTGTTCGGCTTCGAGCGCGGTGTACACCGTCAGTTGGGTATCGGCGGCAAAGGCCTGCACGCTGAATGCAGTGAGGACGGCAGCGGCAAGAGCAAGTGGCTTGAACATGATGCGGTTCCTTTGAACAGTACAGGTTGGGAGAGGCAATCAGTGACCCGGCGCGCGCTGGCGCCAGGCTTGGGAGCGTTGCAACAGGCCGCGCGAGGCCCAGGCCAGGAGCAGCGAAACGGTGGCGCTGGTAATCAGGATCAGGGTCGACATCGCTGCGGCGCCGCCGACGTTGCCGGCATCATCCATGTTCAGCACGGCGACCGCGGCAAGGATGGTGTCGGGGCTGTAGAGGAAGATCGCCGCCGACACCGTGGTCATCGCCGAGACGAACAGGTAGCGAATGATGTCGAGCAATGCCGGCAGGCAGATCGGCACGGTGACCCGCATGAAGTGCCGATACAGCGGTGCCTTGAGCGACAGCGCGGCAGCCTCGAACTCGCCATCGAGCTGGCGCAGGGCAGTGGTCGCGGTCATGTTGGCGGTGGTCAGGTAGTGAGCAATGGTGCACACCACCAGCAGCGCCATGCTGCCGTAGAACACATGCAGCGGGTTGCTGCTGAGGTTGAAGAAGAACACGTAGCCAAGGCCCAGCACCAGGCCCGGCACCGCCATCGGCACGAAGCTGAGCAGGCGCAGCAGCAGGTTCAAGCTGCGCTGGCCCTTGGTTTTTTCCATCAGGTAGGCGCCGGTGAAAATCACCGCGCTACCGATCAGCGCCGTGCCCAGGGCCATGGTCAGGCTGTTGCGGTAGGCCAGCCAGCCGCCACCGGCGGTTTCGTCGAACTGGTAGTGCTTGAGCGACAGCGACAGGTTGTAAGGCCAGAACTTGACCAGCGATGAGTACACCGCCATGCCCACCACCAGCAACAGCACCGCGCAAATCAGGATGACCACGGCCATGAAGCAGGCATCGCGACGCCGCGACGGCTGTGGCTGGAACACCTGCGCCCGGCCGCTCATCGAATCGCCCTGACGGCGGCGCAGCCAGGCATCGACGGCAAAGCTGAGCAGCGCCGGCACCAGCAGGACCATGCCGATCAAGGCGCCACGGCCGAACTGCTGCTGGCCGACCACGGCCTTGTAGGCTTCCAGCGCCAGCACCTGGTAATCGCCACCGACTACCACCGGCACACCGAAGTCGGTGATGGTCAGGGTGAACACCAGGCAGAAGGCGGCGAACACCGCCTGCCGGGTGGCTGGCCAGGTGATGCTGTGAAACGCCCGCCAAGGCCCGGCGCCCATGCTCGAGGCGGCGTCGAACAAGCGCGCATCGGCCAGCGACAGCGCCGACAACAGGATCATCAGCGCATGCGGAAAGGTGTAGATCGCCTCGCCGAGGACAATGCCCCAGAAGCCGTAGATATTGTCGCTGAGCAGCCCGCGCAGCAGCCCCTGGTTGCCGAACAGATAGACCAGGGCAATGGCCGGTAGCATCGACGGCGCCAGCAATGGCAGCAGCGAAATGCCGCGCCACAGGCCCTTGGCCGGAATCAGTGTACGCTGCAGAGCGTAGGCGAACAGGTAGGCCAGCGGCACCACAATGGCCGCAACGCTGAGCGAGACCTTCAGGCTATTGCCCAGCAGCCAGTGAAAGTTGGCGCTGGCAAACAGTTCGCGAGCAGCGACCAGGCCGCCGCCCTGGCCGGCATCGCTGCTGAAACCGCGCCAGAAGATCGCCAGCAGCGGCATCAATACCGCGACGGTAAGCAAGAGCAGCAGCAACCACTTGCCGCCGACCACGAACAGTCGATCACCCAGCGAAACGCCAGCGCGCTGGCTTACCTTCGCGTGCGCGATCGGCATGGCGATTGGCGCGGCCATCTCAGGCAAACACCTGCAGGCTGCGCGGCGGCAAGGCGACCCAGATGTCCTGGGAGCCCAGGCGCGGCATCGACTCGGGGGCGACTTCGGCAAGCAGGGCATGGCCTGGCAGTTCGTTGAATTCGAAACTCATGCGGCAGCGATTGCCGAGGAAGGTGATCTCGCGCACCCGCGCCGGGAACAGGTTCTCTTCATGCACCGGCGGGTTGACGCTGATCGCTTCCGGGCGGCAGAACAGCCGACCGCTGCGGGCCTGGCTGGCGCCATCGGCCAGGCGCATGTTCAGCGCACCGACCTGGGCATGGCTGTCGCTGTGGCGCTGGAACGGCAGCCAGTTACCCTGGCCAACGAACTCGGCAACGAACGGCGTGGCCGGCTTGTCGTAGATTTCCTGCGGGGTGGCGTACTGCTCGACCTGGCCGTTGTTCATCACCGCGATACGGTCGGCCATCAACATGGCTTCGTCCTGGTTGTGGGTGACCATCAGGGTGGTGATGCCGAGCTGGCGTTGCAGTTGGCGCAATTCGCTGCACAGGTGTTCGCGCACCCGGGCGTCGAGGGCCGACATCGGCTCGTCGAGCAGCAGCAACGACGGTGCCGGGGCCAGGGCTCGGGCCAGAGCCACGCGCTGTTGCTGGCCGCCGGAAAGCTGGCCGGGGTACTTCTTCTCGCTGCCGCTCAGGCCCACCAGCTCAAGCATCTGCGCCACCCGCTGGCGCACTTCGTCACGACCGCTGCCGGCCAGGCCGTAAGCGATATTGGCTTCGACGGTCAGGTTGGGGAACAGCGCATAGGACTGGAACAGAATGCCGTAGTCGCGGGCCTGGGGCGGTAGCTCGGAGATATCACGGTCGCCGATGTACAGGGTGCCGCGATCCTGGCGCTCGAGGCCGGCGATGCAGCGCAGCAGGGTGGTCTTGCCACAGCCGGAGGGGCCCAGCAGGCACACCAGCTCACCGGCGGCGACGTCGAGGGAAACATCGTGCAGGGCGGTAAAGGCGCCGAAGCGCTTGTGGATACCGCGCACTTTCATCTGTGCGCCAGGGTTTGCGACCGGAGTGTTCATGGCAGGACCTCATCGAACGAATGAGGGCCATGCTAGGCGGGCAATGCGAAGGTTCTGTGGCGCAGAGGCAAAAGTTGCCGATAGTGGTATAGGCAGATTTTGGTGTGATGCAAATCCCGCTCCTACACCTCGACCGCCGCCACTTCCTGAGCCAACCCCAGAAACGCCGCCGGCAACCGCGCCTGGCGCCGCTCCTTCAAGCAATACAGATACTCATGCATCAGCGGCGCGCCCTCCAGGCTCAGCACCCGCAGCTCGGGGTTATGCGGCACTTCATGGCGGGCAATGATGCTGATGCCGATATTGCGCAGCACCGCCTCGCGAATCGATTCGCGGCTGCCGATCTCCAGCAGCGAGCCGACCTTCACCCCCGCCGCTTCAAGCATCTGCTCGGTCAGCTTGCGCGTGGTCGAGCCCTGCTCACGTACCAGCAGGCAATGCCCGGCCAGCGCCGACAGCGGCAGCGATTCGCGGCTGGCCAGCACATGGTTGCGATGCACCGCCACCACCAGCGGATCGGTACCCAGCACCCGCCGCACCAGCCGTGCATCCTCGACCAGTTGCGATGAGGCGGCCAGATCGACCCGGTAGTCCTCAAGCAATTCCAGCACTTGCTGGGAGTTGCCGATCTCCACCGACACCTCCACCTGCGGCAAGCGCTCGCGGAAGATCTTCACCAGGTCGAGGATGTAGTACGGCGCCGTGGCAGCGATACGCAAACTGCCCTGGCCCTGGCCACTGTTGCGCAGGAAGAACTCGATATCGGCCTCCTGCTGCAGCAGGGCCTTGACCATCGGCAGCAGCCGCGTGCCGTCGTCACTGAGGGTCAGGCGGCGACCGCCACGGTAGAACAGCTCCACCGCGTACTGGCTTTCGAGGTTGCGGATCTGCGTGGTTACCGTCGGTTGGCTGAGCCCGAGTTTCTTCGCCGCCAGGGTAATGCTGCCCAGGCGGGCAACCATGTAGAAGGCTTTCAACTCGGAACTCAACATAGATCCTCTATTTACGCAGCAGGCGCAGGCCGTTGAAGACCACCAGCAAACTCACGCCCATGTCGGCAAACACCGCCATCCACATGGTTGCCATGCCGGCGAAGGTGACTGCCAGGAAGATCGCCTTGATCCCCAGCGCCAGAACAATGTTCTGAGTCAGGATCGCCGCACTCTGGCGCGAGAGCCTGACGAAGGCCGGGATTTTGCGCAAGTCATCATCCATCAATGCCACGTCGGCGGTCTCGATGGCGGTGTCGGTACCGGCCGCGGCCATGGCAAAGCCGATCTCGGCGCGGGCCAGTGCCGGCGCATCGTTGATACCGTCGCCGACCATGCCGACCCGATGACCCTGGGCGTACAGGTCCTCGATGGTCTTGAGCTTGTCGGCCGGCAGCAGGTTGCCATGGGCCTGGTCGATCCCGACCTGGGCGGCAATCGCCTGGGCCGTGTGCGGATTGTCGCCGGTCAGCATGACAGTCTTGATACCCAGCTCATGCAGCTCGGCAATTGCCTCGCGGCTGCTGTCCTTGACCGTGTCGGCGACGGCGAACAGCGCCAGCGGGCCGGACTTGTCGAGCAGCAGTACAACGGTCTTGCCCTGCCGCTCCAGGGTATCGAGCCGGGCTTCGAGCTGTGCCGAGCACAGGCCCAGCTCCTCGACCAGGCGATGGTTACCGAGGTGATACAGCTCACCGTCGATCTCGCCACGCACACCGCGACCGGCCAGGGCTTCGAAGGCCGTGACCTCGCTCAGGGGCAGTTGCTGCTGATTGGCAAACACCGCAATGGCACGGGATACCGGGTGGTCGGAACGATCGGCAAGGCTTGCCGCCAGCGCCTGGGCGCGGCCTTCGAACAGCGGTTCGAGCACTTCATGGTCGGTTTGCACCGGCTTACCGTGGGTGATGGTGCCGGTCTTGTCCAGGGCCAGGAAGTCGAGCTTGCGCCCGCCCTCCAGGTACACCCCGCCCTTGACCAGAATGCCTTTGCGCGCCGCCGCGGCCAGGCCGCTGACGATGGTCACCGGGGTGGAAATCACCAAGGCACAGGGGCAGGCCACCACCAGCAACACCAGCGCGCGATAGATCCAGTCGAACCAGGCGCCAGCCATGAACAGCGGCGGAATCACCGCCACCGCCAGGGCGAAGGCAAACACCGCCGGGGTGTAGATGCGCGAGAACTGGTCGACGAAGCGCTGGGTCGGCGCCCGCGCGCCCTGGGCTTCTTCCACGGCCTTGATGATCCGCGCCAGGGTCGATTGCCCGGCCGCCGCCGTCACCCGGTACTCCAACGCCCCGGCCTGGTTGATGGTGCCGGCGAACACCTTGTCACCGGGGCCCTTCTCTACCGGCAGGCTCTCGCCGGTGATCGGTGCCTGGTCGATACTCGACTGGCCGCTGACCACCTCGCCGTCCAGGCCGATGCGTTCGCCGGGACGCACGCGCACCAGGTCACCGAGGGCGACCTGCTTGACGTCCAGCTCACGCCACTGGCCATCGGCTTGCTGCACAGTGGCAAGGTCCGGGCTCAACTGCATCAGACCGCCGATGGCGTTGCGCGCGCGGTCCAGCGAGCGCGCTTCGATAAGCTCGGCGACGGTGAAGAGGAACATGACCATGGCCGCTTCCGGCCACTGGCCGATCAGCACCGCGCCGGTCACGGCGATGCTCATCAGTGCGTTGATATTGAGGTTGCCGTTCTTCAGGGCGATCCAACCCTTTTTGTAGGTGCCCAGACCGCAACTGAGGATCGACACCAGGGCGACCAGGGCCACGACCCAGGACGGCGCCAGCTCGGCAAAGTGGATTGCTTCGGCGCCCAGTGCCGCAACACCGGCCAACGCCAGCGGCCACCAGTGTTTTTTCACCGGCGCAGGCGCAGCGCCAGCTTCGTCGCTGGACTCGCTCAACGGGTCGGCCTGCATACCCAGCGAGGCGACCGCCTGCTCGATGGCGACAGTGTCGGCATGAGTGTGGCGCACGCCGAGGATGCGGTTGATCAGGTTGAATTCCAGCTGCTCGACCCCGGCCAGCTTGCCCAGTTTGTTCTGGATCAGGGTCTGTTCGGTCGGGCAATCCATGGCCTCGATGCGAAAGCGGCTCAGGCGCGCACCGGCGCTGCTCGCCTCGCTCAGTTGCACCAGCGCCGGTGCGGCGTCGTGGGAACAGCAGCTGTGGGCGTGCTCGGCATGTTCATGCCTGGCGTGATCATGGCTGTGGTCATGATCGTGAGGAGCTTTACCGGGGGTGTGGCTGACAGGCTGATTCATGGGTTCATCCTTAAATGTCCTGTTGCCAAGTGAACACCCTGTAGCCACTATAGGGTCAAGCCACTTGTCGAGGTATTTGCAGATGAAGATCGGAGAACTGGCCAAGGCCACCGATTGCGCGGTGGAAACCATCCGTTACTACGAGCGGGAAAACCTGCTGCCGGAGCCGGCGCGCAGCGAAGGCAACTACCGGATGTACACCCAGGCCCACGTCGAGCGCCTGACCTTCATCCGCAACTGCCGCACCCTCGACATGACCCTGGAAGAAATCCGCAGCCTGCTGCGCCTGCGCGACAGCCCGGATGACCAGTGCGAAAGCGTCAATGCGTTGATCGACGAGCACATCCAGCACGTCAAGGCGCGCATCGATGGGCTGCAGGCACTGCAGGCGCAACTGCTGGAACTGCGTCAGCACTGCCATCCCAAGGAGGTCCAGTGCTCGATCCTGCAGCATCTTGAGGTCAATGGCGCAGTAACGGCGCCAGAGGCGGAGCATTCACATGTGGGCAGAAGCCACGGGCACTGATTAAGGTACCTGTAGGGGCAGCGGTGCGGCGACCCGACTTGCCCCGCGATGCGATGTGACTGACAGACCGCATCGCGGGTCAAGCCCGCTCCTACAGGATCAGACCGCCATCGGCGCCGTCATCGGTGCGTGGTGCTCGTAGCCTTCGAGGCTGAAGTCGCTCGGTTCGATCTTCTCCAGCCACTCTGGCTCGTACACGCCAGTCTTGGCGAATTCCGGCACGCGATCACTGATCACCAGCTTCGGCGCAGCCAGCGGCTCGCGCTTGAGCTGTTCGCCCAGCATGTCCAGGTGGTTTTCGTAGACATGCGCATCACCGATGAAATAGGTGAACCAGCGCGGCGTGTAGCCGGTCAGGCGGCCCATCAGCGACAGCAGTGCGGCGCCTTCGGTGAGGTTGAACGGCGTGCCCAGGCCCAGGTCGTTGGAGCGGATGTAGAGGGTCAGGGAAATTTCCCTGGTCTCGACATTCGGGTGGAACTGGTACAGCAGGTGGCACGGCGGCAGGGCCATCTCGTCGAGCTGGGCGCAGTTCCAGCCGTGGAACAGGATGCGCCGGCTGCCCGGGTCGTTGTGGATGGTGTCGATGCACTGGCGGATCTGGTCGATGGCCTTGTACAGCACCACGAAGGCTTCGCCGTCTTCCTCGGCCTGGGCGATCTGCTGGAAGCCCTGGCTCTTGGCCAGTTCGATGGCCGCCGGGTTGCTCAGCGGGATGCGCTTGTAGGCCGGCCACTGGCGCCATTGCACGCCGTAGATCTCGCCGAGGTCGTCATGGCCCTGGCGAAACGGGTTGGCCAGCCACTGGGCGTTTTCGTTGGCGTTCTGATCCCAGACCTTGCAGCCCAGCTCACGGAACTCGCCGGCGTTCTTTACGCCACGCAGGAAGCCGACCATCTCGCCGATAGCCGACTTGAACGCCAGCTTGCGGGTGGTGATGGCCGGGAAGCCCTTCTGCAGGTCGAAGCGCAGCATGGCGCCAGGCAGGCTGATGGTGCGGATACCGGTACGGTTACCTTGAAGGGTGCCGTTTTCGATGACGTCGCGGACCAGATCTAGATACTGTTTCATGGCTTACCTGTAGCAAAGACGGCAGGGGATCGCCCTGCCGTGGAAATTCAAACGGCGGCCTTGACCGTGGGTTTGCGGTTGTAGGCCCACCAGATCAGGAAGATGCCACCGACAATCATCGGCACGCAGAGCAACTGACCCATGGTCAACCAGCCGAAGGCGATGTAGCCAAGCTGGGCATCGGGTACCCGCACGAACTCTACGATGAAACGGAAAATACCGTAGAACAGCGCGAACATGCCGGAAACGGCCATGGTCGGGCGCGGTTTGCGCGAGTACAGCCAAAGGATCAGGAATAATGCCACACCTTCCAGGGCGAACTGGTACAGCTGCGACGGGTGACGCGGCAACTGCGCCGGGTCGCTGAACGGCGGGAAGACCATCGCCCACGGCACATCAGTGGCCTTGCCCCACAACTCGGCGTTGATGAAGTTGCCGATACGCCCCGCACCGAGGCCGATCGGTACCAGTGGCGCAACGAAGTCCATCAGCTCGAAGAACGACTTGTTGTTGCGCTTGCCGAACCACAAGGCGGCGAGCATCACGCCGATAAAGCCGCCGTGGAACGACATGCCGCCCTTCCACACTTCGAGGATCAAGGTCGGGTTGGCCAGGTAGGCGTGCAGGTCATAAAACAGCACGTAGCCCAACCGCCCGCCGACAATTACGCCCATGGACAGCCAGAACACCAGGTCCGAGAGTTTTTCGCGGCTCCAGGTCGGGTCGAAGCGGTTCAGGCGACGCGAGGCCAGCAGCCAGGCGCCGCCGATGCCGACCAGGTACATCAGACCGTACCAATGGATTTTGATCCATTTCAGGTCAAGGGCTACTGGATCTATCTGCGGATAAGGCAGCATGGTGACTCCTCTCGTTAAAGCAAAAAGCTAAGGCCGACGCAAAACAGCAGCGCGGCGAACAGCCGCTTGAGCAGGCGTGGCGACAGTTTATGTGCCAGGCGCGCGCCGAAGCGGGCGAAAAACATGCTGGTCAGGGCAATCCCCAGCAGCGCCGGCAGGTACACAAAACCCAGGCTATGGGCGGGCAGGTGCGGGTCGTGCCAGCCGAGCCAGATGAAACTCAGGGCGCTGGCCACCGCAATCGGAAAGCCGCAGGCCGACGAGGTTGCCACCGCCTGCTGCATCGGCAGGCTGCGCCAGGTCAGGAACGGCACGGTCAACGAGCCGCCGCCAATGCCGAAGATCGCCGAGGCCCAGCCGATCACGCTGCCGGCGAGGGTCAGCCCGGGCTTGCCAGGGATGCCGCGGCTGGCCTTGGGCTTGAGGTCGAGGGCCATCTGCGCGGCGATCACCAGAGCGAACACGCCGATGATCTTTTGCAGCATTGGCCCCTGAATGGCCGAGGCAGTCTTGGCACCGATACCCGCACCGACCAGGATCCCCAGGGTCATCCAGACAAAGATCGGCCACTGCACCGCGCCCTTGCGGTGGTGCTCGCGGATGGCATTGACCGAGGTGAAGACAATGGTCGCCAGCGAGGTGCCCACCGCCAGGTGGGTCAGCACCGACGCGTCGAAGCCTTGCAGGGTGAAACTGAACACCAGCACCGGCACGATGATAATGCCGCCACCAACCCCAAACAGCCCGGCCAGCACGCCTGCGCAGGCGCCCAGCGCCAGATAGAGCACGAATTCCATTGTCGCCCCCGTAAATTCAGTCCGGCATGGTAACGGAAGGTAGGCCTGCGGCTCTAGTGAAGACACATTAAGTCGATGGATCGCGTCGGACGCTATCGGTA
The DNA here is from genome assembly GCF_024749345.1 of Pseudomonas sp. B21-009. NCBI lineage: Bacteria > Pseudomonadati > Pseudomonadota > Gammaproteobacteria > Pseudomonadales > Pseudomonadaceae > Pseudomonas > Pseudomonas sp. B21-009. Next base: position 235,408 of record NZ_CP087199.1, on the reverse strand, counting down.
GAGTGGGCAAAAACACAGAGGTCCACCTATGTGTCTGATCGTCTTTGCCTGGCGGCCTGGGCATGCCCAGCCGCTGATCGTCGCGGCCAACCGTGATGAGTTCTACGCCCGCCCCAGCCGCGTACTGGGGGCCTGGGAAGATGCGCCCGGGGTTTACGCCGGGCGCGACCTGGAAGCCGGCGGCACCTGGCTGGGGGTCGGCCCCAACGGCCGCTTCGCCGCGCTGACCAATATCCGCGACCCGCAGCAACCCCAGGGCGCGCGCTCGCGCGGCGAGCTGGTGGCGGCGTTTTTGCGCGGGGAGCTTGGGGTTGAGGCTTACCTGGATCAGGTGGCCAGCCGCAGCCAGCAATATTCGGGGTTCAACCTGCTGGTCGCCGACAGCACGCAACTGGGTTACCTGAATGCCCGGCAAGCCACGCCGCAGCTGCTGGGCGCCGGGGTTTACGGGTTGTCCAACGCCGGCCTGGATACGCCCTGGCCAAAGCTGGTCAAGGCGCGGGCGGGCTTGCAATTGCAACTGGCCGATCCACAGCCGAAGCGCTTGCTGGAGTTACTTGGGGATAACCTGCCGGCGGCAGACAGCGAGCTGCCAGAGACCGGCGTCGGCCTGGGTACCGAGCGGTTATTGTCGAGCGTGTTCATTGCCAGCCAGAACTACGGGACCCGAGCCAGTACCGTGCTGATTGTCGAGGCCGATGGCCGGCGACATTTAGTGGAGCGCAGTTTTGGACCGCTTGGCGGGCATCTGGGGGAGGTGTGTTTGCAGGTCTGACGCTATCGCTGGCAAGCCAGCGATGGGCTGCAAAGCAGCCCCCAAACCTCACAAAGGCTTGCCCACTCCTGGCCCGATCATCCGCGCCAGGCCCAGGTTCTTCAGGGCCAGCTGCAGCGAGCTGTGGATAACTTGCGGGTTGTCGATGCCCATGGCCTGGGCCAGCAGTTCCTTGGACTTGCTCATGCTGACCTGACGCAACATCCACTTCACCTTGGGCAGGTTGGTAGCGTTCATCGACAGGCTGTCGAAACCCATGGCCATCAGCAGCACCGCCGCCGCCGGGTCACCGGCCATCTCGCCGCAGATGCTCACCGGCTTACCTTCGGCGTGGGCATCGCGCACCACGTTCTGCAGGGCCTGGAGCACCGCCGGGTGCAGGTAGTCATAGAGGTCGGCGACGCGCGGGTTGTTGCGGTCGACCGCTAGCAAATACTGGGTCAGGTCGTTTGAGCCGACCGAGAGGAAGTCCACCTGGCGCGCCAGCTCGCGGGTCTGGTACACCGCCGCAGGGATTTCGATCATCACCCCCACCGGCGGCATCGGCACGTCGGTGCCTTCGTCGCGCACTTCGCCCCAGGCCCGGTGGATCAGGTGCAGGGCTTCTTCGAGTTCGTGAATACCGGAAATCATCGGCAGCAGAATGCGCAGGTTGTTCAGGCCTTCACTGGCCTTGAGCATGGCGCGGGTCTGCACCAGGAAGATTTCCGGGTGGTCGAGGGTGACGCGAATACCGCGCCAGCCGAGGAACGGGTTGTCTTCCTTGATCGGGAAGTACGACAGCGCCTTGTCGCCGCCGATATCCAGGCTGCGCATGGTCACCGGCAGCGGGTGGAAGGCCGCCAGTTGCTCGCGATAGATCGCCAGCTGCTCCTTCTCACTGGGGAAGCGCTGGTTGATCATGAACGGCACTTCGGTGCGGTACAGGCCGACGCCTTCGGCGCCACGCTGCTGGGCGCGAGCGACATCGGCAAGCAGCCCGGTGTTGACCCACAACGGCATGCGGTGGCCATCGAGGGTCACGCAAGGCAGTTCGCGCAGGGCGTCAAGGCCCTGGGCCAGCTGGCGTTCTTCTTCGACGACTTCGGCGTACTGCTTGCGCAGCACTTCGCTGGGGTTGGTGTAGACCTCGCCCTTGTAGCCATCGACGATCATGTCGATGCCGTCGACCTTGGAATACGGCAGGTCGACCAGGCCCATGACGGTCGGAATGCCCATGGCCCGGGCCAGGATGGCAACGTGGGAGTTGCCCGAGCCCAGTACCGAGACCAGGCCGACGAGTTTGCCTTCCGGCACTTCGCCGAGCATCGCCGGGGTGAGTTCTTCGCTGATGAGAATGGTGTTGTCGGGATAGACCAACGACAGCTGACGGGCCTCCTGCAGGTAGGCCAGCAGTCGCCGGCCCAGATCCTTCACGTCCGAAGCCCTCTCGCGCAGGTAGGCGTCGTCCATCAGTTCGAAGCGATTGACGTGCTCGCCGACCACCTGGCGCAGCGCGCCCTGGGCCCACTGGCCGGTCTTGATCACCTGCACCACTTCACCGCCCAGGGCCGCGTCTTCGAGCATCATCAGGTAGACGTCGAACAGCGCGCGCTCTTCCGGGCGCAACTGGGTGGCGAGTTTGGCGGAGAGGTTGCGCATGTCTTCGCGCACCCCTTCCAGGGCGTTGTTGAACAGTTTCAGTTCGGCGTCGATGTCATCAACGGTCTTGTCCGGCACCACATCGAGGTCGGCCGGTGGCAACATGACCACCGCCTTGCCCACCGCAGCGCCGGGTGAACCGGGCACACCGACGAACTTGGCCTCCTGGATACCCTTGCCCTGACGGCCCAGGCCACGGATCGAACCGGTGGCCTCGGCATGGGCGATAACCCCGGCCAGCTGCGCGCTCATGGTCACCAGGAAGGCTTCTTCGCCCTCGTCGAACTGGCGCCGCTCCTTTTGCTGGATGACCAACACCCCGACCACCCGACGGTGGTGGATGATCGGCGCACCGAGAAAGGAAGCAAAGCGCTCCTCGCCGGTTTCAGCAAAGTAGCGATAACGCGGGTGGTCGGCGGCGTTTTCCAGGTTCAGCGGCTCTTCGCGGGTGCCGACCAGGCCCACCAGGCCCTCGTTGGGGGCCATGCTGACCTTGCCGATCGAGCGCTTGTTCAGGCCCTCGGTGGCCATCAGCACGAAGCGGTTGGTCTCGGGGTCGAGCAGGTAGACGGAGCAGACCTGACTGCCCATGGCCTCTTTTACGCGCAACACAATGATCCCCAACGCCGTCTTGAGATCCTTGGCGGAGTTAACTTCCTGGACGATCTTGCGCAGCGTATTGAGCATGGCTCGGGGTCGAACTCCGTCGTCAGTCGCGCGCCAGCAGGCGCGGGGCAAGCTCTTTGAGAGCGCGGCGGTAAACCTCGCGCTTGAATGTCACCACCTGGCCCAGCGGATACCAATAGCTGACCCAGCGCCAGCCGTCGAACTCCGGTTTACCGGTCAAGTCCATTCGCACCCGTTGCTCGTTGGAGACCAGGCGCAGCAGGAACCATTTCTGTTTCTGGCCGATGCACAGCGGTTGGCTGTGGGTACGGACCAGGCGTTGGGGTAAACGATAACGCAACCAGCCGCGGGTGCAGGCAAGAATTTCAACATCATCTCGCTCCAGCCCCACTTCTTCGTTCAGCTCGCGGTACAGGGCATCTTCCGGCGTTTCCTCGGGGTTGATACCTCCCTGGGGAAACTGCCAGGCATCCTGGTTGATCCGTCGAGCCCATAGCACCTGCCCAAGATCATTCGTCAGAATGATCCCGACATTGGGGCGAAAACCATCGGGGTCGATCACGGCAGCAACCTCGCAAACGCATGTCACGGCATTGTTCCACAAAGGTCACAAGGCCAGCAACGCGCCTGTTTACCTTATGTGCACCGATGTGAAAAGTCCGTATTCTGTGGGACTTTTCAGATGTTATGCGAGTGACTTAAATGCGCCTGGCTTTATTCGATCTGGACAACACGCTCCTTTGTGGCGACAGCGACCACGCTTGGGGTGACTACCTGTGCGAACGCGGCATTCTCGACCCGGTCGAGTACCAGAACCGCAACGACGCCTTCTATCAGGACTATCTGGCCGGCAAGCTGGACCTGAACGCCTACCTGAACTTCAGCCTGGAAATCCTCGCGACCACGGAAATGGCGCAACTCGACGAATGGCATCGCGACTTCATGCGCGACTGCGTCGAGCCGATCATCCTGCCCAAGGCCCTGGCCCTGCTGAAAAAGCACCAGGATGCCGGCGACAAACTGGTGATCATCACCGCCACCAACCGTTTCATCACCGGCCCGATCGCCAAGCGCCTGGGCGTACAGACCCTGCTGGCGACCGAATGCGAAATGGTCGACGGCCGTTTCAGCGGGCGCAGTACCGATATACCCTGCTTCCGTGAAGGCAAAGTGACGCGCCTGAACCGCTGGTTGCTGGAAAACGGCTACAGCCTGGACGACAGCTACTTCTACAGCGACTCGATGAACGACCTGCCGCTGCTGGAGCAGGTGGCCAACCCGGTCGCCGTCGATCCGGACCCGAACCTGCGCGCCGAAGCTGAAAAGCGCGGTTGGCCGGTGATCAGCCTGCGCGATTGATCGCCGCTATGGGAGCGACTGCCCGCTCCCACCGAAGCCCGCATGATCAGACCGGCTTGGCACCCATCAGCCCGGCGATGGCGATAAAACAGACACCGCTGAACACCGCCAGCGCCAGGGTGAACTTCGGGTTGCCCACGGCCGGCGCCGTGCGCAGGCGGTTGACCCGCGCCAGCAGCCAGAACCAGCTGAACGCCCCGAAGGTGTAGATCACGCTGGACCCCAGCACCCAGGTCTGGCCCAGCGGCCAGCCAATCAGGTGCACCAGCCACCAGCCGGTGAACGGCATGCTTACCAGGCAGATGCCCATCAACAGCCAGACAAACACCAGTGGCCGGGCCATCAGCCGGGTGTGGGCACTGGCATCGCCCTTGCGGCGCGCAATAAAGGTCCAGATCGCCAGCCCCAGTGCGCTGCCCAGCAGCAATACGGTGGCCAGGATGTGGGCGGTTTTCAGAGTAGTCAGCAGTTCCATTTCTTATTTCTTCCTCAGGCGTTGCCCAACAGCGTAGACGCTCAACCCAGGAACAGCCGGTACGCCGGGTTATCGGTTTCGTCCCAGTACGGGTAGCCAATCTTGGCCAGCGCCGCCGGCACTAGGTGGCGCTCATCATCCGGTACCTGCAGGCCGGCGACCACGCGACCATCGGCCGCGCCATGGTTGCGATAGTGGAACATCGAGATGTTCCAGCGCCCACCCAGCTTGTTGAGGAAGTTGAACAGCGCCCCCGGACGCTCCGGGAACTCGAAACGCAGCACCAGCTCGTCGCTGACCCGCGCCGCATGGCCGCCGACCATGTGGCGGATATGCAGCTTGGCCAGCTCGTTGTCGGTCAGGTCGAGCACCGGGAAGCCTTGCTCGGTCAGGCTCTGGATCAGCGCGCTACGCGGGTCGGTATCCGGATGGGTCTGCACGCCGACAAAGATGTGTGCTTCGCCGTCGGCATGGTAGCGGTAGTTGAATTCGGTGATCTGGCGCTTGCCCACCGCCTCGCAGAAGGCCTTGAAGCTGCCCGGCTGCTCGGGGATGGTCACGGCGATGATGGCTTCGCGGCCCTCGCCCAGCTCGGCGCGCTCGGCAACATGGCGCAAGCGGTCGAAGTTGACGTTGGCGCCGGAGTCGATGGCCACCAGGGTCTGGCCGGCCACGCCATTGAGTTCGACGTACTTCTTGATCCCGGCAACACCCAGGGCCCCGGCAGGTTCGGTGATCGAGCGGGTATCGTCGTAGATATCCTTGATGGCTGCGCAGATCTCGTCGGTACTGACGGTAATCACCGCGTCGACGTAGTCCTTGCAGATGTCAAAGGTGTGCTGGCCGATCTGCGCCACCGCCACGCCATCGGCAAACAGCCCGACCTGCGGCAATACCACGCGTTCACCCGCAGCCATGGCGGCCTGCAGGCAGTTGGAGTCGTCCGGCTCGACGCCGATCACTTTGATTTCCGGGCGCAGGTACTTCACGTAGGCGGCGATGCCGGCAATCAGGCCGCCACCACCAACCGGGACGAAGATCGCGTCCAGTTGCCCCGGGTGCTGACGAAGGATTTCCATGGCCACGGTGCCCTGCCCGGCAATGGTGTGCGGATCGTCATAGGGGTGGATGTAGACATAGCCCTTCTCGTCCACCAGCTTCAGCGAATAAGCCAGCGCTTCCGGGAACGAGTCACCGTGCAGCACCACCTTGGCGCCGCGCGAACGCACGCCTTCGATCTTGATCTCGGGGGTGGTCTTGGGCATCACGATGGTAGCCTTGATCCCCAGCTCACGGGCCGCCAGGGCCACGCCCTGGGCATGGTTGCCAGCCGATGCGGTGACTACGCCACGGGCCAGTTCCTCAGCACTGAGCTGGGCCAGCTTGTTATAGGCACCGCGAATCTTGAACGAGAACACCGGCTGCAAGTCTTCACGCTTGAGCAGGATGTTGTTGCCCAGACGCTTGCTCAGCTGGCCGGCGGTCTGCAACGGAGTTTCGACGGCGACGTCGTAAACGCGCGAGGTGAGGATCTTCTTGACGTACTGTTCGAGCATCGGGAAAGCATCACTGAGCGGTTGGGCGGGGTTTGCGAGTCTACCCCAGCGCCCTGTCGGGCGACCACAGCAAGGCAGGGGTTTTAGCCGCTATACTACGCGCCTTCACGATACTCCTCCCCGCTTCGGAGCCCGCATGACCCAGGACCAACTCAAACAGGCTGTCGCCCAGGCCGCTGTCGATTTCATTCTGCCCAAGCTCGACGACAAGAGCATCGTCGGCGTCGGCACCGGCTCGACCGCCAACTGCTTCATTGATGCCCTGGCCAAGCACAAGACCGCCTTCGACGGCGCGGTCGCCAGCTCCGAAGCGACCGCGGCACGCCTGAAGGGTCATGGCATTCCGGTGTACGAGCTGAACACTGTCAGCGACCTGGAGTTCTACGTCGACGGCGCCGACGAAAGTGACGAGCACCTGAACCTGATCAAAGGTGGTGGCGCGGCCCTGACCCGCGAGAAAATCGTTGCCGCCGTGGCCAAGACCTTCATCTGCATCGCCGACGCCAGCAAGCTGGTACCGGTGCTGGGCGCCTTCCCGCTGCCGGTCGAAGTCATCCCCATGGCCCGCAGCCATGTGGCCCGCCAGCTGGTCAAGCTCGGTGGCGACCCGGTGTACCGCGAGGGTGTGCTGACCGATAACGGCAACATCATTCTCGATGTGCACAACCTGCAGATCACCAACCCGGTCGAGCTGGAAAGCCAGATCAACGCGATTGTCGGCGTGGTCACCAACGGCCTGTTCGCGGCGCGCCCGGCGGATCTGCTGTTGCTGGGGACTTCGGAAGGGGTCAAGAGCCTCAAGGCCTGACAGCATCGCGGGGCAAGCCCGCTCCTACAATGCAGGAGCGGGCTTGCCCCGCGATAATGCCTACTCGGTCGGCTTCTTGAACACGTAAAACAGGTTCGGCTCGCTGACCAGGTAAATGGTCCCCGCATCGTCCATGGCGATGCCTTCGGCCTGCGGCACACTCTTGTTCAAGCCCTGAAAACCCTTGCGCAGCGACAAGGTGCTCAACGGCTTGCCCTGCACATCCAGCTCCAGCACCAGTTGCGACTCATCCGACAGCGCCAGCAAGTGGCCGCTGCGCTCATCGAACTGCAAGCTCGACAGATCCCGCACAAACAACCGCGAATCACGCTTCTGGTCCTGTACCACATGCACCGCATACGGCTGCTCGGGGTTGTCGTGGGGGAAGCCATGCACCTCGTAGATCAGCATCGGGTCGCGCTCCTTGGCGACGAACAGACGCTTGCCGGCCGAGTCGTAGGCCAGGCCTTCAAAGCCTTTGTTGCCATTGAGGCCAATGCCCAGGGTCAGCTGTTCGGCATCCTTGGCGTCGAGAAACGGCGTGTTGTCGGTCAGGCGCACGCGAATCAGGCGCTGCTCGCGCTCATCGGTAATCACATAGCTGTTGGCGCCGACGTACTCCACCGCCTCCGGATCACCAAAGCCGGTCAACGGCACGCGCCGCAGGATACGCCCGTCCAGCGACAGCTCGATCAGCTCGGAACGCTTGTTGGTCACGGTGAACAGGCTGTTGCGGTCAGGGTCGAAGGTCAGCGCCGAGATATCGTCGTCCAGGCCTTCGATGGGTTGCGCCTCAAGCACCACCTGGTATTGATCCAGGCCGATGCTCTGCTCGAACGGCTGCCACCAGGTCTTGAGGTTGAACCAGCCGCGCTCGAACAAACGGTATTGCTGCCCGGCAACGGCGACCAGGAGCAAGGCGAGCAGGCTCGCAACCAGGAAAATCAGCGGCAGGCGGATGTAGCGACGCATTCAGGTGGACTCTTTGGGTGACAGCCTGAATCTTCCCACACTCAACTGAAGCGAAACTTAAATCCTGACGTAGGAAAAGTCTGAAATCACGGCTTTTTGAAACGATAGAACAAGTCCGGCTCACTGACGATGTACAGCGTGCCGTGTTCGTCCATCGCCACGCCTTCGGCGCGCGGAATTCGCTTCTTCAGGCCGTTGAAGCCGCCCAGCAGGGTCATGAAGCTGACCTGCTCGCCCTTCTCGTCCAGCTCCAGGAGCATGTTGGAGTCGGCCGACAGCACCAGCAGATGCCCGGTGCGCGGGTCGACACCCAGCGCCGAGAGGTTGCGCAGGTCCAGTTCGTCGCTTGGCAGCGGCTGCTTGTCGCCGGTCAGCGGGCTGTGGCCGTCGCTTTTCCAGGTGAACAATGCCGGCGGCCGCTCTTCGCCGAGGATGATGCGCTGCTGCAGAGGGTCCCAGGCCACGGCTTCGAAGGCCTTGTTCTGGTTTGCCGAGGGGCCGAGGTCGTATTGGGGGAAATCGGCGATGTTCAGCGACTTGGTGTCGGCAGCAAGGGTGACGATGGTCATCTTGTGATCGCGCTCGTCGACGATCGCCAGGCGCCCGCCTTCAAGCACGGCCACGCCCTCGGGGTTGCTCCAGCCCACCAGGGGCATCTTGCGCAGCACATCGCCTTCAAGGGTCAGTTCGACCAGAAAGGGATTCTTGCCCATGACCGCGAACAGAGTTTTGCTCACCGGGTTGTAGGACAGGTCTGAAGCTTCATCGTCCTCCATGCCCGGCAATACCTTGGCATCGATATCGACCTGGTAGTCCGGCAACCAGATGCTCGCCTGTTGCTCGCTCTGGCTTTCGAAACGCTCCTGCAACCAGAGCAGGCCACGGTCATCCCAATGCATGGCGATCGCCACGCCATAGCCGATGATCGCCGCGGCCACCAGCCAGGTGGACCAGCGCAGGGCCAGGCCACGCTTGCGCGCAGGCGGCAGGGAATTGCTCGAAGGAAGAGGAGTGGCCATGGATTTGTGCTCTTTTTGCCAGTTGATAACACCGTACCGGCACATTTCGCAGAGCCAGGTCCGCAAGCATTATCCGGATCGATTGTGAAAAAAATGGCAAAAGCCGACGGGCAGTATGGCAGCCAGTATTTCTGGCTGCCACGTCGGTGGTTCAGAGCACCTGGCTTTCGAAACGGCTGACGCCTGGCAGTTCGAGCACCAGTTGGTCGCCGGGGTTGAGCGGGCCGACGCCAACCGGGGTACCGGTGAGGATCACGTCGCCGGCCAGCAGCGAGAATTGCGTGGCCATGTGCTGGATCATCGGCACGATCGGGTTGAGCATCAGCGCGCTGTTGCCGTCCTGGCGCACCTCACCGTTGAGGGTCAAGCGGATGCCGATGTCGGTCAGGTCCTCAAAGGCACCGACCGGCACGAACGGCGGCAGCACGCAGGCGCCATCGAAGCACTTGGAGCGCTCCCACGGCAGGCCCTTCTCTTTGAGTTGCGCCTGCAGGTCGCGCAGGGTCAGGTCCAGGGCCGGGGCAAAGCCGGAGATGGCGTCGAGCACTTCTTCTTCGGTGGGGCTGGTGGACAGCGACTTGCCGAGCAATACGGCAATTTCCGTCTCGTAGTGCACCGAGCCACGCTCGGTCGGGATCTTGAAGCCGCTGTCGAGCGGCACCACGCAACTACCCGGCTTGATGAACAGCAGCGGCTCACTCGGGATCGGGTTATCCAGCTCTTTGGCGTGCTCTGCATAGTTGCGCCCGATGCACACCACCTTGCCCAGCGGAAAGTGAATACGCGTGCCGTCTACATACTGGTGCTGATAGCTCATTACCGACTCCTGGCGCTATTGGATGCTCTTGTGCCTGTGGCTTACTCGACCGCGAAGATCTTGCCCGGGTTCATGATCCCGTTAGGATCGAACGCCGCCTTCACTGCTTTCATGTATTCGATTTCGACCGGCGAACGGCTGTAGGTCAAGTAGTCGCGCTTGGTCATGCCGACGCCATGCTCGGCAGAGATCGAGCCGTTGTACTTCTCGACGGTCTCGAACACCCACTTGTTGACCGTCGCGCACTTGGCAAAGAACTCGTCCTTGCTCAGGTTGTCGGGCTTGAGGATGTTCAGGTGCAGGTTGCCGTCGCCGATGTGGCCGTACCAGACCACTTCGAAGTCCGGGTAGTTATCGGCGACGATCGCGTCGATATCCTTGAGAAACGCCGGCACTTTCGACACGGTCACGGAAATGTCGTTCTTATACGGGGTCCAGTGCGAGATGGTCTCGGAGATGTACTCGCGCAACTTCCACAGGTTCTGCAGTTGCTGCTCGCTCTGGCTCATGACGCCGTCGAGCACCCAGCCCTGCTCGACGCAGTGCTCGAAAGTGGCCAGGGCATCATTGGCCACCTCTTCGTTGCTGGCTTCGAACTCCAGCAAGACATAGAACGGGCAGTCGGTTTCGAACGGTGCCGGCACGTCGCCACGGCCCATGATCTTGGCCAGGGCCTTGTCGGAAAAGAACTCGAAGGCTGTCAGGTCGAGCTTGGCGCGAAACGCGTGCAGCACCGGCATGATCGAGTCGAAATCCGGGGTACCGAGGACCATCGCCGTGAGGTTGTTCGGCGCCCGATCCAGGCGCATGGTCGCCTCGACCACAAAGCCCAGGGTGCCCTCGGCGCCGATGAACAGCTGGCGCAGGTCGTAGCCGGTGGCGTTCTTGATCAGGTCCTTGTTCAGCTCGAGCAGATCGCCCTTGCCGGTGACGACCTTGAGGCCGGCCACCCAGTTGCGGGTCATGCCGTAGCGAATAACCTTGATCCCGCCGGCATTGGTGCCGATATTGCCGCCAATCTGGCTGGAACCTGCCGAGGCAAAGTCCACTGGGTAGTAGAGGCCCTGGTCTTCGGCAAAATCCTGTAGCTGCTGGGTAACCACCCCCGGCTGACAGACCACCGAGCGGTCGAACTCGTTGAAATCGAGAATCTGGTTCATGTAGTCGAACGCCACGACCACCTCGCCATTGGCCGCCACCGCTGCAGCTGATAGCCCGGTGCGACCGCCCGACGGCACCAGGGCGACCTTGTGCCGGTTGGCCCAGCGAACGATGGCCTGGACCTGGTCGATGCTCTTGGGGAAGACGATGGCCGAGGGCGCGGGGGCGAAGTGCTTGGTCCAGTCCTTGCCGTAAGCCTCAAGGGAGGCCGCATCGGTCAGCACCTTGCCGGGCTCTACCAGGGTCATCAGCTCATCAATCAGCGCAGAATCGGTCATCGATAGAACTCTCGAACTATTCATAGTCACCCTGAGCACTCTTCACGTCCCAGGGATGGGCGTATCGGGGGGTACTCATGCTAGCATACGCCCCCCGCTGATCGTGCTTCAGGCCGATGCTGCGAGAGCTTCACTTCCCTGCCATTTTTCTCCGGGACACAGGTTTACGCAGATGAGCAAGACTTCTCTCGATAAGAGCAAGATCAAGTTCCTTCTTCTCGAAGGCGTCCACCAATCCGCCGTGGACGTCCTCAAGGCCGCCGGGTATACCAGCATCGAGTACCTCACCGGTTCTCTGCCCGACGCTGAGTTGAAAGAAAAGATCGCTGATGCCCATTTCATCGGCATCCGCTCGCGCACTCAACTGACCGAAGAGGTTTTCGACTGCGCCAAGAAACTGGTCGCTGTCGGCTGTTTCTGCATCGGTACCAACCAGGTTGACCTGAACGCCGCTCGTGAGCGCGGTATCGCCGTGTTCAACGCGCCGTACTCCAACACCCGCTCGGTGGCCGAGCTGGTGCTGGCCGAAGCGATCTTGCTGCTGCGCGGCATCCCCGAGAAAAACGCTTCCTGCCACCGTGGCGGCTGGATCAAGAGCGCGGCCAACTCCTTCGAGATCCGCGGCAAGAAGCTGGGCATCGTCGGCTACGGCTCGATCGGCACGCAACTGTCGGTCCTGGCCGAAAGCCTGGGCATGCAGGTGTTCTTCTTCGACCCGCTGACCAAGCTGCCACTGGGCAACGCGACCCAGGTCACCAGCCTCAACGAACTGCTGGGCCTGGCCGACATCGTCTCGCTGCACGTGCCTGAGCTGCCATCCACCCAGTGGATGATCGGCGAGAAAGAAATCCGCGCGATGAAGAAGGGCTCGATCCTGATCAACGCCGCCCGCGGTACCGTGGTCGAGCTGGATCACCTGGCTGCGGCGATCAAGGACAAGCACCTGATTGGCGCCGCCATCGACGTGTTCCCGGTCGAGCCACGCTCCAACGACGAGCAGTTCGAAAGCCCGCTGCGTGGCCTGGACAACGTGATCCTGACCCCGCACATCGGCGGTTCCACCGCTGAAGCCCAGGCCAACATTGGTCTGGAAGTGGCCGAGAAGCTGGTCAAGTACAGCGACAACGGTACTTCCGTGTCGTCGGTCAACTTCCCTGAAGTGGCCCTGCCGGCGCACCCGGGCAAACACCGTCTGCTGCACATCCACGAAAACATTCCGGGCGTCCTCAGCGAAATCAACAAAGTGTTCGCCGAAAACGGGATCAACATCTCCGGTCAGTTCCTGCAGACCAACGAGAAAGTCGGTTACGTGGTCATCGACGTTGACGCCGAGTACTCGGACCTGGCGCAAGAAAAACTGCAACAGATCAAGGGCACCATCCGTTCCCGCGTTCTGTTCTAAGTTTTCCGTGCGACAAAAAAGGGAGGCCGTGATGGCCTCCCTTTTTTATGCCCGCCTTACTTGACGGTAACGGTGATCTTCTTCGACTCGACGCTTGGCTTGAACGGCACGTGGAACTTGTCGCCCAGCACCAGTTGCAGGGTGTGCTTGCCCGGGGTCAGGGTCAGTTGTACTTCAGTCTGTGCCTTGCCGAAGTGCAGCACTTGCGGGCCAGCCGCCAGCGGCGCGTTGTTTTCCGGCAGCAGGCTGGTTGGCAGTACCTGGTCGGCTGCAGGTTCTTGATCGACGTCCACCAGCAAGTGGTGGTGGCCGCTATGCGGGGTCTGATCACCCGCCGGCTTGAGCTCCATGCCCTCGATGCCGAATTTGACGGTGAAGGTCTTGTCGACCGTGGCGCCATCGGCCGGGGAAACGATGAAGACCTTGGCGGCTTTTGGCGGCTCCTGGCTTTTCAGGCCATCGGCGGCAGCGGCAAAGGCCGAGACCCCCATCAGCAATCCGGCGACGGCTGCACGCGAAAATAGGCTTTTCATTCACTTCTCCTGTGTTTTACTTCAATAACCCTTGCCACTGAACGAACGGCAACGGTGGATTACCATAGTCCAAATGCGTCAAAACATGTTTAACAACGGTGACAGAAAAATTTCGCCGCCCGTTAAACATCCTCCACCTGACGTGGTCTTAAGTTGTGTTCGACCGTGACAACACCAGAAAGTCGCGGCGACTCGATTTCACTGCCAAGCATTCAAGGGGCTTAAATGCGTTTTGCCATTGGGGTACTACTTGCCACCCTGCTCAGCCCATGGGCACAGGCCGAGCTGATCGACGACGTCAACGACCGCGGTGAACTGCGCATTGCCGTAGAAGCCAACATGGCGCCGTTCAATTTCAAGGACGAAAACAAAAAGCTGAGCGGTTTTGAAGTCGAGCTGGGGGAGTTGCTGGCCAAAGAACTCGATCTGCGCGCAGACTTTGTCGTGGTTGAATCCAACGACTTGCTGCAAGGTGTTGAAAGCGGCAAATACGACATCGCCCTCAACCACGTCACCGCGACCCCGGAGCTCAAGGAACGCCTGGACTTCAGCGAGCCCTACGCCTATTCCAGCGCCCAGTTGATCGTACGCAAAGAAGAAAAGCGCCCACTGAGCACCCTTGAGGCATTCAAGGGCCATAGCCTGGGCGTCGTCCAGGGCAGCCAGTTCGCCGAGCAGGCGCGGGTGGTCGAAGGCGTGGACCTGCGCAGCTACGCGGATGCCATGCAGCCGATCAAAGACGTGGCCAGCGACCAGATCGATGCCGCCATCAGCGACCGTTTGCTGGTGCCCTATGCCATCCGCGACAGCCAGCAAGCGGTGAGCAAGGGGGCCACCGTTGGCCCGATCCTGACCCTGGCGATTCCGTTTCAGAAGGGAAACCCGGCGTTCCAGAGCGCTGTGGACAACGCCCTGCAGCGAATCAAGGCCGATGGCCGCTTGAGCGAGCTGTCGCAGAAGTGGTTCGGGATGGATGCGAGCAAGCCGCCGAAGTAACAAAAGCTTCGCGGGGCAAGCCCGCTCCCACCGGGCCCCGCGATGGTGTTAAAGCTGTTTCAAGGCTTGCTCTGCCGCCTCAAGCTCCAGCTCACTGAACACCTGCACCCCTTCCCGGCGCAGTAACGCCACAGTCACCCCTTCGCCGGTGACTTTGGTGCCACTGAAGGTACCGTCATAAGTCAGCAGATTGCCACACGAAGGACTGCCTGACTTGAGTACCGCGATACGGATGCCATGCCGCCGCACCAGCTCCAGCGCCCGCTGCGCACCGGCCAGAAATTGCACACTGACATCCTCGCCCGTGACGGTCAGTACCTGCGTGTCACCTTCGAGCACCGCTGCGCCCTGCCCACCGGGGATCTCCGCCGGTGGCCGTGGCGTTGGCAAGCCGCCGGCCACTTCAGGGCACAAAGGCACGATGCGCCCCTGGTTTTGCCACTGCTGGAGCAATTCCGGATGGCCGCTGGCGCGTCCGTCATAGCGCACCGGCTGGCCGAGCAGGCAGGCACTGACCAGAACCTTGTGCATCTCAGAACGGCTCGTTGCCACGGCGGCGGAACCAGCCGGTCAAGGACAGGCGGTCGCGGTGGGCCGGCAGCACCTCATGGGGGACTTCGCCGGAAAGGAATATCACCAGGCAACCGCCGATCGGTGGCACGTCGTGCTCGACATCACCCTTGAGGGTCATGCGTAGCTGGCCGCCATGTTCGGGCTGCCAGCCTTCATTGAGGTAGATCACCGCCGAAACCATGCGCCGGTCGTCGTCGCGAAAGCGGTCAAGATGTTTGCGATAAAAGGCACCCGGCGGATACAGGGCGAAGTGGCACTCGAAGTCCTCAAGACCGAGGAACAGCCCGCGATTGAGGGCCAGGCGCAGGCTGTCCATCAGCGCCAGGTAGTGGTCGCAAGGCTCGGCCTGGCCGGGCTCCAGCCACTGGATGCGGTCGCCGCGGATGCCCTCGCGGACCTCCTGGGCAACGCCCCGACCCACGGCTGCCGGTTCCAGTTCGCCCTCGGCGGCGCGTTTGCGGCACTCGGCCGCCAGCGCCAGGGTCAGAGGCTCTGGAAGAAAGGTATCTTGCTGCGACCAGCCACGGGTGGCCAGGTCGTCGACGATGCGCAACAGCAGGGGGTCATCAGGGGATATGTGCATGTCGCGCATAGTATCGATCTGCTGCGAAATCCGACAGCGCCACTTGGCCGAGAGTATGCAATGGCTTCTCGACAAAGCCCCGCCATGGCAAGGACAATAGCGCCCTGCCGACAGGAGTCCTGAATGCGCCGTTTGTTTTTACTGCTGATGATGATCTGCACCACGCCTGTCTGGGCAGACAGCCTCGACCAACTCTACAAGGTCGCCGGCTGGCCCGAGCAGCGCGCCCACTTTACCGATGCCCTCGATGCCGCCCAGCAGCGCTATCGCAACAGCCTGCCGCCTGCGGTTTACCAGGCGCTGGTCAATAACAGCAATCAGCGCTTCCAGGCCCAGGCCGTGGATAAACGCGCCGAGGCCCAATTGCGCGCCAATCTCAGCGATCCAGCGCCGGCCCTGGCGTTCTTCCAGTCGCCGCTGGGGCGCAAGATCGTCGCCGCCGAACTGCTCGCCACCCGTCGCGACCAGTTGGCCAAGAATGCCAAGGGCCTGCCCAAGGTCCAGGCCAGCGACAACCGCCTGCTGATCATCGGCCACCTGGCCCAGGCCCTGCCGGCCCGTGAAGCCGGTGCCGAAGTGAGCCTGGCGATTGCCGGGGTCGCCGCCGACAGCCTCAGCCAGATGATCCCCGGCCTGCTCGGTGGCGGCCAGGCCCAGGGCCTGCTCGACGGCCAGCGCCAGCGTTTGATGGAGCAGATCGGCAGCGAGCTGAACAACACCTTGCTGTACGTCTATCGCGACCTGTCCGACGCCGAGCTTGAAGAGTTCGCCACCTTTGCCGAATCCGCTGAAGGCAAGGCTTACTACAAGGCGGCCCTGGCGGCGATCCGCGCCGGCCTTGCGGTGGGCCAGGAAACCTCGCAGCTGAAGTGATCAGCCCAGGCGCTGGTCGATGAACTCGAAATAGCGCGCGCGAATCGCCGGCAGCTCGTTGGCCAGGTGATGCCGCGCTTCGGGGATCATCAGGATCCGCGGCGCGGCGAACTTCTCCCCCAGCACCTTGAGGTTGTACGGCCAGTCGACCGTCATGTCGCATTCGCCCTGGATGATCAGCGGCTGGCGCGGGCTGAGCGGCGCCGCCTCGATACGCTTGACCCAATCGAGCAGCGCCCCGACCCAAGCCGTCGGCAGGCGCCTTGGCTGTAGCGGGTCAGCCAGCAGGAACGGCAAAAAAGTCGGGTCGTTGCTGTTCTCGCTAAAGCGCCGTTCGATGCCGTTGACGAACGGCTTGAGCACCCGGTAGCTGAACTTCGACCAGCGCCAGGCCCGCGGCCGTACCAGCGGCGCCAGCAGGATCACCTCGCCCTGGGCCGGGCTCTGGGCGCCGTGATGCAGCAGATGGTCGACGACGATGGCGCCACCGGTGCTCTGCCCGAACAGGTGCCAGGGCTGCGGCAATTCCAGGCTGCGGGCCTGCTCGAACAACGCATGCAGCACCTGCTGGTAGGCGCTGAAATCATCGATGCTGGCCCGCTCGCCGCTGGACAGCCCGTGCCCAGGCAAGTCGCAGGAGATCACCGCATAGTGCTGGTCCAGCGCCCAGTCGATGACATGCCGGTACAGGCCCATGTGATCGTAAAAGCCATGCAGCAGAATCAGCGTTGCCACTGGCGCTGCCGGCAGCCACACCTGGCCGACCACCTCGAAACCTGCGGCGTCGAAGCGCCCGAGCCAGCTCTGCGGGGCCTCTTCGCGGGCGGGCAGATCCAGCCCGTAGAAGCGCTGATAGGCCTGGCCCTGCGTCGACAGCGGCTGCCGCGCCGCCAGGGAGGTCAGGCTGGCACGTAGGGAGTCGTGCTGAAATGACGCGGGCATAAAAGAATTCCAGACGCAAAAGCGGGTTATTGACCTGTGATATTCATCTGTCGCCGCCGGCATGGCAAGCTAAGCGACTTTTTTCGGACACTGCCGACATGCCCCGCTCGCCCCTGCGTACCCTGCTTGGCCTGTTGCTCGCCGCCCTCTGCGGCGCCGGCCTGTGGTGGGCCTACGACAGTTTTCAGAGCCGCTACCTGCGCACCTTCGACAACCAGACCGCGCTGTTCTCCGGCGACCGCCTGCAACTGCCGGCGAGCATTGCCGGCCCCGGCCCGATCCGCCTGGTGCACTTCTGGGACCCGGCCTGCCCGTGCAACGTCGGCAACCAGCAGCACCTGGGCGAGCTGATCGAGCACTTCGCCCCCCAAGGCGTGGAGTTCTACGTGGTGCAAAAACCCGGCACCCGCGGCCAGCTGCCTGCCACCCTCAGTGCGCTCAAACCGCTGGGCGAGCTGCCCGGCGCCGAACACCTGCCGGCCACCCCCGGCGTGGCGATCTGGGACCGCAACGGCCAACTGGCCTACTTCGGCCCCTACAGCGAAGGCGCCACCTGCAACTCCAGCAACAGCTTCATCGAGCCGATCCTGCTCGCCCTGAGCCAGGGCCGCGCCGTCAGCGCCACGCACACCATGGCGGTGGGCTGCTACTGCCCCTGGCAGCCCTAGCGCACCCGCGCAGGGTTGCCCACCACGGTGGCACCCGCCGGCACATCGCGGGTGACCACGCTGCCGGCGCCGATCACCGCGTTGTCGCCCACCGTCACCCCCGGCAGGATGATCGCGCCGCCGCCGATCCAAACGTTGTTGCCGATCTTCACCGGCCGCCCGCTTTCCAGGCCGCTGCGGCGTAGCGCCGGGTCCAGCGGGTGGTCGGCGGTGTAGATCTGCACCGCCGGGCCGATCTGGCAGTCATCGCCGATACTTACCGGGGTGACGTCGAGGATCACGCAGTTGAAGTTCATGAACACATTGGCGCCGACACTGATGTTGTAGCCGTAGTCGCAATAGAACGGTGGGCGAATCACCGCGCCGTCACCGACCTTGCCGAAATGCTCGACCAGCAAACCATGGCGCTGCTCATTGAGCAGCTCGGCGCTGTTGTTGTAGCGCTGCATCCAGTGCTTGTTGGCGATCTGTTCGGCCTGCAGCTGCGGGCAGCTGGCGTGATAGAGCTGGCCGCTGAGCATCTTCTGCTTTTCACTGAGACTCATCTTCCCTCCTTTGGGGCTATCCTCTGTCCGACTTTACCTCGATGATCGGACCACACGATCCGCTAAAAAGCACAAGGAGTCACGATGAAGCGCAGCCTGACCTTCCTCGCCGTGGTCATCGCCGCGGCCGCCGGCGGCGGCTACTGGTACGTGCACGGCAAGCTGCCGCAACGCCAGGGCGAGGTTACCCTGAGCAGCCTGCAGGCACCGGTCAATGTGCGCTACGACGCCCGCGGCGTGCCACATATCCAGGCGCAGAACGAGGCCGACCTGTACCGTGCCCTGGGCTATGTGCATGCCCAGGATCGCCTGTTCCAGATGGAGATCATCCGCCGCCTGGCCCGTGGCGAGCTGGCCGAGATCCTTGGCAGCAAACTGGTCGCTACCGACACCCTGTTCCGCAGCCTGCGCATTCGCGAGCAGGCCGAGCTTTACGTCGAACGCCAGGACAAAACCTCGCCCGCCTGGCTGGCCCTGCAGGCCTACCTTGAGGGCGTCAACGCCTGGCAGGACAGCCATCCCAAGCCGATGGAGTTCGACGTGCTGGGCATCTCGCCACGGCCCTTTACCGCCCAGGACACCATCAGCATCGCCGGCTACATGGCCTACAGCTTTGCCGCAGCGTTCCGCACCGAGCCTGCGCTGACCTATATCCGTGACCAGCTGGGCGCCGACTACCTGAAAATCTTCGACCTCGACTGGAACCCGCAAGGCGCCCTGGCCAGCACGCCAGCCCTGGCCGCCAGCGACTGGCAAAGCCTGCAGCAGCTTGCGCAGCTCAGCCAGCAAGCCCTGGGCGATGCCGGCATTCCCCAATACGAAGGCAGCAATGCCTGGGCCATTGCCGGCAGCCGCACGCGCAGCGGCAAGCCGCTGCTGGCCGGCGACCCGCATATCAGTTTCGCCGTGCCATCGGTGTGGTACGAGGCGGAACTGAGCGCGCCCGGCTTCAACCTCTACGGCTATCACCAGGCGCTGAACCCCTTCGCATCACTCGGGCACAATCGCGACTTCGGCTGGAGCCTGACCATGTTCCAGAACGATGACGTCGACCTGATCGCCGAACAGGTCAACCCCGACAACCCCGAGCAGGTCAAGATCAACGGCCAGTGGCAAACCCTGAGCCAGACCCATGAACAGATCGCGGTGAAGAACGAGGCGCCGGTGGACATCACCCTGCGCCGCTCGCCCCACGGGCCGATCGTCAACACGGTGCTGGGCGACATGGCGGGCCCGACGCCGATTGCCGTGTGGTGGGCGTTCCTGGAGACCGAGAACCCGATCCTCGATGGCTTCTACCAGGTCAACCGTGCCGACACCCTCGACAAGATGCGCGCCGCGGCGGCGAAGATCCAGGCACCCGGGCTCAACCTGATCTGGGCCAACGCCCGTGGCGATATCGGCTGGTGGGCGGCGGCGCAGTTGCCGATTCGCCCTGCCGGAGTCAACCCGGGCTTCATTCTCGATGGCAGTACGGCGCAGGCCGACAAGCTCGGTTTTTATCCTTTCAGCGCCAACCCGCAGGCGCAGAACCCGGCCAGCGGCTACATCGTCTCGGCCAACTTCCAGCTGCCAGCGAACATACCGGTGCCGGGCTATTACAACCTGGCCGACCGTGGCCAGCGCCTGAACCAGCACCTGGCCGACCCGCAGATCAAGTGGGACCAGCAAAACAGCCAGGCGCTGCAACTGGACACCGCCACCGATTACGGCCCGCGCACCCTGGCGCCGCTACTGGCAGTGCTGCGCGAAGTGGCCGAGGGCGATCAGGAGAAGGAACTGGTCGAGCAACTGGCGGCGTGGAATGGTGACTATCCGGTGGACTCGGTCAGTGCCACGCTGTTCAACCAGTTCCTCTACGAACTGGCCTACACGGCGCTGCACGACGAGCTGGGCGACACCTGGTTCCAGACCCTGATCAGCACCCGCGCCATCGACGCCGCGCTGCCGCGCCTGGCGGCCGACGCCAGTTCACCCTGGTGGGGCAAACAGGGCAGCAGCGAGCAAGGCGATCGCACCGCAGCGGTGAGGCAGGCCTGGGGCAACACCCTGGCGCACCTGCGCGAGACCTTCGGCAACGACCCGGCCGGCTGGCAATGGGGCAAGGCACACACCCTGACCCACAACCACCCATTGGGGCTGCAGAAGCCGCTCAACCTGTTGTTCAACGTCGGCCCGTTCGCCGCGCCGGGCAGCCATGAAGTGCCCAACAACCTGTCGGCGAAAATCGGCCCGGCGCCCTGGCCGGTGACCTATGGGCCATCGACCCGGCGCCTGATCGACTTTGCCGATGCCGGCCAGGCACTGACCATCAACCCGGTCGGGCAAAGCGGGGTGTTGTTTGACCGCCACTATGGCGACCAGGCCAAGGACTATATCGAGGGCCGCTACCACAAGGCGCAGATGGGGGTGATTCCGGCGCAGAGCACCTTGAAGCTGGTGCCCCGGAATTAGCAAGGCTGCGCCTTGCATCGCTGGCAACGCCAGCTCCCACAGGTCCGATGGACACAAGTTCATTGTGGGAGCCGGCCTTGCCGGCGATGGGCTGCGCCAGCAGCCCCAAAGGGTCAGCCCTGCCAGTTACCGCCTTCGACAATTACGCTCTCAGGCTTGGTGTCATCGCTCAGTTCCTTGCGCACATACTGGTCATACAGCTTGAGCAGGTACTTCTGCTCGCCCAGGCGCGCCAGTTCGGCGTTGACCCAGTCGCGCAGCTCGATGTTGCCCTTCTTCACCGCCGGTGCAATCGGCGCTTCCTCACCGAGTTTTTCTTCCAGCACGCGGTAGCCCGGGTTCTGTTTCGACCAGCTGAACAAGATCAGGTTGTCCTGGGCATAGGCATCACCACGACCACTGGCCAGGGCCTGCAGCGACTCGGTGTTCTTCTCGAACTTGAGCAGCTTCCAGTCCGGATGGTTCTTGGTCAGCCAGATATCAGCGGTGGTGCCGGTGGTGACGATGGTGGTCTTGTCGGCCAGGTCAGCGAGCGTTTTCACGCTGCTGCCTTCCGGCACCAGGGCCTGCACGGCCACCCGCAGGTTGGGGTTGGTGAACTCCACCGCTTCCTTGCGCTCCGGGGTCACGGTCATGTTGGCCAGGATCAGGTCGACCTTGTCGCTTTGCAGGAACGGAATACGGCTGGCAGGCTCGACCGCCACGAACTCGACCTTGTTCTCGTCGCCGAGCAGGTCCTTGGCAAACTGGCGGCCGATGTCGGTATCAAAACCGACATAGCGCCCGGCCTCATCGACAAAGCCGAATGGCGGCTTGTCGGTGAAGACGCCGACGATCAGCTTGTCGCGGGCCTTGATGGTTTCCAGGTAGCTGGTGGCTGGGGCGGCGCCAGCGGCGGCCGGCTTGCCCGGTTCTTCAGCCTTGTTGCAGCCGGCCAGCAAGGCCAGGCCGAGTAGGGACAACAGCAGTTTCGACGTCTTGGCAGTTTTCATGACAATTCCTTTGCGGGTGTTTTGGGCAGGCTTTCAACAAAGGAGAATTTCTCCAGGAACTGCTGCGCGCGTGCGCTCTGCGGGTTCGTAAAGAAGCTCTCGGGGTCGCGCTGTTCAAGGATCCTGCCGGCCTCCATGAACACGATGCGGTCGGCCACCGCGCGGGCGAAGGCCATTTCATGGGTGACGATGAGCAGGGTCATGCCGTCGCGCGCCAGGCCCTGGATTACCTGCAGCACTTCCTTGACCATTTCCGGGTCGAGCGCCGCGGTGACTTCATCGAACAGCATCACTTGCGGGTTCATGCACAGCGAGCGGACGATGGCGATGCGTTGCTGCTGGCCCCCGGAAAGCTGGCGCGGGAAGGCGTCGCGCTTGTCCAGCAGGCCAACCCGGGCCAGCAGGGCTTCGGCCTGGGCCTGGGCCTCGCGGCGCTCGCGCTTTTGCACCTTGAGCGGGCCGAGCAGCAGGTTGTCGATCACGCTCATGTGGCCGAACAAGTGATAACTCTGGAACACCATGCCGACCTGCTGGCGCACCTTGCGCCAGTCGGTGCCGGGCGTCAGCAGCTCTTCGCCGGCCAGGCGCAGGCTGCCGCTGTGGGCGCTTTCCAGGCCATTGAGGCAACGCAGCAAGGTGCTCTTGCCGCAGCCGCTGGGGCCGAGGATCACCACCACTTCACCGCTGCGCACCTGCAGGTCGACGTGGTCGAGCACCTGCTGCTCGCCGAAGAATTTATTGAAACCCTTGAACTCGATCAGTGCGCTCATGCGTGTGTCCAGCGACGCTCCAGCGCACGCGAGGCGGCTGACAGCGGGTAGCAAATGAAGAAGAAGAACAGGAACAGCGCGCCGTAGATCAGCACCGACTCGTAGGTGCGTTCGATGATCTGCTGGCCGACCTTGATCACATCGACCACGCCGATCAGCACGGCCAGCGAGCTGGTCTTGATGATCCGCGTGTAGATGTTGATGGTCGGCGGGGTCATGCGCTTGAGCGCCTGGGGCAGCAGCACGTAGCCATACAGCTGCGCGCCGGACAGGCCGATCGACAGCCCCGCTTCACGCTGCCCGCGCGGCAACGACTGCAGCGCCCCGCGCACCACCTCGCCGACTTCGCTGGCGCCCCACAACGACAGCACCAGCACCGCACACCAGAAGCTTGGGATGCTCACGGCAAAGAAAATCGGCAGGCCGAAGAACAGCAGGTACAACCAGACCAGCACCGGAATCGCCCGAAACAGCTCCAGGTAGATGCGCAGCAGCAGGTCCACACTGCGTTTGCCCAAGGTCGCCAGCACGCCGTAGAGCACGCCGCCGAGGGTGGCAAAGAGGATGCTCAGCGCCGAAATCGCCAGTGTTTGCGCAGCGCCCTTGCCCAGTTGCGGCAAAGACACCAGCAACAACTCAAGACCCGAACTGGCCATGTTGCAGCCTCCGTTCCAGGCGGCTGAGCAGCAGCGACAAAGGCAGGAACAGCAGCACGCAAATCAGCGTCAGCACCGCGAGCATCTCGTAGGTCTTGTAATACAGGGCGATGTAGCTCTTGGTGGTGTAGAGGATCTCTGGCACCGCCACCGCCGACACCACGGTGGTTTCCTTGAGCAAAAAGATGAAGTTGGCAAACAGCGCCGGCAGGCTGAGGATCCCCGCCTGCGGCAGGATCACATGGCGCAGCAACTGGCCTTCCGACAGGCCGATCGAGCGGCCGGACTCCAGTTGCGCCACCGGCACCGCCTCGACACCGGCGCGCAGCACCTCGGTAAGGTAGGCGCCGCCGAGGAAGGTCATGGTGATGATCGCCGCGGCGAAGCCGGAAATCTTCAGGCCCAGCTCCGGCAAGGCGAAGTAAACGAAGAACAGCTGGATCAGCAGCGGCGTGTTGCGCGCCAGCTCCACGTAGAGTTTGACCAGGCGCTGCAGGTACGGCGTGCGGTAAACCAGAATCGCGGCGTTGACCAGCGCCACCAGCAGCGAAGTACCGATGGCGATCAGGCCGACTTGCAGTGTGACGCCCACCGCCTTGAGAAAGGCTGGCAATGTGCTAAGGATAAAGGCGAAGTCGAAGCTCATGGAGTGAGCCTCGGCAGACGATGACGATGCGACATGGACAGGATCTCGGACCGGCCCGAGGGTAAACGGGCGGCTCTACACAGGGGTTGTCAGTGCGGGTGAGCACAATAGGTAGACTCTAAAGGTATAAAAATATTTCTTTAAATACCTTTATTGCATATTGATATCACCCAAACAGCTAACCTGCGAAATCCTTGGCGGTGACGGGATCTTTCTGCTGAAAATGCCATCCAAGCGCTGTCGACCCATCACACCAACAAGGAAGACAAAGGATGAATAGCGCCCCCACTCTCGATGCAAAAGAACTGATCAAGTGGCTGACGGCATTGCGCCGGGCGGTCAATGCGGGGAATTGAAAGCACTGTGGGAGCACGGTTGACCCGCGATGCGATTTGACTGGTAGATCGCATCGCGGGGCAAGCCCGCTCCCACAGGATGTGTGTGTGTAGCCTCTTAGAACGCCGGCAGTACCGCGCCGCTGTATTTCTTCTCGATGAAGGTCTTCACTTCAGGGCTGGTCAGGGCCTTGGCCAGCTTCTGGATGGCGTCGCTGTTCTTGTTGTCCGGACGGGCCACCAGGAAGTTCACGTACGGCGAGTCGGCGCCTTCGATCACCAGGGCGTCCTTGGCCGGGTTCAGGCCGGCTTCCAGGGCGTAGTTGGTGTTGATCATGTCCAGGTCGACCTGATCGAGCACACGCGGCAGCATGGCCGATTCAAGCTCGCGGAACTTCAGCTTCTTCGGGTTCTCGGCGATGTCTTTCGGGGTCGCCAGGGCGTTCTTCGGATCCTTCAGGGTGATCAGGCCAGCCTTCTGCAACAGCAGCAGGGCACGACCGCTGTTGCTGCCTTCGTTAGGAATGGCAACGGTAGCGCCTTCCTTCAATTCGCTCAGGCTCTTGACCTTCTTCGAGTAGCCGCCGAAGGGTTCGACGTGCACGCCGATCACGGTTTCCAGGTGGGTGCCTTTGCCTTCGTTGAAGTTCTTCAGGTACGGCAGGGTCTGGAAGTAGTTGGCGTCCAGGCGCTTCTGGTCGACCTGCACGTTAGGCTGCACGTAGTCGGTGAATACCTTGATCTCCAGGTCCACACCTTCCTTGGCCAGGGTCGGCTTGATCAGCTCGAGGATTTCCGCGTGCGGTACCGGGGTAGCGGCAACTACCAGCTTCTCGCCCGCCTGGGCAAAACCTGCAACCGACAGAGCGGCCGCCAGAGCAGTCAACAACAGAGCCTTTTTCATGCGCAGTCCTTATTCGAATACATGGCCATCGGGCGACGGCGAAGATGGGGGTTGCCAGCACTTTGCTAGCTGGCTTGAAGCGGACAATACCTAGATTTTTTATACCAGAACAATATCTTTTATTTTGCTGCTTATGCCATTTTCAACGGACGCCGCCATGCACCCCATACATGGCATCAGGCAGCGGGTTGCGCAAGACGCAACAGAGTCTTCTCCAGCAATTGTTGCAGAGCACTGCGCTCACCCGGCTCACCAAGGCTCAGAAGCTGCTCCAGCTGGCTGGCCAGAGCGCTCAAGGGTGTCGGCAGGTTCAAATGCTCGGGGAGGATTTCTTCACCGCTGCTGACCAGCAGGGCAAAGTGAATGACGTTCTCAAGCTCACGGGTATTGCCCGGCCAGCTGTGCAGCTCCAATACCCGCTGCGCCGCTTCGCTGATCAACGGCACCGGCAGGTTCAGGCGCGGGCTATAGATACCAACGAAATACTCGGCCAACGGCAGGATATCGCCGACCCGTTCACGCAAGGCCGGCAGCTCCAGCTGGCCTTCGCGCAGGTAGTGGTACAGGCGGTCGTGGAACTTGCCGGCGCTCACCGCCTCGGCCAGGTCGATGCTCGAGGCGGCGACCAGGCGCACGTCCACCGGGTTTGGTTGCTGGGCACCGACGCGGGTGACTTCGCGGTTTTCCAGCGCCGAGAGCAGCTTGATCTGGATCGGCAGCGGCAGGTCGGCGATTTCGTCCAGGTACAGGGTGCCGCCGTTGGCCGAGCCGAACCATCCGGCCCGGCTGCTGGCCGCGCCGCTGTGGGCACCGGCGCTGTAGCCAAACAACTCGGCGTCGGCATAGGTCGGGCTGATCGCCCCGCAGTTGACCGAAACAAACAAGCCGCCGCGATCACTGGCGCGATGAATCTGGCGGGCCAGCAATTCCTTGCCAGTCCCGGTTTCGCCGCGGATCAGCACTGGCAGGGCCAGGGGCGCTAGCAGCTCGAGCTCTTCGCGCAATTGCCGCGACCGCGGATCGACGAACACCAGCGCCTTGGCGCGGATGCTCAGCGGGCTCTTGTCCAGCTCGGGAAACGTCAACAAAGGCTGGCCGAAGGTGTCGTGATTACTCATGGCAAACTCCCGCCCTTGGCGCTTTCCGGCCGGGCGTTCGAATCAAGGCAAATGGTCAGCGCCTGAAGCTCAGGCGCGGCGTAGAGCGTGCTGTTCCAGACGGTTCTGCAGGCGGTACAGGTAAGCGAAGCCCTGCTCCCAGCGACGGTGCCCGGACTTGACGTTGATATGCCCGGCACCTGCGAGAAAGCCCGTTTCGGCGCCCCAGGCACGGGCCAGCTGCATGGCCCGCGGGGCACTGACAGCCGGGTCGTTGTCGGAGCTGACCACCTGGCTTGGGAACGGCAGCAGCAGCTGTGGAATCGGTGCAAAGTTGCGCAGTGCCGGCGCACAGGTCGGCCGCTCAACGTCGGCCGGCGCCACCAGCAAGGCACCGCGTACCCGGCGCAACAGGGTAGCGCTGGCTTGCGCGGCCCAATGGGCAACGGTGATGCAACCCAGGCTGTGGGCGATCAGGATCACCGGCGACTCATCGGCGGCCACCGCCTGCTCGAGAGTTGCGACCCAGTCCTGGCGCTGCGGGTTCAACCAGTCGGCCTGCTCGACCCGGGCGCTGTTGGGCAGCACCTGCTGCCAGTGGGTTTGCCAATGCTCGTCTGGCGAACCTTGCCAGCCCGGCACAATCAGGTAACGGATCGACTCGTTGCGCATGGGACGCCTCCTGCTGCGTTTGCGTGCATGAGGCCCAGTATAGGGGGGTGGTTATATCCGTAAAGGAATAAGAAGCTATTTATTAATAACCAAAATATAAATTTTCCATAAAAAAAGGGACCACCCCCTGCCGAAGGACCGGTCCCTGAAGCATTGCCTGAGAGATGTTGCTCAGCGGGCGGTGATCACCGACAACTTGGTGATACCGGCACGTTCGATCGAGGCCATGGCGCGCGCCACCTCCCCATAATTAACGCCATCGTCGGCCTGCAGCTGTACGCGCAGTTCCGGGTCTTTCACCTTGGCCGCCTGCAGGTTGGTTTCCAGCAGATCCGGCTGGATCTCGTCCTTGTTGATAAACAGCTTGCCGCCGCCGTCGATGCTCACCACCAGCGGATCCTTCTGTTCCACCGGAGCCACGGCCTCGGTCTTGGGCAAGTTGATCGGGATGGCGTTGGTCAGCAGTGGCGCGGTGACGATGAACACCACCAGCAGCACCAGCATCACGTCCACCAGCGGCGTCACGTTGATCTCGCTGAGTACTTCGTCACTGTCCTGGGTCGAGAAGGCCATATCAGGATGCCTCCTTCACTTTCTGGGTGTGCTGGCCAGCGGCGGCCTTGTAGGCAGTCGGGTGCACCAGTACCCGGAACGCGCTCTTCTGCGCCAGGCTGTAGAAGTCGTGGGCAAAGTCATCGAGGTCGGCGGCGGTCAGCTTCAGGCGGCGCAGGAAGTAGTTGTAGACCAGCACCGCCGGCACCGCGACGGCAATACCGACACCAGTGGCGACCAGCGCCGCACCGATCGGCCCGGCCACGGTTTCCAGGCTCGCCGAACCTGCGGCACTGATGCCCTTGAGCGCTTCCATGATGCCCCAGACAGTGCCGAACAGGCCGATGAAGGGCGAGGTGCTGCCGATACTGGCGACTACCGCCAGGCCGGTTTCCAGCGACCGACGCTCACGCACGATCTGCTGGCGAAGGGCACGTTCGAGGCGGTCCTGATGGTTGATCGCCTGGCTCAGGTCGCTGGCTTGCTGGCCTGGCTCGCCGACCGCGATAGCGGCGTAACCGGCCTGGGCGACCCGGGCTGCGGCACCGGGTTGCGCATGGCTGAGCTCGGCGGCGGAATCCAGGCTTGAAGCCGCCCAGAATTGTTTGTGAAAGCGTTTGTCCTGGTTCTTCAGGCGCACGAACTGCACGCCCTTGACCAGGGCCAGGCCCCAGGTGACGACGGAGAAGCCCACCAGCAGCCAGATCACCGCGCTTTCGATGGATTCGAGGGGGGATGCCAATACAGTCATGATCAATACTCTCTTCTGTTAGCGCGAATTAGCGGATCTTGAAGTCGATGGGTACGCTGACCCAGCCGTCCTGGGCCACGTCGCCCTGCTTGGCCGGGACGAAGCTCCAACGCTTGACCGCAGCCAGGGCGGCGTCGTCGAGCTGCTGGCGGCCACTGCTTTTCTGAATCTGGATGTCACCCGGCTTGCCGCTGGCCAGTACCCGCACCCGCAACAACACCGTGCCTTCCCAGCCGCGACGCTGGGCCAGCGACGGGTACTCCGGCGCCGGGTTCTTCAGGTACGCGGCGTTGGCCGAAGCCGGGGTCACCGGCGCTGGTGCCGGCGGAGCCGGGGGCGCTGGTGGTGCTGCCGGTTGTGGCGGTACGGGCGGTTGCTCGACCGCCTTGGGCGCAGGCTTGGGTACCGGTTTAGGCACAGGTTTCGGCTTGGGCTTGGGTACCGGCTTGGGCGCAGGCTTGGCGGCCAGTTCATCGACCACCGGTGGTGGCGGCTCGACCACTGCCGGTGGCGGTGGCGGAGGCGGCTCGACGGCCGGCGGCGCTGGCTGGGAAAACTCGATGGTCATCGGCGGGATTTCCGGCGGCACCACCGGCAACACCGGGGTCGGCGCCTGGCTCACCCAGTACGCCAGCGCACCGTGCAAGGCCAGGGCAAACACCCCGAGCAGAATCTTCTCCCGACGGCTCAGCGCGCTTTTCGGCGTGCTTTGCAGACGCAACTGCGCCAGCGGCAACCGCAGCGGGCGACCGAGGTCGACCAGCTCGCCGCTCGGCGACTGGCGCCAAAGCACATCGTGAGCACTGGCGGCGGTCTGGACATTACCCATTGATCAACTCCTGGGACGTGAGTGCGTTTCGTCGAAGGCAGGTCAATTGCCTTCGCTGGGGTGGATCATCAACTTCTGTTACTTATGTCTTAAAGTAATTTTTAAAGTTATGGATAGAACCAAAATACATATACAAATGGGTCGAACCGCTCTAAGCCGCGCCCTTCAAGGGCTGGCGCCAACACCCTGAAACGCCATGCCTGCAGGGCATGAAAAATATTCGCCAAAGGCATCGAAAAACACCGTTTCAGAAGTCGTAGCGGCCGGTCACACCCAAGGTCCGCGGGGTGCCGAGCAGGCCTTCATAACCGCCGTTGGCCGCGCTCCAGAGGGTGGTGTAGTAGGTTTTGTCGAAAGCGTTCTTCAGCCACAGCGAGACATCCCACTGGCCCGGGCCAAGGTCGCCACGCAAGCCGGTGGAGAGGTTGACCACGGCGTAGCTGGGGATCTGCGCGAAGTCCGAGTCCTCGACCGTGCCTACGGCCTTGGAGCGGAAGGCGTAACTGGCGGTGAGGTAAGGTTGCAGGCCGTTGTCCAGATCCCACTGGTACTGGCCGTTGGCGTTGGCGATCCATTTCGACGCGCCGACTACCTGGTGGCCACTGAGGTCGCAGGCCGCCGGTGCCCCTGGTTGCAGGGCGACTTCCGGCGCGCACGGGGCGTCCTTGTAAGACAGATACCGTACGTCGTTGTAGGAGCCGTTGATGTTCAGGGTCAGGCCACGCACCGGGATCAGCGTGCTTTCCAGCTCCACCCCGCGTGAGCGCACGGAGCCGGCATTGGTCAGATACTGCACGCGGTTGGCGTCGTCGTAGGCGTTGGTCTGGTAGCCGTGCACTTCGGTCCAGAACAGGTTGGCGTTGAGCTGCAGGCGACGGTCCCAGAGGGTGCTCTTCAAGCCCAGCTCGGCGTTGTTGGCGCGCTCGGTGCCGATCAGCAGCGAGTCGGCGCCGGCAACCGGTGCGGTACCGACCGCCAGGTTGACGCCACCAGACTTCTCGCCGTGGGACAAGGTGGCGTAGCCGAGCAGGTCATCGGTAAAGCGATAACTCAGGTTGAGCAAGCCCGACGGGCTGGTGCTGTACTGGTTGAGGTCGCCCGAGTCATAAGCACCCACCCGACCCTGGCGCGCAGTTGCCGCAGCGCCTGCAACTGCCGCACCACCGACGGGCGCGGCGCGATCGACCCAGGCGCTTTTCTCCTCATAGGTGCCGCGTACCCCGGCGGTGAAATCCAGGCGCTCGGTCAGGTGCCAGGTGCCCTGGGCGAACAGGGCAAAGCTGTCGGTCTCGATATGGCCCTTGCCGACACTGCTGACATTGGCCAGAGCCCCGGCTGGCGTACCGTTCCAGATATCCGCCTGGGGCCCGTAATGGACGAAGGATTTGTTGTCCAGGTCGGAGCCGAAGTAATAGGCACCCAGTACATAGTCGAAGAAGCCGCCGGTTGGCGAGGCCAGGCGAAATTCCTGCGAGTACTGTTTATCACGCACCGACACCCCGGCGTTATAGGCCGCCGGCACGTTCAGGCCATCATCGTTGCGCGGGGTGAAGTCCCACCAGCGGTAGGCGCTTACCGAGGTCAGGGTGAAGTCGTTGTCCAGGGTCCAGTTGGCTTCCAGGGAAGTCCCGCCCTGGAACACCGTGACCTGCTGATCGTCATCGAGGTTGACCTTGCGCTTGCTGCCATCGACCAGCGTCGCCCCGGCCGCCTGGGCCCGCGCTTCATAGCGGTTGACGCCATTGATGGTCGGCCCGGTGCTGTACAGCAGGCGAGTGCCGGCGCTGGAATCTTCTTCGTTGTAGTCGCCGATCCAGCGCAGGTTGAACTGCTCGTTGGGCTTGTACAGCAGCTGGCCGCGAAAGCCCTGGCGCGAACCGCCGTTGAGGGTATGGCCGTCGAATTCGTTCTTGATGTCGCCATCGTTGCGCGTGCGGTAGGCCGAAATGCGCCCGGCCAGGGTCTCGCTCAACGGTCCGGAGAGCGTGCCCTTGGTCTGGAAGTAGCCGTCTTCGCCCACCGAGGTCTCGATGCTGCGCTCGGGGGTGAAGCTTGGCGCGCGGGTGCTGATGTTGATCACCCCGGCGGTGGTGTTCTTGCCGAACAGCGTGCCCTGCGGGCCGCGCAGCACTTCCAGTTGCTCGATGTCCATGAGGTCGAACACGGCCATGCCCGGGCGGCCGAGGTAGACGTTGTCCAGGTACAGGCCGACGCTGCCTTCCAGGCCGTCGCTGGCCGGGTTGTTGCCCAGGCCGCGGATCGACACGCTGGACTGGCGCGCGTGCATGTAGGCGACGTTGACGCTGGGCACCAGCTGCTGCAGGTCCTGAATGCGATACACCCGCTGGCTTTCCAGGGCCTGGCCGTCAAGCACGCTGATCGGCGTCGGCACGTCCTGGGCGCTCTCTTCGCGGCGCCGGGCGGTGACGGTGACGGTCTTGAGCTGGCTGTCGCTGGCCTTGACCTCAGGCTTTGCCGAGTCGGCGGCCTGAGCCGGCAACCAGTGCGCGCTGCCAGCCAGCAGCAAGGCCAGGGGCAGGCGCTGGAGCCGCCGTGAAGACAAGGGTGCAGCGCGAAGGGTCGGGCTCATGGGCGGCTCCTGGCAAAGGAATTTATATTCCTTTAAGTTATTTATTTATGATTCGACATACATTTACTGCATAAGAGATTGCCTTTATAAGGAGTGCACCAGAGGCAGAGCAAATGCATTTGCCCGATACTTTTTATGTGAAAAATGCATATAGACCTGCGCCAACTCCGCCACCTGATTGCCCTTGCCGAGCACCGCAGCTTCGTCGCCGCGGCGACCGCGGTGAACCTCTCGCAATCGGCCTTCAGCCGCAGCATCCAGGCCCTGGAGCACAGCGCCGGCTGCCAGTTGGTGGACCGCTCACACAAAGAACTGCCACCGACCAAGCAGGGCCTGGTGGTGCTCGAACACGCGCGCCGGCTGATCAGCGGCGCGCGCCAGTTGAGCAACGAGATCAGCCAGTTCAATGGCCTGGAAGCCGGCGAACTGCGCTTCGGCTGCGGCCCGGCGCCCGCCGCGGGCCTGGTGCCACGGGCGATTGGCGGCTTCATCGGCCGCTACCCCAAGGCGCGGGTGCAGTTTCAGGTCGATGACTGGCAGAGCCTGAACAAGCGCCTGCTGGCCGAGGAGTTCGAATTTTTCGTCGCCGACACCCGCAGCTTCGAGGCCGACCCGCAATACCAGACCCTGCGCCTGCGGCCTCGACGCTGGCATTTTTGCTGCCGCGCCGGGCACCCGCTGGCGGCGCTATCGAGCGTCAGCGCCGAGCAACTGTTGCACTACCCCTTGGCCGTCACCCTGCGCCCACCCAACCTGCGCAAGGTGATCGCCGACCTCAGCGGCCGCCCGGATTTCGTCGCCAATGTCGAATGCGAAAACAGCTACAGCCTGCTTGGGGTGGTGCTCAATTCCGATGCCATCGGCATCTGCGGCGCCTACAGCGACGCCCTGCACAACGCCAACGGCAAACTGGTGCGGCTGAGCATCGACGGTCTGAGTAACGACTGCGAAGAGCTCTACACCCGCTACGGCATCGTCAGCCAGGCGCGCCTGCGCCTGTCGCCGCTGGCCGAGGCGATGATCGAACAGATCATCCTCACTGATCAGGCCGACCGCGTCCTCGACGCCTGCAACCTGGAGCAACTGGCGATCTGAGCCATTGCGCAAAACGCATCGACTGCATTCGGCAAATGCGCTTGTGATGCGCGCCCCGGGCGGCGAAAACAGTCAGCTGAAATCTGCCCAGGTGACTGCCATGCCCCACCCCACTGCCGTGCGCAACGTGCTGTACATCATGTGCGACCAACTGCGTCGCGATTACCTCTCGTGCTATGGCCACCGCCATCTGCACACGCCGAACATCGACCGCCTGGCCGCCGCCGGGGTGCGCTTCAGCCGCGCCTACACCCAGGGCACCATCTGCGGCCCGTCGCGGATGTCGGCCTACACCGGGCGTTATGTCAGCAGCCACCAGGTGGCCTGGAACGGCGTGCCGCTGCCGCTGGATGAACTGACCCTCGGTGACTACCTGCGCCCTGCCGGCATCCGCACCGCGCTGGTGGGCAAGACCCACGCCACGCCGAACCAGGACGCCTTGCAACAGCTGGCCATCGACCCGCTGATGGCCGAGCAGCTCAACGAGGTGGGGTTCGAAGCGGTTGCCCGCCACGATGGCATCTTCCCCGACGACCCGCTGTTCGCCGACAAGCGCGAAAGCGCGCCCTACACCCGCTACCTGCGCGACCACGGCTTTACCGGCGACAACCCCTGGCACAGCTGGGCCAATGCCGCCGCAGGCGAAAACGGTGAAATTCTCAGCGGCTGGCACATGCGCAACGCCGACCTGCCCACACGCCTGCCCGAGCAGCACTCCGAGACGGTCTACAGCACCGACCGCGCCATCGACTTCATCCAGGCCCAGGGCGAGCAGCCCTGGTGCCTGCACCTGTCGTACATCAAGCCGCACTGGCCCTACATCGCCCCGGCGCCTTACCACGCGCTGTACAACGCCAGCCAGGTGCAGGCGCCGATAGCTGTTCAGCCAGGCAACGACCATCCGGTGTATGTCGCGTTCCGCCAGCACCAGGAAAGCCTCAACTTCTCTCGCGAAGAAGTGCGCCTGAAAGTGATCCCCACCTACATGGGCCTGATCAAACAGATCGACGACCAGCTCGGGCGCCTGTTCGATGTGCTGCAAAGCAATGGCCGCTGGGACGACACCCTGATCGTGTTCACCAGTGATCACGGTGATTTTCTCGGCGACCATGGCCTGGGCGAAAAGGAGTTTTTGCTAGAGCCTGCGGTGGGCGTACCGCTGATTGTGCGTGATCCACGGGCGGCGGCGGATGTCAGCCGCGGCACGGTGAATGAGCGATTGGTTGAGACCATCGATGCGCTGCCGACCTTCCTCGACGTGCTGGGGTTGCCGAGTGCCGAGCATCGGCTGGAGGGGCGTTCGCTGATTCCGCTGTTGCATGGCACCGCCAGCGCCTGGCGCAGCTACGCCATTGCCGAATACGACTACGCCTTCCAGGCCCCGGCCCGCGAGCGCCTGGGCCAGCCGATCGACCGTTGCCGGATGACCATGGTGCGCAGCGAGCGCTGGAAGTACCTGGCCTATGACGGCTTTCGCGCGCAACTGTTCGACCTGCTCAACGACCCGCAGGAACTGCACGACCTGGGTGCGGACCCGGCCTATGCCAGCGTGCGCGAGGCCCACCAGGGTTACCTGTTCGAATGGCTCAGGAGCTTGAAGCGGCGGACCACCATCAGCCATGCCGAGATCGAGCGGCGTGGGCAGTGGTTTCGCTATGGCGAACCGCGCGAGGACAGCGTGGTGAAGATCGGGGTGTGGTAGGGGCTGCTTTGCAGCCCATCGCTGGCAAGCCAGCTCCCACAGGGTTCAGTGTATGCAGTACCTGTGGGAGCGGGCTTGACCCGCGATGAGGCCCTTAGATATTGGCCACTTTCTGCCAGACCTTGGGCTTGAAGAACAAGGTCTCGCCACGCGCCAGACCGCTCAGGCTGTCATGGTCCTTGACCACCTCGGCCTCGATCAGCTCGCTCTGCCCTTCGACCTTCAAGGTCACCCGGGTCGTCGCCCCCAGCGGACGGATATCGCGCACCTGCGCCGCGTGATGGCCTTCGATCTCGTGACGCGAAAGCGACACTTCATGCGGGCGGAACATCACGTGCTGGCCTTCGCTCAGGTGCAGGTGGTTGGAATCGCCAAGGAAGTGATAAACGAAGTCGCTGGCCGGGTTCTCGTAGACCTCGCCCGGCGAGCCGATCTGCTCGATCACGCCCTTGTTCATCACCACGATACGGTCGGCGACTTCCATGGCCTCTTCCTGGTCGTGGGTAACGAACACCGAGGTCAGGTTGATGTCTTCGTGCAGGCGCGCCAGCCAGCGGCGCAGCTCTTTGCGTACCTTGGCATCCAGGGCACCGAACGGCTCGTCGAGCAGCAGTACCTTGGGCTCCACCGCCAGGGCGCGGGCCAGGGCGATACGCTGGCGCTGGCCGCCCGACAGTTGCTCGGGGTAACGGTCGCTGAGCCAGTCGAGCTGGACCATGTTCAGCAGCTCGTGGACCTTCTCGGCAATCTTGCTTTCGTTCGGGCGCTCGCCCTTGGGCTTCATGCGCAGGCCGAAGGCGACGTTGTCGAACACGCTCATGTGGCGAAACAGCGCGTAGTGCTGGAACACGAAACCGACGTTGCGATCACGCACATCGTGGCCCGAGACATCTTCGCCGTGGAAGACGATGCTGCCCTGGTCGGGGGTTTCCAGCCCGGCGATGATCCGCAGCAGGGTGGTCTTGCCGCAGCCGGACGGGCCGAGCAAAGCCACCAGCTCGCCGCTGTGGATATCCAGGTTGATGCTGTCCAGAGCCTGGAAAGCGTTGAAGCGCTTGCTGACGTTACGAACTTCGATCGACATGAATTATTCCTCCGCCGCGTTATGGCGCAGACGGTTAATACGGGACTCGCTCCACTGCTTGAGCAGCAGGATGAAGAGCGCCAGGATCAGCAACAGGCTGGCGACGCTGAAGGCCGCAACGTGGTTGTATTCGTTGTAGAGAATCTCGACGTGCAGCGGCAAGGTGTTGGTGACCCCGCGAATATGCCCGGACACCACCGACACCGCACCGAACTCGCCCATCGCCCGCGCGGTACACAGCACCACGCCGTAAATCAGGCCCCATTTGATGTTGGGCAGGGTCACGTGCCAGAACATCTGCCAGCCGTTGGCGCCGAGCAGGCGCGCGGCCTCCTCTTCCTGGGTGCCCTGCTCCTGCATCAGCGGGATCAGTTCACGGGCCACAAACGGCACGGTGACGAAGATGGTCGCCAGAACGATACCCGGCAAGGCGAAGACGATCTGGATGTCGTGATCCTGCAACCACGGCCCGAACAGGCCCTGGGCGCCGAACATCAACACATAGACCAGGCCCGCGATCACCGGCGACACCGAGAATGGCAGGTCGATCAGCGTGACCAGGATGCTCTTGCCACGGAAGTTGTATTTGCTCACACACCAGGCAGCGCTGACCCCGAACACCAGGTTCAGCGGCACCGAGATGGCCACGGCGATCAGGGTCAGCTTCAACGCCGACAGGGCGTCGGGCTCGAAGATCGCCTCGAAGAACGTGCCCAGGCCCATTTTCAGGCCCTGGGACACCACGATCACCAGCGGCAGCAGCAGGAACAGGGCGAAGATCAACCAGCCAAGGCTGATCAGGATACGCCGTGAAGTGGCGCTGCCACGGCGGGCGGCATTGGCCGAAGCGGCCGCGCCAATAGAAGTCGCAGACATGGACGTGGCCTCCTTCAAGGGGTTTCGATGCGCCGCTGCAGCAAGTTGATCAGCAGCAACAGGATGAAGGAAACCACCAGCATCAACACGCCGATGGCGGTGGCGCCGGTGTAGTCGTACTGGTCGAGCTTGACCATGATCAGCAGCGGCAGGATTTCGGTCTTCATCGGCATGTTGCCGGCAATGAAGATCACCGAACCGTACTCGCCAACGCCACGGGCAAAGGCCAGGGCAAAACCGGTCAGCCAGGCCGGCAACAACGCCGGCGCCAGCACGTAGCGGAACACCTGCAGCGGCTTGGCGCCCAGGCAGGCGGCGGCCTCTTCGACTTCACGGGGAATGTCGGCCAGCACCGGCTGCACCGTGCGCACCACGAACGGCAGGGTCACGAAAGTCAGCGCCAGGGTGATGCCCAAGGGGGTGTAGGCGATCTTGAAACCAAGGTCGGTGGCGAACTGGCCGACCAGGCCGGCTGGTGCGTACAGCGCGGTCAGGGCAATGCCGGCAACCGCAGTAGGCAGGGCGAACGGCAGGTCGATCATCGCATCGATGATCTTGCGCCCGGGAAATGTGTAGCGCACCAGCACCCAGGCCAGCAGGGTGCCGATGATGCCGTTGATGATGGCAGCGTAGAGGGCAGTGCCGAAGCTCAGCTTCAGCGCCGCAAGCACCCGCGGGGCACTGACGATGGCCCAGAACTGCTCCCAGGTGAGCTGGGCGGCATGTATGAACATGGCGGCCAGCGGTATCAGCACAATCAGGCTGAGGTACACCAAGGTGTAGCCCAGCGTCAGCCCGAAGCCGGGTATGACGGGGGAAATACGACGTGACATAAAGGTCCCTGGTTGAACGCACGAAGCCCGGGACGAATCCCGGGCCCATGCTGGCTACTGAACGGCGATTATCCTGCCGGGCATCACTGCGCCGTGTAGATCTGGTCGAACACGCCACCATCGTTGAAGAACTTGGGTTGGGCAGTTTTCCAGCCACCGAAGTCTTTGTCGATAGTCACCAGGTCCAGTTTAGGGAACTGCTTGGCGTATTCGGCGGCGACTTTCGGATCACGTGGGCGGTAGAAGTTCTCGGCCGCGATCTTCTGCCCGGCCGGGCTGTACAGGTGCTTGAGGTACGCCTCGGCGATCTGCTCGTTGCCCTTTTTCTGCGCGTTCTTGTCGACCACCGCCACTGGCGGCTCGGCAAGGATCGACAGCGACGGCACGACGATGTCGAACTTGTCGGCGCCACCGTCTTCCTTGAGGGCCAGGAAGGCTTCGTTTTCCCAGGCCAGCAACACGTCACCCTGACCGTTGTTGACGAAGGTGATGGTCGAGCCACGGGCGCCGGTGTCCAGTACCGGTACGTGCTTGAACAGCTCTTTCACGTATTCCTGGGCCTTGGCTTCGCTGCCGCCGGCTTTCAGGCCGTAGGCCCAGGCGGCGAGGAAGTTCCAGCGGGCGCCGCCGGAGGTTTTCGGGTTCGGGGTAATGACCGAGACGTCCTTCTTGATCAGGTCGCCCCAGTCCTTGATGCCTTTCGGGTTGCCCTTGCGCACCAGGAAGACAATGGTCGAGGTGTACGGGGTGCTGGCGTCCGGCAGGCGGGTCTGCCAGTTGTCCGGCAGGGTCTTGCCGAGCTTGGCCACTTCGTCGATGTCGCCGGCCAGGGCCAGGGTCACCACGTCGGCACGCAGGCCGTCGATCACCGCACGGGCCTGCTTGCCCGAACCCCCGTGGGACTGCTGGATCTTCACCTTGTCGTCCGGGTGAGCCTGCTGCCAGTGCTTGATGAACTCGGCGTTGTACTGCTGATACAACTCGCGGGTCGGATCATAGGACACGTTCAGCAGTTCGTAGTCCTTGGCGATTGCGGAACCGGCAAAAACGGCGCTGGCGAGTGCAGCCAGGGCATAACGGCGGATGGACATGGTGAAGCTCCCGATTGGCGTATTTTTCTAATTAGGTGGCGCGTTAATCAGCTGGGCTTGTTGCCGGGGTTCTGCAGGCGGAACTTTTCCTTGCGTTCGATCTGGACGACCTGGGCGTTGTGCACGGTGATTTCCACCGCGCCAAACCGCAGGTCGCGCAGGGCGCTCTGGATTTCGCGCAGAATGGTGGCTTCGTCCTGACCGTCAACGCTACGCAGAGATGCGCTCATGCTCGTGCTCCTGTGATATGGGTGCCGTGCAGTGCGTGAAGGGGAGCGACTGCGCCTGGCTTGAGGGCAATCTTAGGGGGGCGCGAATATTCTTAAAAATACTATTTAAGAATTTTTATATAACTAAAAAAGCAAAGCTTGGGGGGGAGCCGGCATTGCCGGCGATAGCGTCCTCAGGCCCAGCGCAATTGCTGCGCCGGCACCGGCCGGCCAAACCAGTAGCCCTGGCCCAGCTGGCATTGCTGCTCCAGCAGAAAACGCGCCTGCTCGGCCTGCTCGATACCCTCGGCATGCACCAGCATGCCCATGCTCCGGGCCAGGGCGATGATCACCCGGACAATCGCCACATCGTCTTCATCACAAGGCAAGCCGGCGACAAAGCCCTGGTCGATCTTGAGCTTTTGCACCGGCAGGCGCTTGAGCCGCAGCAGCGACGAATAACCGGTGCCAAAGTCATCGATGGCCAGGCGCAAGCCCAGTTCACGCAAGCGGTGCAGTTGCTCGAGCGCCACCTCGGGGTCTTCCATTACCGCGCTTTCGGTCACTTCCAGCTCCAGCAGGGCCGGGTCCAGCGCGGTGTCGTGCAGCACCTGCGCGACTTGCTGGTAAAGGTCACGATGGCCAAACAGACGGCTGGATATATTCACCGCGACAAACTCCAGCGCCCGCCCCTCGGCCTGCCACTTAACCATCTGCAGGCAGGCCTGGCGCAGCACCCAGGTGTCGATATCGGCAATCAGCCCGGTGCGTTCGGCAATCGGGATGAACTCCCCGGGCGGCACCAGCCCACGCTGTGGATGCTGCCAGCGCACCAGGGCCTCGACGCCAATCATCTTGCTGCTGAACAGGTCGTGCACCGGCTGGTAATAGACCCGCAGCTCTTCCTGCTCCAGGGCGCGGCGCAGCTCGCCAGCGGTTTCGACCCGCTGCTGGGCATGGGCGGTCAGCTCCTCGGTGTACAGCGCATAACCGGCGCGCCCGCAGGTTTTGGCCTTGAACAGCGCCGAGTCGGCATTGCGCAGCAATTGCTCGGCGCTCAGAGCGTCGCTGGGGAACAGGCTGATGCCGATGCTGACGCTGATGAACAGGCGCTGGTGGTCGACTTCGAACGGCGCCTTCATGCCGTCGATGATGCTCTGGGCCAAGGCCGCGGCCTGGCCGACCTGCGGGCAGTTCTCGGCCAGCACGGCGAACTCGTCACCGCCCAGGCGCGCCAGGGTCACGCCGTTGCCCAGCAGCGCCTTCAAGCGCTCGCCGACCACCTTGAGCAACTGGTCGCCGATGTTGTGACCGAGGCTGTCGTTGATGCTCTGGAAATGATCGAGGTCGAGCAGCAGCAAGGCGCAACCGCGCTTGTTGCTCTGCGCTGCGGCCAGGGCCTGCTCGGTGCGGTCGTTGAACAGCAGGCGGTTGGGGAGGTCGGTGAGCGGATCGTGATGGGCAAGATAGGCCAGCTCGCGCTCGGAATGCTTGATCGCGCTGATGTCGCTGAATACCGCAACGTAATGGCTCAACTCGCCGCTGTCATCGCTGATGGCGCAGATGGTCTGCCATTGCGGATACACCTCGCCGCTTTTGCGCCGGTTCCAGATCTCGCCGCTCCACTCACCCTTTTCGGCCAGGGTGGCGTAGATCTGCTGGTAGAACGCTGCACCGTGGCGGCCGGACTTGAACTTGCTCGGGCGCTGGCCGAGCACTTCGTCCTTGTCGTAGCCGGTGATCTGCATGAACGCCCGGTTGACGTGCACGATCAGGCCATCGCGGTCGGTGACCAATACCCCTTCAAGGGTGCTGTCGAACACCGCCGCCGCCATGCGCAGGCGCTCGCGGTCCTCGCGGCGCAAGCGCACGCCGACGCCAATGAAGTTGAGCAAACGGGCGCGCGAGACAAAAATCAGCAAGGCGCTGCACAGCACCCAGAAGTGCGCGCTGATCAGTTGCCAGCGGGCGATTTGCTCGGGAGCATCGAAAAGACTGTTCAATAATTGATCAGACAGAGCCAGCCACAGTACCGACAGCACGAGGTAGAGCGCCGCCATGCGCATGGCGTCTCGAATGGAAGCAGACATAAGGTCCCGGGCAAACCCACAAAAATTTGTGGGGGATTATAGGGTAGAAACATCCGGTGACCTCCTATCTAAAAGGCCGACTGGTTTTATTTGCTGGCGCAGGGATAATGTTTCCCGCTGTTCCCTATGTTTTTGAGGGCCATTTAGCCTATGTGGTACGAAGGTTTGCTCAACTTGTCAGTGTGGCAATTGCTGGCAGTTACCCTGGTAATGACGCATGTGACCATCGTCAGTGTCACCGTTTACCTGCACCGTTACTCTGCCCACCGCTCGCTGGAACTCAACGCCGGGCTCAAGCACTTTTTCCGTTTCTGGCTGTGGCTGACCACGGCGCAGAACACCCGCGAGTGGACTGCCATCCACCGCAAGCACCACGCCAAATGCGAAACCGTCGATGACCCGCACAGCCCGGTGATCAAAGGCCTGTCCACGGTGCTGCGCAAGGGCGCCGAGCTGTACCGCGAAGAGGCACAGAATCCGGAAACCTTGCGTATCTACGGCAAGAACTGCCCGGAGGACTGGATCGAACGCAACCTCTATAGCCGCTACAAGCTTGGCGGCATCGCCCTCATGGCGGTCATCGACCTGCTGCTGTTCGGCACCGCCGGCATCACCATCTGGGCGGTGCAGATGATGTGGATTCCGTTCTGGGCCGCCGGCGTGGTCAACGGCCTGGGCCATGCGGTCGGCTATCGCAACTTCGAATGCCGCGACGCCGCCACCAACCTGGTGCCCTGGGGCATCATCATTGGTGGTGAAGAACTGCACAACAACCACCACACCTACCCCAACTCGGCCAAGCTCTCGGTCAAGCGTTGGGAGTTCGACATGGGCTGGGCCTGGATCAAGCTGTTCTGCTGGCTGCGCCTGGCCAAGGTGCAGCGCGTCGCGCCCA
Source organism: Pseudomonas sp. B21-009 (assembly GCF_024749345.1). Classification (NCBI taxonomy): domain Bacteria; kingdom Pseudomonadati; phylum Pseudomonadota; class Gammaproteobacteria; order Pseudomonadales; family Pseudomonadaceae; genus Pseudomonas; species Pseudomonas sp. B21-009. Next base: position 193,682 of record NZ_CP087199.1, on the reverse strand, counting down.
TCGCCCACCGGGTCGAAGGCAAGGGCCAGCTGGACATGGACACCGCCATGGCGATCCTCAACAACCGCTTCCAGATCATGGCCCAGTACCGCAAGCTGGTGATCGCGCCGCTGGTCAAGCAGGAGCTGGCCCGCGTCGATGACTCGGTGCGCCACCAGTTCCGCCGCGCCAAGCGCTTGCTGTCGCGGGAGACCAGCCTGCTGGAAGACCGTCACCACCTGCGCATCCAGACCATGCTCGAGCACAGCCAGGCACTCAAGACCATTTACGAAAAACGCCTGGCCCTGCAGCAAATCTGGGTGCGAACCAGTGCCAACGGCCACGACATGCTCGCGGCCATGAAAGACTGGGTACATGAAGCCGAAGCTAGCGGTATCCAGTCGCTGCGCGACTTCGCTGCACAGCTCAAGACTTACTCGCTGCGCCCTGCCCTGGCCTGATGCCGTTGATCGGCGCGCCCGTCCCGCGGCGCGCCGACCGGAACTTAGCCGCCTAATCTCACTCTGACAGGCATATCGCCCGCGTGGCGGGCCGGGTCGTGGCCGCACGCCCCCGTCGTGAGAATTTCCGCGCAAATGGTCAAGAACAAACCAACAACCCTGGCCTGCAATCCGCCACCTGAAGCCGCCCAGACCCTGCTGGCCCTGATGCACGCCCAAGGCGAAGTCGCGCGCCTGAGCGAGCGTGAACAGCTGTTCAGCTCGTTGCTCGACAGCGTTAACGCCGTGCTCTGGGCCTTCGACTGGGAAAGCCGCCAGGTGCTTTACGTCAGCCCCGCCTACGAGCGCATTTTTGGCCGCCCGGCCGGCCTGCTGCTGGCTGACTTCAATGAGTGGCGCGACAGCATCTACCCCGACGACCTCGACTACGCCGAACGCAGCCTGGCCGAAGTGCTGGTCAAAGGCGCAGTGGAAGACCGCGAATACCGCATCATCGCCGCCGACGGCCAGGTGCGCTGGATCAGCGACAAATGCTTCATCAACCAGCAAGCCGACCCCAGCCAGCGGGTGATCATCGTTGGCATGGCCGAGGACATCACCGAAAAGAAGCAGCTCGAAGGCGAGCTGCAGCGCCTGGCCACCACCGACGTCCTGACCCAGAGCAGCAACCGCCGGCACTTTTTCGAGTGCGCCCAGCACGCTTTCGAAACCGCGCGACTGGAGCAGACGCCGTTATCCTTCCTGCTGCTCGACATCGATGACTTCAAGCAGATCAACGACACCTACGGCCATCAGGAAGGCGACTATGTGCTGCAGCGCATCGCCGACACCGGCAAGGCGGTGTTGCGCCGTGGTGATCAGTTCGGGCGCATTGGCGGTGAAGAGTTCGCCGCGGTGTTTCCGGGCTGCACCCCAGAGATCGCCCAGCAGATTGCCGAACGCCTGCAACGCGAGATCCAGCGCTTGAGCTTCAGCCATGACGACAAGGTATTTGGAGTGACGGTGAGCCAGGGGCTGACCGGGATTACTGAAGAAGATGAGTCGCTGGACAGCCTGTTCGCCCGGGCGGATGCGGCCATGTACCAGGCCAAGCGCCAGGGCAAGAATCAGATTGTAAGAGGCTGAAAAGCATCGCTGGCCTTGCCAGCGATTGGGCCGCACAGCGGCCCCAGAATCTCAAACCTTGCGCAACCTGCCCAGCTCCGCCATCCCCACCTTGAGCAAGCGCGCCGTCTTGCTTTCAGCCAGGCCTTCGAGCGCCTGATCCGCCGGCAGGCGCGCCAGTTGCCCGGCCAGGTTCATCACCAGCGCATCGCGTGAATACACGCCGCCGCCCAACTGGTAGATCGCTGCAATCAGCTCACGCAGCTCCAGCGGCAAGCGCCAGCGGGTGCGCAGCGCCGAGCCGAACGCCGCGCCAAACTCGTTGAGCGACAGCTCCACCGAGTCTTCATCCAGCTCACCGCCGGCCTGCTGCCATTCCTGCAAACAACGCAACAGCGCCAGATCGCCCAGGCAATGCAGCAAGCCGGCGCAATAGCAGCGCTCCTGATCAAGCTCGAGCATGCGGGCCAGGGTTCGCGCGTATTCGGCAGTGTGCAGTGACAACTCCCAGAAATGCTCGGCATGACGCGACAGGATCGGATCACTGAGTTTGGCGCTGCGCTTGAGCGCAAGCCCCAGTATCAAGTTCATGCTCTGGGTGGTGCCCAGCTTGTTCAGCGCCTGCATCAGGCTCTGCACCGCGCCATCGCGATGCAATGCGGCGCTGTTGGCGGCGGCAATGAGCACGGCGGTAACCTGCGGGTCATTGCGGATCTCGGCCTCCAGCACCTTGAGGTCCAGGCCCTGGGGTTGCAGGCTGCGCTTGATCGCCAGTTTCACGTCGGCAAACAGCGGTCCGCCATCGGAATTGGCGCGACGCCCTTCGAGAAAACGCGGCAAGGTCGAGCCCGGCTGCAACGGCGGCACCGGACAGGCAACCTCCTCGCCGGCGCTAAGCAGCAGGTCTTCCAGGCGCTGACGCAGCGAATCCATGTTCAACGGCTTGCTCAGGTAAGCGGTGGGTGCGAACGGCAGCACCTCGCGGACACTGGCGGCATCGCTGCGGTTGCTCATGAGAATGAACGGCAGTGCCGGCTGGCGACCTTTGGCCCGTACGTTGCGCAGCAAGTCGAGGCCGTCGCCGCCGGGCAGCTCGCGCGCGGCGATGATCAGGTCCGGCTTGCTGGCCAGCGCTGCCAGCGCCTGCGAGCCATCGGCACACACCTGCAAACGCGCATCGCAGCGCACGCTCAGCAGCATCTGGCTCAGCATGTCCCGGACCCAGGGGTCGCCTTCGGCAATCAGCACGCAAGGTGCCTGGGCGGGCTCTACAACGCTCATACACAACTCTCCCGATATTCCGCTACACGCAATCCTGTGCACCTTCCAAGGTGTCTCCTTACAGGCAACCTTAGCCGCCTGGCCTTCCTTTGGGCGAAAAAAAACCCGCCGAAGCGGGTTTTTCTTCTAATGCGTCACAGTTTACGCAAGTTCTGCGAAGCACTCTTCGATGATTGCCAGACCTTGGTCCAGTTGCTCATCAGGCGAGGTTAGCGGAACCAGGATACGCAGGACGTTGCCGTAAGTGCCGCACGACAGCAGGATCAGGCCCTTGTCACGCGCCTTGGCCACAACCGAGGCTACAGCGGCAGCGTTAGGGGTGTGGGAACCGGCTTTGTCGAACACTTCAATAGCGATCATCGAACCCAGGGCACGCACGTCACCGATGATCGGGTGCTTGTCCTGGATCTTGCGCAGGCCGGCGACCAGGCGCTCGCCAACGGCCTTGCTGCGGTCCAGCAGTTTTTCTTCTTCGAACACTTCCATCACGGCCAGGGCCGCGGCGCAAGCGATCGGGCTACCAGCGTAGGTGCCGCCCAGGCCGCCTGGAGCGATGGCGTCCATGTACTCGGCCTTGCCGCACACACCGGCCAGCGGGAAGCCGCCAGCGATGGACTTGGCGAAGGTGGTCAGGTCTGGAGCAACGCCCATCTGTTCCATGGCGAAGAAGGTACCGGTACGGCCAGCGCCGGTCTGAACTTCGTCGGCGATCAGGAGGATGCCGTGCTGGTCGCACAGGGCACGCAGGCGCTTCATGAACTCTTTCGGCGCAACGTAGAAACCACCTTCGCCCTGAACTGGCTCGAGGATGATTGCGGCGATGTCACGGGCTTCGGCGTCGTTCTTGAAGATGCGTTCGATGGATGCGATCGAGTCGTCGATGCTCACGCCGTGCAGTTCGTTCGGGTAGATGGCGCGGAAGATGCCGCCTGGCATCAGGCCCATGCCGGCCGAGTAAGGCACGACTTTACCGGTCAGGCCCAGGGTCATCATGGTGCGACCGTGGTAGGCGCCGGTGAAGGCGATCACGCCGGCACGGCCAGTGGCGGCACGGGCGATCTTGATGGCGTTCTCAACGGCTTCGGAACCGGTGGTAACCAGCAGGGTTTTCTTGGCGAAGTCGCCTGGCACCTTGGCGTTGATCTTTTCGCACAGCTCGACGTAAGGCTCGTAGGCCAGTACCTGGAAGCAGGTGTGGGTCAGCTTGTGCAGTTGGGCTTCAACGGCAGCGATGATCTTCGGGTGCACGTGACCGGTGTTCAGTACCGCGATACCGCCGGCGAAGTCGATGAACTCGCGGCCTTCGACGTCAGTGACGGTGGCGTTTTTTGCCGACTCGGCGAAGATCGGGTGGATCTGGCCAACACCGCGTGGAACAGCGGCGACACGACGTTGCATCAAAGATTCGTTGGTCTTGCTCATAATGTCCTCAATTCGCCACACACAAGGTGGCGCGATTCAAGTCGGAGTGGCCGGTATTCAACTGCAGGCAGCATGCGTTGATCGACTGCTGCAGGGGCCCAGGCCACTGGATGTACGGTGTAAAAAAGGCCAGCGAGACGTCGCTCTCGCGCCCCGCTGGCAGAGGTAAAGCTTTACGCTGCGATCAGACGCTGATGCACAGGTATTTGATTTCCAGGTAGTCCTCGATGCCGTACTTGGAGCCTTCGCGGCCCAGGCCCGAAGCCTTGATACCACCGAACGGCGCGACTTCGTTGGAGATCAGACCGGTGTTGATACCGACCATGCCGTATTCCAGGGCTTCGGCGACACGGAACACGCGGCTCATGTCACGGGCATAGAAGTACGAGGCCAGGCCGAACTCGGTGTCGTTGGACATGGCGATGACTTCGGCCTCGTCCTTGAAACGGAACAGTGGCGCCAGCGGGCCGAAGGTTTCTTCCTTGGCCACGGCGGCGTTCTTCGGTACGTCGACCAGAATGGTCGGCTCGAAGAAGTTGCCTTCGATCAGCTTGCCGCCGCTGAGCACCTTGGCGCCCTTGGCGACTGCGTCTTCGATGTGTTCCTGGACCTTGGCCACGGCCTTGCCGTCGATCAGCGGGCCGGTAGTGGTGCCGTCTTCCAGGCCGTTGCCGATTTTCAGCTTGGCCACTGCGGCCTTGAGCTTCTCGGCGAAGGCATCGTAGACGCCGTCCTGAACGTAGATACGGTTGGCGCAGACGCAGGTCTGGCCGTTGTTGCGGTACTTGGAGATGATCGCGCCGTCGACGGCCTTGTCCAGGTCAGCGTCGTCGAACACGATGAACGGCGCGTTGCCGCCCAGCTCCAGGGAAACCTTCTTGATGTCTTTGGCGCATTCGGCCATCAGTTGGCGACCGATCTCGGTGGAGCCGGTGAACGACAGCTTGCGCACGATCGGGTTGCCGGTCAGCTCGCTGCCGATGTCGCCGGCGCTGCCGGTGACCACGCTGAGCACGCCAGCCGGGATACCGGCACGGGTGGCCAGCTCAACCAGGGCCAGGGCCGAGTACGGGGTTTGCGAAGCAGGCTTGAGCACCATGGTGCAGCCAGCGGCCAGGGCCGGGCCGGCTTTACGGGTGATCATCGCCGCCGGGAAGTTCCACGGGGTGATGGCTGCGGTCACGCCGATCGGCTGCTTGATCACGATCAGGCGCTTGTCTGGCTGGTGACCCGGGATGGTGTCGCCGTATACGCGCTTGGCTTCTTCGGCGAACCACTCGATAAAGGAAGCGGCATAGGCGATTTCGCCCTTGGCTTCGGCCAGTGGCTTGCCCTGCTCGGTGGTCATCAGGCGGGCCAGGTCATCCTGGTGCTCGATCATCAGCTCGAACCAGCGACGCAGCTTGCCAGCACGTTCTTTGGCGGTCAGCGCACGCCAGGCCGGCAGCGCCTTGTCGGCGGCCTCGATGGCACGGCGGGTTTCAGCGGCGCCCATCTTCGGCACAGTGCCGATGATCTCGTCCGTTGCCGGGTTGTTGACCTTGATCGTCTGGCCGTTGTCCGCGTCCAGCCACTCTCCATTAATGAAGGCTTGCTGGCGGAACAACTGGGCGTCTTTAAGCTGCATGTCGGGCTTCCTTAACTGCACCGTGCAGGCACGGAGCGAATTATTGATTGTAGAAAAAGGAGAGCGTTTGAAATCTCAAACGAATCCTAGGATCAACGACGAGAAAGGACAATAGGGTGTTCGAAAAAAAGAACAAAAAGCGCTGTGCGGCGGATTTTTTCGGATCAACGTCACTTATAGCCCCTGGAGTGTGCGAAATCGACCACAGCCATTTCGACGATGGACGCCGCCAGCCTAGATGGGTATTATGGCGCCCGCGTTGCACTCGTAGCTCAGCTGGATAGAGTACTGCCCTCCGAAGGCAGGGGTCGTGGGTTCGAATCCCGCCGAGTGCGCCATATCGATCAAGGCTCAGGTGAATACCTGGGCCTTTTTTGTTTTTCGGCTGGCTGATTGGTGGCCTGGCTATTTTTGGGGCTGCTGCGCAGCCCATCGTCGGCAAAGCCAACTCCCACAGTGGGGTTGTGCAAGGCAGCCCCAGCAGACTCAGAAACTCACGCGCGCGCCGGCATACAGGGTGCGCCCCGGGCCCGGCTCGTAGTAACGCCCGGCGCCATCGTTGATGCGCAGGTTGTCGTAGTACTGGCGGTCACTGAGGTTATCCACACCCAGATACGGCTCCAGGGTCTGGCCGCCAAGATCAAACTGCTTGCCGAGGCGCAAGTTGAGCAAAGCGACCCCGGCCACCCGCGCGCTGTTGGCGTTGTCGGCGTACTGCGGGCCGTAGGCATTCATGTTCACGCGCGCATAAAAGCCATCACGCTCGTAAGTCACTTCGCTAAACAACGTCTGACGCGGAATGCCCGGCAGGCGGTTGTCGTCAAAGCCGTTGAAGTCGGTGTAGCGGTAGTTGTTGAAGCTGTAGGCCATGGACAGACGCCAGTGCTCCAGCACCTGGTAGTCGGCGCTCAGCTCAACGCCGTCGCGGCGCGACTTGCCGGCGTTGCGGTAGAAGGTCTGGCCGCCGTCGACGTAAGGCACCAGCTCATCCTCAAGCGCGATGCTGTAAAGCACCGCCTCGGCGCGCACGTCGCTCCATTCGCCTTTGATTCCCAGCTCACGGTTGAGCGCCCTGGCCGGTTGCAGGCCCGGGTTGAAGCCGCCGCCCGCCGGGTTGGCCAGTTCGTTGACCGTGGGCGTTTCGAACGAGGTGGCGACGCGGGCATAGACCAGGTAATGCTCGCTCAGGCGATAGCTGAGGCCGGCGCTGTAGTTCCAGTCATCCAGCGTGCGCGAGCCGGAGTCGTCGCCGTCACGCTCGAAGCGGTCGTCCACCGCCAAGCGCATGCTGTCGTAGCGCCCGCCCAGGGTCAGTTGCCAGCGCTCGCTGAGGTCGATGCTGTCTTGCAGGTACAGGCCAACGCTGCCGGCCTTCTCTTGCTGACGCAGGGTCAGCGCCCCGGTGCCGCCGCCGATCTGGTTGTTGTGGCGTTCACGCTCATCGCGCTGCTGTTCAAGATCGACACCGGCGGTGACGTGTTGATCCAGGCCGAACCAGTTGGCCTTATGGGTGTACTGCCCGCCTACCCCGGCGAAAAGCCGGGTGTAGGAGGTTTGCCCGCCATTGGCGTAAGGCAGGCGATTGCCAAACTCGCGGCGCCCCAGCCAGCTGCGCACTTGATAACTGTCGGCCTCGCCAAGATCGCCGGTCCAGTTCAGCGCCAGACGCTGCTGGGTAATGTCTTCGTCGGAGTTGTACAACAGGCTCTGGGCGCGGGCCTGGTCACGTTTGGCGTGCACTTCGGCGAGGGTCAGGGCGCCAGGGTCTTCGGAACGGTTGTCGAGCGCCTGGAACGTTACCCCCAGTTGCCCTGCATCGCCCTGCCAGCGCAGCTTGCCGGTGAGGTTGCGCGCCTCGGAGCTGGAGTGCTGGCGATAGCCGTCGAGGTTGGTGACATTGAGCGCCAGCAGGCCGCCAAGGTTGCCGGAGGTGCCGCTGGTTTCCGCACGCAGGCGTTGGTAGCCATACTCGCCACCACTGACATCGATGGACGATTGCGGTGTCAGCGACGGCTCGCGGGTCTGGATTGCCAATACCCCGCCCGCACCGTTGCCATAAAGCGTCGAGGCCGAGCCGCGGATCACTTCGATGCGCTCCACCAGGCCCAGGTCAACGCCGTCCATTTCGGTCTGGCCATCGGGCATGGTCAGCGGTACGCCGTCGACCATCACGCGAATGCCGCGCATGCCGAAGCTCGAACGCGCACCAAAGCCACGAATCGACAGGCGCATGCCCTGGGCCATGTTGTAGCGGCTCTGCGACACGGTGCCGGGCACGGCCGAAAGCAGGCCATCGAGGGTCAGCAGTTGCTCGCCGGGCTTCTCGGCGATGTCCACGGCGCTTACCGAAGCCGGGGTCTGCAACCAGGCGGAATTGACCCGGGTCGAGGTCACTTCCAGCGGCGCCAGTTCGACGCTGTCGGCACAGGCGCTACCGGCGCCGAGCAACAGGAGGGTCATGACGGAGTGCCGCCTGGTAAACATGCTGAATCCTTGAATCGATAGGGACAGAAAACGCAGGAAAACCTGCGCTGAAAAAATTGGCGCAGCAGCAACAGCCAGTTATAAGGCAAAATGCTACTAACTGATTCGCATTTAACGAGTCAGCCCCCTGGAATACACCAGCAAGAAGGATCTTTATGAAGCGGTTCGCTGTGACCCCGGCCCGGTGGGTCGGGATGTTGTGCTGCCTGTTCGCCTTGAACATCGCACAGGCCAAGGACGACGGTACCGACCCCTCCGTCACCATCGAAAAGGACATTCTACGCACCGTGGTGGCCGAAGACGGCAGCTACGCCGCCACCCAGGACCTGGTCCTGCTGATCAATGAAGAACGCGCGATCCAGGCCAAGGCCCAGCAGTCGTTGTACTACAACCGCACCCTGGAAACCCTCGAGGTGACCCAGGCCTACACCCAGAAGCCCGATGGCCGCAAAGTGCAGGTCAGCCCCGAGCAGATCAAGGAGCAACAGGAGCAGCAATCGTCCCAGGCGCCGATGTTCCATGACAGCCTGGTCAAGGTAGTGATCTTCCCCGAAGTCGCCGTCGGCGATCGCCTGGTGCTGAGCTTCAAGAAACAGCGCAAGACCCCGCTGTTCCCTGGCCAGTTCGAAGACCTGGCGATGCCGCAGTTCCACCCGACCCAGCAGTTCACCCTGATCTACGACCTGCCGAAGAACCTCAAGCTCAATGCCGAGGCCAAGGGCTTCAAGGCGTCCAGCCCGAAGGCCGAGCCTGGGCGCAAAGTCTACCAGTGGGATTATGTGCAGGGTGACAACGCCCGTACAGAACTGGGCGCAGTAGCCTACTCGGACTACGGCAAGTACCTGGCGGTTTCCACCTTCGCTGACTACAGCGAGTTCGCCAAAGCCTACGCGGCGCGCGCCAACAGCGAAGTGACGCCCGCCATCCGCGAACTGGCGGAAAAGCTCACGGCCAAGATCGACGACCCGCGCGACAAGGCCCTGGCCCTGGGTGACTGGGTGCGCCGCAACATTCGCTACGTGGCGGTTTACATCGGTGCTGGCGGCGTGGTGCCGCATGCCGCCGATACCGTGCTGAGCAACCGTTATGGCGACTGCAAGGACCACGTGGCCCTGCTCGAAGCGCTGCTGGCCGCAGTCAATATCGACAGCACCCCGGCGCTGATCAACCTCGGCAATGCCTACGCCCTGCCCAAGGTGCCGACCCTGGGCGTGATCAACCACGTGATCACCTACATCCCGAGCCTGGACCTGTACCTGGACTCCACCGCCGAGGCCATTGCCAGCGGCTACCTGCCCGCTCCGGTGCTGGACAAACCCACCGTGCTGAGCCGCTCCGGCAAGCGCGGCCACACCCCGGCTACCCAGCAGGGCCTGGTGCAAAACAGCACCACCTACACCGTAGCCAGCAGCGGCGCCGCCGACTTCAGCCATGCCTCGAAGATCGATGGCTGGGCCGCCGAAATGAACCGCTGGATGATGCGCAACATGCAGCCGGCCGAGCGCGACCTGCTGACCCAGCGCATCCTCGCCGCCTACGGCCAGCGCGGCAGCGGCAAGATCAGCAGCGACGACCTGGAAACCAGCGGCGCCTTCGAGATGCACATCAACGGCCGCAGCGAAAACCTGGTCAACCTGCCCGGCCCGATCGGCGTGCCGACCCTGACCAGCCTGGCTGGCGGCATCGCCCAGAATATCTTCGGCTTTATCGCTGAAAAGCAGCGCACCCAGGACTTCACCTGCATCTCCGGCATCACCGAAGAACAAGCGCGCTTCGAGTTCCCGGCCGACGTCAAGATCATCGCCGCGCCCAAGCCTGTGAGCCTCAAGGACAAACACTTCGACTACAGCGCCGACTATGCTCTGCAAGGCAACAGCCTGGTGATCAAACGCCGCCTGGACTTCCACAACCCGAAAGCGGTGTGCAGCGTGAAAGACTTCGAGAAGATGAAGCCAACCCTGGACGCCATGCTCAACGACCTGAACAGTCAGGTGATCGTGCAGAAGAGCTGAGGTACTGCGCCCTGCCAAATCCCTCGGGAGGTCAGCAGGGCGCTGTCACTGTTACGCCAACGTCGAAGTCTTTGATAAACTCCGCCGCGCCCTGCGCTGCGCCACGCAAGCGGAACTATCAAAAGGAATTGTCATGGCAATGGTTTTTTGCCGCGGTTGTGCCATGGAAATCCATGAAACGGCACCCAGCTGCCCACAGTGCGGCGCCCCTCAGACTCCCTCTGCCACCACGCAACCTGCCGGCAAGCGCTTGTCCTGGATGGCAGCCAGCTCGCTGATCCTGTGCATCGCCTGTGTATTGACGCTGTTCGAACCAGCCAGCTGGGATCGTAACACCCTGTGGGGGATGGGCTTGTTTGCACTCACCGGGCTGGTCCTGAGCTCGCTCAGCCTGGTCAAAAAAGAACCGCGAACCTACATGGCAATTACTGGCGCGGTGTTGTCAGGCATTTTGCTCATTTTGCTGATCTGGCTAGTCATGTAAGGGACACCACATGAATATGGTTTTTTGCCGTGGCTGCGCCAAGGAAATCCACAACAGCGCCGTGGCTTGCCCAGCCTGCGGTGCACCGCAACCTGCTGCAACCTTCACTGCAGCACCTGCGCCAGCCGGCATCTGGTACGTTGAACTACTGAAGAAATACGCCCTGTTCTCCGGTCGGTCACGCCGCCAGGAATACTGGCTGTTCATCCTGGTCACCTTCCTGGTGTACATGCTGGTGCCCTATCTCGACCGCGAACTCCGTACCGGCACGCTCTTCTCCGATCTGTACTGTGTGGCATTGCTGGTCCCGGGCATTGCCGTAGCCGTTCGGCGCATGCACGACACCGACCGTAGCGGTTGGTGGTTGCTGTTCCCGCTCGTCAACCTGATCTTCCTGTGCCAGGACAGCCAGCGTGGCCCCAACCGTTTCGGCCCAAACCCGAAAAACACCTGATCACGGCTTGATCGAGAGTCAAAGCAAAGCGGCCATCATTGGCCGCTTTTGCATTTTTGCGCCCATGACGTTTTTCAATCACATCGATGCCGCTTTCGCCCTTGCCCTGCAGCGATCTGTACACGATTCTTTAGCTATCTGCCGTCACCCACTCCCAGCATCGCAGAGGCCTCTATGAAAACCGTGGCACAGCTTCTAAAAACAAAAGCCCAGCAGCACCACCAGGTTCACACCATCGGCCCCGACCACATGGTGCTCGATGCGCTGAGGTTGATGGCCGAGAAGAACGTCGGTGCCCTGCCGGTGGTGCAGGACGGGCGTGTGGTGGGGATCGTCAGTGAGCGCGACTACGCGCGCAAGATGGTGCTCAAGGGCCGTAGTTCGGTGGGCACGCCGGTCAGCGCGATCATGAGTGCGCCGGTGATTACCGTCGACCCACACCAGAACGTTGAATACTGCATGAACATGATGACCAACAGTCACCTGCGCCACCTGCCGGTGGTCGAGAACGGCGAGCTGCTGGGCCTGCTGTCGATTGGCGACCTGGTCAAGGAAGCCATCGCCGAACAGGCCAACATGATTCTGCAACTGGAACAGTACATTCGCGGCGACTGATTCGCGGCGGGCTCAGCGGTATTCGCCCTCCAGCTCATCGAGCTGGTGGTCGAAGCTGCGCAGGCGCGCTGACCAGGTGTACACCAGCACTTCCAGGTCGCGGTTGAGCACCGCGGCGCCGCGCCCGCTGCTCTGCTGCGAGTCGCACAAGTCCAGTTGATAACGCTCCCGGGCCATTGCAGTGGCAACCGTAGACAGCTCGCGGGCGTTGTCCAGCCAGTGGCGGCGGTGGTCATGGGTTTCGCGGTCGAGCTCGCGGCATTGACGTTTCAGCGCTTCCAGGCTCTGCTCCAGCGGCGTGCCTTCAAGCTCGCCCATTACCTCCTGGAAGGTACGCCCGGGCTGCCAGTAACTGCCCCAGAAATAACGGTCGAAGACGGTTTCGACCCGGCGCAAGGCAACCTTGGTGTTCCAGATAGCCACCAAGGTTCGCCCTTGGGCCAACTGGCGTTTGCTCACCCGCAGTTGCTGCCAGGCAATCCACGCCAGCGCGGTCAGGGCCAGCGCCCCGATCACGCCCCCGGCGGCGTAAAGAAATACCAGAGCCTGACCCAGCTGGTGGGTCTGTTTGATTCCATAGAAATAACCGACGGTCAGCAGCCCCAGGGCGGTCACGGCACACCAGAAACCGGCGGCATAGGGATCTTTCATTGGCGCTGTCCCCTTGTTGTTTTTCCTGAGCATAGCAACGCCATTCGCCGGTCGATGTGCCGCTCGGCGTTTATTTTTTCGGACGCCGCAGCGCCTCGTTCAGCTGGTCGAACGGCACGGCCCAGTCGGAGTCTTCGATAATGCTTTCCTTGAGAAATGCCCGCTGGCTCTCGGTCCAGAACGGTGCATCAACCAGCTTTATTTCATTCTTGAGCGGCGAGTGGCTGGTGATGAACTGGTCAATGCCCTGGGGATCATCAGCCAGGCCCAGCTGTTTGAAGAGCTCCGAAAACGGATGAATATTTGATTCCATGCGTGACTCCTTGGGGGCCAGGCCGGGCATCCACGACGCCAGCCTGGCAGTGGGTTGATCATCAGCAAACCTCACGCACTTCGGCGTTCGGCACCAGTTTCAGGTATTGCGTCATGTTCATGTGGATCAGGTGATCGTGATCACCAGCCTCGACATAGATATCGCCCTGACGAGTCAGGGTCGGGTCGAGCAGCATCTTGATCGAGTAAGCATCGCCCAGTGCCGGAATGGCGCCACGCTCGCAGTCGCCGAACAGATGGGGCAGCCCACTTTCATGGGTCATTTGCCAGGCGCCGGTGGCGCGCACCTTGCTCATGTCCAGGTGACGGTTGGCCGGTAGCACGGCCATCAGATAGTTGCCATGGCGGTCGTCGAGCATGACCGACTTGGCCACCCGCTCGGCTGGCACTCCAGCGGTACGGGCCGACTCAAGGCTGGTGGATGAGTGCGGGTGAGAAACGATGTCGTAGTCGCAGCCGGCCTTGTCCAGGCATTGCTGCAGGGTTTTTGCCATACGCATGATGCACCTCCGGATACAGCGCCCCCACTTCTGAAGTTTAGGCCGTGCTGCCGCAAGCAGCCGACTAAACTTATTGGACACGCACAGCCCGGGTGAATTCAGGTGATCGCTCGCTGGTGTCGGCACCTGCTGGTTTTATTGATGCTCGGCGCCCTGACGAGCGGCGTGGCTGCGCCCGGCAATCCGGTGCTGGTACTGAGTATCGACGACGCCATCGGCCCGGCCAGTGCCGACTACCTGATACGCGGCCTGGAGCATGCCAAGACGCAACAGGCGCAATTGGTGGTCATCCGCCTCGACACCCCGGGCGGGCTCGACAGCTCGATGCGCGCGATCATCAAGGCGATCCTCGCCAGCCCCGTGCCAGTCGCGACCTTCGTCGCCCCCGGTGGCGCCCGGGCGGCCAGCGCCGGCACCTATATTCTCTACGCCAGCCATGTCGCGGCCATGGCCCCGGGCACCAACCTCGGCGCCGCCACGCCGGTGCAGATCGGCGGGATGCCAGGCCCGCCGAAAGACCCGGCTGCGCCCACCGGCGACAAGCCAGCACCGAGCAGCGAACAAGACACCCTGACCCGCAAGCAGATCAACGACGCTGCCGCCTATATTCGCGGTTTGGCGCAACTGCGCGGGCGCAATGCCGACTGGGCTGAACAGGCGGTACGCGAATCGGTCAGCCTGCCGGCCAACGAAGCCTTGCGCCTGAAAGTCATCGACCGCATCGCCAACGACCTGCCCGACCTGCTGCGCCAGCTCGATGGCAAAAGCCTCGAAGCCGCCGGCCAAGCCGTGCAGTTGCACACCGCCAACGTCAGCATCATCGAACGCGAGCCGGACTGGCGCACGCGCCTGCTGGCGGTGATCACCAACCCCAGCGTGGCGCTGATCCTGATCATGATCGGTATCTACGGGCTGATGTTCGAGTTCATGAGCCCGGGCTCCGGGGTCGGCGGGGTGATCGGTGGCATCTGTCTGCTGGTGGCCCTGTATGCCTTGCAGTTGTTGCCGGTCAGCTATGCCGGGGCGGCGCTGATCCTGCTCGGCATCGCCTTCATGATTGCCGAGGCGTTCCTGCCCAGTTTTGGCGTGGTCGGCTTTGGCGGCATCGTCGCCTTCGTGGTCGGCGCGGTGATCTTGATGGACACCGACGTGCCCGGCTTCGGCATCCCCCTGGCGCTGATCCTGACCCTCGCCCTGCTCTCGGCGCTGCTGCTCGGCGGCGTGCTGGGCATGGCCATGAAGGCGCGCCAGCGCGCGCTGGTCAGTGGCGATGCCGGGCTGGTGGGCAGCCTGGCGACGGTGATGGCGGTCAATGCCAGCGACCCGTTCATCGGTTCGGTGCAGGCGCAGGGTGAACAGTGGCAGGCCCAGTGCCAGACGCCACTGCAGGTGGGGCAACGCGTCCGGGTGATGACACGCAAGGGCGTACTACTGGACGTCAGCGCCGAGGCACAACCACCGGCGCAAGGAGACTGAGATGTTTTTCGAACTGGGCTTTGGCGCCTTGCTGGCGCTGCTGGCGGTATTGTTGCTGTCGGCCTTTCGCATCCTGCGTGAATACGAGCGCGGGGTAGTGTTCCAGCTCGGGCGCTTCTGGCGGGTCAAAGGGCCGGGGCTGGTGCTGTTGATTCCGGGGATCCAGCAGATGGTCCGGGTCGACCTGCGCACCGTGGTGCTGGATGTGCCGCCACAGGATGTCATCACCCGCGACAACGTCTCGGTCAAGGTCAACGCGGTGCTGTACTTTCGCGTGCTCGACCCGCAGAAGGCGATCATCCAGGTCGAGGACTTTCTCATGGCCACCAGCCAACTGGCGCAGACCACCTTGCGCGCGGTGCTGGGCAAGCATGAGCTGGACGAACTGCTGGCCGAGCGCGAACGGCTTAACCTCGACATCCGCCAGGTGCTGGACGCGCAAACCGATGCCTGGGGCATCAAGGTGGCCAACGTCGAGATCAAGCATGTCGATCTCAACGAGTCGATGATCCGCGCCATTGCCCGCCAGGCCGAGGCTGAACGTGAGCGGCGGGCCAAGGTGATCCATGCCGAAGGTGAACTGCAGGCCTCGGAGAAACTGATGCAAGCGGCAGAAATGCTCGGCCGCCAGTCGGGGGCGATGCAGCTGCGCTACATGCAAACGTTAGGCAGCATTGCCGGCGACAAGTCGTCGACCATCGTGTTTCCGTTGCCGATCGAGATGCTCAAGGGGCTTGTGGATAAGTAAGGCTGGCGCTAACAAGTGCTCTGTTTACACAGCACCTGTGGGAGCTGGCCTTGCCAGCGATGCAAGGCGCAGCCTTGCCGCTTTTACCAACCACCACCCAACGCCAGGAACAAGCCGATCTGCCCCATCGCCACCTGGGTATTGGCCGCCGCCAGTTGCGCGCTCATCTCGGTGTAGGTGCGGGTCGCCTGCAGGTCCGCCAGGAACGACTCACGCCCGGCCTGATAAAACCTATGGGTCTGGTCTGCCGCCAGTTGCGCCGAACGCTCGGCATCGGCCAAGGCATCGCGACGCGCCAGCAAGGCGCTGTATTGCGCCAGGCTGGTCTGGGTTTCGCGAATGGCGTTGAGCACCACCCCGTCAAAATGCGCCAGCGCCGCCTGGGTCGAAGCTTGCGCCTCACGGATGCGCGCCCGCGAACCGTTGGTCGGTACATTCCAGGTCAGCAGCGGGCCGAAGCCCCAGCGGTTGGTCGCAGGTTTGCCGAGGTTTTCCAGGATACCGATGGTGCCCACCTGGGCACCGATGCTGATGTCCGGATACAACTGCCCGGTGGCTACGCCGATAGTCGCCGTGGCCGCGGCCAGGCTGCGTTCGGCCTGGCGGACATCCGGACGGCGCTTGAGCAGCGCGGCGCCATCGCCCACTGGCAGCACCTGGGCGATATGCGGTAGCTCGGCGCAATCGGCGGTTCCGGCCGGCAACTGGTTGAGCGGCTTGGCCAGCAGCATCGACAAGGTGTACAGGCCCGCTTCACGCGCAGCCTGGTAACGCGGCAGCTCGGCGCGCAAGGATTTGAACTGGGTTTGCGAGCGGGTCACCTGGGTTTCGTCACCACGCCCGGCATCGCGCAGGCGTTGGGTCAGGGTCACGCTCTGCTGCTGCAGGTCCAGGGACTCATGGGCGATATGGTATTCCTCGTTGGCCGCGCAGACCTGGGTGTAGGCACGTACCACGTCGGCCACCAGGGTGATGCGTGCGGTATCGGCGGCGGCCTGGGTCGCGTCGGCATTGGCCTGGGCGGCCTCGACGCCACGCTTGAGGGTGCCCCACAGGTCGAACTGGTATGACGCGCTGATGATCGCCTCGCCGATGTTGGCCACCGGCACTTTCTCTGGTTGCAAAAAGGCTTCGCCGGACTCCTGCAAACGCTGGGCGCCCAGCTTCACACCGCCGTTCAGGCCACCCTGGGCTTCGGCCTCTTCGACCTGGGCACGGGCCTTGGCGATGTTCGCCGCCGCCACACGCAGTTCGCTGTTGGCCGCCAGGGCCTGGCGCACCAGCTCATTGAGGCGTTCGTCCTGATACAGGTGCCACCAGTCTTTCGGCACGGGCGCCGAGACCACGCTGCTGGCGTCCTGGCGCAGTTGGCCCTGCAAGTCGGCGCGCTGGATCGCGGCATCCTCGGGCACGTTGTAGTCCGGCCCGACCATCTGGCAGGCCGACAGCAGCAGGCTCAAGCCGAGCAGTGACAGCCGTTTCATTGGCCCTTGTCCTCAAGGATCGACACCGTCGCCGTACGCCCGGCGATCATGCGAAAGTCTGCCGGCACCTCATCGAAGGCAATCCGCACCGGGATCCGCTGGGCCAGGCGCACCCAGCTGAACGCCGGGTTGACGTTGGGCAGCAGGTTGGCGCCGCTGCTGCGGTCGCGGTCCTCGATACCGGCGGCAATGCTCTGCACCCGCCCGCTCAGTCGGGTGTTGTCGCCGAGCACGCGGATATCCACAGCCTGGCCGATGTGAATGCCGGCCAGCTTGGTTTCTTCGAAGTAGCCATCGACGTGGTAGGAGTCGCTGTCGACCACCGACAGCACCGGCCGCCCGGCACTGACAAACTCGTGGGCACGCGGCGCGCGGTCGTTGAGGTAGCCATCAACCGGGCTGCGCACCACCGAACGGTCGAGGTTCAACTGCGCAGCATCCACCGCCACCTGGGCTTCGGCCAGGGCCGATTCGGCGCGGGCCTGGCGCGACTGGCTCTCTTCCAGTTGCTCGGCGGCCACCAGGTTACCCAGGCCACGATTACGCCGGGCTTCGCGCTGGGCCTGGGCCAGGGTTTCCTTGCGCTCGGCCAGGGTCGCCTGGGCCTGGCGCAGGGCCAGGTGGAAGCGGTCCTGGTCGATGGTGAACAGCACGTCGCCACGCTTGACCACCTGGTTGTCGCGTACCTCTACCTGCTGGATCAAACCGGAAACATCAGGGGCGATCTGGATCACGTCGGCGCGGATGTGCCCATCCCGGGTCCAGGGGGCGAACATGTAGTACATGACCATCTGCCAAACCAACACGGTCGCCAGCGTCACTACCAGCAGGGTCAGGACCACGCGGCCCAGGGTCAACAAGGGTTTTTTCATGGCAGCATCAGGTTTCGGCAAAAGTGATCGACCGTGCCGAGCAGCACGGCGTAAAGCGCAACGTTGAACAACGCCCGGTGCCAGACCAGGCGGTAGAAATGCACGCGGTTGAGCAACGCGTGCACACCGAGAAACAGCAAATAGGTGACGACCATCATCACCAGCAGCGTGGGCAGGAACACCCCGCTGATATCCAGATCTCCGATCACAGCGGCGCTCCATCGATACCATAGGGCAGTTGTTGCTGATCGTCGGATGGCTCAAGCACCACCTCGACCCCCGGCAACAGCGCCAGGCGCAGGCCGCTCAAGGCGTGCAACAGGTGCACCCGGGCCTCGGCGCTGTCGGCCAGGTCGTTGAGGTTGAGGGCGCGACGGGCGCGCTCCATGCTCTGCAACAGCACCTCGGGCGCGTGCAGCCGACGGCGCGCGTCCAGGCAGGCCTGAAAGTGTTCGCCCACCTCTTCCACCACCCGCTCCAGCAACTGGCGCGGCTGCGCGCCGACCCGTGGCATATAGGCCAGCAGGTCGAGCAGGTTCAGGCCCACGCGCAGGTCTCGCAGGGCGGTGCCGGTGTCCTGGCCGGTCTGGGTCAGGCGCGGCAGTTGCTGCATCAGCCGGTCGAGCATCTGCACGCCCAGGTGCCGGTGCTCGGCCAGGGTCGCCGGCTGGGTCATGCCGACGATGTCGTGCCAGCTGAAACGGGTCAGGCGCTTGGCCGCAAGCTCAACGCCGAACGGGCGCACCACCAAGGTCCAGACGAAGGCGAACAGCAAGCCCACCGGCCCGGCCAGGTTGGCGTTGATGAAGGTCAGGAAGTTGGCGTCGTAGGCGCCCTGGATGCTGATGAACGAGGCGGTGTTGACGATAGTCAGCAAAGTGCCCAGGTAGAAGCGCGGCTGCACGGTCAGGGTGCCGACGCAGATGCACGGTATGGCGAAGGCCAGCACCAGCATCGGAAAGTCATGCAGGTTGGGCAGCACCAGAAACAGGTAAAGGCTGGCAAACAGCACCGACAGCGAAGTCCAGAAGAAGAACCGGTAGATCTGCGGCGCCGGATCGTCCATGGCGGCAAAGAAGCTGCAGGCCACGGCGGCGAGAATCACCGCGCTGCCGCCGTCGCCCCAGCCGAGCAAAATCCACAGGGTGGTGGCAACGATGATCGCGCTGACGGTGGAGAACACCGAGTAGAGCATCAGCCCCCGGTCGAAGAACGGCGTCAGCCGGCCCAGGCGCCAGTGCCGATACACCGCGCGCCAGGGCGAGAGGTCTTGGTTGCGGATGGCGTGCTGCAGGCTGCAACAGTCTTGCCACAGGTCGGCCCATTCAGCCAGGCGATAGAGCGCGTTGGACAGCAGCTGCGAGGCGCGCTCATCAAGGGCGGCGGCGCTCGGTTGCATATGTTCGATGTGCGCACGCAACGCCGACCAGCGTGCCGGCGATGCATCCTGCGCGGTGCCCTGCAGCCAGGCGCGGGCTTCGCTCAGCAATGGCTGCAGCTGTTCGCTCTGGGCCGGGGCACGGCCTTCGAGGGCGAGCAAGGCGTCGTCGAGGGCATCGATCACCGGTAGCAGGTGGATCATCCGCCCACGTAGCTCGCGGGCATTCTTCACCGTTTGCGGCCGTGCGCCTTCATGGGACAACTGGCCGATCATCAGCTCCAGCGAGTTGAAGGTGGTGACCATCGAGGCACGCAAGCCGCCGACCTTCTCGGCAGTCGCCTCGCGGGCCAGGAAGGTATCGCTGTAGCGGATCGCCTCGTTGAACCAGTTGCCAGTGGCGCCAACCAGCACCGGGGTCAGGCGCCGTGGCCAGAAGATCGCTCCGACCACTGCCGCACAGACGATGCCCAGGCAGATCTCCTGGGCCCGCGACGAGGCAATGTCGAACACTGCCAGCGGGTCGTCGACCACCGGCAGGGCGATCATCGGCAGGGTGTAGCCGGCCAGCATCAACGCATAGCTGTTGGCGGTGCGCAGGTGCAGCGAGAGGAACAGCAAGGTGCCGGTCCACAGCGCCACGGCGACGGTCAAAAGCACTGGCGTCTGCACCAGCAGCGGCACCAGGAACACCGCCCCGGCAGCGCCGAGCAAGGTGCCCATGGCGCGATACAGGGCCTTGGAACTGGTGGGCCCGACGAACGGGCTGGAGACGATATACACCGTAGCCATGGCCCAGTATGGCCGGGGCAGTTGCATGAGCAAGGCGATGTACAGGGCGATCATCGACGCGGCGAAGGTGCGCACCCCGTAGAACCAGTCGCGCGCCGGCGGCATCGAGCTGAAAAAACCGTTCACGTCGGCACGCCCGGGGTGCGCTGGGCAGCGTCTTCGAAGGCGCGCAGCACACGCAGGGTGGCCAGCAGGTCGGCTTCGTCGATGCCCTGCAGCACTTCGCGGCGCAGGCGCACCAGTTCGCCTTCGATGGCTTCGGCCAACACCCGACCGCTGGCGGTCAGGCTCAGGGCCTTGGCCCGGCGATCGACCGGATCTTCCGTACGGCAGACAAAACCTGCATTGCAAAGTTGGTCGAGCAGGCGCACCAGCGACGGGCTTTCGAGCCCCGCCGCCTGGGCTACGGCGACCTGGTGCACGCCATCGCCCAGGCGCACGATCATCAGCAAAGGGACCGCGCAGGCTTCGGAAATGCCGTAGCCGGCCAGGGTCGCCTGGCAGATGCGCCGCCAGTGCCGGCCGGCCACCACCATGCCGCTGCTGATGTTGAGTTGCAGTGCGTCGAGGGTCATGAAGGGAGGTTCGTGGCTATATTCATAGTTTGCTAACTATCAATATTCTTCGATCACCGCCCCTGCCGTCAATAGTGGCTGACAAACGTCATGTTCAAGGTTGCAGTTGATCGTCCAGCTTCATGTTCAGCGCCAGCTTGCTGCCCAGGCTGATCGCCTGCTCGCGCCAGAACAAGTAACGCAGGGCGTTGTTGACCTCGCTGAACTGCACCGCCAGCTCTTCGGCAGCCTGCATCACCCCGGCCACGGCGGCCAGTTCCAGCCAGTACACGGCGGCCTTGCTGTCGACGTTGACCGTCAGCCCATGCAGCAGGCGATAGCCGACCTCGAAGCGGCAGCGTGCGTCACCGCGCTGGGCGCCGCGCAGGAACCAGCGGTAGGCCTGCTGCAGGTCGACCTGCCAGTCCTGGCTGTCGCTGTCACAGATTTCTTCTTCGTAGAGATCACCCAACGCCGCGGCGGCGTGTTCCAGGCCACGCTCGAACGCCTGCTGGTAGTACTCCGCCGCGCTGGCATAGGCGACCTCCACTCCCTTGCCGAAGTAATGCTGCTGGCCGAGGTTGAACCAGGCTGCGGCACTGCCCTGCAGGGCCGCCATACGCAGCAGGTGCCCGGCCAGGGTCGGGTCGGCGCGCCAGTACTTGCCATTGAGCCAGATCCAGCCCAGGTCGTTGAGCGCGCCGACGTTGCCTTCCAGGGCCTGGGCGCGCAGGTCGTCGTACACCGCCTGCAGGTCGCTGGCTTCGTCCAGGCGGCTGATCAGGGCGAAACTCTCGCCCAGCACTGCCCGCTGGCTGGGCATGCCGACCCCGGCGTACAACCGCTGCAGGCGGCCAGGGCGGCCGGGCGCAGGGATGATCCGCTCGGGCAACAGGCGCTCAAGCAGTGGGTAGATGTTGCTTGCAGCTGACATGTTCGTCCTCATTGAACTACCCACAGATCCAACAGCGGGAGTGATGAGGCGTGATTCTGCGCACGGCCACGACAAAACCTGTCGCGAACGATTCAGTTAGGGCACTCAACTGCTTCATCCTTGATCTGGATACATAAATGGCTAATTGCCATATCACTGCGCTGGCGCCATGCTACAACCGCAAGCCTAGACAAGGACGCCACCTTTTGCCCTCCGCCACGACACGCGCCACCCTCAGCCGCCAATGGGAGTTGCTGCGCCAGTTGCCCAGCCGCTCACCGGGCATTACCAGTGCCGAGCTGGTTGGCCGCCTGCAGGACGCAGGATTCACCATCAGCAAGCGCAGCATCGAACGCGATCTCAACGAGCTTTCGCTGATTTTTCCGCTGGAGCGCAACGACAAGAGCATCCCGTACGGCTGGCACTGGGCAGCCAACGCCTGCATTGAATTGCGCGGTATCAGTGTCAGTGAGGCGCTGAGCCTGGCGCTGGTGGAAGAGGCGGTACGCCCGCTGTTGCCGGGGAGCATGCTCAAGGTGTTGGACCCGCGCTTCAGCCATGCCCGGCAGAAGCTCGAACACCTGTCGGGAGCGAACAAGGTGGCGCGCTGGCTGGACAAGGTCGCCAGCGTACGCCCGGACATGAACATGCAGGCCCCGGAAGTGCCCGACAGTATCCTCGAGACCGTGCAGCATGCGCTGCTTGAGGAATACCAGCTGCACTGCCAGTACTACTCGGCGCACAACGACAAGCTCAGCGAACTGACCCTCAACCCGCTGGCGTTGATTCAGCGCGGCCAGGTCAGCTACCTGATTGCCACCGCTGCGCCCTATACCGACATACGCCAGTTCGCCGTGCATCGCTTTCGCAAACTGCGCATTCTCGACAGCCCCACCGAAGGCCTGCGCGCCTTCGACCTGCAAGCGTACCTGCGCAGCGACGCCCTGCAGTTCGGCGATACCGACAAGATCGAACTGCAAGCCTGGATCAGCGACAACCTCGCCCGCCTGGTGCGCGAGACGCCGCTGTCGGCCGATATGCACCTGACCCCGCTGGACGCCGGGCACCGCCTCAAAGCTACCGTCAGCAACAGCTGGCAGCTGCGCTGGTGGCTACTGAGCCAGGGTGACGGGCTGATCGTCGAGCAGCCCCTGAGCCTGCGCCAGCAAATTGCCGAAACCCTCAACAATGCTGCGGCGCAGTACCAAAGCGCCTGAGCCGCTCAGCGCTGCATGCCCCAGCGACGCACAGTGATGCGCTCCAGGGTGTTGAACACCAGGCTCTCGACCAGCAAGCCGATCAAGATCACCACCGCAAGGCCAGCGAACACCTTATCGGTGTACAGCTCGTTGCGGTTCTGGAAGATGTACCAGCCCAGCCCGCCCTTGCCGCTGGTGGCGCCGAACACCAGCTCGGCGGCGATCAGCGTGCGCCAGGCAAAGGCCCAGCCAATCTTCAGCCCCGAGAGGATCGACGGCAGCGCCGCCGGAATCAGGATATGCACGACCAGGCGCAAGCCGCGCAGGCCATAGTTGCGCCCGGCCATGCGCAGGGTTTCACTGACGCCAAGAAAGCCGGCGTAGGTATTCAGCGCCAGGGCCCAGAGCACCGAATGCACCAGCACAAAGATCAGGCTGTTGTCGCCCAGGCCGAACCACAGCAGCGCCAAGGGCAGCAAGGCAATCGCCGGCAAGGGGTTGAACATCGAGGTCAGGGTGCTGAGCAGGTCGCGGCCGAACTGGGTCGACACCGCCAGGCTGGTCAGGCCAAAAGCCAGAACGATGCCCAGTAGGTAACCCTTGAGCAGCACCACCAGTGACACCCCAACCTTGGCCAGCAACTCGCCGCTGAGCAGGCCGTCGTACAGGGCCGCGGCGGTTTGTAAAAAGCTCGGCAGCAGCAGGTCGTTGCCCTGATAGCGGGCGATGGCTTCCCAGGCCAGAGCCAGCAGAATCAGGATCAGGCCCTTGCGCAGCCAGCCCTGTTGCCAGAGGCGCTGGCCGAGCGGCAATTGGCGCTCAAGCGGAACGCTGAGCAACGGTTCGAGAACCACTTCGTATTCCTGACGCGGCGTAACAATCGTGGTCATGGCAAAACTCCCGGTCAGTAGGCAATGCGAATGTCGGCGAAACCCAACGCCGGGTCGTGCTCGACCTGGGCATCATCGTCGAACAGCAAGCGGTGGATACGCCGCGCCGAGCCCTGGAAATCACTGGCGCCAAGGCTTTGCAGGTTGTACTGGTGGCTGTGGATTTCAGCGCGTACCCGGCCCGGATGGGGCGACAGCAGGAGGATGCGGTTGCCGACCACCAGCGCCTCTTCGATCGAATGGGTAACGAACAACAGGGTGAAGCGCACCTCTTCCCAGAGCAGCAGCAACTCTTCCTGCATCTTGCGCCGGGTCAAGGCGTCGAGGGCGGCGAAGGGTTCGTCCATCAGCAGGATCTTCGGCTGCATGGCCAGCGCCCGGGCAATCGCCACGCGGGCTTTCATGCCGCCCGACAGGGTATGCGGATAGGCATCAGCGAAACCCGCCAGACCGACCTTTTCCAGGTAGTGCAAGGCGCGCTGCTCAGCCTCCTTGCGCTTGAGCGTGCCCGAGGCGAGCAACGGGAACATCACGTTGTGCTTGACGGTTTTCCACGGCGGCAGCTGGTCGAATTCCTGGAACACCACGATGCGATCCGGGCCCGGGCCCTGCACGGCCTGGCCCTGCAGGCGGATCTGCCCTTCCCGGGGCTCGATGAAGCCGGCCACCGCCTTGAGCAGGGTCGACTTGCCGCAGCCCGAAGGCCCGAGCAGGACAAAGCGGTCGGCTTTGTCCACTTCGAAACTGACCTGGTGGGTAGCCCGCACCACGCGCTGCGCGGTGCGGTATTCGAGGCTTAGGTTATCCACCTGCAGCAGCGGCGGCGTGGCGACGCTGCTCAGCTTGCTGACCGTGTGGCCTGGCAATGGGGTGTTCATCCGGTCAGCTCCCTTGCAGCGGTTTCTCGTCCTGGAAGAAGTAGTCTTTCCAGGATTCGGGTTTGTGCTTGATCGCGCCCACGCGGTAGAGGAATTCGGCCAGCGGGTAGGTGTTTTTCGGCGTCACGCTGAACTCGTACTGCGGGTTGTCGATGATCTTCAGCAATGCCTCGCGGTCGATCTTGGCCTTGGTCACGCGGATGTAGGTGTCGGCAGCGGCTGCCTTGTCGTTCTGGGCAAACTCGGCGGCTTCAGCCAGGGCATCAACAAAGGCTTTGTAGGTCTTGGGGTTGTCGTTGCGGAATTTTTCGGTGGCGAACAGCACGGTCGGTGAGTTCGGGCCGAGCAGGTCGTAGGTGTTGAGCACCACGTGCACGTCCTTGTTGGCCAGCACCTGGTCCTGGAATGGCGGGTTGGAGAAGTGCGCGTTGAGCTCGGTGCCGCCGGCCAGCAAGGCCGCAGTGGCATCCGGATGAGGGACGGCCAGGGTGTATTTGTCGAGGCGGTTGTATTCCTTGTCGCCCCACTGCTTGGCGGCGGCGTACTGCAAAAAGCGCGACTGCACCGAGACACCCACCGCCGGCAGGGCGATGCGGTCTTTCTCGCTGAAGTCGGCGATGGTCTTGACCTTGGGATTGCTGCTGACCAGGTAATAAGGGAAGTTGCCCAGCGAAGCCACGGCCTTGACGTTCTGGCGGCCCTGGGTGCGGTCCCAGATGGTCAGCAGCGGGCCGACGCCGGCACCGGCGATGTCCACCGAGCCTGAGAGCAAGGCGTCGTTGATCGCTGCGCCGCCCGACAATTGCGTCCAGTCGACCTTGATGTCGATGCCCTGCGCCTTGCCGTGTTTTTCGATCAGGTTCTGATCGCGCACCACGTTGAGCAGCAAGTAAACGATGCCGAACTGCTCGGCAACGCGGATTTCACCTTCGGCCTGGGCCGTGGCCGGCGCCACCAGGCTGCCGGCGAGCAGGCTGGCACCCAGGCCGATACTGGCCGCCAGGCGGCTGATTGATTTGCGCATGCTGTACTCCTCGAAAGATCAGAACGGGGCATCGCCCTGGATGGTGGTGCGGTACAGCTTGCGGCGCAGGTGCGCAGGGCAGCCGCTGGCCAGGTGGATCAACGAGCGGTTGTCCCAGAACACCAGGTCATGGGGCTGCCATTGATGGCGGTAGATGTTCTGCTCGAGCACGCTGTGGGCGTAGAGCTCGGTCAGGATCTGCCGGCTTTCATCGTCGGGCAGGCCAACGATGCGGGTGGTGAAGCCTTCGCTGACAAACAGCGCCTTGCGGCCGTTTTCCGGGTGGGTGCGCACCACCGGGTGAATCACTTCCTGCACCTGCGCCAGTTGCTCGGCAGTCAGGGTCGGGCGCCAGTTGCCTTCGAACTTGGTCTCGCTGTAGCGAGCGGTATAGGAATGCGCGGCGCTGCGGCCTTCAACGGCTTTGCGCAGGGCCTCGGGCAGGCCGTCCCAGGCTTTGTGCATGTCGGCGAACAGGGTGTCGCCGCCTTCGCTGGGCAGCTCCTGGGCGTGCAGCATCGAGCCCAGGCTTGGCAGTTCCTTGTATGACAGGTCCGAGTGCCAGAACTTGCCGGCGTCGCCCAGGCCAATGTTCTGCCCGTTCTCGACGATGTTGGAGACGATGAGGATTTGCGGGTGGCCGCTGAGCAGGAACTGCTTGAGCACGTGGATCTGCAGCTCACCAAAACGGCGGCTGAAGGCGATCTGTTGTTCGGGGCTGATGCGCTGGTCGCGAAACACCAGCACATGGTGGTCGAGATGAGCCCGGTGGATCCGGGTGAAATCTTCGCCGCTGACGGGTTTGCTCAGGTCCAGGCCGGTGATCTCGGCGCCGACGGCACCGCTGAACGGCAGGATTTCGAAGGCTTGCTGCTGTGCGCTGTCGATGGACGACAAGGCGTTAGAGGCCGCTGACATGATTCACTCCCACGCAGAGCGCGCCCAAAGGTGCGCGCATCGATCAGAAACTCACGGTGTTCCGTGTTGGTTCGGTCGTGCGGCGCGCCGATTGGTCGGCAGGTACGCAGGGGATCGACTATAAAGTCATAAGAGGAAGAATTTAAATATCTTTAGTGCATAAGCATATGGTGAGGTTGCGGGCCTCTTCGCGGGGCAAGCCCGCCCCTACACACCCCTGTAGGAGCGGGCTTGCCCCGCGATGCTGTCAACGCTCGCGCAGCGCTTCGGCCCGGGCGCGGATGATCGGCTTGAGCAGGTAGCTCAGCACGCTCTTCTTGCCGGTGATGATGTCCACCGAAGCGACCATCCCCGGGATGATCAACAGTGGCTTCTCGTCGGTGCCCAGGTGGCTGCGCTCGGTGCGCAGCTTGATCACGTAGAAGGTGTTCTTGTCTTCGTCGGTGATGGTGTCGGCGCCGATCTGTTCGAGCTTGGCCTTGAGGCCGCCGTAGATGGTGAAGTCATAGGCGGTGAACTTGACCATCGCCTCCTGCCCCGGGTGCAGGAAGGCGATGTCTTGCGGGCGGATGCGCGCTTCGACCAGCAGGGTGTCGTCCAGCGGGACGATTTCGACCAGGTCGCTGCCCGGCTGGATTACACCGCCAACGGTGTTGACCAGCAGCTGCTTGACGATACCGCGCACCGGCGAGGTCACCAGGGTCCGGTTGACCCGGTCGTCCAGGGCCTTGCCGGTGGCCTGGGCCTTGCTCAGGTCGGTGCGCGCCTCGTTAAGCTGGGTCAGGGCTTCGCTGCGGAACTTGCCGCGGGTCTCGTCGATCTTGCGCTCGACTTCCTTGATCGCCGATTCGGCCCGCGGGATCGCCAGCGAGGTGGCATCCAGCTGGCCGCGGTTTTCAACCTCGGCACGCTTGAGGCGCAGCACTTCAACCTGGGAGATTGCGCCCTGGGCCACCAGCGGCTCGGACATGCTGATTTCCTGGCGCAGCAGCTGCAGGCTGTTGCGGTACTGGCCCTGCTTGGAACTGAACTCGCGCAGCTCTTGCTGGCGCTGTACCAGTTGCTCCTGCAGGCCGCCGATTTCGTCTTGCAGTTGCTGGCGACGGCTCTGGTACAGGGATTCTTCGTTGGCGGCCTGGCTTGGCGCAGCCTTGCGGATTTCTTCGTCGATCTTCAGCGGCCGGTCTTCAACCTCGGCGCTCAGGCGCTCGACGCGCAGGGCCATGGCCAGGCGATCAGCCTCGGTCTCGCCGACGTTGGAGACAAAACGGGTGTCGTCCAGGCGCAGCAAGGGGTCGCCGACTTCGACGATCTCGCCTTCTTTGGCGTAGATCTGCGCGACGATGCCGCCTTCCAGGTTCTGGATCTTCTGCAGTTTCGACGACGGAATCGCCTTGCCTTCGCCACGGGTAACTTCGTCGATAATGGCGAAGTTGGCCCAGAGCCCGAGGAACAGGAAGAATCCGATTACCCCCCAGATGGTCAGGCGCACGATGCGCGGCGCATCTTCGATCAGCGCCTTGTTGACCTCGGGCAGCGGCTGGCCGCTGAGCGATTCGGAACCTTTGAAATACCTGCGCAGGCTGTCCTTGATCTGGCCCATATCCATCTTAAGCAACACTGATCTGCCCCTTCTTCAGCGCATCCATGACGGCGGCTTTCGGGCCATCCGCGACTATCTGCCCGCGATCGACAACGATCAGGCGGTCGACCAGTGACAACAGCGAAGCCCGGTGCGTCACCAGGACCACGGTCTTGCTCTCGATAACCGCTTGCAGGCGTTGCTTGAGGCGTTCTTCACCGGTGTTGTCCATGGCGCTGGTCGGTTCGTCGAGCAGCAGGATCTGCGGGTTGAGCAACAAGGCGCGGCCCAGGGCGACGTTCTGCCGCTGGCCACCGGAAAGATTCTGGCCACGCTCGCCGACCTGCAGCTCGTAACCTTGCGGGTGCAGCCGGGCGAATTCGTGAACCCCGGACAGCTCGGCCGCCTGCAGGACCATTTCGTCCTCGACATAGCGCGCACCGCTGACCAGGTTGTCGCGCAGGGTACCGGCCAGCAGCTGGATGTCCTGGGGCACGTAGCCGATGTTGTGGCGCAACTCGCTGACGTCGATCTGGCGGATGTCGACGCCATCGACCAGCAACGAGCCGGCATCGGCTTCATAGAGGCCGACGATGAGTTTGGCCAGCGAGCTCTTGCCCGAGCCGCTGCGACCGATGATGCCGATTTTCTCGCCGGGGCGGATCGACACATTGACGCCCTTGAGCGCCAGGTTCTGCTGGTTGGGATAAGTGAAATCGACGCCGCGAAACTCGATGGCGCCCTGCAGTACCTGACGGCTCAGCGGGCGCTCTTCGAAGTTGCGCTCTTGCGGCAGCTCCATCATCTGGTCGGTGGAGACCATGGTCACCTTGGCTTGCTGGTAACGGGTCAGCAAACCGGAAAGCTGGCCCAGCGGGCCGAGAGCCCGGCCACTGAGCATGTAGCAAGCGATCAGGCCGCCCATGCTCAGATTGCCGGCCATGATCTGGTAGACGCCAGCACAAATCAGCGCCACGCCGGCCAGTTGCTGGATCAGCAGGGTAATGTTCATCGCCAGGCCCGAGAGCACCTTGACCCGCAGCTCGAGGCGGCTGAGGGTGCCGATGGTCTGCTCCCACATGTACTGGCGTTCGCTTTCGGCGTTGTTGACCTTGACCGCATCGAGCCCGGCGAGGGTTTCGATCAGGCTCGACTGGCGCTCGGAGGCCAGGGCCATGGTCCGCTCCAGGGTCGCCACCAGCGGCTTTTGCAGGGCGTAGCCGATACCCAGGGCCAGCGGGAAGGCGATGATCGGAATCCACACCAGGTGCCCGCCAATGATGGCGATCACCAGCAGGATCAACAGGGTGAACGGCAGGTCGATGAGGCTGGTCAGGGTCAGCGAGGCAAGAAAATCGCGCAGGCCCTGGAATTCATGAATGTTCTGGGCAAAGCTGCCGACCCGTGCCGGCCGGTACTTCATGGCCATGCCGACGATGCGTTCGAACAGCGTCGCCGAGATGATCAGGTCGGTCTTCTTCCCGGCCAGGTCCAGGCACAAACTGCGCAGGCCCTTGAGAATCAGATCGAAGATGTAGGCACCGGAAATCCCCAGGGCCAGGACCCACAGGGTCGAGGTGGCCTGGTTGGGCACCACGCGGTCGTAGACGTTCATCACGAACAGCGGCGCGGCCAGGGCGATCAGGTTGATCACCAGGCTTGCGGCGATGGCGTCGATGTACAGCCAGCGGCTGCGCTTGAGGGTGTCCCGGAACCACGAACGCGCACGCGGAATCAGGTTGCCGTGGTTGACGTCGAACTTGTGCTGCGGCTGGGCGAAGAACACCCGGCCACTGTAGTCGCTCAGCAACGCTTCGCGGCTGACGTGCACCTCGCCGCCGTCGCTCTCGCTGAGCAACAGGCGCGCGGTGTCCTCATTCTCCCAACCGAGCAACACCGTGCTGCGACCGTCCTTGAGCAGGAGCATCGCCGGCATGGCGATGCTCGGGATCTGCTCCAGCTTGCGTTGCAGCAAGCGCCCCTGCAGGCCGGCACGGGCCGCCGCACGCGGCAGCAGCTCCGGGCTCAGGCGCTGGGCCGGCAATGGCAGGCCGGTGGTCAGCATGGCCCGGCTGGCGGGCTTCTGGTGCAGCACGCAGAGAGACAGCAGGCTGTCCAGCAACGGATCGTCGTGCTGACTGCGTGGATCATGGCTGAGCTGGACTCGACTGACTTCTGATTCCACGCGGGCTCTCTTAACGGTTGCGGTTGGCTATAACAGTGAACCTCAGTTCATGCCTGGCAGGTTCACTTTCGGTTTAAGGTCGTTCTGCACCACGGAGGCCATCGGTGCGACAACACCCTGGCTCTTGAGCAGTTGACCAATGGTCGCTTTGATTCGGTACTGAGTAAACACTTGGCTGTTCTTCACTTCAGCCAGACGGCGCTGGGCAGTGAAGAGTTCATTCTCGCTGTCGAGCAAGTCTAGCAAGGTACGTTCGCCCAGGCTGAACTGCTTCTGGTAGGCGCTGCGCACACTGTTGCTGTGATCGACGTATTGCTGGGCGATCGGCACCTGCGCATTGGCGTTGTCCATAGCGTTCCATGCCAGGCCGAGCTCCTCATTGAGCTGGCGCAAGGCATTGTTGCGAATGTCCAGCGCCTGGTTGGTCAGGTACGACTTGGATTCCAGGTCGGCCTTGTTGCTGCCGCCGGCATACAAGTTGAAACTCATACGCAGCATAGCCTGCCATTCGTTGTTGTGGCCGTTCATGCCATCCAGATCGTTATCGGCCGTCCGTCCGAGTTCTGCATCAAAACGCGGATAGAAAGTAGACTTTGCAGCCTCGTATTGCTTCTCCGCCGCGGCGATATCGGACTCTGCCGAACGCAGGATCGGGCTGCTCTCGACCATCTGCTGACGGGCTTCGTCGAGGTTGGCCGGCAACAGGTCGACAAACGGCGCAGGGCTGCTTAACTCGTCCGGCAGCTGACCGACCACGCTCAGGTAGTTGGTCTTGGCATCGGCCAGGTTGGTCTGCTCGGTGATCAGGTTGTTGCGGGCCTGGGCCAGGCGCGCTTCGGCCTGGTCAAGGTCGGCCAGGCGGCCGACACCACGGGCAGTGCGCAGCTTGATCTGGTCATAGATGCGTTCGTGGCTGCGCAGGTTGTCTTCTGCCAGGCGGACCATCTCGCGACGGGTCAGGACGTCCAGGTAAACCTGGGCAACGGTCAACGCGGTGCGCTCGGAGGCGCCCAGCAGCGAGTAGGCGCGGGAGTTGACGGTGGCTTGCTGACGGCCAACTTCACTCGAGGTGGCAAAACCGTCGAAGACCATCTGCCGCAGGCGCACGCTCGACTCACCACGGTTGAGGGTTTCCCAGCGGTTGCCGGTGCTCGGGCTGTCGGTACCTTCACGGCCATAACCGGCGAGCACATCGACACGTGGCAGGTAACCACCCTTGGCGGCGCGCAGTTGGTAATCGGCAGCGATTCGGCTGTTGACCCCGGCCTGGATTTCCGGGTGTACCTCGAGGGCTTTCTGCATGGCCTCTGGCAGGCTCTGTGCTTGAACGAAACTGGTGGCGAGGACGAAAGGAAGAGCAGTGAACAGTGACGCGCGCATTTAACTTTTTTCCCAGGGACGTCTTGTCCCAAATCACAGCAGAAATCGTTGCTGCATTAGAAAATGGCAACCGGAATGACCTTATGTCGGAAACTTCCGAAGGGGTACTTGGTTCGTACGGAGGAAGAGTGGCAGCCGCTCAAATATCAATGTGACATTACGGTGCTGATTGTTTAGGATGGCAGCAGGAAGGTCAATACTTTGGCATAAACTTAATAGCCAACAGTTATCGACAATATATTGACGTCAAAAGCACCAAACATACTATTGAAACATTCCATCAGAAAGCGGCAATTCAGCGCCGGCTGGCATGGAAGCCAAATTGAACGGGTAGCCCGGAGAGTCCAATGAGCAGTGTTGTTGCCATCGTCAAAAGCATTGTTGGCCAAGTAATCGCCGTATCCCCAGAAGGGATTCAACGTGTACTCATCGAAGGTGACCGCCTGTTCGCTGGCGAGCAGGTGCTCACTGGCCTGGCCGGCGCCGTCACCCTGGAGCTGGCCGACGGCCGCACCCTGGACCTGGGCCGTGACACCCAATGGAGTGCCGAGGCCCCGGACAGCAGCACTGACCTGGCGGCAGCAACCGCCCAGGCTGCGCCTTCGGTCGAAGAGCTGCAGCAGGCCATCGCCGCCGGCGCTGACCCGACCACCGAACTCGAAGCTACCGCAGCAGGCCCGTCGGCCGCCGGTAGCGGCGGCGCGGCCGGTGGTGGCCATAGCTTCGTCATGCTCGACGCCACGGCAGGCTCGGTCGACCCGACCATTGGCTTCCCGACCGGCCCGATCGGCTTTGCCACCGGCGCTGCGACCCAGGAACTGGGCGGCCTGGACGATGCCAACAACCCCAACACCACCACGCCTACGCGCGAATCCGGCCTGAGCCTGAGTGCCACGCCGTCGATCACCGAGGCGGGTGGCGTAATCATCTACACCGCCACCCTGGGCCAGCCACCGCTGACCGACCTGACCGTGACCCTGTCCAACGGCCAGGTCATCGTCATCAGCGCCGGGCAGACCACCGGCAGCGTCAGCGTGACCATCCCGCCGAACGACACCGTGTACCTGGACGGCAGTGAAATCTCCGCGACCATCACCGGCACCACCGGCGGCGCGGGCCTGATCATCACCCCGGACACCACCCCGGCAGTGACCCAGATCACCGACACCATCGACACCACCACGGTCAGCCTGACGGCCAACCCGAGTGTCACCGAGGGCGGCGTGATCACCTACACCGCCACCCTGACCAACCCGGCGCAGACGC
This sequence comes from Pseudomonas sp. B21-009, assembly GCF_024749345.1. Lineage (NCBI taxonomy): Bacteria > Pseudomonadati > Pseudomonadota > Gammaproteobacteria > Pseudomonadales > Pseudomonadaceae > Pseudomonas > Pseudomonas sp. B21-009. The sequence continues at coordinate 160,715 of NZ_CP087199.1, read as the reverse complement.
CGGTGACCGTCACCCTGTCCAACGGCAGCACCATCACCATCGGCGCCGGCCAGACCACCGGCACCGTTGATGTGCAGACGCCGCCGAACGACGTCTACAACAACGGCAGCAGCGTCAGCACCACCATCACTGGCGCCACTGGTGGCAACTTCGAGAACCTGGTACCGAACCCGAACCCGGCGGTCACCACCATCACCGACTCGATCGATGACACCGGCCTGAGCCTGAACGCCACCGGCAGCGTCGCCGAAGGCGGCTCGATCATCTACACCGCGACGCTGACCAACCCGGCCGGCACCCCGGTGACCGTGACCCTGAGCAACGGCGCGGTGATCACCATCGCCGCCGGCCAGACCGAAGGCAGCGTCACCGTGCCGGCGCCGAGCGATGACGTGTATGTCGATGCCGGCAACGTCAGCGTCAGCATCGACAAGGTCGATGGCGGCAACTTCGAAAACCTGGTGGTCAGCAACCAGCCGGCGGTCACCGAAGTTACCGACACCATCGATACTTCGACTGTCACCCTGACCGCGAACAGCAGTGTTGCTGAAGGCGGCGTGGTCACTTACACCGCTTCGGTTACTGCGCCGGTGACTGGCTCTGCGCTGGTTATTACTCTGGCCAATGGTCAGCAGATCACTATTCCTGTTGGTCAGAGCACTGGCTCGGTTGAGTTTGTTGCGCCGAACAACGTGCACACTACCAATCCGGACCTGACCAACAGCATCACTGGCACCACCGGCGGTAACTACGAGAAGCTGGACACTGCCGGTAATCCGGTGACTACCGTTACTGATGGTCCAGGTACTGACGACACTACCGGTCTTAAACTGACCGCTACTGGCTCGGTTGCTGAAGGTGGTTCGATTGTTTATACCGCCACGCTGACCAACCCGGCTGGCACCGAAATGAAGGTGACCCTGAGCAATGGTGAAGTGATCACCATTGCTGCGGGGCAGACTGAAGGCAGCATTACCGTTGCTGCGCCTGCCGATGATGTCTACATCGACGCCGGTGAAGTCAGCGTCACTGTTACCGGCACCACTGGCGGCGACTTCGAAAAAGTTGCTGTAGATGGCACTCCGGCTGTAACGCAAGTTACTGACACCATTGATACTTCGACTGTCACTTTGACAGCGAACAGCAGTGTTGCTGAAGGCGGCGTAGTTACTTACACCGCTTCGGTGACTGCGCCGGTTACCGGTTCTGCGCTGGTTATTACTTTGGCCAATGGTCAGCAGATCACTATTCCTGTTGGTCAGAGCACTGGTTCGGTTGAGTTTGTTGCGCCGAACAACGTGCACACCACCAACCCGGACCTGACCAACAGCATCACCGGCACCACCGGTGGTAACTACGAGAAACTGGATACCGCAGGTAATCCGGTAACTACCGTTACTGATGGTCCAGGTACTGACGACACTACCGGTCTGAAACTCACCGCGACGGGTTCGGTTGAAGAAGGTGGTTCGATTGTTTACACCGCCACGCTGACCAATCCAGCCGGCACCGAAATGAAGGTCACCCTAAGCAATGGTGAAGTCATCACCATCGCGGCAGGTCAAACCGAAGGCAGCATCACTGTTCCCGCGCCGGAAGACGATGTGTACGTCGATGCTGGCGAAGTCAGCGTGACCGTGACCGGTACCACCGGCGGCGACTTCGAGAAGCTGGCTGTGGATAACACTCCAGCCGTCACCGAAGTGACTGACACCATCGACACTTCGACCGTCACGCTGACCGCTACCCCAAGCGTCACCGAAGGCGGCGTTGTCACCTACACCGCTTCGGTTACTGCGCCAGTGACTGGCTCTGCGCTGGTCATCAACCTGGCCAACGGCCAACAGATCACCATCCCGGTCGGCTCCAGCTCGGGTACCGTGGACTTCGTTGCACCGAACAACGTGCACACCACCAACCCGGATCTGACCAACAGCATCACCAGCACCACCGGTGGTAATTACGAGAAACTGGACACTGCCGGTAACCCGGTGACTACCGTTACTGATGGTCCAGGTACCGATGACACTACCGGTCTGAAACTCACCGCGACTGGCTCGGTTGAAGAAGGCGGTTCGATTGTTTACACCGCCACCCTGACCAACCCGGCTGGCACCGAGATGAAGGTGACCCTGAGCAATGGTGAAGTCATCACCATCGCCAAAGGCCAGACCGAAGGCAGCATCACTGTTCCGGCGCCGGAAGACGATGTGTACGTCGACGCGGGTGAAGTCAGCGTGACCGTGACCGGTACCACCGGCGGCGACTTCGAGAAGCTGGCTGTGGATAACACTCCAGCCGTGACCGAAGTCACCGACACCATCGATACTTCGACCGTCACTCTGACCGCGACTCCGAGCGTGACCGAAGGCGGCGTTGTCACCTACACCGCTTCCGTCACTGCTCCAGTGACCGGCTCCGCGCTGGTGATCAACCTGGCCAACGGTCAGCAGATCACCATCCCTGTGGGTTCCAGCTCGGGCACCGTGGACTTCGTTGCACCAAACAACGTGCACACCACCAACCCGGACCTGACCAACAGCATCACCAGCACCACCGGTGGTAATTACGAGAAACTGGACACTGCCGGTAACCCGGTGACTACCGTTACTGATGGTCCAGGTACTGATGACACTACCGGTCTGAAACTCACCGCGACTGGCTCGGTTGAAGAAGGTGGTTCGATTGTTTACACCGCCACGCTGACCAATCCAGCCGGCACCGAAATGAAGGTCACCCTAAGCAATGGTGAAGTCATCACCATCGCGGCAGGTCAAACCGAAGGCAGCATCACTGTTCCCGCGCCGGAAGACGATGTGTACGTCGATGCTGGCGAAGTCAGCGTGACCGTGACCGGTACCACCGGCGGCGACTTCGAGAAGCTGGCTGTGGATAACACTCCAGCCGTGACCGAAGTCACCGACACCATCGATACTTCGACCGTCACTCTGACCGCGACTCCGAGCGTGACCGAAGGCGGCGTTGTCACCTACACCGCTTCCGTCACTGCTCCAGTGACCGGCTCCGCGCTGGTGATCAACCTGGCCAACGGTCAGCAGATCACCATCCCTGTGGGTTCCAGCTCGGGCACCGTGGACTTCGTTGCACCAAACAACGTGCACACCACCAACCCGGACCTGACCAACAGCATCACCGGTACCACTGGTGGTAACTACGAGAAACTGGATACCGCTGGTAATCCGGTAACTACCGTTACTGATGGCCCAGGCACCGATGACACTACCGGTCTGAAACTCACCGCGACTGGCTCGGTTGAAGAAGGCGGTTCGATTGTTTACACCGCCACCCTGACCAACCCGGCTGGCACCGAGATGAAAGTCACCCTGAGCAACGGTGAAGTGATCACCATCGCCAAGGGTCAGACTGAAGGCAGCATCACTGTTCCAGCTCCAGAAGACGACGTGTACGTCGATGCTGGCGAAGTCAGCGTGACCGTGACCGGCACCACCGGTGGTGACTTCGAGAAGCTGGCTGTGGATAACACTCCAGCCGTCACCGAAGTGACTGACACTATCGATACGTCGACTGTCACTCTGACCGCTACCCCAAGCGTCACTGAAGGCGGCGTCGTCACCTACACCGCTTCGGTTACTGCACCAGTGACCGGCTCCGCGCTGGTCATCAACCTGGCCAACGGTCAGCAGATCACCATTCCTGTGGGTTCCAGCTCCGGCACCGTGGACTTCGTTGCACCGAACAACGTGCACACCACCAACCCGGACCTGACCAACAGCATCACCGGCACCACCGGTGGTAACTACGAGAAGCTGGATACCGCTGGTAATCCGGTAACTACCGTTACTGATGGCCCAGGCACCGATGACACTACCGGTCTGAAACTCACCGCGACTGGCTCGGTTGAAGAAGGCGGTTCGATTGTTTACACCGCCACCCTGACCAACCCGGCTGGCACCGAGATGAAAGTCACCCTGAGCAATGGTGAAGTGATCACCATCGCCAAGGGTCAGACTGAAGGCAGCATCACTGTTCCCGCGCCGGAAGACGATGTGTACGTCGATGCTGGCGAAGTCAGCGTGACCGTGACCGGTACCACCGGCGGCGACTTCGAGAAGCTGGCTGTGGATAACACTCCAGCCGTGACCGAAGTCACCGACACCATCGACACTTCGACCGTCACGCTGACCGCTACCCCAAGCGTCACCGAAGGCGGCGTTGTCACCTACACCGCTTCGGTTACTGCGCCAGTGACTGGCTCTGCGCTGGTCATCAACCTGGCCAACGGCCAACAGATCACCATCCCGGTCGGCTCCAGCTCGGGTACCGTGGACTTCGTTGCACCGAACAACGTGCACACCACCAACCCGGATCTGACCAACAGCATCACCAGCACCACCGGTGGTAACTACGAGAAACTGGATACCGCTGGTAATCCGGTAACTACCGTTACTGATGGCCCAGGCACCGATGACACTACCGGTCTGAAACTCACCGCGACTGGCTCGGTTGAAGAAGGCGGTTCGATTGTTTACACCGCCACCCTGACCAACCCAGCCGGCACCGAGATGAAAGTCACCCTGAGCAACGGTGAAGTCATCACCATTGCCAAAGGCCAGACCGAAGGCAGCATTACCCTGCCTGCGCCGGCGGATGACGTGTACGTCGATGCCGGTGAAGTTAGCGTGACCATCACTGGCACCACTGGCGGCGATTTCGAGAAAGTCGAAGTCGACCCGGCTGCTGCCGTGACCGAAGTCACCGATACCATCGACACTTCGACCGTCACCCTGACCGCTACCCCAAGCGTCACTGAAGGCGGTGTCGTCACCTACACCGCTTCGGTTACTGCGCCAGTGACCGGCTCCGCGCTGGTGATCAACCTGGCCAACGGTCAGCAGATCACCATCCCTGTGGGTTCCAGCTCGGGTACCGTGGACTTCGTTGCACCGAACAACGTGCACACCACCAACCCGGATCTGACCAACAGCATCACCAGCACCACCGGTGGTAATTACGAGAAACTGGACACTGCCGGTAACCCGGTGACTACCGTTACTGATGGTCCAGGTACTGATGACACTACCGGTCTCAAGTTGACCGCCACCGGCTCCGTCGCTGAAGGCGGCGACATCGTCTACACCGCTACACTGACCAACCCAGCCGGCACCGAGATGAAAGTCACCCTGAGCAACGGTGAAGTCATCACCATTGCCAAAGGCCAGACCGAAGGCAGCATTACCCTGCCTGCGCCGGCGGATGACGTGTACGTCGATGCCGGTGAAGTTAGCGTGACCATCACTGGCACCACTGGCGGCGATTTCGAGAAAGTCGAAGTCGACCCAGCTGCTGCCGTGACCGAAGTCACCGATACCATCGACACTTCGACCGTCACCCTGACCGCTACCCCAAGCGTCACTGAAGGCGGTGTCGTCACCTACACCGCTTCGGTTACTGCGCCAGTGACCGGCTCCGCGCTGGTGATCAACCTGGCCAACGGTCAGCAGATCACCATCCCTGTGGGTTCCAGCTCGGGTACCGTGGACTTCGTTGCACCGAACAACGTGCACACCACCAACCCGGATCTGACCAACAGCATCACCAGCACCACCGGTGGTAATTACGAGAAACTGGACACTGCCGGTAACCCGGTGACTACCGTTACTGATGGTCCAGGTACTGATGACACTACCGGTCTCAAGTTGACCGCCACCGGCTCCGTCGCTGAAGGCGGCGACATCGTCTACACCGCTACGCTGACCAACCCAGCCGGCACCGAGATGAAAGTCACCCTGAGCAACGGTGAAGTCATCACCATTGCCAAAGGCCAGACCGAAGGCAGCATTACCCTGCCTGCGCCGGCGGATGACGTGTACGTCGATGCCGGTGAAGTTAGCGTGACCATCACTGGCACCACTGGCGGCGATTTCGAGAAAGTCGAAGTCGACCCGGCTGCTGCCGTGACCGAAGTCACCGATACCATCGACACTTCGACCGTCACCCTGACCGCTACCCCAAGCGTCACTGAAGGCGGTGTCGTCACCTACACCGCTTCGGTTACTGCGCCAGTGACCGGCTCTGCGCTGGTCATCAACCTGGCCAACGGTCAGCAAATCACCATCCCTGTAGGTTCCAGCTCGGGTACCGTGGACTTCGTTGCACCAAACAACGTGCACACCACCAACCCGGACCTGACCAACAGCATCACCGGCACCACCGGTGGTAATTACGAGAAACTGGACACTGCGGGCAACCCAGTGACCACCGTCACCGACGGTCCAGGTACTGACGACACTACCGGCCTGAAGCTGACCGCCACCGGCTCCGTCGCTGAAGGCGGCGACATCATCTACACCGCCACGCTGACCAATCCAGCTGGCACCGAGATGAAGGTCACCCTGAGCAACGGTGAAGTGATCACCATTGCTGCGGGTCAGACTCAAGGCAGCATTACTGTTCCCGCGCCAGAAGACGACGTGTACGTCGATGCTGGCGAAGTCAGCGTCACTGTGACTGGCACCACCGGTGGTGACTTCGAGAAGCTGGCTGTGGATAACACTCCAGCCGTGACCGAAGTCACCGATACCATCGACACATCGACTGTCACTTTGACCGCTACCCCAAGCGTCACTGAAGGCGGCGTCGTTACCTACACCGCTTCGGTTACTGCTCCGGTTACCGGCTCTGCGCTGGTCATCAACCTGGCCAACGGTCAGCAAATCACCATCCCTGTAGGTTCCAGCTCTGGCACCGTGGACTTCGTTGCACCAAACAACGTGCACACCACCAACCCGGACCTGACCAACAGCATCACCGGCACCACCGGTGGTAATTACGAGAAACTGGACACTGCGGGCAACCCAGTGACCACCGTCACCGACGGTCCAGGTACTGACGACACTACCGGCCTGAAGCTGACCGCCACCGGCTCCGTCGCTGAAGGCGGCGACATCATCTACACCGCCACGCTGACCAATCCAGCTGGCACCGAGATGAAGGTCACCCTGAGCAACGGTGAAGTGATCACCATTGCTGCGGGTCAGACTGAAGGCAGCATTACTGTTCCGGCGCCGGAAGACGATGTGTACGTCGACGCGGGTGAAGTCAGCGTTACTGTGACTGGCACTACCGGTGGTGACTTCGAGAAACTGGCTGTGGATAACACTCCAGCCGTCACCGAAGTGACTGACACCATCGACACTTCGACCGTCACGCTGACCGCTACCCCAAGCGTCACCGAAGGCGGCGTTGTCACCTACACCGCTTCGGTTACTGCGCCAGTGACTGGTTCGAACCTGGTGATCACTCTGGCCAACGGTCAGCAAATCACTATCCCGGTCGGCCAAAGCTCGGGCACCGTGGACTTCGTTGCACCGAACAACGTGCACACCACAAACCCGGACCTGACCAACAGCATCACCAGCACCACCGGTGGTAACTACGAGAAACTGGATACCGCTGGTAATCCGGTAACTACCGTTACTGATGGCCCAGGCACCGATGACACTACCGGTCTGAAACTCACCGCGACTGGCTCGGTTGAAGAAGGCGGTTCGATTGTTTACACCGCCACCCTGACCAACCCGGCTGGCACCGAGATGAAGGTGACCCTGAGCAATGGTGAAGTCATCACCATCGCCAAAGGCCAGACCGAAGGCAGCATCACTGTTCCGGCGCCGGAAGACGATGTGTACGTCGACGCGGGTGAAGTCAGCGTTACTGTGACTGGCACTACCGGTGGTGACTTCGAGAAACTGGCTGTGGATAACACTCCAGCCGTCACCGAAGTGACTGACACCATCGATACGTCGACTGTCACTTTGACCGCGACTCCAAGCGTGACCGAAGGCGGCGTGGTCACCTACACCGCTTCCGTTACTGCGCCAGTGACCGGTTCTGCGCTGGTCATCAACCTGGCCAACGGCCAACAGATCACCATCCCGGTCGGCCAGAGCAGCGGCACCGTGGACTTCGTTGCACCAAACAACGTGCACACCACCAATCCGGACCTGACCAACAGCATCACCAGCACCACCGGTGGTAACTACGAGAAACTGGATACCGCTGGTAATCCGGTAACTACCGTTACTGATGGCCCAGGCACCGATGACACTACCGGTCTGAAACTCACCGCGACTGGCTCGGTTGAAGAAGGCGGTTCGATTGTTTACACCGCCACCCTGACCAACCCGGCTGGCACCGAGATGAAGGTGACCCTGAGCAATGGTGAAGTCATCACCATCGCCAAAGGCCAGACCGAAGGCAGCATCACTGTTCCGGCGCCGGAAGACGATGTGTACGTCGACGCGGGTGAAGTCAGCGTTACTGTGACTGGCACTACCGGTGGTGACTTCGAGAAACTGGCTGTGGATAACACTCCAGCCGTCACCGAAGTGACTGACACCATCGACACTTCGACCGTCACGCTGACCGCTACCCCAAGCGTCACCGAAGGCGGCGTTGTCACCTACACCGCTTCGGTTACTGCGCCAGTGACTGGCTCTGCGTTGGTCATCAACCTGGCCAACGGCCAACAGATCACCATCCCGGTCGGCTCCAGCTCGGGTACCGTGGACTTCGTTGCACCGAACAACGTGCACACCACCAACCCGGATCTGACCAACAGCATCACCAGCACCACCGGTGGTAATTACGAGAAGCTGGATACCGCTGGTAATCCGGTTACTACCGTTACTGATGGCCCTGGTACTGATGACACTACCGGTCTCAAGCTGACTGCCACCGGCTCCGTCGCTGAAGGCGGCGACATCGTCTACACCGCCACGCTGACCAACCCGGCTGGCACCGAAATGAAGGTCACTCTGAGCAACGGTGAAGTCATCACCATCGCCAAAGGCCAGACCGAAGGCAGCATCACTGTTCCGGCGCCGGAAGACGACGTGTACGTCGACGCGGGCGAAGTCAGCGTGACTGTCACCGGTACTACCGGCGGTGACTTCGAGAAGCTGGCTGTGGATAACACTCCAGCCGTCACCGAAGTGACTGACACTATCGATACGTCGACTGTCACTTTGACCGCGACTCCAAGCGTTACCGAAGGCGGCGTGGTTACCTATACCGCCTCGGTTACTGCTCCGGTTACCGGCTCTGCGCTGGTGATCAACCTGGCCAACGGTCAGCAAATCACCATCCCTGTAGGTTCCAGCACCGGCACCGTGGACTTCGTTGCACCGAACAACGTGCACACCACCAACCCGGATCTGACCAACAGCATCACCAGCACCACCGGTGGTAATTACGAGAAGCTGGACACTGCGGGCAACCCGGTGACCACCGTTACTGATGGTCCAGGTACCGACGACACCACCAGCCTCAAGCTGACCGCGACTCCAACGGTCAATGAAGGCGGGTCGATCACTTACACCGCGACGCTGACCAATCCGGCCGGCACCGAGATGAAGGTCACCCTGAGCAACGGTGAAGTCATCACCATCGCCAAGGGGCAAACAGAAGGCAAGATCACCATCGATGCCCCAAGCGACGATGTCTACATCGACGCCGATAAGCTGAGCGTGACGGTCACTGGCACCACCGGTGGCGACTTCGAGAAACTGGCTGTGGATAACACCCCGGCAGTCACCGACGTCAAAGACACCATCGACACCAGCACCGTGACCCTGACCGCCAGCACCAACAGCGTGGTCGAAGGCGGCGTGGTCACCTACACCGCCAAAGTCAGCGCGCCTGTAACCGGCTCCGACCTGGTCATCAGCCTGGCCAACGGCCAGAAGATCACCATCCCTGTAGGTTCCAGCACCGGCACCGTGGACTACGTTGCGCCAAACAACGTACACACCACCAACCCTGCCCTGACCAACAGCATCACCGGTACCACCGGCGGTAACTACGAGAAGCTCGATAGCGCCGGCAACACCACCGTCACCGTCACCGATGGCCCGGGTACCAAGGACAACACCGGCCTGTCGCTGACGGCTACCGACACCGTGGCTGAAGGCGGCAAGATCACCTACGTGGCCAAGCTGACCAACCCGGCCGGCACCGAAATGAAGGTCACTTTGAGCAACGGTGAAGTCATCACCATCGCCAAGGGCCAGACCGAAGGCAAGATCACCATCGATGCCCCGAGCGACGATGTGTACATCGACGCCGGCAAGCTGAGCGTGACCGTCACCAGCACCACCGGTGGCGATTTCGAACAGCTGACCGTGAGCAACGTACCGGCAGTGACCAACGTCACTGACACCATCGACACCAGCACCGTCACCCTGACCGCCAGCACCAACAGCGTGGTCGAAGGCGGCGTAGTGACCTACACCGCCAAAGTCAGCGCGCCGGTTACCGGTTCCGACCTGGTGATCAGCCTGGCCAACGGCCAGAAGATCACCATCCCTGTAGGTTCCAGCACCGGCACCGTGGACTACGTTGCGCCAAACAACGTACACACCACCAACCCTGCCCTGACCAACAGCATCACTGGTACTACCGGCGGCAACTACGAGAAGCTGGAAACCACCGGCAACACCACCGTCAGCGTCACCGACGGCCCGGGTACCAAGGACAACACTGGCCTGTCGCTGACGGCTACCGACACCGTGGCTGAAGGCGGCAAGATCACCTACGTGGCCAAGCTGACCAACCCGGCCGGCACCGAAATGAAGGTCACCTTGAGCAACGGTGAAGTGATCACCATCGCCAAGGGCCAGACCGAAGGCAAGATCACCATCGATGCCCCGAGCGACGACGTCTACATTGACGCCGGCAAGCTGAGCGTGACCGTCACCAGCACCACCGGTGGCGATTTCGAACAGCTGACCGTGAGCAACGTGCCGGCAGTGACCAACGTCACCGACACCATCGACACCAGCACCGTGACCCTGACCGCCAGCACCAACAGCGTGGTCGAAGGCGGCGTAGTGACCTACACCGCCAAAGTCAGCGCGCCTGTAACCGGCTCCGACCTGGTGATCAACCTGGCCAACGGTCAACAGATCACCATTCCTGTAGGCCAGAGCACCGGCACCGTGGACTACGTTGCGCCAAACAACGTGCACACCACCAATCCGACCCTGACCAACAGCATCACCGGCACCACCGGCGGCAACTACGAGAAACTGGTCAGCACTGGCAACACCAGCACCACCGTCACCGACGGCCCGGGCACCAAGGACTCCACCAGCCTGATCCTGACCGCGACGCCGACCGTGGCTGAAGGTGGCTCGATCACTTACGTGGCCAAGCTGAGCAACCCGGCGGGCACCGAGATGAAAGTGACCCTGAGCAACGGTGAGACCATTACCATTGCCAAGGGCCAGACCGAGGGCAAGGTAACCATCGCCGCCCCTGGCGATGATGTGTACATCGATGCCGGTAGCGTCAGTGCGAAAATCACTGGCAGCACCGGTGGTGACTTCGAAGAACTGAAGATCGACGGCTCGTCCGCCGTGACCAGCGTCACCGACACCATCGACACCACCAACCTGACCCTGAGCGCCACGCCATCGGTTGCCGAAGGTGGCAACATCATCTACACCGCGACCTTGAGCAACAAGGCGCAGACCGCGGTCACCGTGACCCTGAGCAACGGTGCGACGATCACCATCGAGGCCGGCAAGACCACCGGCACTGCCAGCGTGCCTGCGCCAGCGGATGACGTGTACATCGATGCCGGCAGTGTCAACGCGACCATTACCGGCGCCAGCGGTGGCAACTTCGAAGACCTGGCAATCAGCAAGCAGCCAGCTGTCACCCAGGTGACCGATACCATCGACACCACCACCGTCAGCATCACCGGCACCACCTCGGTGGCCGAAGGTGACTCGGCCAACTACACCCTGACCCTGACCAACAAGGCGCAAACCGATGTGGTCATCAAGCTGACCTATACCGGTACCGCCACCAATGGTGCGGACTACACCGGCGTGGCCACCGTGGTGATCAAGGCCGGTAGCAACACCGGTACCTTCAGCGTGCCGATCATCCGTGACGGCATTGCCGAGAGCGCCGAGAACTTCACCGTGAAGATCGACTCGGCCACTGGCGGCAACTTCGAGAACCTGGCGATCAGCGGCAGCGCTGGCAGTGTCACCACCACCATTGTCAGCAACGAGGCACCGGTTGCCGCGGGCGGCGCCGTGACGGGTACCGAAGACACCGACCTGGTGCTGAGCTGGGCCAACTTCGGCATCACCGATGCCGACACCCCGGCAGCCAACCTGGGCCTGACTATCACCAAACTGCCTGCCGACGGTGTGCTGCAGTACAAAGATGGCAACGTCTGGAAAACCCTGACTGAAGCCGACGCTGGCAAGGTCTTCAGCAAGGCCGACATCGACGCTGGCAAGCTGAAGTTCGTGCCGGATCGCAACGAGTCGGGCATCGATGCCAACGGCGGCACCGGCGTCGGCAACAAAGAAGCCGACTACGCACAGATCAAGTACAAGCCAACCGACGGCCAGGGCCTGGGCAACGAAGCCACCATCAAGGTCGATATCACCCCGGTGGCCGACAAGCCTGACCTGAACATCGGCAGCAACAACGTCAACTCGATTGGCCTGGTCAAAGAGACCTGGAACAGCCTCAACGGCCTGGGTACCAACGGCAACGGCATCACCGGCGATGCGCTGAAAACTGTGTTCGACAACTCGGGCAAGGCCAACAGCAGCTCGCAGGTCACCAACGCCCAGTCGGACGCCAGCGTCGTCGGCGGTTCGGGCTCGAAGACCTCCGGCCTGATCTACCTCGAAGCGGGCAAGACCTACAGCTTCAGCGGTGTCGGCGATGACAGCCTGCTGATCACCATCGGCGGCAAGAATGTGGCCCAGGCGACCTGGGGCGCAGGCGGTGCGATCAGTGGTTCGTTCAAGCCGACCATCAGCGGCTACTACACCCTGGACATCTACCACGCCAACCAGAGCGGCCCGGGCAGCTATGACGTCAACCTGTCGGTCAACGGCAGCACCCCGGTCGACCTGAGCAACGCCAACATCCCGATGTACCCGGGCGTGAACGAGCTGACCAACGCCGGGGTTACCGTTGGCGAGCTGCACGGTGCCAACGGCGAGGGTTACTACCAGGGCTACAAGCTCAATGAAGGCGCCGAGAACGGCACCGTCAAGCTGGTCGGTATCGCCACCAACCTCACCGACACCGATGGCTCGGAAACCCTCAACGTCAAGCTCGGCGGTATTCCGGCAGGCTCGGTGCTCAGCGATGGCGCCGGCCACACTGTCACCGTCGGCAAGGGCGAAGTCGATGTCACCGGCTGGAACCTCAACGGCCTGAGCATCAAGCCGCCAGCCTACTACCAGGGCCAGTTCGATGTGACCGTCACTTCGCGGGCAACCGAGAAGGCCAACGGCAGCACCGACTTCACCCAGGGCACCATCAAGGTCACCGTTTACCCGGATACCTACACCACCAGCAACCTGACGGCCGAGAACGACAGCCGCGAGCTTGGCACCGGCAACGACATCGTCGTCGCCGACGTCAACGGCCTGCACGTGGTACCGGGGCAGGACTACAACCTAGCGTTCATCGTCGATACCTCCGGCAGTATGAAAGCCGCCGGTGTCGACGCTGCGCAAAAGTCCCTGCAGTCGGTGTTCGACACCCTGGCCAACAGCGTCAAGGGTGCGCAGTCGGGTACCGTGAACATCCTGCTGGTGGACTTCTCCAGCCAGGTGAACAAGTCAGTCTCGGTCAACCTGTCCGATGCCGGCTCGCTGCAAGCGCTGAAAGATGCGCTCAAGGCCATGTACTCCGACGGCGGCACCAACTATGAGGACGCCTTCAAGACCACGGCCAACTGGTTCCAGACCCTGAAGAATGCCGGCAACACCGGTAGTAACCAGACGTTCTTCATTACCGACGGCCAACCGACCTTCCACCAGGCCAACGAGCAAGGCAACCCGCAGCTGGCCAACTCCGGCTGGACCCTGGACAGCTTCCTCCAGGCGATCAACTACAAGCCTGGCGATACGCTGAACCGCTACCAGCTGGACAGCAACAACCGGGTCAGTATCGACGCCGACGGTAACCTCAATGCCCAGTACAAGTACTACGGCAGCTGGTACACCTCGACCTCGGGCACCATTCGTGCCCAGGGCGACGGCACCTTCGAGCTGTCCAGCCGTTCCGGTTGGGGCAATGGCACCAGCAACGACACCTGGAACAACTCGCTGGACGGCTTCAAGATCCTCAGCGGGCTGTCCAGCGTTGAAGCCATCGGCCTCAACAGTGGCGTCAACGTCAACGACCTCAAGCCGTTCGACAGTGACGGCAAGCCGCAGACCAACATCGACCCGAGCAAGCTGGCCGAGGCGATCCTCGGACACACCGAGGCCACCAAGCCGGGCAACGATACGGTCAGCGGCGGCGACGGCCACGACATCCTGTTCGGCGACCTGGTCAGCTTCGACTCGATCGCCGGCAACGGTGTCGAGGCCATGCAGGCCTACGTGGCCGGCAAGCTGGGCGTAGCCCTGGGTGACGTCGATGGCCGTGTGCTGCACCAGTACATCAGCGAGCACGTCAGCGAGTTCGATGTGTCGCGCAGCAACGATGGCGCCGACATCCTCATCGGTGGCGACGGCAACGACATTCTCTTCGGCCAGGGTGGCAACGACTACCTCGATGGCGGCAAGGGCAATGACATCCTGCTCGGTGGTACCGGCAACGACACACTGCTGGGCGGTGAAGGCAACGACATCCTCATCGGTGGCAAGGGCGATGACATCCTGATCGGTGGCAGCGGTGCCGACACCTTCGTGTGGAAGGCCGGCGACACCGGCAAGGACGTGATCAAGGACTTCAAGGCTGCCGAAGGCGACCGTCTGGACCTGAGCGACCTGCTCCAGGGCGAGAAGGCCAGCACCATCGACAACTACCTGAAGATCACCACGGTCAACGGTGAGTCGACGCTGCAGGTCAGCTCCGAAGGCAAGCTCAATGCCACAGGTGGCCTGGCCAATGCCGATGTGACGATCAAGCTGGAAGGCGTCAACTGGGCCAATACCACGATCAATTCGCTGGTAACCGGTGCCGACCCGACCATCAAGATCGACCACTCCAACAGCTGATCCACGGCCTGCGCCAGCCCTCCCGGGGCTGGCGCGGTGCTGCGGACTTTGCCTGCACCGTATTCACAGCGCATACTCGCTCGCCGGGGCTAGACGCCCGGCCAGCTTGGCCTATGCTGCTGACTGCGGATACGGACTGACATTCAGAGGGATACCCCATGTTCTACGTGCAACGCGATGCACAGGGCCAACTGGTCCGGGTAGAGGCCGCACCCTACGCCGAATACACGGAGATGCTCCCGGCCGACCATGCCGAGGTCCAGGAGTGGTTTGCCGACGACGTGGTCGAGAACAGCCTCAAGCAGCTCAAACAGAGTGACCTGGACATGATCCGGGTGCTTGAGGACTTGATCGAAGTGCTGACCACCAAAGGCGTGATCAGCATCACCGACCTGCCGCCCGGCGCCCAGGCCAAACTGCTCAGCCGCTCCAATGCCCGCCAGGTGCTGGGCGGGCTGACCAACCTGATCGACGACAGTGAAGAAAACGGCGGCCTGATCTGACCGCTGCAGGCCCGTTGCGGGCCTGCACGTCCTGCTTCAACGCCAGGGTGCCGGCTCGCCGACCAGGCGTCCCTGAACCCCCTGAATACCCATCTCGCGCAATACCTTGAGCTCACCTTCAGTCTCGACCCGCTCGGCGATCAGCGGCAAGTCGATGCTGTGCGCTGCGCGCTGGATCGCTTCAATGAACAGGCGCTTGTGCCGTTCGTGGTCGATGGCGCGAATGTAACTGCCATCGATCTTGAGGTAGGCCAGGCCCAGGTGCGCCAGGTTGCCGATCATGCTGAAGCGCCCACCAAAGCGCTGCAGGCTGAGGCTGAAGCCCAGGGCCCGCAGGCGCCGGGTGAGTTGCTCGAGCACGGCCTGTTCCGGCAGTTGCTCTTCGCCGATCTCCAGGGTCAGGCGCGGGCCGAGCACGGCGTTCTGGCCGAGCAGGTCATAGACCCGCTGCAATGCCTTGGGGTCAGCCAGGGTTGCGGCCGACAGGTTCAGCGCCAGGGCTTCCTTGTGGCTGTGCATGTGCTTGAGCACTTGCTCAAGCATCAGCACATCGAGCCGCGCCGACCAGCCAAAACGCTCCAGCCACGGCAGGAAGCGCCCGGCGGCAATGGCCTGGCCCTGGGTATCGAGCACCCGCGAAATGACCTTGTAATGCAACACGCGCTCCGGCGCTTCACAGGCCACTACCGGCTGGAAAAACAACTGGAAACGCCCTTGCTGCAGTGCTTCATCCAGCAAGGAATGCCAGGCGTGGTGGGTATCGGCGGCTTGCGGCGCGGTGCCTTGCTCCAGGCACACCCAGCCCGGCTCCAGCTGGCTCTCGGCGCGGGCCAGGGCCTCGTCGGCGAGCTTGAGCAAGGCCTGCGGATCGTCGCCCGGGCTGTAGGGCGCCATGCCGATGCAGGCAACCGGGGTGACATCGCTGGCGCCGGTGTCGGCCAGGCTCTGCAGGGTCACTTCCAGGGCCTGGGCCAGCTGGATCGCCTCTTCGTGCACCAGCCCCGGCGCCAGCACGGCAAATTCGCCGCCGCGGCTGCGGGTGATCAGGTTGTTGGTTTCCGGGTAGTTGGCGCAAGTGCGTTGCAGTTGCTGGCCGACCGCCTGTAGCAACTGGTCGGTTCGCTGGCCGCCCAGGCGCTGGTTGAGCCCGGCCAGGTCCTTGACCCGCAGCAACAGCAGGTAGCCCGGGCGCGCCTCTTCGAGGTTGCTGACCAAGGCGTTGAGCTGCATCTCGAAATAGCGGCGGTTGGCAAGGCCGGTGAGGCTGTCCTGATACGACTCGACACGCAGCTTTTCACTGCGCTCGGCCTGCTCCTGGAAAAGCGCCTTGAGCTTTTCGACCATCTGGTTCATGGCCTGCACAACCCGGCGCAGCTCAGGGGTACGCGGCAAATCCGGCAGGCTGAGGAACTCACGCCGGGCAATGGCGTGGGACTGCGCCACCATGTAGTCCAGCGGCTTGAGCTGGCGACGCAGCAGCAAGGCGCCAAGCACCGCACTCAGGGCGCCACACAGCAACAGCCAGCCGAGGCTGCCCAGGGCACTCTGCCAGAGCTTGGCCAGGGCGAACATCGGATGGCTGACCACCTCGACCCGCGCCGCCTGCTGCCAGCCGCGGCTGACGATGGCATCGCCACCGGCCGCCTCCAGGCCGATCAGGCGGATGAACCAGGCCGGCACACCGTTGGGGTCGGGTTCGGCGTGGCGCTCGACCAGCAGGGCGTTGGACGCCGTGTCGATGACCTTGATGCTCGAATAGTAACCACTGTCGAAGATCGAGCTGACCATCAGCTCGACCATCGCCGGGTCGTCGATGTTCGGCGTCAGCGACAGCGCCAGCGCCGTGGCGGCGTCCTGGGCATGGGAGCGCAACTGGTTGACGTACTGGCTGCGTGAGCTCTCCAGGCTGACCATGAAGCTGCCGCTGAAGGCGACTACCAGGAACAGGCAGATGGCAAGCAGCAATTGTTTGAACAGTGACATCTGTGCTCCTTCAGTAAGCCGGCTCGGCGGGGAAGCCTTCGGCCTGCATCTTCTTCAATAGATCCTGCCAGCGCGACAAGCGCTTGGTGTCGCCGACCTTCTTGTTACCACCCGCACCGGTCAGCCACAGGCCTTCACCGTTGAAGGAATACACCGGCAGCAGGTCAGGACGCTGGCTGGCGGGCTTGATCGCATCGATCAGGCTGTCGAGTACCAACGGCATGGCCTCCGGGCTTGAATAATAGGTCAGGACCATGTGCGCGCGGTTCTGGCGCAGGGCCTTGACGTAGGTAATGCGCAGTTTTTCTGCCGGAACCCCGAGGCGCCGCAGGCTGAAGTACTTGGCGATAGCATAGTCTTCGCAGTCACCGGCGCCCTTGATCAGTGACTGTACCGGGGTTGCCCAGTAGTCCACTTCGCGCCACAGGTCGATGTCTTCGACATACCGCAGCTGCTGGTTGAAGAACTGGTTGACCACTTTCAGGCGTTCGGCCTCACTGCCCTGCTTCTGGGTCGCCAGCAGGTTCTGCCAGGCATCAATGCGGCCCTGGCCAGGCCCCAGCGGGCCATACAACGACTGGGCACGGCGGCTGATCTGGGAGAAGTCCCAATCCGCGTGCAGGCCGCCCAGTAACAGGCAGCCGAGCACCACGGCCAGGCCGAGCCGGCGCAGGGTCAATTGAACAGCCCAACGTATCGCCAATGCGAATAATCCGCGCAGACCTGTGGAAAAACGCCGATGGTGCGGCCTCGACCCGGAAAAAACAATGGCACCTTACAATCATTGCGCCAGCAATCCGTTGACCACGGGCAACCCCCTGTCTGGCGAGGGCTGCAACCCGGCTTCCCTTGAACAAAAACTTCCTTCACGATAGCAAGCGCGCGGCCGTTGATTGCTGTTTACTTAATAAATAAGGGTTGGCGAACGCCGCTATTTGACAAGTATCCCTCCCCTAACTAGTGTTGCTGGATATTGGATCCAATTATTTCACTTCGACTTCAGGCAAAAACAGCGTGGCCGGAAAAACCAGACCCCTGAGCGAAATCCTGGGTGGCGAACAAGTGCCGCCACACCTGGCGCGTAGCGTGATTGAAGAGCGGCTGCGCAGTGCCATTCTCGATGGCCGCCTGCCCCCTGGGCTGGCCTTGCGCCAACAGGAGCTGGCAACCTTGTTCGGTGTCAGCCGCATGCCGGTCCGCGAGGCCTTGCGCCAGCTCGAAGCGCAATCGCTGTTGCAGGTGGTGGCGCACAAGGGCGCGGTAGTTGCGCCATTGATCGGCGAAGACGCCGTCGATACCTATGCCTTGCGGGTCATTCTGGAGTCCGAAGCACTACGCCAGTCGATCCCGCTGCTCGATGCCGACGACATTGCCCAGGCGCGCAGCTACATCACCCAGCTTGAAACCGAAACCCGGCATGCCGAGATCGGGCGCCTCAACCGCCTGTTCCACATGAGCCTGTACAGCAAGGCACCGAACCAGAAGCTGCTGCGCCTGATTGAAAACGAGCTCAACGAAGAAGAGCGCTTCCTGCGCTTTCACCTGTCATCGATGGGCCTGGGCAAGCTGACCCAGGACGATCACATCGGGCTGGTGGACGCCGCAAACGACAAGTCGGTTGAAGATGCCATCAGGATTCTCGAGCGCCACCTGAACAACGGGGCAAAAGCGATCAAGGCCTACCTGAACAGACCACCGGCAGAGTGAACCCACCGCCATCGCCGGCAATCCCGGCCATTGGCAGCTATTGCGCTCGGGGCACCCCTTGAGCGAAAGGAAAGGCAGTGCACGCTCCTACACTTCAGCGCAGAACCGTATCGGGCTCTGCCCAGCCGCCGCAGATCCGCCTGATCTGCCTTGCCTGCAGCCAGGATCATCTGAGCCAGTACCGTGCCTGGTCGGTGGCGCTCAACGACCATATCGAACTGGTGACCGTCAACGTGCTGGCCTACGGCGACCCGATCCGTTCACTGCCCTTGCACGGCAACCCCACCCTGATCGACTCGCTGATCGAGCGCTTGCAGGTGTACCTGCGTAAACCCCACGCCCTGTTCGGCCAGGGTGCCGGGGCGCAATTGGCCCTGGCTCTGGCCCGGCACACCGAGCAACTGCACCCGGGGCAAACCCGCCACCTGTTTGTCGCCACCAGCGACAGCCCGCAGGCAGACCCAGCCGAAGCGGCCGCCGGGCTCAGCGTGCCGGTCACTGCGCTGTATCCGTCAGGATCGCTGCCGCGCATGCTCGGCTGGCACGACCACAGCGGCCGGGAGATCGAGCTGATCGAACTGCCCGACGCCGCGGGCGATGCGCCGCAACTCAACCAGCGGCTGATTCAAATCATCAACACCCACCTGGGCCTGCTCAGCCTCTGAGCCCTGCAAACGCAGGGATACCCTGCCCTCCAAGGGCGCGCCCGCGCCGCTGATTTGTCTCTTGCTGTTTCAGCCAGCCATGGCGGCTCTTGCATTTTCGGCACACTCTTACCCGCGCAGCGACCGCTG
The DNA here is from genome assembly GCF_024749345.1 of Pseudomonas sp. B21-009. Lineage (NCBI taxonomy): Bacteria > Pseudomonadati > Pseudomonadota > Gammaproteobacteria > Pseudomonadales > Pseudomonadaceae > Pseudomonas > Pseudomonas sp. B21-009. Next base: position 140,693 of record NZ_CP087199.1, on the reverse strand, counting down.
ATCGCCCTCAGGCGGGCCAGGTCGTCTGCTTATCGCACACCTGTAGAAGGAGCCGCGCGCCGGGCAAGGACCGATATCGATCAGCTGCCCTCAAGAGTCAACCAGGTCCGACTTTTATTGTTCCAGTGCTCCGAGTGAGGCATTCACTCATGCAGTTTCAATTCTGACACTTGGTTGCCGGAAGGAGCACTTACATGCCAATAAAACTAACTATAAAAGTTTTATCCCGCCCACTCACACTTTAAAAACAAACACTGCAAATATAATTAACAAAGTTGTTGCCGATCACTTAAAAGTTGTTCTAACTTTTTAATGGCACGGGCCACCTCCACCGCCAGGCGCCCGTTCACCGAAGAAAACGATGCCAACTGCATCGATACGTCTGCCATTGCGCTGTTATCGAATAATTCAGTCGAGGCCCCTGCTCGGCCGCTGAAAACTTCGCCGCCGCCGATGAAAAGACATTAACCGGATGTTAGCCAGTGACCAGGAAACCCCATGAATACATTGACTTCGCTTCTTATCGCCCGCAAAGCCGAACTTGCCGCACACCCGATCTTTACTGAAATCGATTGTTTGCCGGTATTGCAACGGTTCATGGAAACCCATGTCTTCGCCGTCTGGGATTTCATGTCGCTGACCAAGCGCCTGCAGCAGGAGCTGACCTGTATCCAGTTGCCCTGGCTGCCACCGCTTGACCCGCACGCCGCACGCCTGATCAACGAGATCGTTCTTGGCGAGGAGTCCGACGACCGCCCCGGCCAGGGCCACTACAGTCATTTCGAGCTGTACCTGGACGCCATGCGCGAGGTCGGCGCCAGCACAGCGGCGATCGAGCGCTTCGTCAGCCTGCAGCGTGAAGGCGTGGGTTACGCCAGTGCCCTGCAGCGTGCAGGCGCCAGCGAGGCAGCCCTGCAGTTCGTCTGCCACACGCTGGAAACCGCCCTGGGCGCACCGGCCCATGGTGTCGCCGCAGCCTTTCTGCATGGCCGCGAAAGCGTCATCCCGACCATGTTCCAGCGCATCCTCGATGACTGGGGTATCAGCGGCGAACAGGCGCCCACCTTCCGTTACTACCTGCAGCGGCACATCGAGGTCGATTCCGAAGACCACGGCCCGGCCGCCGAGGCCTTGCTGGCAAGGCTGGTCAAAGGCGACCCGGTGCAACAACGCCAGGTGCTCGAAGCCGCCATTGCCGCCGTCGACAGCCGCATTGCCCTGTGGGACCGCTTGCGCCTGTCGATGCGTGAAAACGTCGTGGAGACCAGCGCATGAACGCCCTCGACTACACCTCCTGTGCCGAGGCCTGGGAGAGCCGGGCGACCATCCGCACCCGGCCACGACGCCTGGTCGAGGATGATCAGCGCCTGATCTACCCGCTCAGCCGCCAGCCGCTGGTGCTCAGCGAAACCTTTGTCCGCGCGTGCCCGCAGCAGCGCGATTTCGCCCTGGCCCAGAGCCTCTACAAGTTCATCAACGACGTGGTGATTTTCGAGACCGAGATCGTCGATCACACCGCCCGGCGGATCGCCAAGGACCGCTTCGCCATTCGCTTTCCGTTCGCCTGCCGCTATGACGCCATGACCGTGGTGGTCGATGAGGACTACCACGCCCTGGTGGCCATGGACTTCATGCACCAGACCATCGCCCTGACCGGCATCGAGCCGATTGCCCTGCCCCGGGAGATCGAGCTGAGCCGGGCGATACCCGCAGCCCTGGCGCTGGCACCGGAACATCTGCGCGACGCCCTTGAGCTGATTTGCGTAGGTATTGCCGAGAACACCCTGACGGACGACGTCGCCGCCTTTGCCCGCGATGACACGGTCAAGCCCTCGGTCAAGGGGCTAATGGCCGACCACCTGCTCGACGAGGGGCGCCACTCGACCTTCTGGGCGCGGTTGGTACGCATCTACTGGCACAGCGCGCCGGAGGCGGATCGCCGGTGCATTGCCGACATCCTCCCGGTGTTTCTCACCCAGTACCTGACCAACGACATCCAGAAAGCCTTCGATTTCAGCCTGATCGAGCACCTGCCGATCGGCGAGACCGCGCGCCAAGCATTGCGCCAGGAGGTAACGGCGATGGCCTACCCGATCGATCACCGGCATCCGCTGCTGGGCAACATCCTGCGCCTGTTCCGCGCCAGCTCGATGCTCGATTCGCCTTGCGTACAACAGGCCCTGGCGCATTACCTGCCCGAACCAAGGAGAGCGCCATGAGACGCCTGCAAATCTGTCTGATCGGCACAAGCCCGGCATTGGCCCTGCTGCACCAGGAACTGCTCGACCATGGGCACGCGCTGTACCTGGCCGATAGCACCGCAGCCTTGCAGCATCGCCCGTGGCCCCGGCCACAGCTGCTCATCGATGATGGCAGCCTGGCACTGAGTGCCAGCGATTGGCAGGGGCTTGGCGACTGCGCGTTGTTGAGCCTGCGCCTGGGACTGTACCTGCACAGCGCTGGCGAACTGCCGACACTGGAGCTGTTGTGCTGGACCGGCACAGCCACCGCGCAGCGGTTGATCGAGCGCCAGCCGCTGGCAGCGGAGGTGTCCGGCAATGGCCAGCAACTGCGCCGGAAGACCATCGACAGCCTGCAGCAAACCCTCGCGCTGCACGTCAGCCGTTTCTCGCGAAACCCCGACTACCTGCAGCAGGCAGCCGCCATCAGCCCCGGGCAGGAGGACCAGCAACAAGGTCTTGGCTGGCTGGAGCAACTGGCCTGGCTGCATCGCTACAACCAGCACGACAGCCTGCCATTGCTGGCAACTGGCGAAGTAGCGCTGATCGAGCGCCTGCAGCAGAGCCTGCAACTTCATGCCGAGCGCCCGGCGCTGAACCTCAACGGCCAGCGCATCAGCTATGCCCGACTGCACGCCCAGGCGGTCGCCATCCAGCAATTGATGGCCGGCTTGGCTATTGACGCCGACCCGCCAGTGATTGGCGTTTGCATGGGCAAATCCGCAGCGCTCTACGCCAGCCTGCTCGCGGTATTCGGCTATGGGGCGGTGTACTTGCCGCTGGATCCTGCGCACCCGGCCGAGCGTCTGCGTTACATCCTCAAGAACGCCGGCGCCAGCCTGTTGCTGCATGACGGTCAAGTCCCAGTGGATGACTTGGCTGTGAAAAGCCTCGACCTGCGCCAGTTGCCCGCAGCGTTGGCGCAGCCGTTGCCGTCATTACTGCGCCAGCGACCGGCGCCAGACGCCCCGGGCGTGGCGATCTACACCTCGGGCACCACCGGCCAGCCCAAGGGCGTGCTGCTCAGCCAGCGTAACCTCAGCCACTTCCAGGCCTGGTACAGCGCCCACGTGCAACTCGATGAGCGCAGCCGGGCATTGCAGTTTTCGACCATCGGCTTCGATGCCTCGCTGCTGGACATCCTGCCCACCTGGGTCGCCGGCGGCGAACTGGTGGTGCCCACGCAAGACCAGCGCCGCGACCCGGCTCAATTGCTGGCGCTGATGCGCGAACAGCACGTCACCCACGCCTTCCTGCCGCCGGCACTGCTGAGCATCCTGCCGCGCGATCAAACCCTGGAGTTGAAGCACCTGGTCACCGGTGGCGACGTCTGTGAACCGGAGGTGATTGAACGCCTGGCCGGGCAATGCCAACTGCACAACATCTATGGCCCGACCGAGACCACGGTACTGGCCACCACCCGGGTGTTCAACACTGGCGACAACAACCGCAACCTGGGCTGCCCGATCGCCAACACGCGGGTGCTGATCCTCGACGAAAACCTGCAACCGGTGATCGAAAACTGCCCCGGTGAGTTGTATATCGCAGGGCCGGGCGTGGGCTTGGGCTATCTGAACAATCCTGCCCTGAGCAACGAGCGCTTCCTCAACCTCAGCCCAGGCGACAGCAGCCTGTTGCGCGTGTATCGCACCGGCGATATCGGCAAATGGACGGCCGAGGGTATCGAGCTTTGTGGCCGGCGCGACAACCAGGTGAAGATTCGCGGCTTTCGCGTCGAGCCCGAAGAGATCGAGCACTGCCTGCGCAGCAGCGGCCTGTTCCGCCAGGTGGCGGTGATCATCGATGCCCAGCGGCGGATCCTGGCGTTCTGCGCGCAAGCCACCAGTGATGACAGCGAAGCGGCCCTGCGCCAGCACGCCGAGCAAAGGCTGCCCGACTACATGCGCCCGGGTTTCTATCAGCAACTGGCGCAGATGCCCTACACCGCCAACGGCAAAGTTGACCGCCAGGCGCTGGCGGCACTGCCGCTGGGTTTGGCGCCGAGCCTGCATCACTTCGGTCCGCTAACCCCGGTCGAAGCGCAGCTGGTTGGCCTGTGGAGCACGCTGCTGGAACTGCCCGAGCAGGACATTTCCACCGACGCCAGCTTCTTCAGCCTCGGTGGCCATTCGATCCTGCTGTCGCGCCTGTTGCTGGCCATTCGCGAACAGTTCGGCCGCGGCATTGCGATCAACCGCTTTATCGAGATGCCGACAGTGCAACGCCTGGCCACCCTGGTCAGCGGTGAGCAGGCACAGCTGCCTGGCCTCGACCCGCAAGCTGAACGCGACGCCTGCCGCGAATTGGGCTTGCAGGTGCTGCCAGTGGCGCAACTGGGCGATGTGCACAAGGTGATCGTCACCGGCGCCAACAGCTTTCTTGGCGTGCACCTGGTCGAAGCGCTGCTGCAATGGGGCGCCAGCGAAGTGGCCTGCCTGGTGCGCGCCAACGCCAGTCAGTCAGCCGAGCAACGCTTTAGCGCGGCGCTGGTAGAGAACGGCTTGCATGGGCTGGACATGAGCCGGGTGAAAGTCTTCGCCGCCGACCTGCGCCAGCCGCGCCTGGGCCTGGCCGAAGTCGACTACAACTACCTCGACAGCGAGTACGGCGCGCTGTTGCACAACGCCGCGCAGGTCAACCATGTACTGGATTACCAGAGCCTCGCCGCCGACAACGTCGAACCGCTGTTCGAGTGCCTGCGCCTGTGCGAAGGCCGGCGCAAGAAGGTCTTCAATTTCATCTCGACCCTGTCGGCGTGCAGCGCCATTGACGCCGACGGCCAGGTGCTCGAACAAGACCCGGCCACCACCCCGCCGATCTATATCCGCAACGGCTACAACCTGAGCAAATGGGTGGGCGAGCGCATTCTTCAGCGCGCCCGCGCCCAGGGCGTGTGGGTCAACCTGTATCGCCCCGGCAACATCACCTTCGACAGCCGCAACGGCATCTGCCAGCCCCAGCGCAACCGGTTGATGCTGATGCTTAAAGGCTCGCTGCAAATCGGCCAGGTACCGGCGCTGGAGCTCAACTTCGACCTGATGCCGGTGGACTTTCTGGCCCGCTTCATCGCCTTCCACAGCAGCCGCTACCAGCCCGAACGGGCGGTGTTCAACCTGCACAACCCCGAGCCTTTGAGCTGGCGCGATTACGTCTCGGTGTTCCGCGACAGCGGCAGGCCATTCGAGCTGGTCAGCGTTGAGCAGTGGCAGCGGCAGTTGCAGCGGGTCGACCGCGACAACGCCCTGTTCGATGTGCTGGGTTTCTACCTGGACGGCTTTGAGGAAGACATCGGCGACATCTCGCGAATCCAGCACGACAACGCCCGCGCCGGCGTCCAGCGCATGGGCGCCCGTTACCCGCGCAAAACCCCGCAGCTGCTGCAACGCGGCTGCCAGTACCTGCACGACATCGCCTTCATCTGAGCAGCTTCAACCCAACCAGGAGAGACACCATGCAAGCACTCCAACCCGACACACTTATCCACAACCCCGAAGGCTGCCACGTAGTGGCCAGCGTCGAGATCGCCAGCGCTGCCGCCAGCGTCTGGAACATCGTCGGCAACTTTGCCGGCTTCCCGGTGTTCATCCCGGCCCTGGCGCACATCGAGATGACCGGTAGCGGCGTACGCTCGGTGCGCAAGAAGCTGTTCAAGGACGGCAACGTGGTCATCGAGCAGCTCAACAGCCGCGACGACCAGGCCATGTACATGACCTGGAGCCTGATCTACACCAGCCTGAACATCGGCAACCTGTGGGCGGCGATGCAGGTCGAGGCGCTGGGCGAGCGTCAGGCGCGGGCGACCTGGACCATCCAGGCCGAGCCATGGCAAGGCGGCAGCGAGGCAATGCCTGGCTTTCAGGCGTTTTTGCAGGGGTTTGCCGATGAGGCAATGAACAATGTGAAGAATTTGCTGAGTTAAACCCGATCGCGGGGCAAGCCCGCTCCGGCAAGAGCGAGCTTGCCCTGATCAACAGTTGCAAAATATTCCAAGGATGCCAACAATGAGACTAATTATCATTTATGACCCCTTCAGCAGCGCACCTTCATGCCCTCTCGAGAGTCCGTGCACACGCTTTACAGCCATCACCATGGCTGGCTGAACACCTGGCTGCGCAGCAAGCTGGGCAACGCCGCCGATGCCGCGGACCTGGCCCAGGACACTTTCGTACGCCTGTTGCAGCGGCGTGAACTGTTGGAGCTGAACGCCCCCCGGGCGTTCCTGCGTACCATCGCTCGCGGCCTGGTGATCGACCACTGGCGCCGTGAGGAGCTGCAGCGCGCCTACCTCGAAGCCCTGGCGCATCTGCCAGAGGCCGAAGTGCCTTCGCTTGAAACCCGCGAACTGCTGCTGGAGCTGCTTGAGCGCATCGCGCAGATGCTCGACGGCCTCAAGCCGAAAGTGCGTCGCGCGTTTCTCCTGGCCCAGTGCGAGGGCTTGAGCCACAAGGACATTGCCGAACAGATGGGCGTGTCGCTGCGCTCGGTTGAGCGCTACGTGGCCGATGCGCTCTATCATTGCTACCTGCTGCGCTACGAGTCAGAGGCGTAAGCCGTCATGACCACCCTCAACCCCGGCCCGCGCGTGGTCAAGCAAGCCATCCACTGGATGCTCAAGCTGCGCGAAAGCGGCCACAACGCGCGGTTGCAGCAGCAATGCGAACAGTGGCGTGCAACCCATCAGGAGCACGAGCTGGCCTGGCAACGAGTGCAGTCGCTGCAGCAGGAACTCAACCTGCGCGCCGTGCCAGGGGCCAGTGTGGCCTTGCAGACCCTTGAGAACAGCAGCCAGCGCCTGCAACGACGCCAGGCCCTGAAGCTGCTCAGCGGCGTGCTGGTGCTCGGCTCGGCGACCTGGCTGGGTAAGGACCTGCAGCTAATCAGCCCCTGGACTGCGGATTTCGCCAGCGCCACCGGCCAGCGTCGCAGCGTGCGCCTGCCCGATGGCTCGCTGCTGCAACTGAACACCAACAGCGCCGCAGACCTTGCCTTTGAGGCCGATCAGCGCCTGATTCGTCTCAAGCACGGCGAGTTGATGCTGACCTGCGCCAAAGACACAAGCACCCCGGCTAGACCGTTGCTGGTCAGCACCCGCGAAGCCTTGCTGCAAGGCTTCGACGGCCGCTTCGTGGTGCGCCAGGACGACGACTGCACCCGCGTCAGCGTCAGCCAGGGCAGCGTCGCCATCCACTCGCCAGGCCCGATGCAATGGATTCACGCCGGCCAGAGCTATCGCCTCGATGCCCGCGGCGCGACCCTGCTGCACAATCAGGACATGGATGCCGGCGCCTGGGCCGAAGGGCTGATCGTCACCCGCGACATGCGCCTGGGTGATTTTCTCGCTGAAGTCGGGCGCTATCGCCATGGCTATGTCAGCTGCGCCGACGACATTGCCGACTTGCGCCTGTCAGGTGTGTTCCGCCTTGCAGACACCGACAAGCTGTTGCAACTGTTGCCGCAGACACTGCCGGTCAAGGTCAGCTATCGCACCCGCTGGTGGGTGCGCCTGGAACGGCTGGCGTGAAGTGATTTTTTTTGGCGGGTTTTACCCACGAGTCCGGCTAGGACAGTAAGCGACTCTTTCTGCCCTTACCGACTCTACGGATGCTCTCCATGCGTAATGCTTCGCCCCTGTTGCGGCTCAACAAGAAGAATGATTTTCAACCTTCCTTAGATTCTGCCTGTTCCAGTTCCCTCGGCAAGGCCATCCGCGCCGCGCTGCTCGGCACTGCCCTGGGCATCACTGCGGTGCCGGCAATGACACTTGCATCACCAGCAGGCAGTGTCAGCCAGCAGTACAACATCCCTGCCGGCTCTCTGGATGAGGTGCTCAACCAGTTCGCCCGCCAGGCTCAGATCACCCTGTCGAGCACCCCGCAAATGACCCAGGGCCTGCAGTCGCCGGGACTGCAAGGCAGCTACGCCACCGACCAGGCGCTGCGCCAGTTGCTCAACGGTTCGGGCCTGGAGGCCCTCAGCCAGGATGGCGGCAGCTATGTGCTGCGGGCTCAGGCACAGGACGCAGCGCTGTCGTTGCCGAGCACCGAAGTACGCGAGTTCGCCCTGGGTAACGCCCTGGGCAGCATGGAAGGCTACAACGCCACTCACAGCCAGGTTGCGACCAAGACCAGTGCGCCGATCCTGGAAACCTCGCAGTCTGTATCGGTGGTGACCCGTCAGCAAATGGAGGACCAGGGCTCGCAGACCGTGGCCCAGGCCATGCGCTACACCCCGGGCGTGCTGACCAACCCTTATGGTGCGACACACCGCTACGACTACGTAGCCATGCGCGGCTTCAACGACGGCTCTGTGGATAACATCTACCTGGACGGCCTCAAGTCCATGGGTGACAGCGGCACCTACAGCACCATGCAGGTCGATCCGTACTTTCTTGAGCGCGTGGATATCCTCAAGGGGCCATCTTCGGTGCTCTATGGCCGCAGCTCACCCGGCGGCCTGGTCGCCCTGACCAGCAAGAAGCCACTGTACGAGGCCTACCATCAGGTACAGGCCACCGTTGGCACCCAGGGCCAGCGTGGTGTCGGTTTCGACTTCAGCGGCCCGCTGGATGACGACAAGCGCATCGCCTACCGTCTGGTGGGCCTGGCCGATCAGTCCGACACCCAGTTCGACCACAACGAGGAAAAACGCTTCGCCCTGGCCCCGACTGTCAGCATCAACTTCAGCGAAGACACCTCGCTGACCCTGCAGGCCTACCTGCAGCACGACCCCGACGGCGGCTATCACGGCGGCGTGCCGGCCGATGGCGCGCTGCACCAGCGCAATGGCCAGCGCATCTCCGATCACTTCTTCGAAGGCGAGCCGGGTGTCGACCGCTACGAGCGCGACCAGCAGTCGTTCGGCTATCAGTTCGAGCATCGCTTCAACGACGTTTTCACCGCGCGGCAGAACTTCCGCTACCTGGACTCGACGGTGAAAATGGACCAGGTGTATGCCTGGGGCTGGACCACGCCGACCAGCAACGAGCTGAACCGCTACTACACCGGCGGCGATGAAAAGCTCCACGCGTACATCATCGACAACATGCTCCAGGCTGAATACTTCACCGGCAGTGCCAAGCACACCACCCTGCTGGGCCTGGACTATCAGCGGCGCAAAACCGTGGTCGACTGGCGCAGTGGCTCGCTGGCGCCGATCAACGCCTTCGACCCGCAGTACGGCAACTCGCAAATCACCTACTACAACCCCACCAGCTACCTGCGTCGGCTGCAGCAGACCGGCGTGTACCTGCAGGACCTGATCGAGCTCGACCAGTGGCGCTTCTCCCTGGGCCTGCGTCAGGACTGGGTGAAGACCTCGGACGAGAACCGTATCGCCGAAGCCAGCCGCCCGCTGGGCACCAGGATCAGCGACCAGCGCACCAAACTGACCGGCCGCGCCGGCGTGCTGTACCTGTTCGAAAACGGCATTGCGCCGTACATCAGCTATTCCGAGTCGTTCAACCCCAACTCCTACGCCGACCAGGCCGGCAATCCGCTGGCGCCGACCGAGGGCACCCAGTGGGAAGCCGGCATCAAGTACCAGCCACCGGGCACTGACAACCTGTTCACCGCTTCGGTGTTCCGCATCGAGCAGGAGAACCTGGCCTCCAAGCTGCCGCAGGAAGAGTTCTATCGTCCTGTAGGCCAGGTCCGTTCCCAGGGCCTGGAGCTGGAAGCGCACATGCAGGTCACCGACAACCTGAAAGTGCTCGGCAGCTACACCTTCACCGACATCGAGTACGCCAAGTCGATGCCAAGCACGCTGTTCGGCAGCGACCTCGACAACAAGGGCAACTCGCCTACCCAGGCACCGCGACACATGGCCTCGCTGTGGGCTGACTACAACTTCCGCCAGGGCGCCCTCGACGGCCTGCGCCTGGGCGGCGGTGTGCGTTATGTCGGCTACAGCTGGGTGGATGCCGAGAACACCATGAAGGTGCCCTCCTACACCCTGTTCGACGCGTCGGTTGGCTATGACCTGGGCAAGGTCGGGCTCAAGGGCGTGGATGTGCGGCTCAATGCCAACAACCTCACCAATGAGAGCTACATCGCCTCCTGTGCCAGCCTGAGTTACTGCTACATGGGCGAAGAGCGCAATGTCAGCGCCACGGTCAGCTACCAGTTCTGACCTCACCTGTATGAACGCCAAAGCCAGCACCTGATTCCGGGGGCTGGCTTTGTTGTATCTGGCGACTTATTCCGGACCTTTACCCATGCGTCAGCTTTACGTACTGCTTCACCGCTACCTTGGCCTGATCACTGCGCTGTTTTTGGCCATGGCGGGCCTAACCGGCAGCGTCCTGGCCTTTCATCACGAACTGGATGAATGGCTCAACCCGTCCTTCTATGAAGCGCCCACCGTGGGTGAACGCCGGCAACCCGGGGTGCTTGTGGATAAGTTGCAGGCCGAGCATCCGCGCCTGCAAGTCTGGTACATGGAATACCCGAACGAGCCCGGGCATGCGGCGCTGCTGGCCATGGTGCCGCGCAATGACCCAGCCAGCGGCGAGCCCTATGCCGAGAAGAACACGGTGTTCTATCTCGACCCCGTCAGTGGGTTGACCCTGGGCCAGCGCTACTGGGGTGAATGCTGTTTCTCCCGCGAGAACTTCATGCCGTTCATGCTCGAGCTACATTACAGCCTGACCCTGCCCGGCAACTGGGGGATTCTGCTGATGGGTGTGGTGGCGATCATGTGGGTAATCGACTGCTTTATCGCCGTGCTGCTGACCTTGCCGCGTGGGCGGCCGTTCTGGGGCAAGTGGGCGAAAGCCTGGAAGATCAAGGGTGGCCATGCCTATCGGCTGAACATGGATATCCACAGGGCGGGCGGTTTGTGGTTGTGGCTGTTGCTGCTGCCGATTGCGATCAGCAGCGTGGCAATGAACCTGCCTGCCCAGGTATTCAAACCGGCGGTGTCACTGTTTTCACCGATTGAGCCAAGCGTCTATGAAGCCCGTGGCGGGCTACCCAAGGAACAACTGGGGGTGACCCAGCTGAACTATCAACAGGCCTACCAGCTGGCGCAGCAGGAAGGTCAGCGGCTGGGGCTAACGGCACCGATCGGTGAGCTGTACTACAGCTTCGAGTACAACTTCTATGGTGCGGGGTTTGGCCAGCACGATACCGATGCCCAGGGTAAGTCCTGGTTGTTCTTCCACGGCACTGACGGGCATTTGCTGGGCAAGGAGATTGCCGGGCAAGGCACCTTGGGGGAACGCTTTTACCGCTTGCAGTTACCCATACATGGCGGGCGCATCATCGGCATGACCGGCCAGGTGTTGATTGCAGTGTTGGGAGTGATGATTGCGGTGCTGTCGCTGACCGGGGTGTATATCTGGTGGCGCAAGTTGCAGGCGCGGCGCAGTGGCAAGGTGCGAAGAGCTGGGTAAGTCAGCGGCTGCTCTGGGGCTGCTATGCAGCCCATCGCTGGCAAGGCCAGCTCCCACAAAGGGTGACAGGTCCTGAAAGACAAAACCCCTGTCTGCAGGGCAGACAGGGGTTTCGGAATGAATCTTGACGATGACCTACTCTCACATGGGGAAACCCCACACTACCATCGGCGATGCATCGTTTCACTGCTGAGTTCGGGATGGGATCAGGTGGTTCCAATGCTCTATGGTCGTCAAGAAATTCTGTGTGCCGATCCGTCTGTTGCGACGTGCCAGCGAATTCTTGATGCTTCTACCTTAAAGACAAAACCCCTACCTGCATATGCAGATAGGGGTTTCGGAATTTAATCTTGACGATGACCTACTCTCACATGGGGAAACCCCACACTACCATCGGCGATGCATCGTTTCACTGCTGAGTTCGGGATGGGATCAGGTGGTTCCAATGCTCTATGGTCGTCAAGAAATTCTGTTGCCAGAAGGTCTTGTTTAAGACACTCCAGCGAATCGGGTATGTGATGTTTGTGAGTTACAAATCTTCGGCTGTGCAGTCTTCACAACACCGCAATCTGGCTTTCGCTCAAATTGCTTGGGTGTTATATGGTCAAGCCTCACGGGCAATTAGTATTGGTTAGCTCAACGCCTCACAGCGCTTACACACCCAACCTATCAACGTCGTAGTCTTCGACGGCCCTTCAGGGAGCTCAAGGCTCCAGTGAGATCTCATCTTGAGGCAAGTTTCCCGCTTAGATGCTTTCAGCGGTTATCTCTTCCGAACATAGCTACCCGGCAATGCCACTGGCGTGACAACCGGAACACCAGAGGTTCGTCCACTCCGGTCCTCTCGTACTAGGAGCAGCCCCTCTCAAATCTCAAACGTCCACGGCAGATAGGGACCGAACTGTCTCACGACGTTCTAAACCCAGCTCGCGTACCACTTTAAATGGCGAACAGCCATACCCTTGGGACCGGCTTCAGCCCCAGGATGTGATGAGCCGACATCGAGGTGCCAAACACCGCCGTCGATATGAACTCTTGGGCGGTATCAGCCTGTTATCCCCGGAGTACCTTTTATCCGTTGAGCGATGGCCCTTCCATACAGAACCACCGGATCACTAAGACCTACTTTCGTACCTGCTCGACGTGTCTGTCTCGCAGTCAAGCGCGCTTTTGCCTTTATACTCTACGACCGATTTCCGACCGGTCTGAGCGCACCTTCGTACTCCTCCGTTACTCTTTAGGAGGAGACCGCCCCAGTCAAACTACCCACCATACACTGTCCTCGATCCGGATAACGGACCTGAGTTAGAACCTCAAAGTTGCCAGGGTGGTATTTCAAGGATGGCTCCACGCGAACTGGCGTCCACGCTTCAAAGCCTCCCACCTATCCTACACAAGCAAATTCAAAGTCCAGTGCAAAGCTATAGTAAAGGTTCACGGGGTCTTTCCGTCTAGCCGCGGATACACTGCATCTTCACAGCGATTTCAATTTCACTGAGTCTCGGGTGGAGACAGCGCCGCCATCGTTACGCCATTCGTGCAGGTCGGAACTTACCCGACAAGGAATTTCGCTACCTTAGGACCGTTATAGTTACGGCCGCCGTTTACCGGGGCTTCGATCAAGAGCTTCGCGTTAGCTAACCCCATCAATTAACCTTCCGGCACCGGGCAGGCGTCACACCCTATACGTCCACTTTCGTGTTTGCAGAGTGCTGTGTTTTTAATAAACAGTCGCAGCGGCCTGGTATCTTCGACCGGCATGGGCTTACGGAGCAAGTCCTTCACCCTCACCGGCGCACCTTCTCCCGAAGTTACGGTGCCATTTTGCCTAGTTCCTTCACCCGAGTTCTCTCAAGCGCCTTGGTATTCTCTACCCAACCACCTGTGTCGGTTTGGGGTACGGTTCCTGGTTATCTGAAGCTTAGAAGCTTTTCTTGGAAGCATGGCATCAACCACTTCGTCGCCTAATGGCAACTCGTCATCAGCTCTCGGCCTTAAGATCCCGGATTTACCTAAGATCTCAGCCTACCACCTTAAACTTGGACAACCAACGCCAAGCTGGCCTAGCCTTCTCCGTCCCTCCATCGCAATAACCAGAAGTACAGGAATATTAACCTGTTTTCCATCGACTACGCTTTTCAGCCTCGCCTTAGGGACCGACTAACCCTGCGTCGATTAACGTTGCGCAGGAAACCTTGGTCTTTCGGCGTGGGAGTTTTTCACTCCCATTGTCGTTACTCATGTCAGCATTCGCACTTCTGATACCTCCAGCAAGCTTCTCAACTCACCTTCACAGGCTTACAGAACGCTCCTCTACCGCATCACCTAAGTGATACCCGTAGCTTCGGTGTATGGTTTGAGCCCCGTTACATCTTCCGCGCAGGCCGACTCGACTAGTGAGCTATTACGCTTTCTTTAAAGGGTGGCTGCTTCTAAGCCAACCTCCTAGCTGTCTAAGCCTTCCCACATCGTTTCCCACTTAACCATAACTTTGGGACCTTAGCTGACGGTCTGGGTTGTTTCCCTTTTCACGACGGACGTTAGCACCCGCCGTGTGTCTCCCATGCTCGGCACTTGTAGGTATTCGGAGTTTGCATCGGTTTGGTAAGTCGGGATGACCCCCTAGCCGAAACAGTGCTCTACCCCCTACAGTGATACATGAGGCGCTACCTAAATAGCTTTCGAGGAGAACCAGCTATCTCCGAGCTTGATTAGCCTTTCACTCCGATCCACAGGTCATCCGCTAACTTTTCAACGGTAGTCGGTTCGGTCCTCCAGTCAGTGTTACCTAACCTTCAACCTGCCCATGGATAGATCGCCCGGTTTCGGGTCTATACCCAGCGACTAAACGCCCTATTAAGACTCGCTTTCGCTACGCCTCCCCTATTCGGTTAAGCTCGCCACTGAATATAAGTCGCTGACCCATTATACAAAAGGTACGCAGTCACCTAACAAAGTAGGCTCCCACTGCTTGTACGCATACGGTTTCAGGATCTATTTCACTCCCCTCTCCGGGGTTCTTTTCGCCTTTCCCTCACGGTACTGGTTCACTATCGGTCAGTCAGTAGTATTTAGCCTTGGAGGATGGTCCCCCCATATTCAGACAAAGTTTCTCGTGCTCCGTCCTACTCGATTTCATGACTAAGAGATTTTCGCGTACAGGGCTATCACCCACTATGGCCGCACTTTCCAGAGCGTTCCGCTAATCTCAAAGCCACTTAAGGGCTAGTCCCCGTTCGCTCGCCACTACTAAGGGAATCTCGGTTGATTTCTTTTCCTCAGGGTACTTAGATGTTTCAGTTCCCCTGGTTCGCCTCTTGCACCTATGTATTCAGTACAAGATACTCAGCTTATGCTGAGTGGGTTCCCCCATTCAGAGATCTCCGGATCAAAGTCTGTTTGCCGACTCCCCGAAGCTTATCGCAGGCTACCACGTCTTTCATCGCCTCTGACTGCCAAGGCATCCACCGTATGCGCTTCTTCACTTGACCATATAACCCCAAGCAATCTGGTTATACTGTGAAGACAACATTCGCCGAAAACTTGTAATTACTCACAAATTTTACCTTAGCCTGAACACACACCAGTGAAAGTGCTGTCCAGTCTATCTTTCTATCACATACCCAAATTTTTAAAGAACGATTCTGAAAAAGTTCAGAAATCAATATTCGAGGCGAATATTCATTTCTAAGCTTTGACACGGTAGCAAGGGGTGGTGGAGCCAAGCGGGATCGAACCGCTGACCTCCTGCGTGCAAGGCAGGCGCTCTCCCAGCTGAGCTATGGCCCCAACAAGAAACTGGTGGGTCTGGGCAGATTCGAACTGCCGACCTCACCCTTATCAGGGGTGCGCTCTAACCAACTGAGCTACAGACCCAGTTAAGAGCTGTTACCGATATCGTCTTCTTCAATGAATCAAGCAATTCGTGTGGGAGCTCATAAGACAGCTGATGTCTGTCGATTAAGGAGGTGATCCAGCCGCAGGTTCCCCTACGGCTACCTTGTTACGACTTCACCCCAGTCATGAATCACACCGTGGTAACCGTCCTCCCGAAGGTTAGAC
>NZ_CP087199.1:0-122500 GCF_024749345.1 Pseudomonas sp. B21-009 | reverse complement strand
GATGAAATCGCCGTCGGCAGTAGGGAAGTCCTGGTAAGGCACGATGTTCGGGTGCGCATTACCCAGGCGCCGCGGTGGCGTGCCGGTGGTGAGGTAGTTCATGGCCTGGTTGGCCAGGCAGGCAACCTGCACGTCGAGCAGCGCCATATCAATGTGCTGGCCGCCACCATCGCGGTCACGATGGGCGAGGGCAGCCAGGATCGCCACGGTCGAATACAGCCCGGTGAGGATGTCGGTCAGCGCGACACCGACCTTCACCGGCCCCGCACCGTCTTCACCCTCCGGGCGCCCGGTCAGGCTCATCAGCCCGCCCAGGCCCTGGATCATGAAGTCGTAGCCGGCGCGCTTGGCATAGGGCCCGGTCTGGCCGAAGCCGGTGACCGAGCAATACACCAGGCGCGGGTTGAGCGCCTTCAGGCTTTCGTAGTCCAGCCCATAGGCTGCCAGGCCGCCGACCTTGAAGTTCTCGATCAACACGTCCGACTTTGCCGCCAGCTCGCGCACCAGGCGCTGGCCCTCGGGCTGGGTGAAGTCGATGGTCAGCGAGCGCTTGTTGCGGTTGGCAGCCAGGTAGTAGGCGGCCTCGCTGGTGTTCTCGCCGTAGGCGTCCTTAAGGAAGGGTGGCCCCCAGGCGCGCGTATCATCGCCGCTGCCCGGACGCTCGACCTTGATCACTTCGGCGCCGAGGTCCGCAAGTATCTGCCCGGACCAGGGCCCGGCCAGCACTCGCGACAGATCCAGCACCCGCAGATGAGATAGCGCGCCCATGGCTGGCTCCTTATTAATAGAAGGACTGAATGCCGGTCTGCGCGCGACCGAGGATCAGCGCGTGGACGTCATGGGTGCCTTCATAGGTGTTGACCACCTCAAGGTTGACCAGGTGACGGGCCACACCGAACTCGTCGGAGATCCCGTTGCCACCGAGCATGTCACGGGCCATACGGGCGATGTCCAGGGCCTTGCCGCAGGAGTTGCGCTTCATGATCGAAGTGATTTCGACCGCAGCGGTGCCTTCGTCTTTCATCCGGCCCAGGCGCAGGCAGCCTTGCAGGGCCAGGGTGATTTCGGTCTGCATGTCGGCCAGTTTCTTCTGGATCAGCTGGTTGGCGGCCAGCGGGCGACCGAACTGCTTGCGGTCCAGGGTGTATTGGCGCGCAGTGTGCCAGCAGGCTTCAGCGGCGCCCAGGGCCCCCCAGGAGATGCCATAGCGTGCCGAGTTCAGGCAGGTGAACGGGCCTTTCAGGCCGCGCACATCGGGGAAGATGTTCTCTTCAGGCACGAACACGTTGTCCATGACGATTTCGCCGGTGATCGAGGCGCGCAGGCCGACCTTGCCGTGAATCGCCGGGGCGCTCAGGCCCTGCCAGCCTTTTTCCAGGACAAAACCTCGGATGTCGCCGGCGTCATCCTTGGCCCAGACCACGAACACGTCAGCGATCGGGCTGTTGGTGATCCACATCTTGCTGCCGCTCAGGCGATAGCCACCGTCGACCTTCTTGGCGCGGGTGATCATCGAGCCCGGGTCGGAGCCATGGTCTGGCTCGGTCAGGCCGAAGCAGCCGATCCATTCACCGCTGGCGAGCTTGGGCAGGTACTTCTGCTTGGTCGCCTCGGTACCGAATTCGTTGATCGGCACCATGACCAGCGAGGACTGCACGCTCATCATCGAGCGGTAGCCGGAGTCGATACGCTCCACTTCCCGGGCAATCAGGCCGTAGCACACGTAGTTCAGGCCACTGCCGCCGTACTGCTCGGGAATGGTTGCGCCCAGCAGGCCGACTTCGCCCATCTCGCGGAAGATCGCAGGGTCGGTCTGCTCGTGACGGAAGGCCTCCAGCACGCGCGGGGCCAGCTTGTCCTGGGCGAACTGATAAGCGCTGTCACGCACCATGCGCTCTTCTTCAGTGAGCTGTTGGTCGAGCAACAGCGGGTCGATCCAGTTGAAGCTTGCTTTACCGGCCATGAGCGAATCCTCGAGAAATGGGACCAGAGTTGTTGTGCATTGATCCTAGGCCCGTTCAAGCGACGAGACAAACGAGGATTGCGCATGCTCTTGTGATAATTTCTCACTTCGTAATGGCCGCAAAGGCCATCTTTACGCCCTATTAGTGAGGTTGATGTACATGCGGCGCAAGATCCCAAGCACAGCGGCCCTGGTCTGCTTCGAGGCCGCCGCCCGCCACGAGAGCTTTACCAAGGCTTCCCAGGAGCTGTCCCTGACCCAGGGCGCCGTATGTCGGCAAATCGCCGGGCTGGAGGAGTTTCTCAATGTCGAACTGTTTCGCCGCTCGCGCCGCGGGGTGAAGCTGACCGAGGCCGGGCTTTCCTATAGCCGCCGGGTCGCCACCCAGCTCGATGCAGTAGAACGTGACACCTTATCGGTGATGGGCCAGCAGGGCGCCAACGTCATCGAACTGGCAGTGGTGCCGACCTTCGGCACCCAATGGCTGCTACCCCGGCTCAAGGACTTCCAGCAGCGCCACCCGGAAGTCACGGTCAACCTGACCAACCGCACCCGGCCATTCCTGTTTGCCGATACCAGCTTCGACGCGGCGATCTACTTCGGCGATGCCGACTGGTCGGGTACAGAGTCCCATCGGCTGATGGGCGAGAACCCGGTGCCGGTGTGCAGCCCGGCATTGCTGGCCGGCAACCGGCAACTGAGCCCCGCGCAGATCGCCCAGCTGCCGCTGCTGCAGCAGACCACCCGGCCCTACGCCTGGCGCCAGTGGTTCAACAGCCTGGAAATGAACGTCGCTCGTGACATGACCGGCCCACGCTATGAGCTATTCTCGATGTTGGCACAGGCGGCCATGCACGAGATGGGCGTGGCACTGATTCCACCCTTCCTGATCCAGCGTGAACTGGCAGAAGGGCGCCTGGTGGTGGCCAGCCCACATGCGCTGTCGAGCATCAAGGCGTATTACCTGATGATCCCCGAGCGCAAGGTGGAGTCGGCTTCGCTGCGCGCTTTCCGCGATTGGCTGGTAGGGGAGGCGGGGCGCTACGCCGCAGCCCATAAGGATGACAGCTACAACCTGACCCCGTAGTCAATAAAACTGAAACCCTACAGATATAAGGAAATGTCGCATTTAGGCCAACTGTTTAAGGCACCCTCTGAAAAGCCCTTAACCCTGCTGTTTATGCGGCCTTCACAGCATAAATCGCGCTTTCAGCCAGGCATTCAGCAAATTCGGCGGAAAATTTTCGAATTTTGCCGTAATCTCCCTGAAGCCCGCGCTTGGCGGGCTCCAGGCCTGTTATTGCGACATTCGGTCACAGGGTGACTTGTAGTTTGATTGCCGTCACCCTTCAAAACTGGTTGAAGCGATTCAGGAATCACCTGCAAAATGCCGCGCCCCGCCTGGATTCGGCGGGATCGTGCTGATCGGCCGCCCCAGCGCACCATCCGCAGTGCGCTGGTTTACCAACAAAAGATCACGCAGGAGAAATGACGTGCACATTGGTGTTCCTCTCGAAACGCAGACGGGCGAAACACGGGTTGCTGCAACCCCGGAAACCATCAAGAAACTGATTGGCCAGGGGCATCAGGTCACCGTCCAGAGCGGCGCCGGCATCAATGCCAGCGTTCCGGACAGTGCCTATGAAGCAGCAGGCGCCACTATTGGCAGCGCTGCCGATGCGTTTGGAGCTCAGCTGGTTCTCAAGGTTGTAGCCCCTGACGATAGCGAACTGGCCCAGATCAAGAGCGGCACCGTGCTGGTGGGTATGCTCAATCCGTTCAACAACGAAACCATCGCCAAGATGGCCGAGCGCGGCATCACCGCCTTTGCCCTTGAAGCGGCGCCGCGTACCTCGCGGGCGCAAAGCCTCGATGTGTTGTCGTCGCAGGCCAACATTGCCGGTTACAAGGCAGTGTTGCTGGCGGCTCACCACTATCCGCGCTTCATGCCGATGCTGATGACCGCTGCCGGTACTGTTAAGGCTGCGCGCGTGCTGATCCTCGGTGCCGGTGTAGCCGGGCTGCAGGCTATCGCCACAGCCAAGCGCCTGGGTGCGGTGATCGAAGCCTCGGACGTGCGTCCGGCGGTGAAGGAGCAGATCGAGTCGCTGGGCGCCAAGTTCATCGATGTCCCTTACGAGACCGATGAAGAGCGCGAGTGCGCCGAAGGTGTCGGCGGCTACGCCCGGCCCATGCCGGCCAGCTGGATGCAGCGTCAGGCCCTGGCGGTGCACGAGCGCGCCAAGCAGGCCGATATCGTCATTACCACCGCACTGATCCCTGGCCGCAAGGCTCCGACCTTGCTCAGCGCCGAGACCGTGGCGCAGATGAAACCCGGCTCGGTGGTCATCGACCTCGCCGCAGCCCAGGGTGGCAACTGCCCGCTGACCGTCGCCGACCAGGTGGTGGTGGAGCAGGGCGTGACCATCGTCGGCCCGACCAACCTGCCAGCGCAGGTCGGTGCGGACGCCTCGGCGCTGTATGCACGCAACCTGCTCGACTTTATGAAGCTGCTGTTCGACAAGGACGGCGCGCTGACGATCAACCTCGAAGACGACATCGTCGCCGCGTGCCTGATGTGCCGCGACGGCCAGGTCATCCGCAAGAACGGATAAGGAGCCAGACAATGGAAGACATGCTGATCTCTCACGGCGTCTATAACCTGATCATCTTCGTGCTGGCGATCTATGTCGGTTACCACGTGGTCTGGAACGTCACCCCGGCACTGCACACGCCGTTGATGGCGGTCACCAACGCCATCTCCGCCATCGTCATCGTCGGCGCCATGCTGGCTGCCGCGCTGACCGTCACGCCGCTGGGCAAAACCATGGGCACCCTCGCGGTGGCCCTGGCAGCGGTCAACGTATTCGGCGGTTTCCTCGTCACCCGGCGCATGCTGGAGATGTTCAAGAAGAAAGCCCCAGGCAAGGGCGCAGCGAAGCAAGAGGGGCAGAAGTAAACATGAGCATGAACCTGGTAACACTTCTCTACCTTGTCGCCTCGGTGTGCTTCATCCAGGCACTCAAGGGCCTGTCGCACCCGACCACCTCGCGGCGCGGCAACCTGTTCGGCATGCTCGGCATGGCCCTGGCGGTGATCACCACCGTCGGCCTCATCTATAAGCTGGGCGCAGAGCTGGCTACCGACGGCATCGGCTACGTGATTGTCGGTCTGCTAATCGGTGGTACTGCCGGCTCGATCATGGCCAAGCGCGTTGAAATGACCAAGATGCCCGAACTGGTCGCCTTCATGCACAGCATGATCGGCCTGGCCGCGGTGTTCATCGCCATTGCCGCGGTGGTCGAGCCGCAATCGCTGGGCATCGTTGCCAGCATCAGCGACCCGATCCCTACCGGTAACCGCCTTGAGCTATTCCTCGGCGCCGCCATCGGTGCGATCACCTTCTCAGGTTCGGTCATTGCCTTCGGCAAGCTCTCGGGCAAGTACAAGTTCCGCCTGTTCCAGGGCGCACCGGTACAGTTCAGCGGCCAGCACAAGCTGAACCTGGTCCTGGGCCTTGCCACCATTGGCCTGGGCCTGGTGTTCACCTTCGCCGGCAGCTACAGCGCTTTCGCCCTGATGCTGATCCTGGCGTTCGTCATGGGCGTGCTGATCATCATCCCGATTGGCGGCGCCGACATGCCGGTGGTGGTGTCGATGCTCAACAGCTACTCGGGCTGGGCGGCAGCCGGTATCGGCTTCTCGCTGAACAACTCAATGCTGATCATCGCTGGCTCCCTGGTCGGTTCGTCTGGTGCGATCCTCTCGTACATCATGTGCAAGGCGATGAACCGTTCGTTCTTCAACGTGATCCTCGGCGGTTTCGGCGGCGCGACAGAAGCGGCCGGCCCGGCCGGTGCCAAGGAAGCCCGTCCGGTGAAATCCGGCTCGGCCGACGACGCCACCTTCCTGCTCAGCAACGCTGACACCGTGATCATCGTCCCCGGCTACGGCCTGGCGGTGGCCCGTGCCCAGCACGCGCTGAAAGAGCTGACCGAGAAGCTGACCCACAACGGCGTGACCGTGAAGTACGCGATCCACCCGGTGGCGGGGCGCATGCCCGGGCACATGAACGTACTGCTGGCCGAAGCCGAAGTGCCATACGACCAGGTGTTCGAGATGGACGACATCAACTCCGAGTTCGGCCAGGCCGACGTGGTGCTGGTGCTGGGCGCCAACGACGTGGTCAACCCGGCGGCGAAGAACGATCCGAAGTCGCCAATTGCCGGCATGCCGATCCTCGAGGCGTTCAAGGCCAAGACCATCATCGTCAACAAGCGCTCGATGGCCAGCGGCTACGCCGGCCTGGATAACGAGCTGTTCTACCTGGACAAGACCATGATGGTCTTCGGCGACGCCAAGAAGGTCATCGAAGACATGGTCAAAGCGGTCGAATAAGCCGTTCAAACGGCTGTGACAAATAGCCCCAGCGCGGTACCGGCTGGGGCTTTTTCATGCCCGGCCAGCCGACAGAAGGCTCTATTTCAGGGCTTCGCATTCGACCTTGGTCGCGGGACGAAGCCAGGCGAAAACACTAGACTGCGCATCTAGCTTTAGTAGCCCGAGATAACAATCCATGTACCGTGATCGTATCCGCTTGTCCTCCCTGCACAGCAAGGTAATGAGTGCGGCTGATGCCGCTGGCCTGATCGAGGACGGCATGACCGTCGGCATGAGCGGTTTTACCCGCGCCGGTGAAGCCAAGGCGGTGCCCCATGCACTGGCCGAACGCGCCAAGCAGTCGCCACTGAAAATCAGCCTGATGACCGGCGCAAGCCTGGGCAACGACCTCGACAAGCAACTGACTGAGGCCGGCGTGCTGGCCCGGCGCATGCCGTTCCAGGTCGACAGCACCCTGCGCAAGGCGATCAACGCCGGCGAGGTCATGTTCATTGACCAGCACCTGTCGGAAACCGTCGAGCAGCTACGCAACCAGCAGCTCAAGCTGCCGGACATCGCGGTGATTGAAGCGGTCGCCATCACCGAGCAAGGCCACATCGTGCCGACTACCTCGGTGGGCAACTCGGCCAGCTTCGCGATTTTCGCCAAACAGGTGATCGTCGAGATCAACCTGGCGCACAACGCCAACCTGGAAGGCCTGCACGACATCTATATCCCGACCTATCGTCCGACCCGTACGCCGATCCCGCTGGTAAAAGTCGATGACCGCATCGGCAGCACCGCAATCCCGATCGACCCGGCCAAGATCGTCGGCATCGTCATCACCGAGCAGCCGGACTCGCCGTCCACCGTACTGCCGCCAGACGACGAAACCCAAGGCATCGCCAACCACCTGATCAACTTCCTCAAGCAGGAAGTCGACGCCGGGCGCATGACCAACAAGCTCGGCCCGCTGCAAGCCGGTATCGGCAGTATCGCCAACGCGGTGATGTGCGGCCTGATCGACTCGCCGTTCGAAGACCTGACCATGTACTCCGAAGTACTCCAGGACTCGACCTTCGACCTGATCGACGCCGGCAAGCTGAGCTTCGCCTCGGGCAGCTCGATCACCCTATCGACCCGCCGCAACGCCGACGTCTTCGGTAACCTGGAGCGCTATAAGGACAAACTGGTCCTGCGCCCGCAGGAAATCTCCAACCACCCTGAAGTGGTCCGCCGCCTGGGCATCATCGGCATCAACACCGCGCTTGAATTCGACCTGTACGGCAACGTCAACTCCACCCACGTCTGCGGCACGCGGATGATGAACGGCATCGGTGGCTCGGGCGACTTCGCCCGCAACGCGCACCTGGCGATCTTCGTCACCAAGTCGATTGCCAAGGGCGGGGCGATTTCCAGCGTGGTGCCGATGGTCAGCCACGTCGACCATACCGAGCACGACGTCGATATCCTCGTCACCGAGCAGGGCCTGGCTGACCTGCGCGGCCTGGCGCCACGCGAGCGTGCGCGGGTGATCATCGACAACTGTGTGCACCCGGATTACCGCGAGGCGCTGAACGACTACTTCACCCGCGCCTGCGAACGCGGCGGCCACACCCCGCACATCCTGCGCGAAGCCCTGGCCTGGCACGAAAACCTGGAAGAAACCGGGCGCATGCTCGCCGGCTGACCTGCACAGTGACCGGCCGGTTGTGCGCAATGCCAACCGGTCGGGTAACTGATTTATTTATCCAGACAAAAACTGTTCTACTGTACCGGTGATTTCACCGCCATTTTTCATCCTCTTGTCCCTTCTCTGATCAAAAATGCACCATTTCAGTGCTGACCAGTACAGTTGCGCCTATTCCGAGTGCAACAGTCGTCTAAAACAGTTAACTGGCCCATCACAATGCAGGTGAACTGTATCTACTGTTATGGACGACAGAGGAGGATCATTGGCATCAGTTAAATCACTACCTAATGCCGCCACAAGCGGAAGGATGACATCATGGAACGTACCCTCAGTTCCGATCTGGTTTTCGAAAACACCGCCGAACAATCCAAGGCCTCGCTGCCACTGCGCCTGCTGGCCAACCTGATGCTGTGGCAACGCCGCATTGCCAGCCGCCACCAACTGGCTCGCCTGGACTCGCGTCTGCTGGCTGATGCCGGTATCAGCGAAGCACAACGCTACGAAGAGCTGAGCAAGCCTTTCTGGCGTTAATGCAGGGCTCGCCGGCCAAGGCCGGCACCACGAATTCCCCAAAACCCGTCGCAGGTGACTGCTGACGGGTTTTGTCGTTTAAAGGCCCGAAATAGAGCGGCTGAACAACATACCAGTACAATTTTTAATTTAATTAAATTGACAGGTACAGTTGATAAATCTTGCTACGATCCGGTCCAAGCCGCGGATTACACCCGCGTGATACCCTTAACGTACCCAGCTTGGTAAAAAGTAGCGCAACAAGCTGAGCGTGCGTCTGACATAAGAACCACCAAAAGCCTATCCAGGAGATCGACCATGTTCCATTCACGCTTGTTTGGCGCCGCGCTGCTGCTGGCCCTGGCTTCGACTGCCAACGCCACCAGCTTCGTCGTCACCACCGATACCGTCGTTCGTGGTGTTGCCGCCTCCACCGATGCAACTTCCGATGTGTCGTCCTCGTTCCGTGACGACAAGATCGTCCAGGCCGCCCGTGACGACGCTGCCAGCTTCGTTGCCAGCCACGGTGACATCCGCGGCGCGAAACTGGAGAGCGCTTTCGCCCACATTCGCCAGCAGACCCCAAGCCTGCAGGCCAGCGACGCGCAACTGGCACAGGCCATCCTGGCGCTCTGAAGCCGCTCGTTCCCGGCCGTGCATGTAACAACGTGCAACTAAGCCGGGCCCTCTGCGCTGGTCCTCACCGGCGCATTGGGATAGCCTTTGCCGCCTGATTCAGCTGCCGTTCGAGACCCATGCGTTATCTGTCATTGCTGTTGCTCGTGGTGTGCTGGAGCAGCGCCGCCCAGGCGCTGGACCTGACCACCAACAACCTTGTCGTCAGTGGTTACGTCACCAGCAAAGTGACGTCGGTGCCCTTCGATCGCAAACTGCTGCTGGCCGCCCATGACGATGCCGCCGCTTTTGTCGCCAGCGATGGCCGATGGCGGGGCGCGCGCCTTGAGGCAGCACTGCAGCAGTTGCGCCAGGCCAACCCGGAACTTCATGCCAGCGACCTTGAACTGGCACAGGCAATTCTCGTCCAATGATTACTTCTGTTCTCCCGGAGATGCTCCATGCGTAACCCGCTGATTGCCGCCACCCTTGGCCTTCTGCTGTTGGCCGATGTGGCCCAGGCACAAACCCTGGTGGCCACCAGCAACATCATCGTTCGCGCCTTTGGCCGCTCGATCGACTTCACCTCCGACACCACCACCTCGATTCGCGACTCGAAAGTCGTGCGCGAAGCCCGCGATGATGCCGCCAGCTACGTCGCCAGCCGTGGCGAGATCCGTGGTGCGCAACTCGAAGCCGCCTTCGATACCCTGCGCCAGCGTGTGCCAGAAGCGCGCCAGGCCAGCGACCAGGTGCTGGCTGAAGCCATTCTCGCCCTGTGAAGCCAATGCGTGCCTGGCTGCTGGGCTGCCTGCTGATACTGTGCGGCAGCCCGGCACTGGCCGACCTGCAACTGGCTCTGCAGGCCGACGGTTTGAGCCCGCAGCAACAGCAGGCCAGCCAGGCATTGCTGGACGAAGCCCTGCAGGCCCTGCCACCAAGCTTCAAGACTCGCCTTGACCGACGTATCCAGGTCAGCTGGAGCAGCCGTATGCCGGCCGATGCCTATGGCCAGGCGTCGCTGGTTTCCACCCTGGAGCTCAACAGCCGCCTGCTGCCGGGCCTTGCCGATGGCAGCGCTGCCACCCAGAAGACCGGCCGCCCCCACGGCACCGTGCGCCAGGAGTTGCTGGCCACCGTCCTGCATGAGCTGACCCACATCTATGATCGCGCCCGTTTGTGGCAGGGTGCCGAGCGACAGCTGATCACCCGTTGCACCCGACAGCAGAACAGCCAGGGCAAAATCGGCCTGCCTGAGCAGTGCCGCGGCCAGACCGAACGCCGCTTTACCCTCAGCGATGATCCGCGACTGCTCGACCTGGCCGGCTGGCCGCAATATGTCGGCCGCCGTGGCGAGCGCGAGCAGCACAACCGCCAGGTGGCGCGCAGCCCCGACAGTTATGAGCTGAGCAGCCCCAAGGAATTCATTGCGGTCAACATGGAGTACTTCCTCCTTGACCCAAGCTTTGCCTGCCGCCGCCCGGCCTTGCAGGCCTACCTGAAAGCCCATTTCGACTGGGCACCCGAACATCCAGCGTGCCCGGGCGCCTTGCCGTTCCTCAATGCCGGCAACGACTTTGCCAAATCGCCGCTGGGCGAGATCAACCCCGAGCGCGTCTACGCGGTGGATTACCTGCTGGCCGAAGCCAATCAGAACTGGGTCAGCCGTTGGGGCCACAGCATGTTGCGCCTGGTCATCTGCGCCCCCGGGCGCCCACGCGGGCCGGACTGCCGCCTGGACCTGGACCAGCACCTGGTGCTGTCGTACCGGGCGTTCGTCAACGACGTGCAGCTGTCGAGCTGGGACGGCTTGACCGGCGCCTATCCGTCGCGGCTGTTCGTCTTGCCACTGGCGCAGGTGATCGACGAGTACACCAAGACCGAACTGCGCAGCCTGGCCTCGATTCCGCTCAAGCTCAACCGCGACGAGCTGGAAAGCCTGGTGCGCCAGGCCGCCGAGATGCACTGGAGCTACGACGGCAACTATTACTTCCTGTCGAACAACTGTGCGGTCGAAACCCTCAAGCTGTTACGCAGCGGTACTGCCAACCCGCGCCTGAACGACCTGGACAGCATCGTCCCCAATGGCTTGCTCGAAGTGCTCGAAGGTCGCGGCCTGGCTGATGTCAGCGTCCTCGATGATCCGCGCGAGGCACTGCGCCTGGGTTATCGCTTCGACTCCTACCGCGACCGCTACCAGGCCATGTTCCTGGTGCTGAAAAAGCAACTGCCGATCAAGCAGGACAGCGTCGAGGCCTGGCTCGAGCAATCGGCCGAACAGCGCCAGCCGTGGTTTGCCCAGGCCGACCTGCGTACCAGCGCAGCGTTGCTGCTGCTTGAACAAGCCAGCCTGCGCCGCCAATTGCTGCTGGCCCAGGACGAGGTCAAGCAGCGCTACCTGAGCGGGCGCGAGCGCAACGACGCCAGCGTCGGCAAGGCCAACAACACCCTGCAGCAGATTCTCGCCAACAGCGGCTTTCTCAGCCGCCCGGCCGAACTGCTGGGCAGCAGCGGCTACGGTCTGCCCCAGGCCAGCGAGCGCGAGAAACTGCTGAGCGAAACCCGCCAGCGGCAAAAACAGCTGCAAACCCTCAGTGCCGACCTCGACAAAGAGGTGCGGGCCTTGCTCGGCCCGGACCGCGCCGCGCAAATCAAAGCGGTCGAGGCCAACATCAAGCAGGTCGGCGAACACCTGCGCGCATTGCACAAAGCCGCAGGCGGGCTGCAATTGCCCTGAGCCGGTGGTTGACTTTGTAACTGTCTGTGCCACTATTTCGCCGCTATAAAAATGGCGTTTTGATGCCATTTTGCTAGATGAAGGCCTCGCTTCGGGGCCTCTCGCAAAATCTCTTTCTATCGACGTGACAGCCTGGCTGTGAAGGGCAGGGCTGCGCACGAACGACCGTTGGCATGGTGGGATTATATGGACGTAGTCGGAGACGACCGCGAGTACGAGTGGTCGCTGGATGGGCAACGCTGGTTGCAGGATGCCCACGGCAGGTTCTCCCTGACCCACGTCGCTGGCAAGGCGCTGGAAGGCGATCAGCCTGACCTGGATTTCCTCGTCGGGGCGCAGCAAGCGCCTGACGGGCAGTCCTGGCTGCCGGCCAGCTTCCGCCATTGCCCGCAGACCGGCGCGCCCCTTGAACCTGTTCGTTACGCTCTCCAGCAGCGCTGGTTGCCACCTTATGGCAACGGTAGCGGCCGGCGGGTGGTGGAGGGCAGTTGCAAGCTCGACGCTGCCGAGCAGACTGTCGCCGCCGTGTACCAGCGCCTTGATCGCGCCAGCCCGCGCAACCTCAATGCCGCGCGCAAGTTCGACCAGCTGCCACGCAGCAACGGTTTGAATTTCCTCGTCGCCAACCTCGGCGGCCATCGCGAGGCGCTGTTTGCGCTGGCGCGCGATGGCAGCCTGTTCCGCTGGCAGCGCAAGGCCGAAGAATGGGTCGGAGTGCTGCCGCACAGCACCCCGATCGGTCGCTGCAGCCTGCAAAGCTGGGCCTGGGGCGTGAGCCTGCGCGAGCAGGGCAGCCAGCAACATCTGCTGCTGGCTTGTGACGAGGGCGCGACTGAAGTGCGCGTCGATCCGCTCGCTGGCCGCTACCACCTGGAGCGCTGCCCTGGCCGCGCTATCGCCGCCCCCGGCGAACTTGAAGAGCAGGTGCTGATTCCCCAGCAGATGCCCGATGGCAGCTTCTGCGTGGTCGCCCGCCAGAATGATCAGTGGCTCGCACACCCGATTGCCCTGGCCAATCCGCAACACCTGCACAATCTCTCGGCGCCGCTGCGCGACCCGGCCTCGCGGCGCCTGCTGTGGATCGGCGCCCACGGCTACTTGAGCGTCAAGCTCGGTGAAAGCCTCGAAGCCCAATGGCTGAGCTGGCCGCCCGGCGCCCAGGCGCGCCCCGAATATGGCCCGCCGTTCGTCAATGGCTACGGCATCTGGCAGCAACTGTTCGAAGGCAGCGAGCAGTACTGCCTGCGCCTGGACTCCGACGAGCGCAAGGAAGTCAAAGGCTCGCGCCTGAGCACCGGGCAGCTGAACTACATGTTCAACGTGCGCCTGGACGCCCCGTGGGGTGAACACGACGTCGACAACAACCCCGCCGACCGCGAAGTGGTGTACCCGTTCATCGAGTTCAGCGACAACCCGCACCTGCTGTCGTGCCGGGTGCGCTGGCCCTCGAGCCTGCAGCAGTTCTTCGGCAATGAGCAGCCCGTCGAGACCGAGTACTGCCTTGAGCGCATCGGCCAGCCGGCCTTGAGCCTGCTGCTGAAGGTGGCGCAACCGTGGAACGCGCAGTGGTTCTGCTACGACAACGCCCTGTGGCTGTACATCGATTCGACTGGAGCGCTTTACCGATGGAACGCCTGAACCGCCTGCTACGCCACAGCCTGCTGCTCGTCCTGAGCCTGGTCTGCATAAGCGCCCATGCGGCGCCACTGCGCCAGGTGTTGCTGGTACAGAACTCCGGCTGGATGGAGCCGTTCTACCTCGACCCGGCCTCGGGCTTCAAACCGCTGGTCACGCAACTGGCTGCCAGCGCCGCCGGCAGCGGCGAAGTGGTGATTGGTGCCTTCAACCAGGCCGACAGCAGCCACCCCTCGCCGCAATGGACATACCGCGGGCCAGGCACCCACGCCAAGCTCGCCGACAGCGTCAATGCCCTGAGCCTGGCCCGCAAGGCCAGCGGCGCCTATGCCGACACCGACTTCAAGGAAGCCTTGCTGGCGGCGATCAACACCGGCCTGGAAGGGCGCGAAGGCATCATCTGGATCGTCACCAACAACAAGAACAGCCCCAACAACAGCAACGAAACCCAGCTCAAGAACCGCGAGTTCTACGACCTGCTGCACAAGGAAGCAGTGATCAGCCGCATCGCCGCCTTCCCGCAGAAGATGCCGGTCAAAAGCAGCAATTTCGAGGCTAACGGCCTGATGATCTACGCCCTGGCCTATGGTGCCAACGCCGGTGCCGCGCTCGAGCAGGTGCTGGCCCAGCCGGCCCTGGCAACACTGCTCAAAGACGCCGGGGTGCGCCTCAAGCCACTGACCCAGGCGGCCGTGCGCTTTATTCCGACCGGGGTAAAAGACACCCCGGACGTCAGCGCCGAGCTCGCACCCGACCAGCAAACCGTGGTGCTCAACATCGATGTCGACGGCTCGCCGAAAACCGCGGTGCTGCTGGGCCGCTTCGAGAACCAGTTCAACCCCTACCAGATCCACTCGGCCAAGGTCGCGATGAGCCTCGATATGCCGGGCGAAGCCCTGCAGTCGTCGATCTCCCTGGACCGCATCGAAAACCTCGAGCCAGGCGCCCGCTCCGAAGAGCTGTCGATCAGCCTGCAATTGCCACCGCTGCCTTCGCAGTGGTCCAGCGAAGTGCTGCTGTCCAGCGGCTACCAGCGTGCCGGCGCCATCGAAGTGCGCCTGAGCGAACAGCAGTTGCAGATTTCCCAGCAGTTCATCGAGCGCATGAACGAACTGTTCCCCAACGATGCCTTGCCGGACGTGTTCCTGCCCTCCAGCGAGGCCAGCGCCTCGGCTACCCGCCTGCCGATCGTGTTGCAGATCAGCTACCCGCTGGGCCCGGTGCTGCTGTTGCTGGCCCTGTTCGTGTTCGCCTTGTTCGGCCTGCTGCTGGCCAAGAGCCTGGTCGGCGGCAAGAAGCCGGTCACGGTCATGGTCGAAGGCGTGGCCCAGCAGTACCCGCTCAAGCCGTTCAGCAGCGCCAGCGTCTACGACGCCCGGCAGAACAAAGTCGCGACGGTAAAGCGCGGCCTGTTCGGCGCCACCCTTGAAAAGCTCGCCGCCGACGTCGCCGTGCGCCTCAAATAACCTTAGGACCCTGTCATGACCCAAACCAGCTCCCTGCCAGCCCCAGTAGAAAACGAAGCCGCTCCGGCCACCAGCACCTCCACCCTGAGCGTGCCGACGCCAGTGCTGGACCTGGGCCCGAAAAAAGTCGACAGCCGCGATGCCCTGGTCGGCGTGGCCGTGTTGGTGGTGCTGGCGTTGATCTTCTTCGTGATCAAGAACGCCTACGCCAACTGGCGCGTGCGTGAGCGCGTGGCGCCAAGCCGTGCCAACGCCTCTGGCTGGTTCCTGTTCCTCGGCCTGCTGCTGGTTTCGGCCATGGCGGTGCTGGCAGTAATCAACTCCGGGCAGTTCCTCACCCCGCTGTACCTGGCGCCACTGGCGGGCGTGGCCGGCATTTCGCTGGTGGCCTGGCTGATGACCTTCTCGGCCAAACGCTGAGCCAGGATTGCTGCGCCCGCGTCAGGCCAGGCCTGACGCTTCAACCGATGATGGATTTAGTACGCCGAGCTGACTCGGCCAGCCCAGCCAGGGCTCATGGAGTTTGAAGATGAACGAGAATGCACAACCTTCCGGCCCGGCGGCGCTGAACGCGGTCAGCGAGAAGATCCACCCGACGCTGTTCATCGCCCTGGGCGGTACCGGCATGAAGGTGAACATCCGCCTGCGCCGGCGCATTCTCAATGCGATCTGGGGCGGCAACAACCAGGTTCAGCAGATTGCCGATTTCCCCCTGGTGCAGTTCGTCAACTTCGACCTGGATGCCGGCGAAGTCACTCAGGACGGCAAGTCGATCAAGACCGACGTGCTCGCCGAGCAGGTCGCCTTCACCTCCGAAGAGAAGATCATCGAGCCGCTCAACCTGAGCAAATACACCCACTCGATGGACGAGCTCAACCGCCACCGGGAAGTGGCCGAGTGGTTCCCGCTGACCCCGGACAAGATTCGCGCCCTGGGTATCGACCCGTCCAAGGGTGCCGGGCAGATCCGCGCGCTGTCGCGCCTGTACTTCTACGACAAGTACCCGGTGATCCGCGACAAGCTGCGCGACAAGGTCAACCGCCTGCTGGCCAACATCGGTGGCCATGCCGACAAGCTGAAAAAGCTCGGCCTGGAAATCGACCCGGGCAAGATCCGCATCGTCATCAGCGGTTCGGCCGCCGGCGGCACCGGTTCCGGCTCGTTCCTCGACATGGGTTACCTGGCCAAGGCGATCCTCAAGGAGAACAACATTGCCGGCAAGGTCGACCTGTTCTTCGTCCTCCCCGGCGGCTTCCATGCCTTCAACACCGAGCGCGTGCAGGCCAACGGCTACGCGGCACTGATGGAGCTGGAAACCAGCATGCGCGGCAACCGCCTGGTCAAGCACTGGGACGCAACCGACAACCTGTTCATCGACAGCCGTCCGTACGACGACGTCTACATCGTCGACAACAGCAACGTCGCCCAGGCCAAGACCAGCGACCAGGAAGACATCTACGAGATGCTGTCGGACGTGCTGTTCACCGACTTCACCTCCCAGGACTTCGCCAACAAGAAGCGCTCGATCGCGGTCAACCAGAACCAGCACAAGATCCGCTCCTACACCGTGCGCCTGCCGCAGGACTACGGCGACGATACCGAGCTGCGCTTCCCGTGCTCGTACTCCGCGCTGGGCCAGGCGGTGCTCGACACCCAGATCGATGCACGGCAGAACGTGCGCCTGAGCCGTCAGGTGCAGCAGATGCTCAAGGCCTTCTTCGGCATCGCCAACGCCGCGGCCAACGACAACCGGCCAACCGACCGCGAGCGCGATGACTTTTTGCGCGAGCAACTGAACGTCACTGCGCGCACCTTCACCGAGCTGCCGGACTTCCTTTCCAAGGTCGAGCTGACCCTGGCCACCGGTGAGTTCACCCACTATCAGGTGGCTGACGACCTGCTGCTGGTCGAGGGCGACAACAGCGTCACCGCGCAGATCGAGCAAAAGGTCGAGATGCTCTTCGAGCGCCTGCAAAATGGCGGCGCCGACAAGGACCAGTGGCTGACCCACGTGCGTGAAATCCAGCAGCAGCTGGAGCGCGACACCAAGGGCAGCAACATCGACAGCGCCGAGCGCAACCACGAAGTGCGCATCAAGGAAAACCGCCAGCGCCGCCTGGCCGAACTGGTACGCGAAGACGCCCTGCCGGAAAAACTCTTCCGGCGCCTGGACGACGATGAGCGGGGCGGCCTGGATTACACCCTGGCGCTGGTCGAGATGCTCAAGGACCGCCTCGAAAACGAAGGCAGCGGGATCATCCCGGCGCTGGAAAAGAACGCCGCGCGCTTCAAGGAACTGGCCGAGAAGCTGGAGTCCTCGGAGCTGGCCCGCGAGTTCGAACGCCTCAAGGAAACCACCGGCGGCGGCCTGATGGCCCGCCTGAGCGGCAAGGACAAACAGGCCGAGACCGTACTCACCCAGGTCAAGGACACCTTGCGCGACAGCCTGCTGTTCTACGTGCGCCATGTCGCTGCCCGTGAAGCGGCGCAACTGCTGCGCGAGCTGTCCGAGTGGCTGGGCCGCAAGGAGTCGGTCGACCACAGCGGCCGTGCAGTATGGAACGGCTTCGTTGGCCGCCTGCAGGACGGACGCAATGCGGTTGACCAGCTGTTGCGCCGGATCGAAACCGATATCAGCAAGATCGACGCCAGCATCAAGGAAAAACACGCCACCCTGATCCCGCTGGCGCTGGTGCAAAGCAGCGAGGAACAGGTCGTCGATGGCGCCCAGGTGCGCGAGTGGGCCAAAGACGCCTTCAAGGACTTTGGCGGCTCCAAGGTGCTGTTCGGCAAACTGCAGGACGAAGAGGGCCAGGAAGAATTGCTGGGCAAACTGCGCAGCAAGGCCGTGCAGCAGTTGCCCAAGCAAAACCAGGGCATCGACCCGCTGCTCAGCGCCCTGGCCGCGCTGACCCCGGACGAACAGCGGGAAAAATTCCGTCAGCTACTGCAACGGGCCATGCCTTGGGCGCCGCTGAACCTCACCGGCGGCTTCGGCATCGTCAAGGACCGCTACACCTGCCTGGTGGGCGTGCAGGATGCCAACGAATTCAAGCGCACCTACGGCGCCATGCTCGCCCAGTGCCTGCCGCAGGGCACCGGCATGACTGCCGGGCAGATCCAGTTCGTCGAGTCCGGCACCCCGGGCAAGCTGATCTGCTTCACTGAGCTGAGCGGCTTCCCGCTGCCGGCCCTGACCCCGCTGCCGACCTACCTGGCCAGCTACCGCAAGGAAAGCACGACGATTCCGCTGCACAGCCACAAGCGTATCAGCCAGTTCGTACAGCCGATCCAGTTCACCCAGGAGCAGTACCGCCAGTTCGCCGAAGACTTCAAGCTGTACCTGCACGCGGTGGCCGTTGGGGTGTTGCGGCGCAACCCGTCGGAACGTTACGAGCTGATGATCGACCAGGACTACTTCAGCATCGGTGACGAGTTCGCGATCCGTCAGAACGGTCTGAACCAGGTGCAACGCAAAGACATCGAAGACCAGTTGCGCCAGCGTTACGAGCAACTGCGCAGCCCGCAGCAGCTGGCGGCCATGGTCGCGCTGTTCGAAGACCTGCGCCGCGGCGCCTACAAGCCGCAGATGCGCCAGAACGAGCTTGGGGTGTCGTCGCTGTACCAGACCTTCCCGTACAAGATCGCTGAGCTGCTGAAGAACGAGTACGACAACCGCCTCAAGCGCCAGGCCCCGGATACCGCGGAACGCCTGGTAGAGCAGGCGCGAGCGCTGCTGGAGCAATTCGCCGAACCGGTCAACGGCTCACGCGCCGACGTCTATCGCGACGAAGTGCATGACGAGCACAGCGAAAAACGCACCCTGCGCAAGGAGTGCTTCAGCAGCGGCTGGCTCGACGCGCTGTTCCAGCCGTCCGCCAGCGCCGCACCGGCACCGATGCCGGGCATGGCTGCGCCACCGCCAGGTGTTGCCGGTATCGCGCCGCCACCGGTGGCTACGCCGCAGTTCAGCTATCACCTGAGCGTGGCTGGCAGCAACTACGGCCCGTACACCAGCAGCCAGCTGCAGCAGTATGTGCAAACCGGCCAGATCACCCGCGACAGCCTGCTGTGGCGCGAAGGCATGGCCGCCTGGCTGAGCGCCGGACAGATCCTCGAGCTTGCCCATCTGTTTGCCCCGGCCCCTGCTGCGGCGCCGCCGGTAGGCACGCCACCGCCCGTCGCGCCGATGGCACCACCGCCTGTGAACTGAGGAAGGCCTGAGCCCTATGTCCGCATCTGCGAAAAAACCGGCCTTCCCCCTCAACTGCGCCAATGGCGAGTGTGGCAAGGCCCTGTGTGGCCCGGTGCTGTTCTGTCCATATTGCGGTGCCAGCAGCCAGGTGGTGACCAGCGCACCGGTTGCCGCTCCGGCAGCCATGGCAGCGGTCGCTGTCGCGAGCGAAACGCCGACAGCCCCAGCACCGGTGGCCAAAGCGCCCGAGCCGCCACGGCAAGTGACCATCTCCAGCGCCGAGATCGAGCGCGCCGTGGCAGCCACCGCGCCGCCGCAAGCGCCGGTCGTGGCCCAGGTGAGCAAACCACGCAATGTCGCGCGCCAGGCCGCGCTGGCCATCGCCGTGCTGGTTGCGGTGGGTGGTTATGCGGCCTATCAGATGAACGCTCGCAAGGCCTTGCAGCAGTTCGAGGCAGAACTGGCCGCAGGGCAGGGCTGCCTGCGCCTGAACCAGTACAACTGCGCACTGGAAAAGGCCGAAAGCGCCCTGCGCATCGAAAGCAAGGACCCGCGCGCCATCAGCTTGCTGCAACGCGCACAGGCCGGGCTAGAGGGTCAGCAACGCGATCAGCAGGCCCAAGCCCAGGCCGCCGCCGCTGCCGCAAGCGCTGCAGCAACGCGCAAGGCAGCAGCCGAACAGGCGCAGCGCGAGCAGCAAGCCCGTGAGCTGGCGGCCAAGGAGCAACAGCTTCATGACGAACAGACCCAGCTTGCCAAACGCCAGCAACAGCTGGAGCAGCAGGCGCGCTCGGCACCCCCAGTACAGCCGCGGGTGGCACCTGTTGCCCGGCCGGTGCAACGACCGGTGGCGCCGGCAGCCAACGCCGGGTTGGTGGGCCAGCAGCTGAGCCAGGCGCGCAGTGCCCTGGCCCGCCGCGACGGCGCCACCGCGCGCTCACTGGCCAACCGGGTGCTCAGCCAGGATCCGGGCAACCGTCAGGCGCAGATCATCCTGCGCCAGGCCGAACAGCTGCGCGGTCAGTCGTTCAACACTCCCAAGGGCCTGGGCGGGGTGATCATCGAGTAAGCCGCTGAACGCCTAGAGCGTCTCCCCGGGCTCGCCGGGCAGATGCTCGTCCAGGTGCAACCAGGGTAGGCGGCTATCGATCCAGATATGTCGGTTCGGTGCCGCCAGCTGCGGCTGGTCGAGAGTGGTCACGGTAACATCGATGCTCTGCGGGCTCAGATCGGTGGTCAGCGCCACATGCGCCCCGCACCGGCTGCAGAAATAGCGCACGCAACTGGCAGACGAGTCGTAGCGCTGCGGCGTACCGCTCAACCATTGGAAATCCTCGCAACTCACCGTCAGCCAGGTGATCAGCAAACCACCACTGACCCGTCGGCACACCGAGCAATGGCAGTGGGCAACATCCGTCAACGGACCTTGAATCCGGTAGCGCAGGGCGCCGCAATGGCAGCCGCCTTCGTACGTATCACTCATCGCTCCCTCCTGTTGCCTACAGGCTGATAACCAACAATGCACCTCTCGTCGGCTTTGGGCCAGCGAAAGCTGGCTGAAAGCTTCCCACCTTAGGATTGCCACCACTACCGGCACAAGACCGGTCAGCCAGGGCCCCGTTCGTTGCATGCGGCGCCCGGCCCAATTAACAACAACAATGGTGATACTGATGCTTTCCTACGCCCGCCTCCCTGCAGCAATCCCTCCGTTATTCCACGCGCTGCGCCCTGTGCGCTGATCCGCCCGAATCGTTCTTCCTTCGCCGCGCTACGCCTGGAGTACTCCCATGCTGACCTTCCTCGGCTTTGCCATGGTCATCACCTTCATGTACCTGATCATGACCAAGCGCCTGTCGGCCTTGATCGCGCTGATCCTGGTACCGATCCTGTTCGCCCTGTTCGGTGGTTTTTCCGCCAAGATCGGCCCGATGATGCTCGAAGGCATCAGCAAACTGGCGCCGACCGGGGTCATGCTGATGTTCGCGATCCTGTATTTCGCCCTGATGATCGACTCCGGCCTGTTTGACCCGGCCGTGCGCAAGATCCTCAAACTGGTCAAGGGCGACCCGCTGAAAGTCTCGGTCGGCACTGCCGTGCTGGCCCTGGTGGTGTCGCTGGATGGCGACGGCGCCACCACCTACATGATCTGCGTGGCCGCCATGCTGCCGCTGTACAGCCGCCTGGGCATGAGCCCACGGATCATGGCCGGCCTGATCATCCTTGCCGGCGGCATCATGAACATGACCCCCTGGGGTGGCCCGACCGCGCGCGCCGCCAGCGCCCTGCATGTCGACCCCTCGGACATCTTCGTACCGATGATTCCGGCGATGCTCGCTGGTGTCGTCGCCCTGTTGGCGATTGCCTACGCCTACGGCAAGCGGGAACGCGCGCGCCTGGGTGAACTGCACCTGCCCGGTGATGAGATCGATCACAGCGAAATCAGCGTTTCGCAGTTCCCCGACGCCCGTCGCCCGAAACTGCTGTGGTTCAACGGCGCGCTGACCGCCGTGCTGATGGTCTCGCTGATCATGGGTCTGCTGCCGCTGCCGGTGCTGTTCATGATCGCCTTCAGTATCGCCATGATCGTCAACTATCCGTGCCTGCAGCAGCAGAAAGACCGTATCGCCGCCCATTCGGGCAGCGTGCTGGCGGTGACCGGGCTGATTTTTGCCGCCGGTATCTTCACCGGCATCCTCTCCGGCACCGGCATGGTCGATGCCATGTCCAAGAGCCTGCTGGCGGTCATTCCTGATGCGCTGGGGCCTTACCTGGCGGTGATTACCGCAGTCGTAAGCATGCCGTTCACCTTCTTCATGTCCAACGACGCCTTCTACTACGGGGTGTTGCCGGTACTGTCGGAAGCGGCCAGCCACTATGGCATCTCGCCGGTGGAAATGGCCCGCGCGTCGATCGTCGGCCAACCCGTGCATCTGCTCAGCCCGCTGGTACCCTCTACCTACCTGTTGGTGGCCCTGGCCGGCATCGAGTTCGGCGATCATCAGCGCTTCACCCTGAAGTGGGCAGTGCTGATCTGCCTGTGCATAATGCTCGCCGCGCTGCTCATGGGAATTTTCCCCCTGTTCAGTAGCCTATAAGACAACAGAATCACCTAACCGCTGCCGCGCCCCATCGCCTGGGGCGTTGTGCTTACATCGTTCGAAGGAATACACATGGAATGGCTGACCAGCCCAGAGATCTGGGTTGCCTTTTTACTCTGACGGCGCTTGAGATCGTTCTCGGTATCGACAACATCATCATGATCTCGATCCTGGTCAGCCGCATGCCCAAGCACATGCAGCAGCGCACCCGGATCTTCGGCCTGGCGCTGGCCATGGTCACCCGCATCCTCCTGCTGCTGTCGATCACCTGGGTCATGCGCCTGACCGCCGACCTGTTCGTGGTGTTCGGCCAGGGTATTTCCGGGCGCGACCTGATCCTGTTCTTCGGCGGCCTGTTCCTGTTGTGGAAAAGCTCCCAGGAGATCTACCACGGCCTGGAAGGTGAAGACGAAACCAGCGACGAGCCAAGCGGCGCCGGCGGCAAGTTCTTCTACACCATCATCCAGATCGCCATCATCGACATCGTCTTCTCCCTAGACTCGGTGATTACCGCGGTGGGCATGGTTTCCCACGTACCGGTGATGATCGCCGCGATCGTCGTCGCGGTGCTGGTGATGATGCTCTGCGCCGGCGCCATCAGTAACTTCATCGACAAGCACCCGTCACTGAAGATGCTCGCCCTGTCGTTCCTGATCGTGGTCGGGACCGTGCTGATTGCCGAATCCTTCGACGTTCACGTACCCAAAGGCTACGTCTACTTCGCCATGGCGTTCTCGCTGGCGGTCGAGGCGATCAACATCAAGATGCGCACGGCCATGGCCAAGAAGAAGCAACAGAGCGATCCGGTGAAACTTCGCAAGGACATCCCGGGTCAGTAATCCCGGTGCTGGTGAAAAGGGCCCTGCGCAGGGCCCTTTTTTCATCTTGCGTCATGACAGTTTTGTTTCAAAGGCTGGCGTGGCTATGCGATGCTGGCGCCACGGCCATTGGCCGACTACAGCTTAAGTGAGCACTGGGAAAAACCGCCTGGCAGCAGGACAGGCTCACGGCATCATCCATTTGCCCCGCTGGGGCGCACAACAGGGGGCCTTTTCAATGCTGACCCTGCTCAATCTGCTTTCCGCCGTGGCGTTGCTGATCTGGGGCACGCACATCGTGCGTACCGGTATCCTGCGGGTGTACGGCTCGAACCTGCGCCGGGTGCTGAGCCAGAACATGTCCAAGCGCCCGCTTGCGTTTATCGCCGGCATCCTGGTGACGGCGATGGTGCAAAGCAGCAACGCCACGGCGATGCTGGTGACCTCGTTCGTCGGCCAGAGCCTGATGGGCCTGACCCCGGCGCTGGCGATCATGCTCGGCGCCGATGTCGGTACCGCGCTGATGGCGCGGGTGCTGACCTTTGACCTGTCATGGCTGTCGCCGCTGCTGATCTTTCTCGGGGTAATCTTCTTTCTTTCCCGCAAGCAGACCCGCGCCGGGCAACTGGGCCGCGTCGGTATCGGCCTGGGCCTGATCATCCTCGCCCTGCAGCTGATCGTCGAAGCGGCGGCGCCGATCACCCATGCCCAGGGGGTGAAGGTACTGTTCGCCTCGCTGACCGGCGATATCCTCCTCGATGCCCTGGTCGGCGCCCTGTTCGCATTGATTTCCTACTCCAGCCTTGCCGCCGTGCTGCTCACCGCCACCCTGGCCGGCGCCGAGCTGATCAGCCTGCCGGTGGCCATCGGCCTGGTCATTGGCGCCAACATCGGCAGCGGCCTGCTGGCCTTTCTTAGCACCAGCATGCAAAACGCCGCCGGGCGCCAGGTGGCACTGGGCAGCTTGCTGTACAAGCTGATCGGCCTGGTGCTGATCATTCCCGTGCTGCATCCGCTGGTGGCGTGGATGGACAGCCTGAGTTTCAGCCCCCAGGAGCTGGTGATCGGCTTTCACCTGCTCTACAACACCCTGCGCTGCCTGATCCTGTTGCCGACGGTGACGCCCATGGGCCGCCTGTGCAGATGGTTGCTGCCCGAGCGCGAAGAAGCCAACGGCCGCGCCCGTCCGCGTCACCTCGACGCGACCGCACTGACCACGCCAAGCCTGGCCCTGGCCAACGCGGTGCGCGAAACCCTGCGCATGGGCGACCTGGTCGACAGCATGCTCGATGCCATGCTCAACGTGTTGCGCGGTACCCAGACCGCCATGACCCAGCAGATGCGCGGCCTGGGCGAGGACGTCGAGGCGCTGTACAACGCCATCAAGCTGTACCTGGCGCAAATGCCCCGCGAAGACCTCAGCGAGCAGGACAGCCGGCGCTGGGCGGAGATCATTGAGCTGGCGATCAACCTCAAGCTGGCTGCCGACCTCATCGAGCGCATGCTGCGCAAGGTCCAGCAGCAGAAGACTTCGCAGCGCCGCGAGTTTTCCGAGGTGGGCCTGGAAGAACTGACCGGCCTGCACAGCCAGTTGCTGTCCAATCTGCGCCTGGGCCTGTCGGTGTTTCTCAGCGCCGACCCGGAAAGCGCCCGCCAACTGCTGCGGGAAAAACGCCGCTTCCGCGCCCAGGAGCGGCGCCTGGCCCATGCCCATGTCAGCCGGTTGCAACGTAAAGTGGTGCAAAGTATCGAGACCAGTTCGTTGCACCTGGAGCTGATCGCCGACATGAAACGATTGAACTCCTTGTTCTGCAGCAGTGCCTATGTGGTATTGGGCGGCGCCGATACTGGCGGCCTGCTGCTCGACAGCGTGCCGGACGACGCTCATTCACCGTGATCGCGACACCCCAAGAACTCCCGCAAGGAAGCTCGCCATGCGTTGCCTGATGTTCATTTGCCTGCTGCTGGGCTGCGCGCCCGGCTTTGCCCTCGACCGCTCCCAGGTCGAGGGCTACCTGCTGCCCAACGGTCTGCAGGTGGTGCTCAAGTCAGGTTACGAACGCAACCATGTGTCGATCCGCCTGGTGGTCGGCGTTGGCTTCGATGATTTTCCCTGCGAGCGCCAGGAGCTGCCACACCTGCTCGAACACCTGTTGTTCAGCGGTATCGACGAGGGCGGTGAGGGCGGCCTGGAAGAGCGCATGCAAGCCCTGGGCGGGGAGTGGAACGCCTATACCAGCAGCGCCGATACCACCTTCGTCATCGAGGCGCCGGCACGCAACCAGCGCAAAGTGCTCGACCTGCTGCTGGCGGTGATCAACGACACCCAGATCGATGAAAAAGCCCTGCAGCTGTCCAAGCGCATCGTCGAGCGCGAAGACGGCGGCCATTACTCGCACCTGCAGCGCTGGCTCGATCGCCAGGACCTCGGCCATCGCGCCAGCGACCAGCTGGCCGTGGAGTTGGGGCTCAAATGCGCCGAACGTTCGTCGATCGAGGACATGACCCTGGAGCAGGTCAACGACCTGCGCCAGCACTGGTACGCGGCCAACAACATGACCCTGATCGTGGTTGGCGGCCTCGACCGCCTGCTGCCGGCTTATCTGGAACGCACCTATGGCGAGCTGCCAGCGGTCGAACCAGGCGAGCGCCGGGTACTGGACGGCGTCACCCACAAAGCCGAGGCACGCCGGGAGTTGATTCGCGGCTGGCTGGGCGACAGCGCCCGCCTGCACTGGCTGTTCCTCGAACCGGTGCTGAACAACGACCACAGCCAGACCTGGGACCTGCTGCAGCGCTACCTGGACTGGGCGCTGTACGACGAATTGCGGCTCAAGCACGGGTTTTCCTACGGCCCGTTCAGCCAGCGCGAGAGCTTCGGCGATACCGGGCTGATGGTACTCAACGCCGACCTCGACCGCGCCGATGTCGATGCCGCCGAGCAGGCCCTGGCGGCCATGCTCGAGCGCCTGCGCAAGAACGGCCTGGACCCGGCGACCTTCCAGCGCATCAAGCAGGCTGCCATCGACCGCGAAGCCTGGTCGACCCAGGGCAACAGCGCCCTGGCCGATTACTACTGGGGCGCCTTGAACGACTTTGACGAAGGGCGCTTTGCCGATCCGGCGCGGGCCTTGCGCCGGATCAGCCTGGAAGATGCCAACCAGGCCCTGCAGCAGTTGCTGGCCGAGCCCGGCTATGTGCGGATCGAGAAGCCACTGCTCAGCTACGACGAGCTATATGGCTGGGTGGCGCTGGCGGTGGGGGTGTTGTTGGCCGGGGTGCTTATCTGGGGGCGGCGGCGTTCGCGCTGAAATCATCGCGGGGCAAGCCCGCTCCTACAGAGTATCCTGTGCAGGTTTTTACCTGAACTTGCGAACACCTTCATGCCTCTTTACCTCCAGCGCTTGATCGAGCTGATCAAGCGCTACCCCGGGGTCATCGCCCTCGGCGGTTTCATCTCCGGTGTCGGCAGCTTCATCCTGGTCGATCGCCAGGAAAGCCTGGCCAGCTGGATTGCCATCGTCATGCTCATCAGCTGGATCTGGCTGATGCTCGAGAACACCTTCACCAAGGTCTTCGCCAAGGTCTTCAAGCGCGAAATCCCCCAGCCGCTGTTGCGCTACGCAACGCAGATGATCCACCAGGAAAGCCTGTTCTTCGTCCTGCCGTTTTTCTTCGTCACCACCACCTGGAACAGCGGCCAACTGGTGTTCACCGGCATTCTCGCCGCCGCCGGGCTGATCTCGATCATCGACCCGCTGTACTACAAGTGGCTGGCCCCGCGGCGCTGGCTGTACCTGGCGCTGCATACCCTGACGCTGTTTGCCGCGTTGCTCACCGCGCTGCCGATCATCCTCCACCTGACCACCTCGCAGAGCTTCAAGCTGGCCCTGGGCATCGCCATGCTGCTGTCGTTCCCAAGCCTCGCCAGCAGCTTCCCGATCAGCCACTGGCGCCGGGGGATCATGCTGGTGGTGATGACCCTGGCCGTCGGCGCCGGCGGCTGGATGCTGCGTTCCTGGGTGCCGCCGGCAACCCTGTGGATGACCGAAGTGGCAGTCAGCACCCAGGTCGAGAACCGCACCCCGGGCAAGAGCCTGGAGCAGATCAAAGCCAGTGAAATACGCGCAGGCCTCTATGCCTTCACCGCGATCAACGCCCCACGCGGGCTGAACGAGCGGATTTACCACGTCTGGCAATTCGAGGGCAAAGAGGTTGACCGCATCGCCCTGGACATCCATGGCGGGCGCAAGGAAGGCTACCGCGCCTGGACCCACAAGCAGAACTTCCCCGGCAACCCGGTGGGGCGCTGGCAGGTGCGGGTGCTCACCGAAGACGGCCAGGTCATCGGCGTACTGCGCTTCAAGGTGGTTGACGATGGTCAAGCACCCGCGGCCGAGTAACGCTATGCTCTGAGGCTGCGAACCGTTGGTCGGACTGCATGGAGCCTATGACTACACACGCCAGCGCCACCCTGGACACTGCAAGCAGCCCGCCACGGCTGCGGATCGTCGGTGACTGGACCCTGGCCAACTACACCAGCCTCAAGCGCAGCAGCGACAGCCTGGCCGGCCAGTACGACGCCTCTACCGAGGTCGACCTCGACCAGCTCGGCAAGCTCGACACCGCCGGCGCGGCGTTGCTGGTCGAGCTGCTGGGCGCCGAACGCCTGGCGCGGCTGACCGAAACCGCCACGCACTTGCCCGCCGCCAGCCAGGCGCTGCTCAAGACCGTGTATTGCTCGGTGCAAGACTTCTGCATCCCGGAAAAACAACCCGAGCGCTCGGTACTGATCCAGCTGCTCACCCGCATTGGCCGCGCAGTTGACACCCTGTGGCAAGACACCCTGCAGATCCTCGGCTTCGTCGGCCTGATCCTGCAAACCCTGTTCCTGCGCCTGTTCCAGCCCAAGCGCTGGCGGGTCACCTCGGTGGTTGCGCATATCGAGCAGACTGGCCTGGACGCCGCGCCCATTGTTGCCTTGCTGACCTTTCTGGTGGGGGCGGTGGTGGCCTTTCTTGGCGCCACGGTGCTGGCCAGCTTTGGCGCGAGCATCTTTACCGTCGATCTGGTGGCATTCTCGTTCCTGCGGGAATTCGGCGTGCTGCTGACCGCCATCCTGATGGCCGGGCGCACCGCCAGTGCCTTCACCGCGCAAATTGGCTCGATGAAGGCCAACGAAGAGATCGACGCCATCCGTACCCTGGGCCTCGACCCGGTTGAATTGCTGGTGGTGCCGCGGGTGCTTGCACTGCTGATCGCACTGCCGTTGCTGACCTTTGTCGCCATGCTCTGCGGCATTATCGGCGGCGCGGTGGTCTGCGCGCTGTCACTGGGTATCTCGCCGGCGATGTTCCTGTCGCTGCTGCAAAGCGATATCGGCGTGCAGCAC
Organism: Pseudomonas sp. B21-009; assembly: GCF_024749345.1. NCBI lineage: Bacteria > Pseudomonadati > Pseudomonadota > Gammaproteobacteria > Pseudomonadales > Pseudomonadaceae > Pseudomonas > Pseudomonas sp. B21-009. The sequence continues at coordinate 93,998 of NZ_CP087199.1, read as the reverse complement.
TTTCTGGTCGGCCTGGTCAAAGCCCCGTTCTTCGCCTTCCTGATCGCCGCCATCGGCTGCCTTGAGGGCTTCAAGGTCAGTGGCAGCGCCGAATCGGTCGGCGCCCACACCACCTCCAGCGTGGTCCAGTCGATCTTCGTGGTCATAGTCCTGGATGCCGTGGCGGCGCTGTTCTTCATGGAGATGGGCTGGTGAGCGAGATCCACACAAAGCCACGTGAAGCGGTGATCGAGGCCCGCGGCATCTGCAACCGCTTCGGTACCCAGAGCGTGCACGAGCAGCTCGACCTGGACCTTTGCCGCGGCGAGATCCTCGCCGTGGTCGGTGGCTCGGGCAGCGGCAAGTCGGTGTTGCTGCGCAGCATCGTCGGCCTGCGCCGACCCAACGAAGGCCAGGTGCGAGTGTTCGGCCAGGACTTGAGCAGCGCCAGCGACGAGCAACGCTCGCTGGTCGAGCGGCGTTTCGGCGTGCTGTTCCAGAAGGGCGCGTTGTTCTCGTCGCTGACTGTCACCGAGAACGTCGCCTTGCCGCTGATCGAACACGCAGGCCTGAGCCGCGCCGATGCCGAGCACCTGGCCGGGGTCAAGCTGGCGCTGGCCGGCTTGCCGATTTCGGCGGCAGACAAATACCCGTCGTCGCTGTCCGGCGGCATGATCAAGCGCGCGGCCCTGGCCCGGGCGCTGGCGCTGGATCCGGACATCCTGTTCCTCGACGAACCCACCGCCGGCCTCGACCCGATTGGCGCAGCGGCCTTCGACCAGTTGATCCTGACCCTGCGCGACGCCCTGGGCTTGAGCGTGTTCCTGATCACCCACGACCTGGACACCCTTTACACCATCACCGACCGCGTCGCCGTGCTGTCGCAGAAGAAGGTGCTGGTGGCCGGGCCTATCGCCGAGGTCGAAGACACCGACGACGCCTGGATTCACGATTATTTTCATGGCCCGCGTGGCCGCGCGGCGTATCAGGCCGCTACAGCGCCCAAGGAGCTCTGAGATGGAAACCCGTGCACATCATGTCCTGATCGGCCTGGTCACCGTGCTGGTGGTGGCCGGCGCCATGCTGTTCGGCCTGTGGCTGACCAAGTCGAGCGTCGACAGCACCTTCAAGGATTACCAGGTGGTATTCAACGAGGCCGTCTCCGGTTTGTCCCGGGGCAGCTCGGTGCAGTACAGCGGTATCAAGGTCGGCGACGTCACCAGCCTGCGCCTGGACCCCAACGACCCGCGCCGGGTCCTGGCCCAGGTGCGCCTGAGCGCCGATACGCCGGTCAAGGAAGACACCCTGGCCAAGCTGACCCTGACCGGCATCACCGGCACCTCGTTCATCCAGCTCAGTGGCGGCACGCCGCAAAGCCCGGAGCTCAAGGGCAAGGACGGCAAGTTGCCAGTGATCGTCGCCTCACCGTCGCCGATTGCCCGCCTGCTGGACGACAGCAGCGACCTGATGACCAACATCAACGCCCTGGTGCACAACGCCAACCAGCTGTTCTCCGAAGACAACGTCACCCGCCTGAGCAACACCCTGAGCAACCTTGAACAGACCACCGGCGCCTTCAACGACCAGCGTGGTGACATCCGCGAGGGTATCCAGCAACTGGCCCAGGTCGGCAAGCAGGCTGGCGCCATGCTCGAACAGACCAGCGAACTGATGCGCAACGCCAATGGCCTGCTCAGCAGCCAGGGCAAGCAGATGTTCGGCAGCGCCGAGCAAGCCATGCAGTCGCTGGCGCAAAGCACCGAAACCATCAACAAGCTGCTCAATGACAATCGTGAAGCCATCGATGGCGGCGCCCAGGGCTTCAACCAGCTGGCGCCGGCCATCCGCGAGCTACGCGACACCCTGACCTCGCTCAAGGGCATTTCCCAGCGCCTGGAAGCCAACCCCAGCGGCTACCTGCTGGGCCGTGACAAAAACAAGGAGTTCGAGCCATGAGCCGTACCTGTCGCTACCTGGCCCTGGCCACTGCACTGAGCCTGGGCAGCGCCTGCTCGATCCTGCCGCAGGCCGAGCCTGCCGATGTTTATCGCCTGCCTTCGGCGCAAAGCACCCGCTCGCTGACACAAAGCGCGCCGTGGTCGCTGCGGATCAACAAGCCAATCGCCAGTGATGCCCTGAACAGCCCGCGCATCGCCGTGGTGCCGCAGGGCAACCTGATCAGCAGCTACAAGGGCGCGCGCTGGAGCGACCCGGCGCCGACGTTGCTACGCAACCGCATGCTCGATGCCTTCCAGCGTGACGGCCGCGTGCAGCGCCTGAGCGCCGACGACAGCAACCTGCAAAGCGATTATGAAATTGCCGGCGAACTGCAGGCCTTCCAGAGCGAGTACAGCGCCGGCGGCCTGGCTGTGGTGATCCGCTACGACGCCCGCCTGGTGCAGGGCCGTAGCCAGCGCATCCTTGCCAGCCAGCGCTTCGAAGTACGCCAGCCGTTGAGCGACAAGCAGGTAGCCGCGGTAGTCAGCGGCTTCGGCTCAGCCAGCGACCAGTTGATGAAACAACTGGTCGACTGGACGGTAAACCAGGCCGCTCAGCTTCAGGCGAAGAACCAGTAGCAGACGAAGATCGCCGCGATCACCCCGGACAGCTCGGCCAGCAGCGCACAACCCACCGCATGGCGGGCGCGCTGGATGCCGACGGCGCCAAAATACACCGCCAGCACATAGAAAGTGGTTTCGGTGCTGCCCTGGATGGTCGCTGCCACCAGGGCCGGGAAGCTGTCGACGCCGTGGGTCTGCATGGTTTCGATCAGCATTGCCCGCGCCGCACTGCCGGAGAACGGCTTGACCAACGCGGTGGGCAGGCCCTCGACAAAGCGCGTGTCCCAGCCCAGCCACGCGACTGCATGACGGATACCATCCAGAGCCAGCTCCAGCGCCCCTGAGGCGCGCAGCACGCCGACGGCGCAGAGCATGGCAACCAGGTAGGGCAACAGGCTTTTGGCGACGTCAAAGCCCTCCTTGGCGCCTTCCACGAAGGTTTCATAGACCTTCACCCGCTTCAGCGCGCCGACCACCAAAAACAGGATGATCAGGCCGAACAGGGTCAGGTTGCCGAGAATCGACGACAGCCCCGCCAGCGCGGTAGCCGACAGGGTGCCGAGAAACGCCATGAAACCGCCCAGCAGCAACGCACCGGGAATCAGGTACGCCAGCACCACCGGGTCCCACAGGCGCAGGCGCTGCATTACCGCCACCGACAGCAGGCCGACCAGGGTCGAGGCGCTAGTGGCGAGCAGGATCGGCAGGAACACCAGGGTCGGGTCCATCGCCCCCTGCTGGGCGCGGTACATGAAGATGGTCACCGGCAGCAGGGTCAGCGACGAGGCGTTGAGCACCAGAAAGAGGATCTGCGCGTTGCTGGCCGTGGTCGAGCTGGGGTTGAGCTCCTGCAGCGCACGCATGGCCTTGAGGCCGATAGGCGTGGCGGCGTTGTCCAGGCCCAGGCCGTTGGCGGCGAAGTTGAGGGTGATCAGGCCCAGGGCCGGGTGACCGGGCGGGACTTCCGGCATCAACCGGGCAAACAGCGGGCCGAGGACCTTGGCCAGCCATTCGACGATGCCGGCTTTTTCGGCAATCTTCAAAAAGCCCAGCCACAGCGTCAGGGTGCCGAACAGCAGGACCATGACCTCGACCGAAAGCTTGGCCATGGCAAAGATGCTTTCGACCATTGCCGCGAAGATCCCGGCGTTACCGCCCACCAGCCATTGGGCCATGGCCGAAATGGCCGCGACAATGAAAAAACCAAGCCAAAGGCCGTTGAGCATCCGTTGTTCCCCCCAAAGATGGCGCAAATGATAGCGGGCCGGGTTGGCTTCGCGCCATAAACGTCGAGTTACTCCCGATGTAGCCAACAAAAAAGCCCCGACCAGGTCGGGGCTTTTCGTACAGCCAGGTTAGCGCTTACTTGCTGGCAGTTTTGCCAGCCGGTACGGCTTCCTTGCTGCGCCAGTGCGGCAGCGAGTTCCAGTAGCGCTGGCCCTTGGCATCGTCGTACATGCCTTCCCAACGAGCGATAACCAGAACCGCCAGGGCGTTGCCGATTACGTTCAGGGCAGTACGGGCCATGTCCATGATGCGGTCGACACCGGCGATGAAGGCCAGGCCTTCCAGCGGGATACCGACGCTGCCCAGGGTGGCCAGCAGGACCACGAAGGACACGCCCGGTACACCGGCGATGCCTTTGGAGGTGACCATCAGGGTCAGCACCAGCAGCAGCTGCTGGCTCAGCGACAGGTCAATGCCGTACAGCTGGGCGATGAAGATCGCCGCGATGCTCTGGTACAGAGTCGAACCGTCAAGGTTGAACGAGTAGCCGGTCGGTACCACGAAGCTGCAGATGGCTTTCGGCGCACCGTAGGCTTCCATCTTCTCGATCACGCGCGGCAGCACGGTCTCGGAGCTGGCGGTGGAGTAGGCCAGGACCAGTTCGTCCTTGAAGATGCGCATCAGCTTGATCACCGAGAAGCCGAACAGGCGGGCGATCAGGCCAAGGACCATGAAGGCGAAGAAGGCGATGGCGAAGTACACCAGCAGCACCAGCTTGGCCAGCGGCAGCAGCGAGGCGAAGCCGAAGTTGGCGACGGTCACCGCGATCAGCGCGAACACACCGATTGGCGCGTAGTTCATGATCATGTGAGTGACCTTGAACATGGCTTCGGAGACGCCCTGGAAGGTTTTCACCAGCGGGTCGCGGATGTCTGCCTGCAGGCTCGACAGGCCCAGGCCGAACAGCACCGAGAAGAAGATGATCGGCAGCATCTCACCGCGCATCAGCGCTGCGAAGATGTTCGACGGGATCAGGTTGAGGATGGTTTCGATGAACGCATGCTCATGCTGAACCTCGGCCGCCGTGGCCTGGTACTTGGAGATATCGACGGTACCCAGGGTGCTCATGTCGATGCCGGCGCCCGGGTGGAACAGGTTGGCCAGGACCAGGCCGACGACGATGGCGATGGTAGTCACCACCTCGAAGTAGATAATGGTCTTGAGGCCGATACTGCCGAGTTTTTTCGCATCGCCAACCCCGGCGATACCCACGATCAGCGACGAAATCACGATCGGGATGACGATCATCTTGATCAGGCGAATGAAGATGTCACCGGCAGGTTGCAGGACGTTACTGATCCACCATGCCTTTTCTGCACTGAAATGGTTCAGTAAAGCGCCGATTGCAATCCCCAGTACCAGACCGATGAGGATCTGCCAGGCGAGGCTTAGCTTTGCCTTCTTCATGTCGTTACCTTTTCTTCAAGTGGAAACGGCCACCAGGCTGATAACCTCGACCCAGAGCTGTTGCCAGCAATCCGTATCGTTTCTTGTTATCTACCGATGGCACCGTAAAAGGTCACCGCAAGCGAGCGTAGGAACGCTCAGGCCAGCGAAAAAAGGCGCAACTATTCCCACGTGGGGGGGCTCCGTCTAATGCCGTAAACGACTACCCCATGCCGAATCGGCATGAGGTTTATCGGCCAAAACGTACGTCACAATGGGTTATTCGCCTACCGTTCGGAAATCCGACGATGGCCAAAGCGCCATAATCCGGCCGATATAGAGGTATGCGCCCGAGTGACAAAGGGCGTTGTTCGACAATCCGAATGGGTGAAATCGCAGCGACTTTGCCAGGACGGCGGGGCGAAAAAATATCGATGTACGGTCGGGCAAAAATATGCGTCGACAGCTTCGGTAGGAAAAACGAATTTGTTGCGGGGGAAAAAGCGATCGCCGTAAAGAGCGCTACGGAAGTCCGGTCGGACACCTCTGCCTGAAGGCAGTTGTCCGACCCGCAACTTCCGCTACCGCTTCACCTGACCCGGCCCTCATCGGAGGTACTCCCTGTACCCCTAGGCCCCTCCGATCCTGAAACAATCAGAGCAGCCCGGCCCCCTGGTCATGCGCCTGCCTTCCTCGGGCGGCGCAGCATAGAAGCCTGAAATGAAAAAAGGTTCAGCTTCTATATATGTACAGAAGTGTGAGCAACACCTCAGTACCAGTTCGGATCACGTTTGAGCTGCTCCTTGAGCAGGGCCTGCATGCCTTCGTCCGGCTTGCCCAGCCAACGGTAGTCGGCGTGGCGTGTGGGCGACTTGTCGGACGGCAGGCCTTCGGGCACTTCTACCAGCATTCCGTAGGCTTCGTCCTTGTCCCAACTGAAGGCGACAATCAGACGCTTGTTCAGGCACTTCTGCTCGGATTCGCACAACGGTCCGACCAGATACTTGTCGCCATCTTCCTCAACCGCCGACATCTGTTGCTCGGAAGTACCACTCAGGTTGAGGACCCATTCGGGCAAGCGTTCTTCGTTTTTGACCACGTCCTGCCAGGTTTCCCGGTATTCGGGGTCCGAGCCAAGAATCTGGTTGGCCCGGACCTGGCCGTCATTGGCCGCCATTGCCGCTGCGCTGCCGCCCATGATCAGGGCGGCAACCAGGGCTCTGCCTAGCGTTGTGCTCATACTCAGCCCCTACCGCGGCGACCAAAGAAGAAGGACACCACGAACAGCACCAGGAAGATAATGAACAGAATCTTCGCGATACCGGTAGCGGCGCCGGCGATACCACCGAAGCCCAGCACGGCAGCGACAATGGCGATAATCAGGAAGGTGATGGCCCAACTCAACATGGTGATTCTCCTTACCGTTTTTGGAAGAGGTCCTTGGGTGCTCGGTTAAAACACCCAGCGATCACGTGGTGCAGCAGTGTCGACAACGGCAGGAGTGGTCACCGGCGTAGACAGTGCGACCCTGGCCTGCAGCGCAGCTACCGGGCGTTGTGCCTGAACCTGCGCCACCAGCGCGGCCTGGGCAGCCAGCTGCTCGGCACTGCGCGCGGTTTCCCAGCTGTTGTAGAGCTGGCCGGCAATCAGGGTCAGCAGCAGCGCCAGGCTGAAAAACAGACCCTGGCGCAGCTGAAGCGAAGAAACCTGCACTAGGGTGGCGGTTTGGCGGTTCATGCCGTGCTCCTCCTGCTGCTTTTATTGTTGACTTGATGTAGTCATTGCAGCCTGCATGCCAGCCTTTGGAGCTATTTTTTATCCTTATAAATCAACAAGTTATGTACACACATCGGTTCAGCCTAAAACGTATCCTGCACGATCGGGCTCAAGCGTTCGTGCGTTTTGCATGATCAGCCCTGCACCTTGGTTGCTACCTTGAGCATGTCGGCATCCACCCCGCGCACGCCGCGAATCTGCCGGGCGACCTCGATGGCGATGGTCTTCTGTTCGCTGCTGACCACCTCGCCGGACAACCGCACCACGCCATCCTGGGTCGCCACTTTGATGTTCGGGCCATCGAGGTTGCGGCTGTACATGAAGCTGGTCTGCACCTTGGCATTGATCCAGGCGTCGCTGAGCTGCGGCTCGGTCACCTGCTGCTGGCGCTCTTCACGCTGCCTGGCCAGATCGGCCGCACTCAGGCTGATGAGGTTGTTGACCAGGTAAACGCCCTCGGTGGAGCTGGCCAGTACCCCCGCCAGCTCTTTGGCTTCGGCGCTACTGACCTGGCCGCGCAGGGTCACCACGCCCTCACGGCTGTCGACTTCTATAGGTGCTGCCTGGGTGTGGGTGCTCCACAGCAGACGCGCGCGAATGATCGAGGCGAGGGTCGCGTCTTCCAGGCGCTGGGCATAGGCGCGCCGCTCCAAAGGTTGCTCGACCAGTTCGGCATTGACCTTGAGGTCGTTCTGCACCGCTTCGATGCCGCGGGTGGCCAGAGCAACGGCTTCGGCCAGCTGGCGCTCGACCTGGTTCTCAACCTCGCCGCGCAAATGCGCCGTACTGCCCTCGACCCTGACCTCGATCTTGTATGGGTTGAGCAAGCGGTTGAGCGCCAGGGCGGTTTGCAAGGCGCCTTCCTGGCGCGCCTGCTGCACGCTGGAAGCCGGTGATTCGGCGGCGCTGCTGGCCATCGGCAGCAGCAGGAACAGGGCAGTGGCGACTGCCAACGGATAGGGCGCGAACATGAGAAAACCTCCGAGGGCTCAGAGTCTTTTGTCTTCGCAGTACTCGTGCCAGTTCCTTGCGGATAAACAACTGCTGATTTTTCAGTGAGTTAGATAAGTGTTGGGCGAACGGCTACCATGCAGGCAACGGAATGAATCAGAATGAACCATGCAACTTGCCCGATTTTTCCGACACTAACCTAGATCATTCTCAAAGGAGCGTAGGAAATGGAGTCAGCCCAGGAACATCAAGGCCGTATTCTGCTGGTCGACGATGAGTCCGCCATCCTGCGAACCTTTCGTTACTGTCTTGAAGATGAAGGCTACAGCGTTGCCACCGCCAACAGCGCGGCGCAGGCCGAAACCCTGCTGCAACGGCAAGTCTTCGACTTGTGTTTCCTCGACCTGCGCCTGGGCGAAGACAACGGCCTGGATGTTTTGGCGCAGATGCGTATCCAGGCGCCATGGATGCGCGTGGTGATCGTCACCGCGCATTCGGCGGTCGACACGGCGGTGGATGCGATCCAGGCCGGCGCCGCCGATTACCTGGTCAAGCCCTGCAGCCCGGACCAGTTGCGCCTGGCCACGGCCAAGCAACTGGAAGTCCGTCAGTTGTCGGCGCGCCTCGAAGCGCTGGAAGGCGAAGTGCGTAAGCCCAAGGACGGCCTCGACTCACACAGCCCGGCCATGATGGTGGTGCTGGAAACCGCTCGCCAGGTTGCCACCACCGACGCCAACATCCTCATTCTTGGTGAGTCCGGCACCGGTAAAGGCGAACTGGCCCGCGCCATTCACGGCTGGAGCAAACGCGCGCGCAAGGCCTGCGTGACCATCAACTGCCCGTCGCTGACGGCCGAGCTGATGGAAAGCGAGCTGTTCGGCCACAGCCGCGGGGCCTTTACCGGTGCCAGCGAAAGCACCCTGGGGCGGGTCAACCAGGCTGACGGCGGGACCTTGTTCCTCGATGAAATCGGCGATTTCCCGCTGACCCTGCAGCCCAAGCTGCTGCGCTTTATCCAGGACAAGGAATACGAGCGCGTCGGCGACCCGGTGACCCGCCGCGCCGACGTGCGAATTCTCGCCGCGACCAACCTCAACCTCGAGGACATGGTCCGCGAAGGGCGCTTTCGCGAAGACCTGCTGTACCGCCTGAACGTCATCACCCTGCACCTGCCGCCCCTGCGCGAGCGCAGTGAAGATATCCTCACCCTGGCCGATCGCTTCCTTGCCCGCTTCGTCAAGGAATACTCGCGCCCGGCCCGCGCCTTCAGCGACGAGGCCCGCGCCGCGCTGCTCAACTACCGCTGGCCGGGCAACATCCGCGAACTGCGCAACGTGGTCGAGCGGGCGAGCATCATCTGTGCCCAGGAGCGCGTCGAAATCAGCCACCTGGGCATGGCCGAACAACCGGCCAGCAATGCCCCGCGCATTGGCGCGGCACTGAGCCTGGATGAACTGGAACGCGCCCATATCGGTGCGGTACTGGCCACCAGCGAAACCCTCGACCAGGCCGCCAAGACTCTCGGAATCGACGCCTCGACCCTGTACCGCAAGCGCAAGCAGTACAACTTATGAAACTGGCGATGAAGCTGCGCACGCGGCTTTTCCTCAGCATTTCGGCGCTGATCACCGTCGCCCTGTTCGGCTTGCTGCTGGGCCTGGTCAGCGTGCTGCAGATGGCCAGCGCGCAACAGGCGCTGGTGCGGGAAAACTCGGTAACCCTCGACCTGGGCCTGAAGCTGCGGCAGAACCTGGGCGAGCAGTTGACCCTGCTGCTGGATGACGCCCCGGACAAGCCGGCCCTCGAAACCTTGCAACGCCAGTTCCAGCAACTACTGGACGAAGGCATCAACCATGACGACGAAAGCCCGGGCGACCAGGGTTTTGCCAAGGCCAACCTCGACTACCAGGCCTTTTTGCAGGCTTACCGCAACAGCGCTGCCACCTCGAAAAGCCTGGGCGCCGACCAGCCCCTGGGCCATGCCTTCAACCTGTTGCGCAGCGACCTGGTCGAATCGCACAAGCGCGCTTTGCAGCACATTAATGAAAGCGAGCAGAAAGCCCATGACCGCGCCCTGCTGATTGGCGGTTTGCTCGGCCTGGTGGGCCTGACAGTATTGATTCTCGGTTTTGTCACCGCCCATGGTATCGCCCGCCGGGTCGGCCAGCCGATCGAAGCATTGGCCAAGGCGGCCGACCAGATCGGCCAAGGTAACTTCGAGGTCACCCTGCCGGTGTCCCACGCCCTGGAGCTGAACCAGCTGACCCGCCGCTTTGGCCTGATGGCCGAGGCTTTGCGCAAGCATCAGGCAACCAACATCGACGAAGTGCTGGCCGGCCAGCAGCGCTTGCAGGCGGTGCTCGACAGTATCGACGACGGCCTGCTGATCATCGATCGCCAGGGTCATCTGGAGCATCTCAACCCGGTCGCCCAGCGCCAACTGGGCTGGGAAGATGCGCGTCTGGGCACAGGCCTTGGCGATGCCCTGCAACGCCCGGAGCTGGACGAGCAACTGCGCCTGGTACTGCGCGGCGGCACCCTCGACCGCGTGCCTGACGACCTCAGCCTGGAAATAGATGAAGAAACCCGGCTGCTTTCCTACAGCCTGACGCCGGTATGCCACCCACAAGGGCAAATCCTCGGCGCGGTGATGGTGCTGCACGATGTCACCGAGCAACGTGCCTTCGAACGGGTACGCAGCGAGTTCGTCCTGCGCGCGTCTCATGAACTGCGCACGCCAGTGACCGGCATGCACATGGCCTTCGGCCTGCTGCGCGAACGCCTGAAGTTTGCCCCCGGCTCGCGGGAAGCCGATCTGTCCGACACCATCGGCGAAGAGATGCAGCGCCTGAACCAGCTGATCAACGACCTGCTGAACTTCTCTCGTTACCAGAGCGGCCTGCAAAAACTCGACCTGACCCCCTGCGCCATCGACGAACTGCTCGGCCGGGCCTGCGAACGCTTTGCCGCCGCGGCCAACGACAAACAGATCGAGCTGCAGGTCGAGCTGACTGCGCCGCTACCGCGTATCCAGGCCGATCCGGCGCAATTGGACCGGGTCATGGACAACCTGCTCGACAACGCCGTGCGCCATACGCCAACCGCCGGGCGCATCCGCTTGCATGCACGCCGCCACGCCGAGCGGGTGATTATCAGCATCGAAGACAACGGCGAGGGCATTGCCTACGGCCAGCAGGGCAGAATCTTCGAACCTTTCGTCCAGGTCGGACGCAAAAAGGGCGGTGCCGGCCTGGGCCTGGCGCTGTGCAAGGAGATTGTCCAGTTGCACGGCGGGCGCATGGGTGTGTACTCGCGGCCCGGGCAAGGCACTCAGTTCTATATGGCCTTGCCAGTCTGAATCGCCTGCGGCTCAGGCTTCGTCGTCGATGCGCCGGGGCCCGAGCCGCCGGCCGCGGGTGATCAGCTCGATGAACTGGCGTGCATTGAGCGGATGGGCGAACAACCAGCCCTGGCCATAATTGACCCCTTCGCTATTGAGCAGCAGGGCCTGGTCTTCGTACTCGATGCCTTCGGCAATTACCCGTAGCTGCAGGGCATGGGCCATGCGGATGATATGCGGGGCCACGCCGCTGCTCGCTGCGTCATGGCCCAGGGCATCGATAAAGGCCTTGTCGATCTTCAGGCAGTCGACCGGCAAGGTTTGCAGGTAGGCCAGGCTGCAATAGCCGGTACCAAAATCATCGATCAACACCTGGTGCCCGACGGCCCGCAAGGCCTGCAGGTTGTCCCGGGCCACCACCACATCGATCAACCCACGCTCGGTAACCTCGAAGGCAATCTGGCTGGCCGCCACGTGGTGCATGGCCAGCAGGCGTGCCGCCACCCGGCCGATTCTCGGCACCATCACATCGCAAGCGGCAAGGTTGACCGAGATGTACAGCTGGCGGTTGGCGCGCAGCAACTGGCCGAGTTGCTCGAGCACCCGCTGCAGGACGAAATCGGTGATCTGGCGGATCTGCCCGGTGTTCTCCGCCAACGGGATGAACAGGTCCGGGCTGGTTAGCGTGCCATCCGAGCGACGCCAGCGCACCAGTGCTTCGGCTCCGACACAGCGGCGGCTGTTGAGCTCGAAAATAGGCTGGTAAAGCACCTGCAATTCGCCCCGGCGCAGCGCGCCCTGCAGCTCCGAACTCATCGAGCGACGTTGGCGAATCAGCTGTAACACCAGCCAGCCAATGCACCAGGCCAGTACCAGGCTACCGGGGAACAACAGCCAGAGAATGCCGTTCATCTTCAGCGGCATGCTGGCCCTGGGCGCGATCAGCACCAGTTGATAGTCCGGTGACTTGGTCGGCATGCGGTAGATCAGCCGATCCGGGAGCTCCAGCAGCGAACCACTTGAGGCCGGCGGCCAATCGGCGGACGGCGGCCAGACCTGCGGCGGGCCCAGCACCGGTACCGCCCGTGTGCCGTTGTCGAGCACCACCAGCAGGCTGCCTTCGGGCGGCAGGTCAACCACGTCGGTGATGTGCCCGCGAGAGGTGGCGACCAGGAACTTGCCCCGGCCCAGCATCAGCGCCGCCAGGTTGTCATCCGGCTCGGTGGTAGTGTTAAGCCAGTAGCTATAGGTCGGGCCCTGGATATCCGCAGGCCGCAGCGGGTTGATGGTGCGCTCGCCAACCCGGTTGGAACAGGCAACATTACCATCGACGTAAGCGGCTTCGTAGACGAAGCGATAATTGAAGGCGACCTGCTGCAAAGCCGTCAGCATGCTGGCATCGCACCCGCGCACGGGTTGCGACTGCAATTGATCGACGCCTTCGCGCAGCTGACCGAAGATCTGCTCCAGGCGCACCAGAAAGCGCTCGCCCTTGGCGTTCATCTGCTCGATTTCGCTTTGCTGCATCTGGTGCATGGCCACACCGACGCTGGCCATGAGCAGCAGGATCGCGCTGGCCGTAGCCGCGAGTGTGGCCAGTAACCAGGGACGATAGAGCAAATGGCGCAACACCGAGAGGGCAGCTGACATCAATAATTATCCAGTTGAATACCAAGAGGTATAGCAACTGCCAGTCAAGTCAGCCTGCCCGTTGGGCGGTGGGGGCTCAACGACGGCTGTTGAGCACCTGCAACATGGCCGCCGTCTGGGCATCCGGCACGCCATCGAAACGCTGCGGGCGAAAGCGCATCTGGAAGGCTGCCAGCACGTGCTTGGTGCTGACATCATTCTCGCCGGTTTGCTCGATGGCGTAGCCGAAGCGCTTCAACTGCTGCTGATACCAGCTGATGCTCGGTGGATTGACGCTGAAGTACGCCTGCTGCTGGGCCACGGCCTGGGCATTCGGCCAGACCCCAAGGCCTGCGTCCGCCAGGCGCTTCCAGGGGAACATCGGCCCCGGGTCGAGCTTGCGCAGCGGGGCGATGTCGCTGTGGCCGATGATGTAGCGCGGCTTGATGTTGTTGCGCTTGACGATGTCCTTGAGCAGGACGATCAGCGCCTGGACCTGCGCCTCGGTGTACGGGTGCCAGACCCGCCCGGTCGGCGTGTCGGTATAGCCGGGGTTGACGATCTCGATGCCGATCGAGGTGGAATTGAGCCAGGTGCGGCCATCCCACTGGCTGTCACCGGCGTGCCAGGCCCGGCGGCTCTCGTCCACCAGCTGGTAGACAGTGGCCGGCGAGTCGCCGATCAGGTAGTGGCTGCTGACTTCGCCGTGGGTGAGCAAGTTCAGCGAACGCTCCAGCGAAGCATTGGTGTAATGCAGGACGACGAACTGGATGCGTTCGTCCTGGTTGACCGAAGTATGGCTGCGGTCGATCCGCAAACCGCTGGTGCAACCTGCCAGCGTCAGCAGCAGGAGGGCGGTGAAAAACGCTTTCATGAAGAGGGCACTGTGATGAGAGTCTGCAAAGCGTAAGCTTAACGTATCCTCGCCCTTGCCACTCAGCCCTGTTCGACGCGATTTCGACCAAGATGTTTCGCCCGGTACAGCGCTTCGTCTGCCCGCTTGAGCACCACCTCGCTGCGCTCACCGCTGCGAAACGCGCTGATGCCTATGGACAGGGTAATGGTCACCCGCTCGCCCTTGAAGTGGAATGGGCAGGCTTCGATGGCTGCCCGCAGAGCCTCCGCCAGCTGACAGCCAGCTGGCAGCGAGGTTTGCGGGATCAGCAAAACAAACTCCTCACCACCAAAGCGGGCGATGAAATCCTGGCTGCGCAGGCGCTTGCGCAGCACGCTGGCGACAATTTTCAAAACCTTGTCACCGGCCAGGTGGCCATAGCTGTCGTTGATACGCTTGAAATGGTCGAGGTCGAGGATCGCCATCAACAGATGGCCGCCGCTTTCCTGCCATTGCAGTACTTCCTGATCGACCCGTTCCGACCAGGCGGCGCGGTTGGGCAGCCCGGTGAGCGGATCAATCAGGGCTTTCTGGCGCTGCTCTTCAAGGTGCTCGCGGTAGCCCAGGGCTTCCTGCTCCATGCTCGCCACCCGCTCGGCCAGGCCTTGCAGACGGCTGGCCATGTCCTGCTCGCGCTGGTCACGCTGCTGCTGGTGCTCGTCCATGGTGCCGAGCAAGCCTTCGAGGCGGTTTTCCAGGATGTGCTTGAGGCTGCCCAGGTCGGCCGCTCCCTGTACGCTGCTTTGCAGGCCATCGACCTGCTCGCGCAGCTGGCTGTCGAGGTCGCGGGCTGCCGAGGTGTTGTCGGCGTGGCCTGCGCTGGCTTCGTGCAGGTGGCTCTGGAACGACTCCAGGCGCTCGTTGAGTTGCTGCAGGTAGGCTTCAAACTCGTGCTGGCCGCTGTCGTTGATTGCCAGCATCAGCACCGCCAGGTCATCCAGCACCGGCAGCAGCTCGTACCAGTTCAGGCCGTGCTCCAGGCGCTCGCGCATTGACTGCGCCTGGGCCTTGTGGCGTTCGGGCAGGGTCAGGTCGTCGAGCAGGCCGAGCAGGGTGTCTTCGATATGCGCCGCGACCGAGCTATAGGTGGGCTCGGTGCCGTCGGGCAGGGCGAACTGGGCCTCTTCGTCATCTACCGGCTCTGCTTCTGCCAGGTCAGCCTGCGGCTCGTCCGGGCTGTGCTCGAGCAAGGCCAGTACATCCTGCTCGGAGTCCAGTGTGACCGGCTCGGGTAGCGCTGGCAGTTCAACTTCAGCTGCTGGCTCGATTGGCAGCTCGGCAACCGGCTCAGGCTCGGATGTACCTTCAAACTGCGGCTGCGCGCTGGCTTGGGGCTCCACGGCTGCAGACTCATACGCCTCGGCAACGACCTCTGCAGCAACCGGCAAGGGCTGCAGCTCATCAACATCGACAGCGGCGGGTTCGGGCGCCACGGCCACGGGCTGTTCTCTGACCTCAGTTGCCGCCGGTACCGCAACGGCGAGAGCCGGTTGCAGGGCTTCTTCCGGCTCGCCGTCGCGATTACCGAACAGGCGCTGCAACAAACCCGGGCGTTGCGCTTCTTCAGGCCGCTCCAGCGCCGACAGCGCCTGGCCCTGCAAGCCGCTCAACTCTCCCAGCAGCAGGGGCATCTCGCGCGACTGGCTGGCGCGGGCCTCGACCTGCTTGGCGAACTTTTTCAGCGGCCGGCTGACGTCGCTGGGCAAGGGCAGGGTTTGCAGTTGGCTGACCAGTGAGGTGAGGGCGGTGGTGACCTGGGCGATTCGGGTTTCCCGGCGCTGCTCGGAATCGAGCACGGCCTTTTCCAGGCGCGGGATCAAGCCGGCGAGGGCGGCGTCCATGTTGTCGGTGCGGATCACCTCGCGCATTTCCTTCATGCACTGGTCCACCGCGCGGTCACTGCCTTCGGCGGCCAGCGTGCTGCGCACAAGGCCACGGCGCAACAGGTCGAGACGAGCCTCCCAACGGCGCTCCAGCTTCTCTTGCTGTTCGATACTCTTGAGGTATTTTTCTTTCCAGCGCTGGGCTTCGTCGGTCATGCCTGGGTCCGCAGAGGGTAATGGCAATTAGCTCAAAGCGGGCAGCGTATCCACAGCAAGGGCATCAGGCAAACGAATCTCAACCGCGACCGGTAGATGATCGGAAATAGGCTGGGCCAGAACCTCGACCCGCTCCAGGGTCAGGCTCGGGCTGAGCAGAATATGATCAAGGCAGCGTTGCGGCCGCCAACTGGGGAAGGTGGCTTGAACCTGGGGCGCGATCAGGCCCAGGTCGCGCAGCGGCGAGTGCTCTAGCAGGTCGGTGGCATGGGTGTTCATGTCGCCCATCAAAACCTGATGGCGGTAGCCGCCGATCAGTTCGCGAATGTAGGCAAGCTGCCGGGCGCGGGTCTTGGACCCCAGGGCCAGGTGCATCATTACCACCACCAGGGCGTCTTCACCCTCGCCGAAACGCACCAGGATCGCCCCGCGGCCAGCCGGGCCGGGTAGCGGGTGGTCTTCAAGCAGTTGCGGCTTCAGGCGGCTGAGCACACCGTTGCTGTGCTGGGCCAGGCGTCCGAGGTTGCGGTTGAGCTGCTGGTACCAGTAAGGGAAGGCGCCGAGCTGGGCCAGGTGCTCGACCTGATTGACGTAGCCTGAGCGCAGGCTGCCGCCATCGGCCTCTTGCAGGGCAACCAGGTCGAAGTCGGCGAGCAGGTCGCCGATCTTTTGCAGGTTGCCGGCCCGCCCGGTGTGCGGCAGCAGATGCTGCCAGCCACGGGTCAGGTAATGGCGGTAACGCTCGGTGCTGATGCCGACCTGGATGTTGAAACTGAGCAGCCGCAGCCGGCCGTCCTCTGGCAGGCCGTTAGCCTGCAGGTGATGTTGATTGACCTGCGGATCACACAGGCCAACGCCTCGCTCGGTTCTCCAGCGGCGCATGGCTGGCGCCGCTTACTTAGCGGCGCGCTCCTTGTCGATGAGGTAGTCAGCAACGTTCAGCACGCCTTCCGGTCCCTTGGCGCTGCCCAGGTCAAAGCGATACTTGCCGTTGACGACCATGCTCGGAACGCCGGTGATCCCGTACTTCTTCGCCAGGTCCTTGGCCTGCTTCACCTGGCCCTTGATGGCAAAAGAGTTGAAGGTGGCGAGGAACTTGGCGCGATCAACGCCTTGGGTTTCGAGGAAGTCAGCCATCTCTTCCGGCTTGGTCAGGCGCTTGCGCTGAACCTGGATCGCCTCGAACACGGCAGCATGAACCTTGTGTTCGACACCCATGGCTTCGAGAGTCAGGAACATCTGCCCGTGAGCATCCCAAGGGCCGCCGAACATGGCCGGAATGCGCTTGAAGTTGACGTCTTTCGGCAGCTTCTCGACCCACGGGTTGACCACTGGCTCGAAGCTGTAGCAGTGCGGGCAGCCATACCAGAACAGCTCGACCACCTCGATTTTGCCAGGGACCGACACCGGAACCGGGTTGCTCAGCTCGGTATACTGGTCGAAGGCTACCGGTTCGGCGGCCAGGGCAGTCATGCCGAAGAGGCTGGCGGTGACCAGCGCGGCGCCGAGAATCAGATTACGCATGCTTTACTCCTGAGCAGTCTATTGAGTCGCCTTGGCGCGACCGGTCGTAGGACAGGCCGAGGCTGGCCCGAGTTCGTTAGTGTAACGGCAGCGGGCACAAAAAAGGGCGGCCGAAGCCACCCTTTTCATCTTTGCGCCGCAGTATTAACCCAGCGTTAAAGCACGGATCAATGCAGACCCTGGATGTAGCTGGACAGTGCTTCGATGTCCTTGTTGCTCAGCTTGGCGGCAATGGTGCGCATGGTCGTGGCATCGCCATCGTTGGTGCGGTTGCCTTCGCGGAAGTCGGTCAGCTGCTTGGCTACGTAGCTGGAGTGCTGGCCACCCAGGTGCGGGAAACCGGCCAGGGCGATGCCTGCGCCGTTAGGCGAATGGCAGCCGGTGCAGGCCGGCAGGCCTTTTTCGACGTCGCCGCCATTGAACAGCGCGCGACCGCGCTCGACCAGCTTCGGATCAGCCGCGCCAACGCTGCCTTTCTGGCTGGAGAAGTAGGCGGCGATGTCGGCCAGGTCCTGGTCGCTGAAGGCGGCCAGCATGCCGGTCATTTCCAGCACGGTGCGCTTGCCCGACTTGATGTCGTGCAATTGTTTTTCCAGGTACTTCTCACCCTGGCCTGCAAGTTTCGGGAAGTTCGGCGCCAGGCTATTGCCGTCCGGATTGTGACAAGCGCCACATACAGCAGTTTTGGCCTGACCAGCAGCGGCATCCCCTTTGATAGGCTCTGCGGCATTGGCTGCACCGGTGATGCCCAAGGTCAACAGCAGACTCACGAGTAGTTTGTTCATCAGCTAATCCAACTACGGCTAAGGGTGAAAGAGTTATGTATCGGGACTCCGGCTCATCCACTGGATGATCGCCTGGTAGTCCTCGGCACTGCAGTCCATGCACAATCCACGCATTGGCATAGCCTTGAAACCCTGGGTGACATGCACCACCAGTATCTCCATACCCTTCGCCAGTCTTGGCTCCCAAGCCGCACGATCACCCGCTTTCGGTGCCTGTGGCAGCTGCCCGGCGTGACAAGCCGCACACGTGCGGTTGTACAACGCCTCGGGATCCTGTGTAGCCTGAGCGCTGAATAACGGTATCAAGACACCGACAACAAGCAGCCATTTCGTCATGCGAACGACCTTTCAGGGTTGGGGGCTGCACTGCGTTCTAATGCGCAAGCTTGAATCCGATGCCCCCGTGCACATCCTCCTACGCTGGGATAATGCGCACACAAAATCTGGGGCATTATATACTCCCGTTACTGAAACGGAAACGACACCGCTTGCCGAGCCCGCCTCTGGCAACGCCCACACCGGATATCCCATGCAAGTCAAAAACCCCATCCTCGGCCTCTGCCAACAGGCCAAATTCGCCATCAGTGCTGCCAAGGTCGACCAGTGTCCGCCCGACCAGGGCTATGAAGTGGCCTTTGCCGGCCGCTCCAACGCTGGCAAGTCCAGTGCCCTGAACACCCTGACCCACGCCAGCCTGGCGCGCACCTCGAAAACCCCGGGGCGCACCCAGCTGTTGAACTTCTTCAGTCTGGACGATGAACGGCGTTTGGTCGACTTGCCGGGCTACGGTTATGCCAAGGTGCCGATCCCGCTCAAGCAGCACTGGCAGCGCCACCTGGAGGCCTACCTGGGCAGCCGCGAGGCCTTGAAGGGCTTGATCTTGATGATGGACGTGCGCCATCCGATGACCGACTTCGACATGATGATGCTCGACTGGTCGCGCGCTTCGGGCATGCCGATGCATATCCTGCTGACCAAGGCCGACAAACTGACCTTCGGCGCGGCCAAGAACACCCTGCTCAAGGTGCAGGCGGAAATTCGCAAAGGCTGGGGCGACAGCGTCTCGATCCAGCTGTTCTCGGCGCCCAAGCGCCAGGGCCTGGAAGAGGCTTACGGCGTTTTGGCACGCTGGATGGAACTGGCGGACAAGCCCGCAGAATAAGGGCCGCCCGGCAAACGCCGGGCAAAAAAAACCCCGGACTTCGTATGGGGAGGGGGAAGTTCGGGGTCCAAGTTCCGGACCGCTAGGGCGGGGTCCAGATATCTGCCAACACTTAACACAACATAGGAGCATCGAAGGGCTTCACCAGCCATTCAGTTACTCTGAGTCGCGGTTCACCGGTTTAGTTCCTGACGTTTAAAAACTATTTGCGATAGATGGGAAATTTCCGGCGCTAATGGCATCAGGCCAGCTAAAAAGCCGCGACGATATGCCGCAGCTTTTCCCCGAATTTCAGCGCATTTTTAGTGCGCTTCGTCCCAATTTGACCCCACACCGACCTCAACCAGCAGCGGAACGTCCAACTGCGCGGCACCGCTCATGTGTGGACGAATTTGCTCGCGCACTTGCTCGATCAGGTCTTCGCGCACCTCCAGCACCAATTCGTCGTGCACCTGGAGGATCACCCGGGCATCCAGCCCCGAATCGCTCAGCCAGTTATCCACAGCGACCATCGCGCGCTTGATGATGTCGGCTGCCGTGCCCTGCATCGGCGCGTTGATCGCCGTGCGCTCGGCACCTTTGCGCAGGGCCGGGTTCTTGGCGTTGATCTCCGGCAGGTACAGGCGCCGGCCAAACAGGGTTTCGACATACCCTTGCTCGGCAGCCTGGGCGCGGGTGCGCTCCATGTAGGCCAGCACGCCCGGGTAACGGGCGAAGTAACGATCGATGTAGGCTTGGGACTGTTTGCGGTCGACGCCGATCTGCTTGGCCAGGCCAAAGGCGCTCATGCCGTAGATCAGGCCGAAGTTGATGGCCTTGGCGCTACGGCGCTGATCAGTAGTGACCTGCTCCAGCTCGACGCCGAAGACCTCGGCAGCAGTAGCGCGGTGCACGTCCAGGTCGTTGCGAAACGCGTGCAGCAGGCCTTCGTCCTGGGCCAGGTGGGCCATGATCCGCAGTTCGATCTGCGAATAGTCCGCCGCCAGCAGTTTGTAGCCCGGCGCAGCGACGAAGGCCTGGCGAATACGCCGGCCTTCGGCGGTACGGATCGGGATGTTCTGCAGGTTCGGGTCGCTGGACGACAGGCGCCCGGTGGCCGCCACCGCCTGGTGGTAGGAGGTGTGGATACGCCCGGTGCGCGGGTTGATCTGCTCCGGCAGGCGGTCGGTGTAAGTGCTCTTGAGCTTGCTCAGGGAGCGGTACTGCATCAGCACCTTGGGCAGCGGGAAGTCCATGTCGGCCAGTTCCGCCAGCACCGCTTCGGCAGTGGAAGCCTGGCCCTTGGCGGTCTTGTTGAGCACCGGCATGCCGAGCTTGTCGTAGAGGATCACACCAAGCTGCTTGGGCGAACCGAGGTTGAATTCTTCGCCAGCGATTTCGAAGGCCTGGCGCTCCAGCTCGGCCATTTTCTCGCCCAGCTCGATGCTCTGCACGCCCAGCAGCTTGGCATCGACCAGCGCACCCTGGCGCTCGATCTTGGCCAGCACCGGCACCAGCGGCATTTCGATGTCGGTCAGTACCGACTGCAGGCTTGGAATGCTCGCCAGCTTCTGCTGCAGGGTCTGATGCAGGCGCAGGGTGACATCAGCGTCTTCGGCGGCATAGGGGCCGGCCTGTTCCAGGCTGATCTGATCGAAGGTCAGTTGCTTGGCACCTTTGCCGGCGATGTCGGTAAAGCCGATGGTGGTGTGGTTCAGGTACTTGAGCGCCAGGCTGTCCATGTCGTGACGGGTGGCGGTGGAGTCAAGCACGTAGGACTCGAGCATGGTGTCGTAGGCCACGCCCTGCATCTGGATGCCATTGGCAATGTCGCCACCGATGGCGCAGTTGGCCAGGATGTTCATGTCGTACTTGGCGTTCTGCGCCACCTTGACCTTGCCCGGGTCTTCCAGCAGCGGCTTGAGCGCCAGCAGCACGCTGTCGCGGTCAAGCTGCTCGGGCACGCCCATGTAGGAGTGGGTCAGCGGCACATAAGCGCCTTCATGGGCCTGGACCGCGAACGACACACCGACCAGTTGCGCCTGCTGGGCATCGAGGCCGGTAGTTTCGGTGTCGAAGGCAAACAGCGGCGCCTGGCGCAGCTTCTCCAGCCAGGCATCGAAACGGGCCTGGTCGAGGATGGTTTCGTACTGGGCCTCGACCACTTCCTGCGGCGCTTCGACCACCACTTCCTGGCCGGCGCGCTTGGCATCGCGCTGAACTTCGTCGACCCAGCTCTTGAACTCCATCTCGGTGTACAGCGCCAGTAGTGCGTCACGATCAGGCTCGCCGCACACCAGCGCATCGACTTCGACGTCCAGTGGCACGTCGATCTTGATGGTGGCCAGCTCGTAGGACAGGAACGCCGCGTCGCGGTGTTCTTCTAGCTTGGCCGGCAGGGTCTTGGCGCCGCGAATGGCCAGGGTCGGCACCTTGTCGAGATTCTGGTACAGGTCGCTCAGGCCGCCACCGATACCGGTCAGCAGGCCCACCGCGGTCTTTTCACCCACGCCCGGCACGCCTGGGATGTTGTCGACCTTGTCGCCCATCAGGGCGAGGAAGTCGATGATGTGTTCAGGACCGACGCCGAATTTCTCGTGCACGCCAGCGACGTCGAGCACGGTACCGGTCATGGTGTTGACCAGCGTAATGTGGCCGTCGACCAGCTGGGCCATGTCCTTGTCGCCGGTGGAGATGATCACCGGGCGCCCGGCCGCGGCGCTGCTGCGCGCCAGGGTGCCGATCACGTCGTCGGCTTCTACGCCTTCGACGCACAGCAGCGGATAGCCCAGGGCGCGTACGCTGGCGTGCAGCGGCTCGATCTGCACGCGCAGGTCGTCGGGCATGCTCGGCCGGTTGGCTTTGTATTCGGCGAACATTTCGTCGCGGAAAGTGCCGCCCTTGGCGTCGAAGACCACCGCGAACAGGCTGTCCGGATACTGCTTGCGCAGGCTCTTGAGCATGTTCAGCACGCCCTTGACCGCGCCGGTCGGCAGGCCCTTGGAGGTAGTCAGTGGTGGCAGCGCGTGAAAGGCGCGGTACAGGTACGAGGAACCGTCCACCAGGACGAGGGGAGCTTGGCTCATGTGCAGAATCAACCTTTTCGACGGGCCCGGCGCTAGAATGTCCGGAACATTGACGACAAAGGGACAAGGTTATCATGCGTACACTAAATCGCCTGTTGCTGCTCAGCCTGTTGGCAGTCACTCCGGTCGTCGCCGTGGCAGCGGATGACGCGCCATCGGCTGATCCAGAGGTAACCATTCGCACGGAAGGCGACAAAACCATCCAGGAATACCGGCAAAATGGCTTCCTGTATGCAATCAAGGTGACGCCCAAAGGCGGCAAACCTTATTTCCTGGTACGTGCCGATGGCTCGGACGGCAATTTCGTCCGCTCCGACCAGCCGGACATGCTGATCCCGTCGTGGAAAATCTTCGAGTGGAAGTAGGCCGTACCCTTTACATCAACCTGGCACTTCCCTGCTGAAGTGCCCGTATGGGCAATTTTTGATCATGTCAGTCTTCACCCCCCTGACCCGGCCTGAGCTGGAAACCTTTCTGGCGCCGTACGGCCTGGGCCGCCTGCGGGACTTCCAGGGCATTGCCGCCGGTACCGAGAACAGCAACTTCTTTGTCAGTCTGGAACAGGGCGAGTACGTGCTGACGCTGGTCGAACGCGGGCCGATCCAGGACCTGCCGTTCTTCATCGAACTGCTCGACGTACTGCATGAGGCCGACCTGCCGGTGCCCTACGCCTTGCGTGGCAACGACGGCGTAGCCCTGCGCGAACTGGCCGGCAAACCTGCGCTGCTGCAACCACGGCTGCCGGGCAAGCACATCAAGAGCGCCAATAATCAGCACTGCGTACAGGTTGGCGAACTGCTCGGGCACCTGCACCTGGCCACCCGCGACAAGGTCCTGGAACGCAAGACCGACCGCGGCCTGGACTGGATGCTGGAAACCGGCGCCGAACTGATGCCGCGCCTGAACGCCGAACAACGCCAGTTGCTGCAGGCGTGCCTGGACGAAGTTGTCGAGCACAAGGCGCAGATCATGGCCCTGCCGCGGGCCAACCTGCATGCCGACCTGTTCCGCGACAACGTGCTGTTCGAAGGCACCCACCTGACCGGCCTGATCGACTTCTACAACGCCTGCTCGGGGCCGATGCTCTACGACCTGGCGATTACCCTGAACGACTGGTGCTGCGACGACGCCGGCATCATCGACGGCCCACGGGCGCGGGCGTTGCTCGGCGCTTATGCAGCGCTGCGACCGTTCACCTCGGCCGAGGCCAACCTGTGGCCGGTGATGCTGCGCATTGCCTGCGTGCGCTTCTGGCTGTCGCGCCTGATTGCCGCCGAATCATTTGCCGGGATGGACGTGCTGATTCACGACCCGGCCGACTTCGAAGTACGCCTGGCGGCGCGCCAGCAGGTAGAGATAGCGTTGCCGTTCGCGCTGTGAAACATCGCGGGGCAAGCCCGCTCCTACAATAGGTTGGAGCGGGCTTGCCCCTGCGATCGGGGCGTCACAACTTCTCCAGGCACCCCGCCAGATCATTCCCCAGCGTCTCCAGCAACTGCTCGTAGCCCTGGGCACTGGCCGGCACCGTACCACCCAGCGCGTCCAGCTCCGCCAGGGTCACCGGCAGCCCCGCCGTCAGCGTCTCAGCCAAACGTGGGCGCAGTGGCGGCTCGCTGAACACACAGGTCTTGCCCACTTCCTGCAGGCGTTTGCGCATCGCCGCCACGTGTTGGGCACCCGGCTGCACTTCGGCGGCCACGCTGAACACCCCGGTGTGTTTCAGACCATAGGCCGACTCGAAGTAGTCAAATGCCTCGTGAAAAACGAAGAACGGTTTGCCGCTGACACCGCTCAAGCGCTTTTTCAGGCGCCCATCCAGCGCATCCAGACGCTCGCCGAAGGCCTTGAGGTTGCTCTGGTAGCGCGCGGTATTGGCCGGGTCGGCAGCGCTAAGGTCAGCGGCCATCTTGGCGGCGATCACCCGGGCGTTGACCGACGACAGCCAGAGGTGGGCATCGAGACTGCCGGGGCGGTGATCATGGTCATGATCGTCGCCATCTTCGTCGTGCGAGTGGCTATCTTCGCCAAAATGGCGCAGGTGCAGGCCGGGCAGTGCCTGCACGGCAACACTTGGCTTGCTGCGGCCTTTGAGCACACGCGGCAGAAAGCCCTCCATATCCGGGCCGATCCAGTACAGCAGGTCGACGTCGGTCACCCGCCGTACGTCGGAAGGACGCAGGGCGTAATGGTGCGGCGAGGCGCCTGGCGGCAGCAGCACTTCAGGCGTACCGACGCCGTCCTGAACCGCCGCAGCGATCTGTTGCAGGGGCTTGATGCTGGTCAGCACACGCACTTCGGCCTGTGCCTGGGCCATCACCAGAGTGGCGATAAAAGCGACAAAAAGGGCAAAAATTCGGGACACGATGACCACTCACAGGGGCTGAAACAGGTAACATAATAACGTCTCTAATCAGAACCGTCGCCGCTCATGCCTAAAACCCCGCTGGCCAACCGCCCCCACGACCACTCCCATTGCGTACACAGCGCCCTGGCCGAGGCCGATGCGCTGTGCGCACGCCAGGGTGTGCGCCTGACCGCTTTGCGCCGCCGCGTGCTGGAGCTGGTGTGGCAGAGCCACAAGCCGCTGGGCGCCTACGACATCCTCGCCGTGCTGAGCGAGCAGGACGGTCGCCGGGCCGCGCCGCCGACCGTGTACCGGGCGCTGGATTTCCTCCTGGAAAACAGCCTGGTGCACCGCATTGCCTCGCTCAACGCCTTTATCGGCTGCAGCCACCCCGAGCACGCGCACCAGGGCCAGTTCCTGATTTGCCGCGAATGCCACGTGGCCATCGAGCTTGAGCAGCGCAGCATCAGCGACGCCATCGTCGCCAGCGCCAAAGACGTCGGCTTCAGCGTCGAAGCACAAACGGTCGAAGTGGTCGGCCTGTGCAGCAACTGCCGGAGCGCCTGATGAGCAATGCGCTGATTCGCCTCGAGCAGGTGGGCGTGAGCTTCGCCGGCCAAGCGGTGCTCGACAGCATCGACCTGGCCGTGGAACCGGGGCAGATCGTCACCCTGATCGGCCCCAACGGCGCCGGCAAGACCACCTTGGTACGCGCCGTGCTCGGCCTGCTCAAGCCGCATACCGGTACGGTCTGGCGCAAGCCGCGGCTGCGCATCGGCTACATGCCGCAAAAGCTTCAGGTCGATGCCACCTTGCCGCTTTCGGTACTGCGCTTCTTGCGCCTGGTGCCCGGTGTTGATCGCGCCGCAGCGTTGTCGGCACTCATGGAAGTCGGCGCCGAAAAGGTCATCGACAGCCCGATCCAGGGGATTTCCGGCGGCGAGATGCAGCGCGTGCTGCTGGCCCGCGCACTGCTGCGCGAGCCCGAGCTGCTGGTGCTCGATGAGCCGGTGCAGGGCGTCGACGTCGCCGGCCAGTCCGAGCTGTACAGCCTGATCACCCGTCTGCGCGACCGCCATGGCTGCGGCGTGCTGATGGTTTCCCACGACCTGCATCTGGTCATGAGCACCACCGACCAGGTGGTCTGCCTCAACCGTCATGTCTGCTGCTCCGGCCACCCCGAGCAGGTCAGCGGCGACCCGGCGTTCGTCGAGCTGTTCGGCAGCAACGCGCCGAGCCTGGCGATCTATCACCACCATCACGACCACGCCCACGACCTGCACGGCTCGGTGGTTGCCCCGGCCAAAGGCGGCCACGTTCATGGAGATCACTGCAAGCATGGCTGATTTTCTGCTTTACGCCCTGCTCGCAGGTTTGGCCCTGGCACTGGTCGCCGGCCCTCTGGGATCCTTCGTGGTCTGGCGGCGCATGGCCTATTTTGGCGACACCCTGTCCCACGCTGCGTTGCTCGGCGTCGCCCTGGGTTTCGTGCTGGATGTCAGCCCGGCGCTGGCGGTGACTGTCGGCTGCCTGTTGCTGGCGATCTTGCTGGTGACCTTGCAACAACGCCAGCCGCTGGCCTCCGACACTCTGCTGGGGATTCTGGCACCGAGCACGCTTTCCCTTGGCCTGGTGGTGCTGAGCTTCATGCACGATGTGCGCATCGACCTGATGGCCTACCTGTTCGGCGACCTGCTGGCGATCAGCCCGGGGGATCTGGCCTGGATTCTCGGCGGCAGCGCTGCGGTGCTGCTGTTGCTGGTGGTGCTGTGGCGCCCGCTATTGGCAGTCACCGTGCACGAAGAGCTGGCCATGGTCGAAGGCTTGCCGGTTGCCGCGCTGCGCCTGGCGCTGATGCTGCTGATCGCGGTGGTGATTGCCGTGGCGATGAAGATCGTCGGCGTCCTGCTGATTACCTCGCTATTGATTATTCCCGCCGCTGCGGCGCAACGTCACGCCCGCTCGCCGGAACAAATGGCCCTGGGCGCCAGCCTGCTGGGGGTTACCGCGGTGTGCGGCGGCCTGGCGTTGTCGTGGTTCAAGGACACGCCGGCCGGGCCGTCCATCGTGGTCTGCGCCGCAGTGCTATTCTTGCTGAGCCTGGCACTGCCCCGGCGCTGAAGACGTGGGGTGCAGCCAAAGCGGTTGCACCCTGCGACATTTAAAAACGCGCGGGGTCCTGAAGAGTTATTTTCGAGTCTGCGGACTGGGTGTAGACTTGCTCGCTTTTTGCGCAAATAGAGAGTCGCAGGAATGAAGCCGTTCGCCTCCCGTTATCTGCTCCTTGCCGCGTTTTCACTGATCCTCGCCGCGTGCTCCAGCACCCCGGCCGACAACGCTGCCGTGCCTGCCCAGCCTGATGCCTGGCAGCAGTTGGAGCAAAGCATCGCCAGCAGCGAGCTGGCCACTGCCGAAGATCAACTCGCCACCCTGCAAAGCCAGGCGCCGAATGACAGCCGGATCGAGCAGTACCAGCGTCAATTGGCCGAAGCCTATCTGCAACGCAGCCAGATCGTCCTGCAAAAGGGCGATGTGAACGCGGCGGCCACCGCCCTGGCCCGCGCCCGTGCGCTGATGCCCAAGGCGCCGGCGCTGACGGGCGGCGTTAACGGTGCTATCGCCCAGGCGCGCAAGGCCGAGCTCGATAAAGCCGAGGCCGCCCTGAAAGCCGCCGAAGCCCGCCCTGCCGCCAAGCTGATTGACCCGACCGCGCCAAGCACCGTGGTTGCGTTGAAAACCACCAATATTCGCGAAATGCGCAAGCAACTCGATGACATCGCCAGTGATGTGATCAATTACCAGTGCGATGTGGTGTTCCAGGTGCCGCGCAAGCAGGATGCACCCTGGCTGCAAACCTTGCTGGGCAAACGCGTTAAAAAACTCGACGGTGATTTTGCCTTGCAGCAAAGCCACGAGATTCACCGCAACCAACCTGCCCAAGCGGTGCTGATCCCACGCCGCCCATGACGAAACAGGGTGCCCTGATGGGCACCCTGTTTGGGCATCACGCCGGAATGGCTTTCGCCGCGGCCTCACGCTCCCACACCCGATGCTTGCTGATTGCAGTGATGAAGGCCTTGTAGGCTTTGTCATCATTGCCCAGCAGCAAGCCGCTGTCGGCCTTGAGCCCCAGCTTGTCGAGCACGGCTTGCGCCTCGCTGGCCAGGCCAATCGGCTTGAGGTGCTTGTAGGCTTCAAGCAGAAAGTGCAGCGCCACGCCGTCACCGGCCAGGGCCTGAAGCGAAGCCTTGCCGCCCGGCACCCAGGCCGCATCGAAGATCACCGACGGCATGCCTTCCATCGAGGCATCCACGGCCAGCGCCTTGCCCTGGGCGGTTTTTACCGGCGCCGAACTCGGGCCAAGGATCTTGATCTGCGCGCTCTCGGCTTCCAGCGCCTTGACCAGGCTATCGACACTGTCGCCATCCACGCCATCAGCCACCAGCACTGCAACCTTGCGGCCCTTGATGCCTTCGCCGAGCAGGTTCATCTGGCTCAGCGCCGGTGACTCCTTGAGGCTGGTTTGGGGCACATCCACCGTACCTTTCTTCGGCGCCGGCAGGCCAAGGTTGGCAGCCAACCGCGCCGCCAGCTTAAGATCGATGTTGGCAAGAATTTCATTGACCTCACGGGCGCGGATGTACTCCCGCTCAACTTTGCCCAGTTCGAAGCTGTAGGCGCTGATGATGTGCTCCTGCTCGGTCGGGCTCATGCTCTGGAAGAACAATCGCGCTTGGGAGAAATGGTCGGCGAACGACGGGCTGCGCTGGCGCACTTTGTGCGCCTCGATGCGCTCCGGATACGACTCGAAACCACCATCGCTGGCTGCCGGCGCAGTCTCCTTGGGCCAGCCACCGTCGATCGAGTTGGGCTCGTAAGAGGCACGGCCCTTGTCCAGCGTGGTGCGGTGCTGCGCATCGCGCTGGCCGTTGTGGTTAGGGGCTAGCGGACGGTTAATCGGGATCTCGTGAAAGTTCGGCCCGCCTAGCCGGCTGATTTGGGTATCGGTGTAGGAAAACAACCGGCCCTGCAGCAGCGGGTCGTTGGAGAAGTCGATGCCGGGGACGATATGCCCAGGGCAGAAGGCAACCTGTTCGGTTTCAGCAAAGAAATTGTCCGGGTTGCGGTTAAGCACCATCTTGCCCAGCGGCGTCACCGGTACCAGCTCTTCGGGGATGATCTTGGTTGGGTCGAGCAAGTCGAAGTCGAACTTGTGCTCGTCTTCTTCGGCGACGATCTGCACGCCGAACTCCCATTCCGGGTAATTACCGGTTTCAATCGCTTCCCACAGATCGCGGCGGTGGTAATCGGTGTCTTTGCCCGCCAGCTTCTGCGCTTCGTCCCACAACAGCGAACACACGCCGGCCTTGGGCTTCCAGTGGAATTTGACGAAGCTCGATTTGCCCTCGGCATTGATCAGGCGAAAGGTATGCACGCCGAAGCCCTGCATGGTCCGCAGGCTTTTAGGAATGGCGCGGTCGGACATCGCCCAGATCACCATGTGCGCCGACTCCGGCACCAGCGAGACGAAGTCCCAGAAGGTGTCGTGGGCCGAGCCGCCGGTGGGCATTTCGTTGTGCGGTTCAGGTTTTACTGCATGGACGAAGTCGGGGAACTTGATCGCATCCTGGATGAAAAACACTGGCATGTTATTGCCGACCAGGTCGAAGTTGCCTTCGTCGGTGAAGAACTTCACGGCAAAACCGCGCACATCGCGCACGGTATCACCCGAGCCACGCGGGCCCTGAACGGTGGAAAAGCGCACGAACACCGGGGTGATTTTCTCCGGGTCCTGGAGAAAACCGGCCTTGGTCAGCGCGGCATGCGATTCATAGGCCTGGAAGTAGCCATGAGCCCCAGTACCGCGGGCATGGACGATGCGCTCGGGGATGCGCTCATGGTCAAAATGCGTGATCTTTTCACGCATGATGAAGTCTTCCAGCAGCGACGGGCCACGGTCACCGGCTTTCAGGGTGTTCTGGTTGTCGGCAACCTTGACCCCCTGGTTGGTGCGCAGCGCCTGGCCGGTGGCGTCACTGCGAAATGTTTCCAGGCTTTGCAGCTTGGCGTTGGTATTGGCGCGGTCCGGGGTCTGGGTACCGGCGAGTTGGCTTTCCTTGGGTGGGTTCTTCTTGCTGGGCATCAGTGTGCTCTCCTCACTCAATCAGTCCTACGGTTCGACCCCACGGCGGGCGCTATTCAGTAGTGACTGATGGCCCCTGCAGGCGTTCCTTCGGATTGACCACTGATCGCGTTATTCCAGTAGCATTGGTCAATTGCGAAATAAATGCTAAGAACCTCTATACGAACAGGCTAAAATGCGCGCCCGGCTAACCGCTGACCCCATTCCCATGCGCCCCACAAGGTTCGCTACGTGATCGAGTTTCAAAATGTTCATAAAACCTACCGCGTAGCCGGTAGGGATATCCCCGCACTGCACCCGACCAACCTGAGCGTCGAAGACGGCCAGGTGTTCGGGCTGATCGGCCATTCCGGCGCCGGTAAAAGTACCCTGCTGCGCCTGATCAACCGCCTTGAAGCGCCAAGCGGCGGCAAGATCATCGTCGACGGCGAAGACGTCACTGGGTTCAACGCCAACGATCTTCGTCGATTCCGCCAGCAAGTCGGGATGATCTTCCAGCACTTCAACCTGCTGGCCTCCAAGACCGTTGCCGATAACGTAGCCTTGCCGCTGACCCTGGCCGGCGAGCTGTCACGCAAGGAAATCGACACCCGCGTCAACGAGTTGCTGGCCCGCGTCGGCCTGGTCGATCACGCGAAAAAATACCCGGCACAGCTTTCCGGCGGCCAGAAGCAGCGCGTCGGCATCGCCCGCGCCCTGGCCACCAAGCCGAAGATCCTGCTGTGTGACGAAGCCACCAGCGCCCTCGACCCGCAGACCACCGCCTCGGTGTTGCAACTGCTGGCCGAGATCAACCGCGAACTGAAGCTGACCATCGTGCTGATCACCCACGAAATGGACGTGATCCGCCGGGTCTGCGACCGCGTGGCGGTGATGGATGCCGGGCAGATTGTCGAGCACGGCCCGGTGGCCGATGTATTCCTGCACCCGCAGCACCCGACCACCAAGCGCTTCGTCCAGGAAGACGAGCAGATCGACGAAAACGAACAGCGCGACGACTTCGCCCATGTGCCAGGACGCATCGTGCGCCTGACCTTCCAGGGCGATTCGACCTACGCGCCGCTGCTGGGCACCGTCGCCCGGGAAACCGGTGTGGACTACAGCATCCTCGCTGGCCGCATCGATCGCATCAAGGACACCCCGTATGGGCAGCTGACCCTGGCCGTCACTGGCGGCGACATGGAAGCGGCGTTCGCCCGCTTCACTGCGGCTGATGTTCATATGGAGGTACTGCGTTGATGGACGCCTTGAGTTTCTTTGCCAATGTCGACTGGGCCGAAATCTGGCTGGCTACCATCGACACCATGATCATGCTGTTCGGCTCGCTGTTCTTCACCGTGCTGCTCGGCCTGCCGCTGGGCGTGTTGCTGTTTCTTTGCGGCCCGCGCCAGCTGTTCGAACAGAAGGGCGTGTACGCGCTGCTGTCGCTGGTGGTAAACGTCCTGCGCTCGCTGCCGTTCATCATCCTGCTGATCGTGATGATTCCGTTCACCGTGCTGATCACCGGCACCTCGCTGGGCGTCGCCGGGGCCATCCCGCCCCTGGTGGTCGGAGCCACGCCGTTCTTCGCACGCCTGGTGGAAACCGCGCTGCGTGAAGTCGACCGCGGCATCATCGAAGCCACCCAGTCGATGGGCGCCACCACCCGCCAGATCATCACCAATGCCTTGCTGCCCGAGGCCCGTCCGGGCATCTTCGCGGCCATTACCGTCACCGCCATTACCCTGGTGTCGTACACCGCGATGGCCGGTGTGGTGGGCGCTGGCGGCCTCGGTGACCTGGCGATCCGCTTCGGTTACCAACGTTTCCAGACCGACGTAATGGTGGTCACCGTGGTCCTGCTGCTGGTACTGGTTCAAGTCCTGCAGAGCGTGGGCGACAAACTGGTTGTGCATTTTTCCCGTAAGTAACCCCATGGGTCGGCACTGCCGACGCACCGGGGGCCGGACTGGCCCTCACAAGGAGTGATTTGATGAAAAAGCTGCTTGCTGTTGTCGCCGCCGTCGCGGCCTTCTCGGCCCAGGCCGAGACCCTGACCGTCGCCGCCACCCCGGTGCCGCACGCCGAGATCCTCGAGTTCGTCAAACCGGCCCTGGCCAAAGAAGGCGTGGACTTGAAGGTGAAGGTGTTCACCGACTACATCCAGCCGAACGTGCAAGTGGCCGAGAAGCGCCTGGACGCCAACTTCTTCCAGCACCAGCCGTACCTGGATGAGTTCAACAAGGCCAAGGGCACCCATCTGGTCAGCGTTGCCGGCGTGCACCTGGAGCCGCTGGGCGCCTACTCGAGCAAGTACAAGAAGCTCGACGAGCTGCCATCGACCGCTACCGTGGTCATCCCCAACGACGCCACCAACGGCGGTCGCGCCTTGCTGCTGCTGGACAAGGCCGGTGTGATCAAGCTCAAAGACAACAGCAACATCCTCTCGAGCGTCAAAGACATCGTTGAGAACCCTAAGAACCTGAAGTTCCGTGAACTGGAAGCGGCAACCATCCCGCGGGTGCTGACCCAGGTCGACCTGGCGCTGATCAACACCAACTACGCGCTGGAAGCCAAGCTCAGCCCTGAGAAGGACGCACTGGTCATCGAAGGCAGCGATTCGCCTTACGTGAACATCCTGGTTGCCCGCCCGGACAACAAGGACTCGGAAGACATGAAGAAGCTGGCGGCTGCGCTGCACTCGCCTGAGGTGAAGAAGTTCATCGAAGAGAAGTACAAGGGCGCGGTAAAGCCGGCGTTCTGATTCAAAGACCTATCGCGGGTCAAGCCAACTCTCACAGGTCAGGTGATCTCTGTGGGAGCGGGCTTGACCCGGGATGCTTTTAGTCGCGCTTAACCAGCCCAGGCAACTGCGCAACCAGCTTCTGGTTGTTGAACGGCGCGCGGATAAACCCGCGCTGCTTGCCGTCCGGCCCCAGCAACGCCAGGTTGCCGCTGTGATCGACCGTGTAGTTCGGCTTGCTGGTATCGGCAGGAATGAACGGAATGCTCACCGCATTGGCCAGCTTCTGGATGTTTTCCAGCGAGCCGGTCACCCCGCGAAAATCCTTGTCGAAATAACCCAGGTACTGCTTCAGCTGTGCCGGGGTGTCGCGGTTCGGGTCGACGCTGACCAACACCACCTGCAAACGCTCAACAGCCTCTTTGGGCAGCTCGCTTTTAACCTGGCGCAGCTGGGCGAGGGTGGTCGGGCAGATGTCCGGGCAGAAGGTGTAGCCGAAGAACAGCAGCGACCACTTGCCCTTGAGCTCGTCCATCACCACAGGCTGGCCCTGCTCGTCGGTCATTTGCACGGCAGGCACGGTGCGGCTCTGCGGCAGCAGGATGATGCCAGCATCGATCAGCTCGGTCGGGTTGCCTTCGCTGCGGCCATTGAGCACCTTGTTGACGGTAAGCCCGAGGATCACGGCGACCAGGGCAACGAGAATAAAGACGGTTTTCTGGGTTCGAGTCATAGGTTCAACAGTAGGTAGTGGTCAACAAGCAGCGCGATGAACAGCAGCAACAGGTACCAGATAGAGTACTTGAAGGTCTTGATCGCCGCGTGCGGCCGACTGCCACGGTACAACACCCAGGCCCACTGCAGGAAGCGCCCGCCCAGGGCCAGGGCGCAGGCCAGGTATAACGGCCCGCTCATGTGGATGGCGTAGGGCAACAGGCTGACCGCCAGCAACACCAGGGTGTACAGGAGGATATGCACCTTGGTGTAGTGCTCGCCGTGGGTCACCGGCAGCATCGGAATATCAGCCTTGGCGTACTCTTGCTTGCGGTGAATGGCCAGGGCCCAGAAGTGCGGCGGGGTCCAGGCGAAGATGATCAGCACCAGCAGCAATGGCTCGGCGCTGATGTGCCCGCTGATCGCCACCCAGCCCAGCAACGGCGGCGCAGCGCCGGCCAGGCCGCCGATA
Source organism: Pseudomonas sp. B21-009 (assembly GCF_024749345.1). Taxonomy (NCBI): domain Bacteria; kingdom Pseudomonadati; phylum Pseudomonadota; class Gammaproteobacteria; order Pseudomonadales; family Pseudomonadaceae; genus Pseudomonas; species Pseudomonas sp. B21-009. The sequence continues at coordinate 60,224 of NZ_CP087199.1, read as the reverse complement.
ACGATGTTCTGCGGCGTGGCGCGCTTGAGAAAGCCGGTGTAGATCACCGCGTAGCCGAGCAGCGAGGCCAGGGTCAGCCAGGCGGTCAGGGCGTTGGTGAACACCAGCAGCAATGCCATGCCCAGGGTCGCCAGCAGCAGGGCAAAGGTCAGCGCCGCCGCCGGTGCCACGCGGCCCTCGGCAATCGGGCGTTTATGGGTACGCGCCATCAAGGCATCGATGCGCCGGTCGACCACATGGTTGACCACTGCCGCACCACCGGCGCAACAGGCAATGCCCAGGTTGCCGAACAGCAGGATGGTCCACGGCACCCCGGCACGGGTGGCGAGGAACATGCCGACCAGCGAGGTGATCAGCATCAGCACCACCACCTTGGGTTTGGTCAGTTCGAGGTAATCGCGCCAGCCTGCCTGCAGCCTGCGCTCGCTCAGAAGCGTCGCCATGAATTATCTCCCAGATAATGAACGACTCCGCCGCTCGCCAGCGGGGTCAGGCGCCAGCCCTGGCTGACCCGGCGGACCTTGGCCTGGGCAACCAGGCGAATGCGGTAATTGACCAGCACCATGCTCAGCAACAGCAGCGCGCCACCGGCGTTATGCGCCACGGCCACGGCCAGCGGCAGATGGAACAGCACGTTGCTGATGCCCAGGCTCACCTGCAGCGCCAGCGCCGCCAATACCAACCCGGCCAGCCGGCTCAAACCATGCCGGTGCAGCTTCCAGCTCAAGACCAGCATGACCGCCGTCACCAGCAAAGCGCCCAGGCGGTGACTCATATGGATCGCCGTGCGCGCGTCACTGTCGAGCTGGCCACCGAGGTAATTGGGGCCGATATGCTGGGTCAGGTGGAAGCCGTTGGCGAAGTCTGCCTGCGGCCACCACTGGCCATGGCAGGTCGGCAGGTCGATGCAGGCCACTGCCGCGTAGTTGGCGCTGACCCAACCGCCCAGGGCGATCTGGCCGATCACCACCAGCAAGCCCAGCGCCGCCACCCGGCGCACGCTCAAAGGCAGCTTGGGCAATGGCGCAAAGGCCCGTGACAGGCGCAGGCTGAGCAAAAACAACAGGCTCAAGGTGGCAAAGCCGCCCAATAGATGTGCCGTGACCACCTGCGGCCACAGCTTGAGAGTCACCGTCCACATGCCGAAAGCCGCCTGGGCGAACACCACGCCAAGCAACAACAGCGGCAGGCGATAGGGCTGGCCGTCGCGGCCATGGCGGCGCCAGGCCTGCAGGGCGAGCAGGGTGATCACCAGGGCCAGGGTGCCGGCAAAGTAGCGATGGACCATTTCGTTGCGGCCTTTGTGCGCTTCCACCGGAGTGTCGGGAAAGTGCAACTCGGCGTGGGCCAGCTGTGCTTCAGTTTTGGGCACGCTGATAAAGCCATAGCAGCCGGGCCAGTCAGGGCAGCCCAGGCCGGCATGGGTCAGACGGGTGTAGGCACCGAGCAACACGACAACCAGTGCCAGCAGGGTGGCGAAGACGGCGAGGCGAAATCCAGGTCTGGCCATGGCAATGTCCTACCCGATATTGGACAGCTTCAGCAGGTGGCGCAGGTCATTGAGCAAGTCCTTGCCCTTGACCCTGGCGTCGTAGCGCAGCACCAGGTTGCCGTGCGGGTCGACGATCCACAGCTGGGCATCCTGTTTGCCCTGGCTGAGCGCGCCATAGCGCGACAGGTCCAGGGGGTAGCGTTGCAGTTGCGGGTACTCGCGCTCGAGCTTGGCCTGGTAGTCCGCCGTCAGTGGCTGGGCGGTGGCCAGGGCATGGCTGGCACGGCTGGCATCGCGGCCCAGGCCGATCTGGATCTGCCGGGCCAGGTACACCAACTGTTGGCAGTCCAGCCCGCACTCTTTGGGCGTGCTCACCAGCAGTTGCCAGCGTCCTTCCTCAGCGCTGACGCCAAGGTCGGCGAGGGTCTGGCCGTTGCCAATCATTTCGCCGTGGTAGCTGCGGCTGTCGGGCACCCAGAATTTGAGTTTGTACATGCTGGTGGCGAGGATCATCGGGCCGAGGACCACCAGCAGGATCAGCAGCAGTTGCAGGCGCCCACGCGCACGATTGCGCGGTTGCCTGCCCTCAGACATGTTGAGTGGACTTGTGGCGGCTCCCATGCTGTTTCTCCTTGTTGTTATGCCAGCCGAAGTAGAGGTAGAGCAGCACCAGGGCCAACGCCAGGGCAAACCACTGCACGGCGTAACCCAGGTGTTTTTCCGGGCCCAAGGCGACCACCGGCCAGTCCAGCCGGTAGCTGGCCGGGCCCGGTTCCAGGCGTAACTCATGGGCAAAACCTTCGCGGCCCAGTTGCGGCCACAGTGCACCGGCGTCAATCGCCGTGATCAGCCGCGGCCAGCTGCCGCCTTGCGGGTCGGCATGTAGCTGGAAGGTGGTGCCCGGGGCGACATACACCGAGGCGTCCAGGCTCAAGGCTTGCTCAGGGGTGCTGAACTGCACCGGGATGCGCCGGTCCGGCCACGGCAGCCAGCCGCGATTGATCAACAGCCACAGGCCGCTGGCCTGGTCGAGAAAGGGTTGCAGCAGCTCGACGCCAACCTGGCCATCGCGCATGCGGTTATCCAGTAACAAGCTGTGCTGGCTATCGAACTGGCCGTACAGGTGCACCCGGCGATAGGCCGGATCGGCGATCTGCAGCAACTGCGTGCTGCCCACCGCGTCGCCGGCACTGCGTTCGGCATACACCTGCAGCAGCTGGCGCTTCTGCTCGGCGCGTGCCAGCTGCCAGCAGCCCAGTGCGATCAATCCCGGCAGCAGCAGGAGCACCACCAGGGTCGGCACGATGCCGGGGCGAAAGCGCTTCACCGGGCCCTCGAAAGGTCAGTCGCTATACTTGTACTCATCACTGCATCCCCCCGGAGTTTCGCCATGCTCAAAGCCGCGATTGTCCTGATGCTGTTGGCGACCATCGCCAGCCTGTTCAGCGGCCTGTTCTTTCTGGTCAAGGACGACGGACAGTCGACTCGCCTGCTCAAAGCCCTGACTATTCGTGTCACCCTGGCCGCCTTGACCCTAGCCCTGGTGACCTGGGGTTTCTACAGCGGCCAGTTGGTTTCTCACGCGCCGTTCTGAACCCGGCTACAGCACGTAAACGAAGATAAACAGCCCCACCCAGACCACATCGACGAAGTGCCAGTACCAGCTGGCCGCCTCGAAACCGAAGTGTTTGTCGGCGTTGAAATGCCCGCGCAGGATGCGCACCAGCATCACGATCAGAATCAGGGTGCCCATGGTCACGTGGGCGCCGTGGAACCCGGTGAGCATGAAGAAGGTTGCGCCATAGATACCCGAACCCAGGGTCAGCCCCAGTTCGGTATAGGCTTCGTGATACTCGTAGGCCTGCAGCACCAGGAACGACAAGCCAAGGAGGATGGTCAGCGCCAGCCAGGCCTTGAGTGGCCCGCGATGGTTCTTGCGCAAGGCATGGTGGGCGATGGTGATGGTGACGCTGGAGCTGACCAGCAAAATGGTGTTGATCAGCGGCAAGTGCCAGGGGTCGATGATGTCTTTGGGCGGCGGAAACAGTTTCGGGTCTGGCGTGTGCAGTAGCGGCCAGGAGAACTCGAAGTTCGGCCACAGCATGTGCGCCACGCCCTTGGCGCCATCGCCCCCAAGCCAGGGCCCGGCCAGGTTGCGCACGTAGAACAGCGCGCCAAAGAAGGCGATGAAAAACATCACCTCGGAAAAGATGAACCACGACATGCCCCAGCGGAACGAGCGGTCCAACTGCGGACTGTAGAGCCCGGCGCGGCTTTCCTTGACCACCGCGCCGAACCAGCCGAACAACATGTAGGCCAGGCACAAGGCACCGAAGAAAAAGATCCACGGCCCGTGGGACTCCGGCCGCCCGGCCTTGAGGTCGTTGAACCAGGTGCCGAGGCCGAACACAGTGATGAACATGCCGACCGTGGCAATGATCGGCCACTTGCTTTGCGCCGGTACGTAATAGTGCTCATGGGAAGCCATCGTGGTGTTCTCCTTATCGGGCGCCCTGTGCAACCGGGTCCGCCAGGTGTGCGACCGGCGGGTGGCGAGCGGTGATATCGAACAGCGTGTAAGCCAGCGTCAGGTGTTTCACATCCTTGGGCAGGTCACGGTCGACGATGAAACGCACCGGCATTTCGATGCGCTCCCCCGGCTGCAGCACCTGCTGGGTAAAGCAGAAGCATTCGGTCTTGTGGAAATACGCCGCCGCCTCGGCTGGGGTAATGCTGGGGATGGCCTGGGCGCTCATGGGTTTGTCGGTCGGGTTGCGAGCGATGAACACCATCTGGTTGACCGCCCCCGGGTTGACGTCGATCTGGTCGGCGGTGGAATAAAAATCCCAGACCATGTCGCTGGCGTTGGTCGACATGAACTGCACCTTCACCGTGCGGTTCAGGTCGCTGACCTGGGTGCCTTCGTACTGGCCGCCGGTCTTGCCGTTGATGCCGAACGCCTTGCACATCACGTCGTAGATCGGCACCAGGGCAAAACCGAAGGCGAACATCACCACGGTCAGCAGCATCAGCCGCCACACCAGGCGCTTGAGCGAGGTCCCTTCACTCATGGCTGCATCCTCAGGCCGAAGCGGTTCATTTCACTTCCGGTGGAGTCTGGAAGGTGTGGTAAGGCGCCGGTGACGGCACCGACCATTCCAGCCCTTCGGCGCCATCCCAGGGTTTGGCCGGCGCCGGAGCGCCGCCGCGAATGCACTTGATGACGATGAACAGGAAGAAGATCTGCGTGGCGCCGAAGGTGAAGGCGCCAATCGAGGAGATCATGTTGAAGTCGGCGAACTGCAGATTGTAGTCGGGGATCCTGCGCGGCATGCCGGCCAGGCCGACGAAGTGCATGGGGAAGAAGGCCATGTTCATGCCGATGAACGACAACCAGAAGTGCAGCTTGCCCAGGGTTTCGTCGTACATGTGCCCGGTCCACTTCGGCAGCCAGTAGTAGGCCGAGGCGAAGATGCCGAAGATCGCCCCGGGCACCAGCACGTAGTGGAAGTGAGCCACCACAAAGTAAGTGTCGTGGTACTGGAAGTCCGCCGGAGCAATCGCCAGCATCAATCCGGAGAAGCCGCCGATGGTGAAGAGAATGACGAAGGCGATGGCGAACAGCATCGGGGTCTCGAAGGTCAGCGAGCCTTCCCACATGGTGCTCACCCAGTTGAACACCTTCACCCCGGTGGGCACCGCGATCAGCATGGTCGCGTACATGAAGAACAGCTCGCCGACCACCGGAATGCCGACCACGAACATGTGGTGGGCCCAGACGATAAACGACAGGAAGGCAATCGCGCCGGTGGCATAGACCATCGAGGTGTAGCCGAACAGCGGCTTGCGCGAGAACGCCGGGATGATCGAGCTGACCGCGCCGAAGGCCGGCAGGATCATGATGTACACCTCGGGGTGGCCGAAGAACCAAAACACATGCTGGAACAATACCGGGTCACCACCGCCGGCAGCGCTGAAGAAGCTGGTGCCAAAGTGGATGTCCATCAGCATCATGGTCACCACGCCCGCCAGTACCGGCATCACCGCGATCAGCAGGAAGGCGGTGATCAGCCAGGTCCAGACAAACAGCGGCATCTTCATCAGGGTCATGCCCGGGGCACGCAGGTTGAGGATGGTGGCGATGACGTTGATCGCGCCCATGATCGAGCTGATGCCCATCAGGTGGATGGCGAAGATGAAGAAGGTCACGCTTTCCGGCGCGTAGGTGGTTGAGAGCGGGGCGTAGAAGGTCCAGCCGAAGTTCGGTCCGCCACCGGGCATGAACAGCGTCGAGACCAGCAGCAGGAACGCGGCCGGCAACAGCCAGAAGCTGAAGTTGTTCATGCGTGGCAGGGCCATGTCCGGCGCGCCGATCATCAGCGGGATCATCCAGTTGGCGAGGCCAACGAAGGCCGGCATCACCGCGCCGAAGACCATCACCAGGCCGTGCATGGTGGTCATCTGGTTGAAGAACTCCGGCTGGACGATCTGCAGCCCGGGCTGGAACAGCTCGGCGCGGATGACCATGGCGAACGAGCCGCCGAGCAGGAACATCATGAAACTGAACCACAGGTACATGGTGCCGATGTCTTTGTGGTTGGTGGTCAGCACCCAGCGCATCAGGCCCTTGGCCGGCCCGTGGGCGTGCTCATGACCGTGGCTGTGGTCGTCGATCACTGCGCTCATGTCCTGTCTCCTGCAGTCCGGTGGCGGGGGCGCGGATAGGCATCAACCCGGCTCATTTGCTTTCTGCCTGTTTGATCGCCAGCACGTCTTTTGGCGTGACCATATCGCCCTTGTTGTTGCCCCAGGCGTTGCGTTCGTAGGTCACTACGGCGGCGATATCGACTTCCGAGAGCTGCTTGCCGAAGGCGGCCATGGCCGTGCCCGGCTTGCCGTGAAAGACGATACTCAGGTGATCTTCCTTGGGTCCGGTGGCAATTTTCGAGCCCTTGAGCGCCGGGAACATCGGCGGCAGGCCCTGACCTTCGGCCTGGTGACAGGCCACGCAGGTGGTGTGGTAAACCTTGTCGCCGCGCTCGACCAGCTCTTGCAGGGTCCATTCCTTGCTGGTCAGCTCCTTGAGCTTGGCCGCCTCGGCCTTGCGCTCGCCGAGCCAGGTGTCGTAGTCGGCCTTGGACTTGACTTCGACCACCACCGGCATGAAGCCGTGGTCCTTGCCGCACAGCTCGGTGCACTGGCCGCGGTAGATGCCGGGCTTCTCGACCCGTGTCCAGGCTTCGTTGACGAAGCCTGGAATGGCATCGCGCTTGACCGCAAAGGCCGGCACCCACCAGGAATGGATAACGTCGGCGGCGGTGACCAGGAAGCGCACCTTGGCACCCACCGGCAGCACCAGCGGCTGGTCGACTTCGAGCAGGTAGTGCTCGTCCTTGGGCGCTTTGTTGTGGATTTGATCGGCGGGGGTAGCCAGGTTGCTGAAGAACTCGACATCCTGGCCCAGGTATTTGTAATGCCATTTCCACTGGTAGCCGGTGACCTGGATATCGACGTCCGACTCGCTGGCATCGTAGATATCGATCAGGGTCTTGGTCGCCGGAATGGCCATGGCCACCAGGATCAGGAACGGCACCACCGTCCACATGATCTCGACCCAGGTGTGCTCGTGAAAATGCGCGGGCTGCTGGCCGGTGGAACGACGGTGGATGATCATCGACCAGAACATTGCGCCAAAGACCACCAGGCCGATGATCACGCAAATCCAGAAAATGGTCATGTGCAGGTCGAACACTGCATTGCTGACTTCAGTCGCCCCTGGCGCCATGTTCACGGTCCAGGCGGCGTGCGCCTGACCGAATACCGACCACAACAGGAGGCCCATCCAGACATGTGGATGTCGCATCATTGCGGGTTCCCCTTATCGTTCTTGTTATCCCGGAGGCGTGGACCTACGGCTAAGGGTACGGCGGCCAAGACTGCGAACTTCGACGACCGAGCCCCTGCGAACTGCAGTCGGGCCTCATCAGCGAATCACTTTCAAACCGGAGTATAGACAGCGACCCCGGCGCCGCAATGCACACAGGGAAAACATCGGCAGAAGTTGAACGTTTGCGCGCAAAGCCGCTAATTACCTGGCTTGAGGCACAATGATGGCATTTAGATATAATTGGCGAATATTAAGTTGTTAATGGTTATGCCAAATGCGTCTTAGGCATTTTCAGAACCGAGCTACCTTATGTCTTCCGTTTGTCACGCCTTTACCCTGGAGTTGTCATGAACATCGCCGCTTTGCGCGAGCAGATTACCCGTGCCCGTCAACATGAGACCGAAACCGGCCAACTGAAAACTCAACTGGAAAACCAGCTGCCCCACCTGCACCCTTCGATCCATCTGCCAAAGGCCGATGCCCAAGGCGCCCTGGTGCGCTTCGTCGACGCCTATATCGATCAGGTACCAGAACTGCTGGAGGCGGCCAACGAGGTTGCCCGCGAAGCCGGCATCGAGTCGCAGATCAAACCGGTGCTGAAAATCGCCGAGCAGTACTTCCTGCAACCGCCCGCCATCACCGATACCCACCTCGGCCTGGGCTGCCTGCTGGATGAGGCCTACCTGGCCCATCGCCTGGTGGAAGAAGTTAACGACTTGTACATCAAGCACTTCAACCAGCCGCTGATCCCGCTCGACACCACTGTGGCCAACCTGATCGCCCACCAACTGATCGGCGAGCAGTTTGCCAATCAGCTGGATGAAGTGGTGCACCACTCGGTGGACGAGATGCTCAACGAAGAAAGCTTTGCCCTGGAGTCGGTCGAGCAGTACCGCGACAAGCTCAGCAGCCCGAACACCGGCGAAGCCTGGAAGCGCTGGCCGTGCCTGTCGCGTCAGCTGGGTGTGGGCCTGGAGCTGGATCAGTCGGCTTGAGGCTGATTCGGCTCAAGCCCCCAACCCGGCTGTCGTCCGCACCCGGCCCTCGACCCGGCGCTTGAGCCGCCGCTGCTCGATCAGCAGCCGCGAGCCCTTGCCGGAATTGGCCCGGCCCCAGTCCTCGAGCAGCTCCAGGCAGGAGTGGTCGATGTAGCTGAGGTTGGCCAACGGCACGTGCAGGGTGGTCCCGGGCGGAATGCCTTCCAGCACCTGGGCCAGTGCCGGCACCTTGAGAAAGGTCGCCGCACCGCTCAGGCGCAGTTGCATATGGCCCGGTTGATCAAGGCTGGCCACGCTGATTTTCAGGCGTGCGGCCTTGAGCGCAAGCTTCAGCAGGGTCAGGGCAAAACCGAGCAGTACGCCGGTCAGCAGGTCGGTGAAGATGATCGCCAACGCTGTCGCCGCATAGGTGAACATCGGCATCCGGCCATACCGCCCCAGCCCGCGAAAGGCCTTGAAGTCGACCAGCTTGATCCCGGTGTAGACCAGCACACCCGCCAGGCTCGCCACCGGAATCTGCTGCAGCACGCTGCTGAGCACCACCACGAAAGCCAATAACCAGACCCCATGCAGGATCGCCGACAGGCGCGTTTGCGCCCCGGCCTGGACGTTGGCCGAGCTGCGCACGATAACCCCGGTCATTGGCAGTGCCCCCAGAACGCCACAGAGCATATTGCCCAGGCCCTGGGCCGACAGTTCGCGGTCAAAGTCCGAGCGCTGGCCGTTGTGCATGCGATCGACAGCGGCGGCAGATAGCAGGGTTTCGGCGCTGGCGATAAAGGCCAGGGCAAAGGCGGCGACCAGCAGGTTGGGGTCGGCCAGGTGGAGCAGGTCGGCCGGGCTCAGCCAATCGATGGCTTCGCTGAGGTTAGCCGGCACTTCGACGCGGTTCACCGGCAATGCCAGCCAGATGCTGATCGCGGTCATCACGGCTACACCCAGCAGCGCACCCGGCACGAAGCGCAGCGACTGCGGGCGCAAGCGCTCCCACCCCCACATGATGGCGATGGTGCCGAGCCCGAGCGCACCGGCCTGCCAGCCGTTGCCCGGGCTTTCTAGCGGCAACGCCTGGGCCAGGGTCGCCGGAAAGCCCAGCAGGTTGGCCAGGCCCGAAGGTTGCGGGGCGCTGTCGAACATCACATGCACCTGGGACAAGACAATCAGCACGCCGATACCCGCGAGCATGCCGTACACCACCGCCGGCGCCGTGACCCGGAACCAGCAGCCCAGGCGCAAACGGCCGGCGAGCAGTTGCAGCAGGCCGGCCAACAGCAGGATCGGGCCGAGCATCGCCACGCCATGCTGGCGCACCAGTTCGAACACCAGCACCGCCAGGCCGGCGGCCGGACCGCTGACCTGCAACGGCGAGCCGGCCAGCCAACCAACGACGATACCGCCGATGATCCCGGTGATCAGGCCCTTGGCCGGTGGCATGCCCGAGGCGATGGCGATACCCATGCACAAGGGCAGGGCGACCAGAAACACGACTACTGACGCCAGTAATTCACGCGGCAAGGCCGCTTTCACTTGTGTCTTGTTCACCCTGTTACTCCTTCTCTCACGTTTCATGGCCATTCCAATGGCCGCTGGCACAACCCCTGACTTACGCGCAGCCGCATACCGCCAGCGGGCGCCGGCACGGCAATCAGGGAGATTCAAGGCAGCCGATGACCAGGCCGCACCAGGCAGGTGCAGCCGTCAATCAGCGATTCGCGGGGGTGTCAGGGACGCTTAGTAGCGGCCTTTTGGGGTGGCGCAGGGGATCGGCTGGCCTTGGGCTAGCGGCAGGAAGCTGTCGCTGGCGGCGTCATAGGCCTCGATCTGGCTGGTTTCGATGTCGTAGATCCAACCATGGATATACAGCTGGCCGGCTGCCAGGCGCGAAGCCACCGACGGGTGAGTGCGCAAGTGGTGCAGCTGGGCGATGACGTTTTCTTTGGTCAGCACCTGCATGCTTTCATGCTCGCTGCCACAGGAGCAGTTGTCTTCGACCACCGTGCGGGCGACCTCGGCATGGCGCAGCCAGGCTTTGACCGTCGGCATTTTCTCCAGGCTCTGCGGGTTGAGCACCGCGCGCATGGCGCCGCAATCGGAGTGACCGCAGACGATGATGTGGTGAACGCCCAAGGCCAGCACCGCATACTCAATGGCGGTGGACACACCGCCGTTCATCTGCCCGTAGGGAGGCACGACGTTACCGACGTTGCGGGTCACGAACAGGTCGCCAGGGGAGCTCTGGGTAATCAGCTCGGGCACAATGCGTGAATCGGCACAGGTGATGAACATCGCACGGGGCTTTTGCGCGGTGGCGAGTTTCTTGAACAGCTCTTGCTGCTCGGGAAAAACGTCATGATGGAAGCGCAGGAAGCCGTCGACGATATGCTTCAGAGCGGCATCGGCGCTCTCGGCTGGGGCTTGCGGGACAACCTTGGATGGGTCCTTGACGGGCATGATTCATCCTCTTTGACGGTTTTGGGTTAAGTCCATTTTACCGGGTTGATGATTCAAACGGCGTATGACAGTTGGATGAAATACGCGCGCCAACCATCACATCAGTTGTTGACTGAATTCCTACGCTACTCGGCGAAACTTAACTCAAACTGAATTGCGAGGCTCTAGAACGGGCGTTCCAGAGATTCAAAGAGGTGTCTGGATAATAGCAAAAAAACATTAATGGCCAATACCCATTAATGAAATCAGAGCAGCGACATCTGCCCGCCTGGAGGACAAAACGCTGTGCAATCAAGCGCGTAGCCTTCGCGCCGATTCAGCCCCAGGCGGCGGATCGCCTTGCTGAAGCGTTGCGCCAGCAACTCGGCAAATACCCCCTCGCCGCGCATGCGCGCACCGAAGCGGCTGTCGTACAACTCACCACCGCGGCTCTGGCGAATCAGGCTAAGGACATGATTGGCCCGTTGGGGGTAATGGTCCAGCAGCCATTGCTCGAACAGCGGTGCCACCTCCAGCGGCAGGCGCAGAATCATGTAGGCCGCGTTCAGGGCGCCGCTGGCCTTGGCCGCCTCGAGCAAGTGCTCAAGCTCGCTGTCGTTGATCATCGGGATCATCGGCGAACACAGCACACCCACCGGCACACCGGCCTCGGCCAGCACCCGGATCGCCCGCAGACGTGCCTTGGGCGCCGCTGCCCGTGGCTCCAGCGTACGCTTGAGCTCGTCGTCCAGGGTGGTCAGGCTGATCATCACCTGTACCAGATTCTGCCGGGCAAGCTCGGCGAGCAGGTCCAGGTCGCGCAGAATCAGTGAGCCCTTGGTGACGATGGTGACCGGGTGCCGGTAGCGCAACAGCACTTCGAGCAGGCGCCGGGTCAGTTGTTGCTCGCGTTCGATGGGCTGGTAGGGGTCGGTGTTGGAGCCCAGGTTGATCGGTGCGCACACATAGCCAGGCTTGCTCAGTTGCTGTTCGAGCACGGCGGCAGCGTTGGTCTTGGCAATCAGCTTGGTTTCGAAGTCGAGCCCCGGCGACAGATCCCAATAAGCGTGGCTGGGCCGGGCATAGCAGTAGATACAGCCGTGCTCGCAGCCGCGATAAGGATTGATCGAGCGATCGAAGGGCAGGTCGGGCGAGTTGTTGCGGGTGATGATGGTCTTGGCGGTTTCGATGCGTACTTCGGTACCCTGGGTCAGGGGCACTTCCTGGTACCAACCGTCATCCTCGGCCACCGAGCGATTCGGGGCGAAGCGGTTATGGGAATTGCTCGCGGTGCCACGACCCCGCACCGGCCCTTGAGGATTGAACATGAAAAACCCCGGATACTGTTTTTATATACAGTACACGGGGCTAGTGTTCGATTCCAGTACCGCTGGGCGCCAGCCGAAAATGCTGGCGCTGGCGCGTTTACTCGGTTGACTTCTTCAACTTCGGATTGGGGAAGAACTGCACCGTCTGCACCGTGGTCGCGGCAGGTTTCACCTCGACCTTGTTGACCCGCGTACCCAGTTCCTTGGGCACCGACAGCCCTTGCTCGTTAAGGGTGTCAGAAAAACCGCAGGCCACACATTCCCGGTGCGGAACGCTGTCTTCGCTCCACATCATCAGTTTGTCCGGCTCGCTGCACGCCGGGCAGACCGCCCCGGCGATAAAGCGCTTTTTCGTTACCACAGGCCCATCACTCATGCCGCCACTTCCTCACTCAGGCCACTGTGGCGCAAGAGTGCATCGATTGACGGCTCGCGGCCACGGAAGTCGACGAACAGCAGCATCGGCTCCTGGGAACCGCCACGGGCCAGGATCGCTTCGCGAAAGGCGCGGCCGGTGTCGGCATTGAGCACGCCTTCTTCTTCGAAGCGCGAGAAGGCGTCGGCCGACAGTACTTCCGCCCACTTGTAGCTGTAGTAACCGGCTGCGTAGCCACCGGCAAAGATATGCGCAAAGCTGTTAGGGAAGCGGTTGTACGCCGGTGGGCGCATGACCGAAACCTCGTCGCGCACCCCTTCGAGCACTTGCAACACGCTGCGGCCGTCGCCGTGGCTGGCATGCAGTTCGAAGTCGAACAGCGAGAATTCCAGCTGGCGAACCATCATCAGCCCGGACTGGAAGTTCTTCGCCGCCAGCATCTTCTCCAGCAAATCCTGGGGCAGGGCTGCGCCAGTTTCGTAGTGGCCAGAAATCAGCGCCAGGCCTTCAGGCTCCCAGCACCAGTTTTCCATGAACTGGCTCGGCAGCTCGACCGCGTCCCAGGCCACGCCGTTGATACCGGAGACACCGGCATGCTCGATGCGGGTCAGCAGGTGATGCAGGCCATGGCCGAATTCGTGGAACAGGGTGGTGACTTCGTCGTGGGTCAGCAACGCCGGCTTGCCGGGGGCGGCCGGGGTGAAGTTGCACACCAGGTTGGCCACCGGGCTCTGCAGCTGGCCGTCAGCGGTCAGGCGACGGTCGCGGGCGCCGTCCATCCAGGCACCGCCACGCTTGTTGGCGCGGGCATAGAGGTCGAAGAAGAAGCGCCCGACGTGCTGGCCGTGCTCCTTGATTTCGAACAGGCGCACGTCCGGGTGCCAGCTGTCGAAGCCCTTGAGTTCGGCAATTTCGATGCCGTACAGGCGCTGGACGATGGTAAACAAGCCGCTCAGCACCTTGTCGATCGGGAAGTAGGCGCGCAGGGTTTCCTGGGAAACGCTGTAGCGCTGTTCACGGAGTTTTTCCCCGTAGAAGCCGCTGTCCCAGCTCTGCAGGTCCGGACAACCCTGCTCGGCGGCATAGGCCTTGAGCTGGGCCAGGTCCTGGGTGGCAAACGGCTTGCTACGCTTGGCCAGGTCACGCAGAAAGCTCAGCACCTGGTCGCTGGACTCGGCCATCTTGGTCGCCAGGCTCAGCTCGGCGAAGTTGGCGTAACCGAGCAGCTCGGCCAGCTCCTGACGCAGGTCGAGAATCTCGGCCATCACCGGGCCGTTGTCGAACTGGCCGGCATTCGGGCCCTGGTCGGAGGCGCGAGTGCAGTAGGCGGCGTAGATTTCTTCGCGCAGGGCGCGGTCTTCGGCGTAGGTCATTACCGCGTAGTAGCTGGGGAACTCCAGGCTGATCAGCCAGCCGTCGAGGCCCTTGGCCTGCGCCGCGGCGGCCATTTGTGCTTTGGCCGAATCAGTCAGGCCGGCAAGCGCCGCTTCGTCGCTGACATGCTTGGTCCAGGCCTGGGTGGCGTCTAGCAGTTGGTTGGAGAAACGGCTGCCCAGCTCGCTGAGCTTGCTCTGCACTTGCGCGTAACGCTGCTGCTTTTCGGCCGGCAGGTCGATACCCGACAGGCGGAAGTCTCGCAGGGCGTGTTCAAGAATAGTTTTTTGTGCCACATCGAAGCCGGCAGCTTCGGGGCTGGCGATCAATGCCTCATAGGCCTGAAACAGCTCGCGGTTCTGGCCCATTTCGGTGGCATACGCGCTCAACGCCGGCAAGCAAGCCTCGTAGGCTTCGCGCAGTTCGGCGCTGTTGCACACGGCATTGAGGTGGCTGACCGGGCTCCAGGCGGCGCCCAGGCGGTCGTTGAGTTCGTCCATGGCCAGGATCAGGCCGGCCCAGCTCGGGCTCTTGCCCTGGGCCTTGAGGATGTCGGCAATGGCTGTACGGTTGTCGGCCAGGATCTGTTCAATCGCCGGCTGCACATGCTCGGCACGGATCGCCGAGAAGGGCGGCAAGTCATAAGACTGCAGAAGCGGGTTGTTCGCACTCACGGTTAAACACCTTGGCAGAAGAAACACTTCCCCATCTTAATTACAATCGACGCCGACCGCAGCCCTATCCATACCAAAGAGAATTCCTATCATGGCCATCCGTAGCTTCCAGCATCACACTCCCAGGCTTGGCGAACGCGCCTTTGTCGACCGCAGTGCCGTGGTACTGGGTGATGTCGAGATCGGTGCCGACAGCTCGGTGTGGCCATTGACGGTGATCCGCGGCGATATGCACCGCATCCGCATCGGTGCGCGCACCAGCGTGCAGGATGGCAGCGTGCTGCACATCACCCATGCCGGGCCGTTCAACCCGGACGGTTTCCCGCTGCTGATCGGCGATGAGGTAACCATTGGTCACAAAGTCATGCTCCACGGCTGCACCCTGGGCAACCGCATCCTGGTCGGCATGGGCAGCACCATCATGGATGGCGCCGTGGTCGAAGACGAAGTGATCATCGGCGCTGGCAGCCTGGTACCGCCGGGCAAGCGCCTGGAAAGCGGGTTTCTGTACGTCGGCAGCCCGGTCAAGCAGGCCCGCGCCCTGAGCGAGAAGGAGCGCGCGTTCTTCCCCTACAGCGCCGGCAACTACGTCAAACTCAAGGACCAGCACCTGGCCGAAGGCTATCACCTGCCCGAGTGAACCTGTCCACCGCCTTATTCGAGACCGCCATGCACCAGCAAAACATCCTCTTTGACCTCGACGGTACCCTGACCGACCCGCGCCTGGGTATCACCCGCTCGATCCAGTACGCACTGGCCAAGCTGGGCATCGACGAGCCGGACCTGACGCGCCTGGAACACTTCATCGGCCCGCCGCTGCTGCAGGCCTTCATGCAGTTCTATGATTTTGATGAGGCCAAGGCCTGGGACGCGGTGAATTTCTATCGCGAACGCTTCAAGGTCACCGGCCTATACGAAAACCAGGTGTTCGACGGCGTCAGCGAAATGCTCGAAACCCTGCAAGGGCAGGGCCGCACCCTGTATATCGCCACCTCCAAACCTTGGGAGTTTGCCCGCGAGATCGCCCGCCATTTCGACTTCGCCAAGCACTTCAAGGTGATCTACGGCAGCGAGCTGGATGGCACCCGCACCAACAAGGTCGAGCTGATCCGCCACCTGCTGGCCGAAGAAGCCCTGGACCCTGCGCACACCCTGATGATCGGCGACCGCAAGCACGACCTGATCGGCGCCCGCAGCAACGGCCTGGAAGCGGTAGCGGTGGGGTATGGCTTTGGTAGCCATGAAGAGTTGACGGCGGAGCAGCCGGCCTACCACTTTGCGACCTTGGCGCAACTGCACCAGGCGTTCCAGCGCGGCTGAGACCCTATCGCGGGGCAAGTCGGGTCGCCGCACCGCCGCTCCCACTGTAGGAGCGGCGGTGCGACGACTCGACTTGCCCCGCAATGCTTTTCAGCGCCTGCTGACGCTGCTCAAGGGGTAGCCGCCCGAATGCTTCTACTCGCTGATAAAACACCTGCCAATCGCCGCCCACCTCGGCAAACAGCTGGGCAAACGCCGGCACCCACTGGTCGTACAGACCAAACGGCAACAACTTGGCATTGTTCATCGGCGCATTGATCCAGGCGTCATAGCGTCCGACACCGCCCCACTGGTTATCGCGCAAGGCCCGGTATTCACGGCGCAAGCGTTCGAATTCGGCCTGCTTGCCCGCACGCTTGGCGGGTTCGGTGAGCGGCGCCGCATACAACGCCTTGAGCCGTTCGCGACTGGCCAGCACCAGGGCGACGAACTGCTCGCGCTGTTGGCTGCCATCTTCGACCAGCGTTGGCAGGCCCCGCGCCGCGCGCCATTGGCGAGTGCCTTCCTGCTCGACGAATGTGGCGAAGGACTCGTTGAACGCAGTGTCGTCCTGGACATAGACGCGTTGATGGGCCAACTCATGAAAGATCACCGTGGCCAGGCGTTCATCACCCCAGCCAAGCATGGAGCTGAGGATCGGATCGTCGAACCAGCCCAGGGTCGAATAGGCTTCGACACCGCCGACATAGACATCCAGCCCTTGTTGTTTCTGCAGCGCAGCCGCCCCGCGCGCGGCGCCCTGGTTGTAATAACCACGGTAGGCAACACAGCCGGCGATGGGGAAGCAATGAGTCTGCGGCTCCAGCGACAACTCGGGTGTGGCGAATACGTTCCAGACCACGAAGGGCCGGCCGATATCGGCATAAACCCGATAGCTGCGGTTGTCCGGCAGCTTCAACTGCGCGCTGGCGAAGGCGCGAGCTTGCTCGGCGTGCAGCAACTGCTGGCGCAATTTACTGTCGGTGGCCGGGTCTGCTACCAGCTCGGCAACCGGCTGGCGCGCCCGCAACAGCTGCCACTGACCGCTGGCCAGTTGCCCGTAGTAACTGACACTGGCACAACCGCTCAGCAGCCCGATGGCCAACAAGGGAACCAAGTAGCGAAAAAGACGGTCGAGTGCCCCATGACTTGAGCGCAACAAAAAAAATAGTCGAAGCATTGGTGTCCTGTATCCGCTCAAGTACTCATCCGCTTCAAGACTATCCTGCCCGGCTGGAGTTTTGCCATGCGTACACTGCTCGTCGTCAGCACTGTTGTGCTTCTGTCCGGCTGCGCCGGCCTTCCTGCGCCTGACCCCAACCAGGCCTGGATCGACCTTGCCCCTGGTGAGGACGACACCTTGCACGCCGTCGAAGTAGACGAGCGCGCCTGGGCCGACAAACGCTATTTCGAAGTACCGCCAGGCAGCCATGAGCTGACCGTGCGCTATCTGTTTGCGGTTACGCCAAGCAATATCGGCCCGGTCAACGAGCCACTGTGGCGCGATTGCCAGCTCAATGTGAAATTCAATGATTTCAGTGCCGGCCAGCGCTACCAGCTTGAAGCCGGTAGCATCGGCTTCCGCCCCTGGGCCAAGCTCTATGACGAACAGCGCAAAGTGGTCGGCAAAGGCCAGCCGGCGGGCTGCCAGCGTACCTAAAGGCGTGAATGGCGCTATGCTTATGCTTTGTAACCCGCACGTCGGAGTTCGCCATGCGCCAGCCTGTGATGCTGCTCGCAATCAGTACCCTTGGAGCTTGCGTTAGCCCCCTGCCACCTGTGGATAACAAACAGGCCTGGGTCGACCTCTACACCATCACGCCGGGCAAGACACTGATGGCCGAACGGCTCGATGGCAAACGCCTGACCGATGGCCGGTTCTTTCAGGTGACGCCCGGTGCCCACGAGTTGGTGGTGCGGTTCGACTACGAGATCTACTCCGGTGGATTCAGTACCGACCCGACCGAGCGCACCTGCTACCTGACCATCAAGTTCGCGCATTTCAAGGCCGGCCAGCGCTATCGCCTGGAAGCCCGGGCCCCGGCCATGCAGCCCAGCGCCTACCTCTATGATGCCCAGCGCAAGATGGTCGCCGAAGAGTCCAACGACGTCTTCTGCACCCCCTGAGGCCTAGCGATCATTCTTTTGGTAGATGATCTTCTTGGTGCCGCCTTCACAGCTGCCGACCACCATGTTCTGGTCGTGGACCTCGTCAGTCTTGACGATTTCCAAGGTGTAGGAACTCACGTTGTTGGCCTGGATCTTGGCTTCGATCTCGGCCTTGAGCTCTTCACAGGGTTTCGGCGCGGCCAGCGCAGCGGTTGCCAGCAGCGAAGCCAGCACAGCGATTGCAACACGGATCATGGGACAGCTCCTTGTGGCGGCAGTCGTTCTACCGACCCTCATTTGACCACAAGAAGCGCGCCCCGGTTCTGCCTTAACTCAGCAGCGTCGCATCCAGGCTGATTTTCGCGTTGAGCACTTTCGACACCGGGCAACCGGCCTTGGCCTTGTTGGCAATCTCAAGAAACTGCGCTTCGCTAGCCCCGGGGACCTTGGCCTTGAGGATCAGGTTCACGGCAGTAATGGCAAAGCCATCCGGCAGTTTGTCGAGGGTCACTTCGGCGATGGTATCGATGCGTTCGGCGGTCAAGCCCGCTTCACCGAGCATCATTGACAGGGCCATGGAGAAGCAGCCTGCATGCGCCGCGCCAATCAGTTCCTCCGGATTGGTACCCGGCTGGCCTTCGAAGCGGGTATTGAAGCCATAAGGGTTCTGCTTGAGAGCGCCGCTTTCAGTGGAAAGCAGGCCCTTGCCATCCTTTAAGCCACCTTGCCAGATAGCTGATGCTGTCTTTTTCATAAAGCCTCCTGAGCTCCCTGGGGCGCGGGATATCGCGCCTTGCCTTAATTTCAGAGAGCCCTGACGCAGGCAAGTTCAGAAGGATTACAAGCCCCGGCATTGATTCCTGCAGATGTGCCCATACAGAGCTAGAAAGGCCGTTGGATTGTTTGCGGCCCCTCGACTGCCCAGGAGGCGCCAACGCCCATGAAGCAACTTGCCGATATCAAGATTTCCACCCTCGACCTGGTGCCAGTACGCGCCGACAGCGGCCCGGCGCAGTCCCTGCGCAACTCACTGGACCTGGCGCAACACGTCGAGAAGTTTGGCTACAACCGCTTCTGGGTGGCCGAGCACCACAACATGGATGGTATCGCCAGCTCCGCAACCTCGGTGCTGCTCAGCTACCTGGCCGGTGGTACCTCAACCATTCGTGTTGGCGCCGGCGGGGTGATGCTGCCCAACCATGCGCCACTGGTGATCGCCGAACAGTTCGGCACACTCGCCAGCCTGTATCCCGGGCGAATCGACCTGGGCCTGGGCCGCGCGCCGGGCTCCGACCAGATGACCGCCCGCGCCCTGCGCCGCGAACGCTCGGGCAGTGCCGACGACTTTCCCGATGACGTCGAAGAACTGATGCGCTACCTGGGCCCGCGCACGCCGGAGCAGAAGGTCATTGCCGTGCCGGGTTACGGTACCGAAGTGCCGATCTGGCTACTGGGTTCGAGCCTGTTCAGTGCACAACTGGCCGGTATGCGCGGTTTGCCCTACGCCTTCGCCTCGCATTTCGCTCCACGTTACATGCACGAGGCGATTCGCGTGTACCGCAACCACTTCCAGCCCTCGGCGGTGCTCGACAAGCCTTATGTGATGCTTGGCGTACCACTGGTGGCGGCCGAGACCGATGAACAGGCCGACTACCTGGCCACCTCGGTGTATCAGCGCATCCTCGCCCTGATGCGCGGGCAAAGCCTGGTGCAACGCCCGCCAGTGGAGACCATGGACGGCCTGTGGTTGCCGCATGAGCGGGAAGCGGTGGGCAGCTTCCTGGGCCTTGCGATGGTCGGCAGCCCGCAGAAAATCCGCGCCAAACTGGAGGTGTTGCTGGAGCAGACCGAGGCGGATGAGCTGATCTTCACCTGCGACCTGTATGAGCATGCCGACCGCATACGCTCTTATGAGCTGCTGGCGCAGACAGTGCTGGGCAACTGAGGGCCCTATCGCGGGGCTTGCCCCGCGATGGATTCAACACTATCGCCCGCGCTTATAGACTATTTCCTTGGTGCCGCCTTCGCAGCTACCCACGACCTTGCCGTCTGCGGCAGCGCCTTTATCGACGATCTCCAGCGAGTAGCCGCTGACACCCTTGGCGTCCAGCTTGGCTGCTATTTCGCCCTTGAGCTCTTCACATGGCTTGCCGGCTGCCAGCGCAGTACCGGCCAGCGTCATCAAACCTATCGCTACTACCAACTTCTTCATCGATCGCTTTCCTTGTTCAGATCAAAATAGAGAAGGGCGCCAGGAAGGCCGGGCGCCTCAGGATTGTGTAACGCAATTGACCCGCACAAGCCAGTGTCGCCGCATCAGCTGTTGACGATGCGAAAGCCCACTTTGAGCGTGACCTGAAAATGCGCGGCCTTGTTGTCCTTGATATGGCCTCGGGTGTCGACCACTTCGAACCACTCAAGGTGCTTGATGCTCTTGCCTGCTTCGGCCAGGGCATTGTTGATCGCCTCTTCGATAGAGGTGGGCGACGAGCCGACCAGCTCGATTTTCTTGTAGGTGTGATGATCAGACATAAGCAATCTCCTTTTTGAATGTGAGATAGAGCCTAGCAGCGCCGGGCTGTTTTACCTGCGAGGGGTAAATGCCGTTAAAAGTTCGACTGCACTTTCCCAGCAGCCTGTAGTCGGAACCTACACAGCTCAACTCAATCTCGAAGGAGAGTCACCATGGCCAACACCTCGCTGCGTAAAGCTTCGCTGCAAAGCATGGAAGCGGAAATCGAAAGCCTGCTCAAGTCACTGGAAAGCCTCAAGGACGATGCCTCGGATGAGTCGCGCAAAACCCTCAAGACGCTCAAGGGCAACGCCGAGAATGCCCTGCGCCATTCGCGCAGCCTGCTCAGCGATGCCTACGAAGAAGTAAAAACCAAGACCCGCGAGACTGGCCTGGCCACCCGCGATTACGCCCAGGAACACCCGTGGACCACCGCCGGTGTCGCCGTTGGCGCCCTCGGCCTGCTGGCCGCCTACCTGATGTGCAAACGCGGTAACTAAGCGGCCTGGCGCGCAAGCTCCGCGCGCAACCAGCCGGCCAATTGCTCGGCGCGCCCGTCTGCGGCGCGTCGCGGCACCCACAGGGCCAGCGCGGCCTGGGTTTCGCAAAAACCCCATGGCGCCGCCAGGCGCCCGGCGCGCAAGTCGTCGGCTACCAGCGGTTGCGGCGCAATCGCCACGCCCAACCCTGCCACTGCAGCCTCCAGCAAGTAATACAAATGCTCGAAATCCTGCCCGTAACGCAGCGCCTGCGGGTCGATACCTTGCTGCGCCGCCCAGCTTGGCCAGGCTTGCGGGCGAGAAGTGGTCTGCAACAGGGTTTGCGTCAGCAACGCCTCGGCTGGCGCCTGCTGCAAGCGGCTGAACCCGGCAAAGTGCGGGCTGAGCACCGGGCCAATACACTCCTGGGCCAGCACATGCACTTGCATATCCGCAGGCCAGGGCGGCTCGGCAAACACCAGCAAGGCATCCAGCCCTGGGCGACGCGGGTCGAGATCACCTTCACCGGCCGACAGGTGCAGGCGCAGTTCCGGCAAATCCGCTTTTAATCGCCCCAGCCGTGGGATGAACCAGCGCGCCAGCAGGCTGCCGGAGCAACCGAGGACGAACGGCGCATCGGCGCCGCTCTGGCTGATGTCCGCACACGCGCCGCGCAAGCGCTCGAAGGCATCACTACTGGCATCGCGCAAACGCACCCCGGCATCTGTGAGTTTAAGGCCACGTCCTTCCTTAACGAACAAGGCCACCCCAAGGTGTTCTTCGAGCACCTTCAATTGCCGGCTGACCGCGCCGTGGGTAACGTGTAGCTGTTCGGCCGCCTGGCTGACGCTATTGAGCCGGGCAGTGGCTTCAAAGGCCCGCAGGGCATTGAGTGGGGGCAGGTCCTGGCGCATAACGTGTGAGTTTTCCTGACAGGTTGTCGCAATCTTATCGGTTTTCAGTTGCGCGTGTCGTGGTTAGAGTAAAGCCATTCCCGACTTCACTACCGCCCTGGAGCGACCCATGACCCAGACCAACTTCCGCGCCGGCCCCGATGCCAATGGCCTGTTTGGCGCATTCGGCGGCCGCTACGTGGCAGAAACCCTGATGCCGCTGGTGCTCGACCTTGCCCGCGAATACGAAGCAGCCAAAGCCGACCCGGAATTTCTCGAGCAACTGGCGTACTTCCAGCGCGACTACATCGGCCGCCCGAACCCGCTCTACTTCGCCGAACGCCTGAGCGAACACTGCGGCGGCGCGAAGATCTTCTTCAAGCGTGAAGAGCTCAACCACACTGGCGCGCACAAGGTGAACAACTGCATCGGCCAGGTGCTGCTGGCCAAGCGCATGGGCAAAAAACGCCTGATCGCCGAAACCGGCGCCGGCATGCACGGCGTGGCCACTGCCACCGTCGCCGCGCGCTTCGGCCTGCCTTGCGTGATCTACATGGGCGCCACCGACATCGAGCGCCAGCAAGCCAACGTGTTCCGCATGAAGCTGCTGGGCGCAGAAATCGTTCCGGTCACCGCCGGCACCGGCACCCTCAAGGACGCGATGAACGAAGCCCTGCGCGACTGGGTCACCAACGTCGACGACACCTTCTACCTGATCGGTACTGTAGCGGGCCCGCACCCGTACCCGGCAATGGTCCGCGACTTCCAGTCGATCATCGGCAAAGAGACCCGTGAACAGCTGCAAGCCAAGGAAGGGCGCCTGCCCGACAGCCTGATCGCCTGCGTCGGCGGTGGCTCCAACGCCATGGGCCTGTTCCACGACTTCCTCGATGACGCCAGTGTGCAAATCATCGGCGTCGAAGCCGGTGGCCACGGGGTCGACACCGACAAGCATGCCGCCAGCCTCAACGGTGGCGTACCGGGCGTGCTGCACGGCAACCGCACCTACCTGCTGCAGGATGCCGACGGCCAGATCACCGACGCCCACTCGATTTCCGCCGGCCTCGACTACCCCGGCATCGGCCCGGAACACGCCTGGTTGCACGAAGTGAAACGCGTCAAGTACGTCAGCATCACCGACGACGAAGCCCTGGCCGCGTTCCACACTACCTGCCGCCTGGAAGGCATCATTCCGGCCCTGGAAACCTCCCACGCCCTGGCCGAAGCGATCAAACGCGCA
This sequence comes from Pseudomonas sp. B21-009, assembly GCF_024749345.1. Lineage (NCBI taxonomy): Bacteria > Pseudomonadati > Pseudomonadota > Gammaproteobacteria > Pseudomonadales > Pseudomonadaceae > Pseudomonas > Pseudomonas sp. B21-009. Next base: position 37,133 of record NZ_CP087199.1, on the reverse strand, counting down.
CCGACCCTGCCCAAGGATCACCTGATGGTGGTGTGCCTGTCCGGGCGCGGCGACAAAGACATGCAAACCGTGATGAGCCATATGGCCGCCCAGGAGAAACAGGCATGAGCCGTCTTGAACAACGCTTCGCCGAACTGAAGGCCGAAGGCCGCTCGGCACTGGTCACCTTCATCACCGCAGGCGACCCTGGCTACGACGCTTCGCTGCAGATCCTCAAAGGCCTGCCGGCTGCTGGCGCCGACGTCATCGAACTGGGCATGCCGTTCACCGACCCGATGGCCGACGGCGTGGCAATCCAGCTCGCCACCCTGCGCGCCCTGGACGCCGGTCAGACCCTGGCGAAAACCCTGCAAATGGTTCGCGAGTTCCGCGTCGACAACCAGACCACGCCGATCGTGCTGATGGGCTACTACAACCCGATTCACCGCTTTGGCGTCGAGGCCTTCGTGGCTGAAGCCAAGAAAGTGGGCGTGGATGGCCTGATCATCGTCGACCTGCCGCCGGAGCACGACGCCGAGCTGGCCACCCCGGCCCAGGCCGCGGGCATCGACTTTATTCGCCTGACCACCCCGACCACCGACGACGTGCGCCTGCCGCGTGTGCTGGAACGCAGTTCGGGCTTCGTCTACTACGTGTCGGTTGCCGGTGTGACCGGTGCCGGTTCTGCGACCACCGAACACGTCAGCAGCGCTATCGAGCGCCTGCGCCGGCACACCGACCTGCCAATCAGCGTCGGCTTCGGTATCCGCACGCCAGAGCAGGCTGCGGCGATTGCCAGGCTATCGGATGGTGTAGTGGTCGGTTCGGCGCTGGTCGACAAGATAGCCAATGCGGCCACTGCCGAGCAGGCTGTGGGTGATGTGCTCGAGCTGTGCTCGGCGCTGGCCCAGGGTGTGCGGGGTGCACGCAAGGCCTGATCCCTGTGGGAGCGGCGGTGCGACGCCTCGACTTGCCCCGCGATTGCGGTCCATCAGACAGATCGCAATCGCGGAGCCAGCCCGCACCGACCCCGCAGCCGTAAACTACTTGAAAATCGTCAGATCCAGCGGCCGCACCGCCCCCATCCAGATCGCATGATCACGATGATCGGCCAGCTCGTCACCAGTCAACGGATGCAGAAACACCACCAGCCCTTGGCGATATAACGCCAGCCAGGGCAGCACCACCCCCACCACTTCAGGCCCGAAGGCCAACTGGCAGCTCCAGTCCGGGTGCGGCCCGACCGGCTTCTGATGCATGCGCCCCATGGTCACCGGAAACAGCCGAGCGGCTTCTTCGCACAACTGGCGAGCCTGCTCCAGGGTGCTGGCGTCATAGTAGATATGCGCGTGATAGCCCTTGATCCTTTGCACGAAAACTCCTTAATCGCAACGAACCTGCGCCTGGCTACGCGGGTCAAACGATCACCCGTTGCCAATGGAGTGATCTGGTGAAAAATGCCGAAACCCCAGTGTTCAAACTGGTCCTGCTTGGAGGTTTGAGCAGCCTGGGCAGCGCCCTGATGGCCGAATTGCTCAAGCGCCAGCATGAGGTGATCGTCGTGGTCGATGATCTCAATACCCTGGCACCGCGCCCCGGCCTGCACTTCAAGACCGGCGGCCTCGATACCGCCGATCAGGCCGAACAAAGCGTGGCCGGCGGCTCGGCGGTGGTCTGCCTGTTGCCAGCACTGGCGCCCGATGACTTTGCCGCGCAACTGCGCATGAGCCAGGCGCTGATCGCCGGCATGTCCCGCACCACTATACGCCGGCTGTTGCTGGTGGGCGATTTCAGCGTGCTGGATCAGAATCACGGGCACGATGAACAACAACGGGCCTGCGCCGACCAGATCGTCGACCTGTTGCAGCGCAGCCCGCTGCACTGGACCCTGATCAACACCCCGCAGCAAGTTGCCGGCCTGGGCATCGAGCACTTTCACCAGACCCATGGCACCCTCGAGCCGGGTTTGGCCGAACCACTGCAACGCCTGGCCCGAGTGGCAGCGGCCATGGTCGATGCCCTGGAGCTCAAGCTGCACCATGGCGAGCATGTGAACTTTGTTTTCTGACGCGGCTTGCACCCGAGCGCCCGACATCGCACCCTGAACAGCTTCCGCCTGCAATAGAGAGTGCTCATGGCCTGGCCTGACCGCCATCGACTGCTGCCGTTTCTCACCTGGTTGGCGCGCCAGACCGGGGCCAGCGTGCGTCGCGATCTGCTGGTGGGCCTGAGCGGGGCGATCCTGGCCCTGCCGCAATCAATCGCCTATGCCCTGATTGCCGGGCTGCCGGCCGAGTACGGGCTATACGCAGCGATCGTACCGGTGATCATCGCCTGCCTGTGGGGCTCGTCCTGGCACCTGATCTGCGGGCCGACGGCGGCAATCTCGATTGTCCTCTATGCCAGCGTCAGCCCCCTGGCAGTTGCGGGCAGCAGTGACTACATCACCCTGATCCTGCTGCTGACCTTCCTCGCCGGGGTGTTTCAGTGGTTGCTGGGGCTGCTGCGCTTCGGCGCGCTGGTCAATTTCGTCTCGCAGTCGGTAGTGCTGGGTTTCACCCTCGGTGCTGCGCTGGTCATTGCCCTCGGGCAATTGCCCAACCTGATGGGTATCGACTTGCCCAGCCAGGCCACCGCCCTGAAGACCGTGCAAAACCTGCTGGCGCATGCCCCGGAGGTGGATTGGCCCTCGTTGTTGCTGGGGCTGGGTACGCTGCTGCTGGGTATTGCGTTGAAGCTGTTGCAGCCGCGCTGGCCGGGCCTGTTGATAACTCTGGCGGTGGCCAGCGTGCTGGTCTGGCTGCTCCCAGGTGTTTTCGGCCATGTGCAGTTGGTGCCCGGTTTCATCGGTCAGCTTCCACCGATAAGCCCCTTGCCGCTGCTGGACCTGGAGCTGATTTTGCGTCTGCTACCCAGCGCCGTGGCGGTCGGCATGCTTGGCCTGGTTACCAGCCTGTCGATTGCCCGCTCGCTGTCAGCACGCTCCGAGCAACTGATCGATGCCAACCAGGAAATCCGCGCCCAGGGCCTTTCAAACATGGTCGGGGGATTTTTCTCCGGCTACCTGTCATCCGGTTCCTTCACCCGCTCCGGGCTCAGCTACGAGGCCGGCGCCCGCTCGCCCCTGGCCGGGGTGTTTTCCGCCCTGTGGGTAACGTTGTTTGCAGTAGCAGGGGCAGGGCTGATCGCGCATATTCCGATCCCGGCCATGGCCGGCAGCATCCTGCTGATCTGCTGGGGCCTGGTTGATCATCGGGCGATCCGCGCGCTGTTTCGCGTCAGCCGTTCGGAATTCCTGGTGATGGCCCTAACGGCAGCAGCAACACTGTTGCTCGAGCTGCAAACGGCGATCTACGCCGGGGTGCTGGCGTCGCTGTTCTTTTACCTCAAACGCACCTCACGGCCACGGGTGCAGCAGTCCCGCGAAGGGGATGCCGACGTGTTGCGGGTGGGCGGGTCAATCTTCTTCGGCGCCAGCCACTACCTGCAGGTGCGCTTGCAGCGTTGCCCAGGGCCGCAGGTAGTGATCGATGCCCGGCAGATCAACTTCATCGATTATTCCGGGGTCGACATGCTTCATCGCGAAGCGCGCCGCCTGGGTCGTGCTGGCGGCAGCCTGACGCTGCGCCGGGCGCGGGCGCAAGTGATCGAGGAGTTGCACAAGCTGGAGGGGGCAGCGCACTGCCCGATCCGCTTCGAAGATTAGCCGCGCGCCAGTTGACGGCGCAGTTCGTCGAGCACCGGCGCGGTGTCGGGGCGCACGCCGCGCCAGATGTAGAACGCCTCGGCGGCCTGCTCGGCAAGCATACCCAAGCCATCGAGGACCTTGGCCGCCTTGTGCTCGCCGGCCCAACGGCAGAAAGGCGTAGGCTCCTTGCCATACATCATGTCGTAGCACACGGTCTTGCCGGGCTCGATCAGGCTGGCGGAAATCGGCGGCAGCTCGCCGGCAAGGCTCGCCGAGGTGGCGTTGATGATCAGGTCGACCGGCTCTTCAAGCCAGTCGAAGCCGCTGGCAGCCACCGGCCCCAGGTCGGCGAATTCACGGGCCAGTTGCTCGGCTTTTTCCACCGTGCGGTTGGCGATTACCAGCGAAGCCGGGTTGTGCGCCAGCAATGGCTCCAGCACCCCGCGCACGGCACCGCCGGCGCCGAGCAACAGGATGCGCTTGCCAGTCAGTTGCACCCCGGCATTGACGGTAAGGTCGCGGACCAGGCCGGCGCCATCGGTGTTGTCGCCCTGCAAGGTGCCATCGGCGAGCTTGCTCAGGGTATTTACCGCCCCCGCGCGCTGGGCCCGTGGGGTCAGGCTATCGACCAGGCGATAGGCTTCTTCCTTGAACGGCACGGTGACGTTGGCACCCAGGCCCTGCTTGAAAAAGCCCTGGGCGCACATGCTGAAGTCATCCAGCGGCGCCAGCAGGGTGCTGTACTCCAGTTGCTGGCCGGTCTGGTCGGCGAACAGGCGATGGATCAGCGGCGATTTGCTGTGGCCGATCGGGTTGCCGAATACAACGTACTGGTCCATTCAGGCGGTTCCTGAGTCAAGGTCGGGCAGGGCCGGAAAGTTATCCACAACGGCTCAGTGGCTGGCCTTGGCCTCACCAAGCCAGTCACGGTCCTGCAGGAAATACTCGGTCAGGCGCGCTTCTTCGCTGCCTGGCGCGGCCTTCCAATCGTACCCCCAACGCACCTGCGGTGGCAGCGACATGAGGATCGATTCGGTACGCCCGCCCGATTGCAGGCCGAACAGCGTGCCACGGTCGTAAACCAGGTTGAACTCGACATAACGGCCGCGTCGGTATTCCTGGAACTCACGCTGCTCGGCGCTATAGGGCTGGTCTTTACGGCGCTGGATGATCGGCAGGTAGGCCTCGACATAGGCATCGCCGATGGCGCGGATGAAAGCGAAGCAGGTGTCGAAGTCCCACTCGTTGAGGTCATCGAAAAACAGACCGCCGATGCCGCGAGGCTCGCCACGGTGCTTGAGGTGGAAATAGCGGTCGCACCAGGCCTTGTAGCGCGGATAAACATCGGCACCGAACGGCGCACAGGCACGCTCGGCAACCTGGTGCCAGTGCACGCAGTCTTCTTCGTTGCCGTAGTAGGGGGTCAGGTCGAAGCCGCCGCCAAACCACCAGACCGCTTCTTCGCCTTCTTTCTCGGCGATGAAAAACCGCACGTTGGCGTGGGAAGTCGGCACATGCGGGTTGTGCGGGTGGATCACCAGCGACACCCCCAGGGCTTCGAAACCGCGCCCGGCCAGTTCTGGTCGATGAGCACTGGCTGACGGCGGCAACCCGCTGCCGAATACGTGGGAGAAGTTCACACCGCCTTTTTCGATGACCTTGCCGTCGCCGATCACCCGGGTCCGCCCGCCACCGCCGGCCTCGCGCGTCCAGGCATCCTCGACAAAACGGGCGCCGCCGTCTTCGTTTTCGAGGGCGGTGCAGATACGGTCTTGCAGGTCGAGCAGGTAGGCTTTCACGGCCTCGGTGCGGCTAGTCATCAGGTCACCTGGAAGCGGGCTAAGGCAAATTCGGCGCGTAGCATACCACCGGCGGCGGGCTGGCCGCAGTTGACGGCGATCAAGCAAAGGCGTCCGATAGGGGTTTTCCCGCTAGCTTCAGGAGAGTGCAGATGGCCAAGCGTATCCAGTTCAGCCAGCATGGCGGCCCCGAAGTCCTGACCCTGGTCGACTTCGAGCCGGCAGCGCCCGGCCCGCAGCAGGTTCGCGTGCGAAACCAGGCGATCGGCCTGAACTTCATCGACACCTACTTTCGCAGCGGCCTCTATGCTCCGCCGTCGCTGCCCTCCGGGCTGGGTACCGAAGGCGCCGGAGTGGTCGAGGCGGTAGGCGAGCAGGTCAGCCGGCTCAAGGTTGGCGATCGCGTCGCCTACGCCGGCGGCCCGCTCGGAGCCTACAGCGAAGTGCACGTGCTGCCCGAAGCCAATCTGGTCAAACTCCCCGACAGCATCAGCTTCGAGCAGGCGGCGGCGGTGATGCTCAAGGGCCTGACCGTGCAGTACCTGCTCAAGCAAACCTACGCAGTGCAGCCGGGCGAGACCATTTTGTTCCACGCCGCCGCCGGTGGCGTGGGCTCATTGGCCTGCCAATGGGCCAAAGCCCTGGGCGCCAGGTTGATCGGTACTGTCAGTTCTGCCGAGAAAGCCGAGCGGGCCAAGGCCCTGGGCGCATGGGCAACTATCGACTACAGCCGGGAAGACGTCGCCCAGCGAGTGCTGGAACTGACCGACGGCAAGAAATGCCCGGTGGTGTACGACGGCGTTGGCCAGGACACCTGGCTGACCTCACTGGACTGCCTGGCGCCGCGCGGGCTGATGGTCAGCTTCGGCAATGCCTCAGGGGCGGTGAGCGGGGTCAACCTGGGAATACTGGCGCAGAAGGGCTCGCTGTATGTCACCCGGCCAACCCTGGCCAGCTACGCCAACAACGCCGAGAACACCCAGGCCATGGCCGACGACCTGTTTGCGATGATCGCCAGCGGCAAGCTGGCTGTGGATATCCACCAGCGTTATCCACTGAGCGAGGCGGCCAAGGCGCAGAGCGAGCTGTCGGCGCGCAGGACAGTGGGGTCGACGGTGTTGCTGCCTTGAAACAGTAGTGAATTGATCGCGGGACAAGCCCGCTCCTACACAGTCGCTAGGAGCGGGCTTGTCCCGCGATTGGCCTCAACCAGCCCGCACAACCTCACCGCTCGCCAAATCGCGAATCACACTCGGGTTACGCCGCCCGCCCAAAGCGCCACCGAGCACCAGGTCCAGTTGCCCACGGAAGTACTGCTCGACGCGCAAGCGGGTCTTGGCTGCCGGGCGACCTTGCGGGTTGGCTGAAGTGGAAATCAGCGGGCCGACCAATGCACAAAGGTCACGTACCACCGGGTGATCGCTAACGCGCAACGCCACGGTGTCGTGCACCCCGGTTATCCACTCGGGCAGCAGGTTCTGATGTGGCACCAGCCAGGTGTTCGGCCCCGGCCAGGTGGCAGACATGCGGTCGAGCCAGGTTTCAGGGAAATCCTCGAAAAGGAAGTCGAACTGGCGGATATTGTCGGCGATCAGGATCAGACCCTTATCGACCGAACGCGACTTGATCGCCAGCAGGCGATCCACCGCCTCTTCGTTCCATGGGTCACAGCCCAGGCCCCAGACCGCCTCGGTCGGATAGGCAATCACCGCACCGGCCCGAATTTCACGCGCGGCTTGTTGCACACGCCAACTGCTCACCATTGTTTTCACTCCGCATAAAGGCAGATGAGCAGTGTACTTAGCCGGGCCGGGCAAACCAACGTCCGGCTTCACTACAGACCCTTCCAGCCAGTTCCAGCTCGGTCAGCGCCGCCAGCACCCGGGGCAACGGCCAGCCGCTGCTGCTGGCCAGGCCCTCGGTAGTTTGCGGTGCGGCCAGCAACAGATCGACCAGTTCATGGCCGGCAATGGCGTCCACCTGCAACGGCGGCAAGCGTTGCCAACCCTGCAGGGTTTCGACGATCTGATCGACCGTTTCCACCAGCAAGGCGCCGTCGCGAATCAACTGGTGACACCCCTTGGAGCCCGGGTGATGAATCGAACCCGGAATGGCATATACCTCGCGGCCTTGCTCGGCCGCCAAACGCGCGGTGATCAGCGAGCCACTGGCAAGGCTCGCCTCGACCACCAATACACCCAGCGACAGGCCACTGATGATCCGGTTACGCCGGGGAAAGTTGCCCGCAACGGGCCCGGCATCCAGCGGAAACTCGGAGACCACCGCGCTACCTTGCTGGATCATCGCCGCCGCCAGCGCTCTGTGCCGCTGTGGATAAAGTTTTTGCAGCCTGTGCCGAGCACGCCGATGGTCTGCCCGCCAGCGTCCAGGGCAGCCTGGTGTGCGGCGCCATCGACGCCCAGGGCCAGGCCGCTGGTAATGACAAAACCACCCCGAGCGAGGCTGCGCGAGAAGGCCGCAGCCGTATCGAGCGCCGGCCTCGATGCCCTGCGGCTGCCGACGATCGCCAGCTGGGGTTTTTCCAGAATCGCCGGGTTGCCGGCGATGAACAGCAGCGGCGGGGCGTCGCCCAGCTCCGCCAGCAAACCTGGATAGCCAGGGTCGTCCCACATCAGTAAATGCTGGTCGCGGGCCTCTAGCCAGCGCATTGTCGCGGCGGCGCCTTCGCGTACTTCAAGGCTGCGCCGGGCATCACTGCTGTCTGCGGGTACGCCCAGCGTACGCCAGGCCGTGGCCGGCGCACTGAGCGCTGCCGAGGCATTGCCAAAGGCCTGGATCAATGTGTGAAAACGCCGCGGCCCCAGGGACGGCAGCAAGTGAAGGCGCAATCGCGCTTCGAGTTCGGCGGGAGAACACGCCGGCGATAAGGGTTGCGACATGACGATCATCCTTGATCGGGAAGCTTGGGCCAGCCGTGAACAAGCTGTGGATAACTCTGTTGATAATACTTTGACAACCGGTTGACGGATTTCCCTCGGCGGCATTCTTTCAGGCTTGGCGCCATGGGTGGAAAAGCACCCTGAAACCTTAGCTGACCTTTGCCAGGTGCCGAATGCGCCGAATCCCTTTATTATGTGTACTCATGTTTGTAATTCATCGCACAGTGCAGCTCATACGCTTATGGCCATTCTGAACATCCTCGAATTCCCGGACCCGCGCCTTCGCACCATCGCCAAGCCGGTGACCGAAGTCGACGACGGCGTTCGCCAGTTGATCGATGACATGTTTGAAACCATGTACGAAGCCCCTGGCATCGGCCTTGCCGCTACCCAGATCAACGTGCACAAGCGCATCGTGGTCATGGACCTGAGCGAAGATCGCAGCGAGCCACGGGTGTTCATCAACCCCGAGCTCGAGATGCTGACCGACGAAATGGACCAGTATCAGGAAGGCTGCCTGTCGGTGCCCGGCTTCTACGAGAACGTTGACCGCCCGGTGCGAGTCAAGGTCAAGGCGCTGGACCGCGACGGCAAGCCGTACGAGCTGATCGCCGAAGGCCTGCTGGCGGTGTGCATCCAGCACGAATGCGATCACCTCAACGGCAAGCTGTTCGTTGATTACCTGTCGACGCTCAAACGCGACCGGATCAAGAAGAAGCTGGAAAAACAGCATCGCCAGCAAGCTTGATCCGCTCTTCCCAAAGGCTTGCTCCGGCAAGCCTTTTTCTTTTTAAGCGAGAACTCCATGCGCATTGTCTTCGCAGGCACCCCAGAGTTTGCCGCCGAACACCTCAAGGCCCTGATCGCCAGCCCCTATGAAGTGGTAGCGGTCTACACCCAACCGGACCGTCCGGCCGGTCGTGGGCAAAAACTGATGCCCAGCGCGGTCAAGCAATTGGCTGTGGATAACGCCATTGCGGTGCTGCAACCAGCGACCCTGCGCAATGCCGAGGCCCAAGCGGAGCTGGCGGCGCTCAAGCCGGACCTGATGGTAGTGGTCGCCTATGGCCTGATCCTGCCCCAGGCGGTCCTGGATATTCCGCGCCTGGGCTGCATCAACAGCCACGCCTCGCTGCTGCCGCGCTGGCGTGGCGCAGCGCCGATCCAGCGCGCGGTCGAAGCTGGTGACAGCGAAAGCGGCGTCACCGTGATGCGCATGGAAGCAGGCCTGGACACCGGGCCAATGCTGCTCAAGGTCAGCACCCCGATCAGCGCCAACGACACGGGTGGCAGCTTGCACGACCGCCTGGCCGAAATGGGCCCGCCGGCCGTGCTCGAAGCCGTTGCCGGTCTCGCCGCGGGCACCTTGCAGGGTGAAGTCCAGGACGACAGCCTGGCCACTTATGCACACAAGCTGAACAAGGACGAAGCGCGCCTGGACTGGAGCCGCCCGGCCGTTGAGCTGGAGCGCCTGATTCGCGCCTTCAACCCGTGGCCGATCTGCCACAGCACCCTCAACGGTGAAGCCCTGAAGGTGCTCGGCGCGAACTTATCCACAGGCTCCGGCAACCCGGGTGAAATCCTCTCTGCCAGCAAGGACGGCCTGATCGTCGCCTGCGGCGAGCAGGCGCTGTGCCTGACCCGCCTGCAATTGCCGGGTGGCAAGGCGCTGAACTTCAGCGACCTGTTCAACAGCCGCCGCGAGAAATTCACCACCGGCACGGTGCTTGGCCAATGAATCCACGTCTGGCAGCCGCCCGCGCCCTGGCGGCAGTACTCAGTGGCAAGGCGTCGCTGAACAGCTCGCTGCCAAGCCAGCTGGACAAGGTCGAAGTGCGTGACCGTGGCCTGACCCAGGACCTGGCCTTCGGCACTGCGCGCTGGCAGCCACGGCTGTCGGCCCTGGCCGAACGCCTGCTGCAAAAACCGTTCAAGGCCGCCGATGCCGACGTCGAGGCGCTGCTGCTGGTCGGCCTGTACCAGTTGCTCTACACGCGCATCCCCGCCCACGCCGCCATCGGCGAGACCGTCGGCTGCGCCGACAAGCTGAAAAAGCCCTGGGCCAAGGGTTTGCTCAACGCCGTGCTGCGCCGTGCGCAACGCGAAAGCGGCGATATCTTCGCCGAGCTTGAGCGCGACCCGGTCGTGCGCACCGCGCACCCGCGCTGGCTGCAAAAGTCGCTCAAGGCGTTCTGGCCCGAGCAGTGGGAGGCCATCTGCGCCGCCAACAATGCCCACCCGCCGATGATCCTGCGGGTCAACCGACGCCATCACAGCCGTGATGCCTACCTCGAACTGCTGGGTGAAGCCGGCCTTGAAGCGGCGCCGTGCCAGTTCAGCGGCGACGGCATCTTGCTCGCTGAAGCCTGCGATGTACGTGGCCTGCCCGGTTTCGACCAAGGCTGGATCAGCGTCCAGGACGAAGCCGCACAACTGGCCGCCGACTTGCTCGACCTGGCCCCCGGCCAGCGCGTGCTCGACGCCTGCTGCGCCCCGGGCGGCAAGACCTGCCATCTGCTCGAAGCCCAGGCCGGGCTGGACGCCGTGGTCGCCATCGACCTGGAAGCCAAGCGCCTGACCCGCGTGCGCGAGAACCTCGATCGTCTCGGCCTCGACGCCCAGTTGATCGCCTGCGACGCCCGCGACACCGCCAGCTGGTGGGACGGCAAGGGCTTCCAGCGCATCCTGCTCGACGCGCCGTGCTCGGCCACCGGCGTAATCCGCCGCCATCCGGACATCAAGCTGACCCGCCAGGCCGATGACATTGCCGCCCTGGCCAGCCTGCAAGGCGAGCTGCTTGACGCCCTGTGGCCAACCCTTGAGGTCGGCGGCATCCTGCTCTACGCCACCTGCTCGACGCTGCCGACGGAAAACACCGAAGTGATCGAGGCCTTCCTCGCCCGCACTCCCGGCGCCCGTGAGCTGGACCTGGCGACCCAGGCCGGTATCCGCCAGCCCCATGGCCGCCAGTTGCTGGCCCAGGCAGGCGGACACGACGGCTTCTACTATGCCAAGCTGATCAAAATCGCCGCCGCGCGCGGATAACAAGAGAAAGGAACAGCGGATGAAGATCATCATCCTCGGCGCAGGGCAGGTCGGCGGTACGCTGGCTGAACACCTGGCCAGCGAAGCCAACGATATCACCGTGGTCGACACCGATGGCGACCGCCTGCGCGACCTCGGCGACCGCCTCGACATCCGTACCGTGCAGGGCCGCGCCTCCTTCCCGACCGTGCTGCGCCAGGCCGGCGCCGACGATGCCGACATGCTGGTGGCGGTCACCAACAGCGACGAGACCAACATGGTCGCCTGCCAGGTTGCCCATACCCTGTTCCACACCCCGACCAAGATCGCCCGGGTGCGCGAATCGGCCTACCTGACCCGCGCCGGGCTGTTCGACAACGACGCCATTCCGGTCGACGTGCTGATCAGCCCCGAGCAGGTGGTCACCCACTACATCAAGCGCCTGATCGAACACCCCGGCGCCCTGCAGGTGATCGACTTCGCCGAGGGCAAGGCCCAGCTGGTAGCGGTCAAGGCCTACTACGGCGGCCCGCTGGTGGGCCAGCAATTGCGCCAGATCCGCGCGCACATGCCCAATGTCGACACCCGCGTGGCGGCAATCTTCCGCCGCGACCGGCCGATCCTGCCGCAGGGCGACACGGTCATCGAAGCCGACGACGAAGTGTTCTTCATTGCCGCCAAGGCGCACATCCGCGCAGTGATGGGTGAGTTGCGGCGCATCGACGAAACCAACAAGCGCGTGGTCATCGCTGGCGGCGGGCAAATCGGCGAGCGCCTGGCCGAGGCGATCGAAAGCCGCTACCAGGTGAAAATCATCGAGATGAACCCGGCCCGTTGCCGGCACCTGTCCGACACCCTGGAAAGCACCGTGGTGTTGCAGGGCAGTGCCTCGGACCGCGACCTGATGCTTGAAGAGAACATCGCCGAAGCCGACATCTTCCTGGCCCTGACCAACGACGACGAAGCCAACATCATGTCCTCGCTGCTGGCCAAGCGCCTGGGCGCGCGCAAGGTGATGACCATCATCAACAACCCGGCCTACGTCGACCTGGTCCAGGGCGGCGAAATCGACATCGCCATCAGCCCGCAGCTGGCCACCATCGGCACCTTGCTGGCCCACGTGCGCCGCGGCGATATCGTCAGCGTGCACTCACTGCGCCGCGGTGCGGCCGAGGCCATCGAGGCGATCGCCCATGGCGACTCGAAGTCGAGCAAGGTAATCGGCAAGGCCATCGAAGACATCGCCCTGCCACCAGGCACCACCATCGGCGCAATCATCCGCGACGAAGAAGTGCTGATCGCCCATGACGACACGGTGATCGAAGCGGGCGACCACGTGATCCTCTTCGTTGTGGATAAAAAGTACATCCGTGACGTCGAGAAGCTCTTCCATGTAGGGTTGAGCTTCTTCTAAAGAGGGAGCTGGAATGCGCGAATCACTGGAAAAGATGCTGGCCAAGGGTGTGGATAACGCCCTGTTGCGCTTTGGCCTGGGCAAGGCCTGGCTCGATGAAGGCAACGGCGCCGAGGCGGCCGTGCATTTGCAGTGCTGCGTCGAGCAGGACCCGAAGTATTCGGCGGCGTGGAAGCTGCTGGGCAAGGCGCATCAGCTCGAAGGTGACCTGGCAGCTGCGCGCAAGGCCTGGGAGCAGGGGCTGGAAGCGGCTCGCGCGCACGGCGACAAGCAGGCAGAGAAAGAGATGACGGTGTTTCTGAAGAAGCTCGATAAGGCTGGTTGAGCCATCGCGGGGCAAGCCCGCTCCTACAGGGATTGTGGATAACTGTGGGAGCGGGCTTGCCCGCGACAGGGCTTCAATACCAGCGCGGCTCGCCCGGCGGGCGCTTCTTGAAGCGCTTCATGCTCCACATGTACTGGCTCGGATACGCCCGCACATAGCGCTCGACCACCTGGCTCATGGCCGCCGCCGAGGTCTCGGTGTCTTCGCTGTACATCGCCTCGGGCGCGGCTTCCAGGATGACCTTGAAGCCCGAGCCATCCGGCAGGCGCAAGGCATGCAGGAACACCCCGACCGCCTTGCCGCCAGCGAGCATGTTCGGCACGAACTTGCTGGTCAGCGCCTTGGTGGCGAAGAACGGCACGAAGATACCCGCCGACTCGGCCGGCTCCGGGTCGGCCGGAATGCCCACCTGACCGCCTTTGCGCACTTCCTTGATGATGCTCAGGATGCCTTCCTTGGTCGACGCCGCGACGCGGTTGCCCAATTGCACGCGCTGTTCGCGCAGCAGGTCATCGACCGCCTTGAGCTTGGGCGGGCGGTAGAAAATGATCGGTTTGCACTGGCTGCAATAGAAGTGGTTGAGCACTTCCCAATTGCCCAGGTGGCTGGTGATGCCAACCACGCCCTTGCCCGATGCCAGGGCCGCCTCAAGCACTTCCAGGCCTTCCACCTCGCGCACCAGGTCGAGCGAACGCCGGGCCGGCCAGATCCAGGCGCAGGCGCTTTCGGTAAAGGACTTGCCGATGTCCATCAGGGTCCGGCCCACCAGTTGCTCACGGGCAACCGGGTCCATTTCCGGGAAGCATTTGGCCAGGTTGATGCGCACCACGTTGCGCGAACTGTTCGGCACCTTCCACATGATCCAGCCGATGGCCGCGCCGACCCGCTGTACCGCGCCCCAAGGGAGCTTGGCAAACAACCGCAACGCCCCGACCATCAAGGCGCCCTTGAATTTATCCACAGGCTGGTTCCTCTTTCTGCAAGCCGGCCATTGTAACCCTCAGCGCAGCAGAGCGGCGTAGCGATCACAATCGGTGGTGTGGTCCATGACCATGCCGGTGGCCTGCATGAAGGCATAGCAAATGGTCGGTCCGACAAAGGTGAAGCCAGCTTTCTGCAGCGCTTTGCTCATTGCCTTGGCCTCGTCGGTGACCGCCGGCACCTCGCTGCGCTGGACGAAATGATTGATCTTCGGCGCGCCGCCGACGAACGACCAGAGCCATTGCCCGGGGTTTTCCAGCGCCAGCCAGGCCCGCGCATTGCGCCGCGCGGCGTTGAGCTTGAGGCGGTTACGGATGATGCCCGGATCAAGCATGCGCTCTTCAATTTCGTCGTCGCTCATCTGCGCCAGACGCTCTGGGTCGAAGCCGAACAGCACCTGGCGATAGCGTTCGCGCTTTTTCAGCACGGTAATCCACGACAACCCGGCCTGGAAGCCTTCGAGCAGGAGCATCTCGAACAGCTGGCGCGGATCGCGCTGCGGCGTGCCCCATTCCTGGTCGTGATAAGCCTGGTAAAGCGGATCGTCGGTACACCAAAAGCAACGTGGCATAAGGCTCCAAGGGTAGAGGCCTGCGCGAATCGGGTTATACTCCCGCTCTTTATATTCGCAGCCCTAGAAACAGGTGAATTTCGTGAGCCAGCCTACGCCAGCCGTGCGTACCTTCCAAGACTTGATCCTCGCCCTGCAGAACTACTGGGCCGAGCAAGGTTGTGTGGTGCTTCAGCCCTACGATATGGAAGTAGGCGCCGGCACTTTCCATACTGCCACGTTCCTGCGCGCCATCGGCCCGGAAACCTGGAACGCCGCCTATGTGCAGCCTAGCCGTCGTCCGGCGGATGGCCGTTATGGCGAAAACCCGAACCGCCTGCAGCACTACTATCAGTTCCAGGTGGTCCTCAAGCCGAACCCGGCGAACTTCCAGGAACTGTACCTGGGCTCGCTGAAAGCCATCGGCCTCGATCCGCTGGTGCACGACATCCGTTTCGTCGAAGACAACTGGGAATCGCCGACCCTCGGCGCCTGGGGTCTGGGTTGGGAAATCTGGCTCAACGGCATGGAAGTCACGCAGTTCACCTACTTCCAGCAAGTGGGCGGCATCGAATGCTTCCCGGTCACTGGTGAAATCACCTACGGCCTGGAGCGCCTGGCCATGTACCTGCAGGGCGTAGATTCGGTCTACGACCTGATCTGGACCGACGGCCCGTTCGGCACGGTGACCTACGGTGACGTGTTCCACCAGAACGAAGTGGAGCAGTCGACCTACAACTTCGAGCACGCCAACGTCGAGAAGCTGTTCGATCTGTTCGACTTCTACGAAAGCGAAGCCAACCGCCTGATCGAGCTGGAACTGCCGCTGCCGACCTATGAAATGGTCCTCAAGGCCTCGCACACCTTCAACCTGCTCGATGCCCGTCGCGCCATCTCGGTGACCGAGCGTCAGCGTTACATCCTGCGCGTACGGACCCTGGCCCGGGCCGTGGCCCAGAGCTACCTGCAAGCCCGCGCCAAGCTGGGCTTCCCGATGGCGTCCCCTGAATTGCGTGATGAAGTGTTGGCTAAGCTGGAGGCTGCACAATGAGTGCTCAAGATTTCCTGGTTGAACTGGGCACCGAAGAACTGCCACCCAAGGCCCTGAGCAGCCTCGGTGACGCTTTCCTTGCCGGTATCGAGAAAGGCCTGCAGGCCGCTGGCCTGAACTACACCGACAAGCAGGTGTTCGCCGCGCCGCGCCGCCTGGCCGTACTCATCCGCAACCTCGACACCCAGCAGCCGGACCGCAGCGTCAACCTCGACGGCCCGCCGCGTCAGGCCGCCTTCGACGCTGACGGCAACCCGACCCAGGCCGCCCTGGGTTTCGCCAAGAAGTGCGGTGTAGAGCTTTCGGATATCGACCAGAGCGGCGCCAAGCTGCGCTTCTCCCAGCACATTCCGGGCAAGGCCACCGCCAGCCTGCTGCCAACCATCGTCGAAGACTCGCTCAACGACCTGCCGATCCCCAAGCGCATGCGCTGGGGTGCGCGCAAGGAAGAGTTCGTGCGTCCAACCCAGTGGCTGGTGATGCTGCTCGGTGACGAGGTGGTCGACTGCACCTTGCTGGCGCAGAAAGCCGGTCGCGAATCCCGTGGCCACCGCTTCCACCACCCGGAAAACGTGCGCATCAGCGCCCCGGCCAATTACCAGGAAGACCTGCGCAAGGCCTACGTGCTGGCCGATTTTGCCGAGCGCCGCGAGCTGATCAGCAAGCGTACCGCCGAACTCGCCCTGCAGCAGGAAGGCAGCGCCATCGTGCCGCCAGCCCTGCTCGATGAAGTGACCGCCCTGGTTGAATGGCCTGTGCCGCTGGTGTGCTCGTTCGAAGAGCGCTTCCTGGAAGTGCCGCAAGAAGCGCTGATCACCACCATGCAGGACAACCAGAAGTACTTCTGCCTGCTGGATGCCGACGGCAAGCTGCTGCCGCGCTTCATCACCGTGGCCAACGTTGAGAGCCGCGATCCGAAGCAGATCGTCGAAGGCAACGAGAAGGTCGTGCGCCCGCGCCTGACCGACGCCGAGTTCTTCTTCAAGCAAGACAAGAAGCAGCCGCTGGAAAGCTTCAACGAGCGCCTGCAGAACGTGGTGTTCCAGGCCCAGTTGGGCAGCGTCTTCGACAAGGCCGAGCGGGTTGCCAAACTGGCCGCCTTCATCGCCCAGCGCATCGGCGGCGACGCCCAGCGCGCGGCGCGTGCAGGTTTGCTGTCGAAGTGCGACCTGGCCACCGAGATGGTCGGTGAATTCCCTGAAATGCAGGGTGTTGCCGGTTACTACTACGCCCTCAACGACGGCGAGCCGCAAGACGTCGCCCTGGCCCTGAACGAGCAGTACATGCCGCGCGGTGCCGGTGCCGAACTGCCGTCGACCCTGACCGGCGCGGCCGTGGCGATTGCCGACAAGCTCGACACCCTGGTCGGTATCTTCGGTATCGGCATGCTCCCGACCGGTAGCAAAGACCCCTATGCCCTGCGTCGTGCAGCGCTGGGCGTACTGCGCATCCTGATCGAGAAGCAGCTGGACCTGGACCTGAACGAAGCAGTGAACTTCGCCGTCAGCCAGTTCGGTGCCAAGGTCAAGGCCGCAGGCCTGGCCGAGCAGGTGCTGGAATTCGTCTTCGATCGTCTGCGTGCCCGTTACGAAGACGAAGGCATTGACGTTGCCACCTACCTGTCGGTGCGTGCCCTCAAGCCAGGCTCGGCCCTGGACTTCGACCAGCGCGTGCAGGCCGTACAGGCCTTCCGCCAGCTGCCGGAAGCCGCTGCCCTGGCCGCGGTGAACAAGCGCGTGTCGAACCTGCTGAGCAAGGCCGAAGGCGCTGTCGCCACCACGGTCGAGCCGAAGTACTTCGACAACGCCAACGAGTTCTCCCTGTACTCGGCGATCCAGCAAGCCGACCAGGCCGTTCAGCCAATGGCTGCGGCGCGCCAGTACAGCGAATCGCTGGCACGCCTGGCCGCTCTGCGTGAACCGGTCGACGCCTTCTTCGAGGCGGTGATGGTCAATGCCGACGACGCCAATGTCCGCGCCAACCGTTATGCCCTGCTCAGCCGCCTGCGCGGTCTGTTCCTGGGCGTGGCCGACATTTCGCTGCTGGGGTAAGTCTTGAAGCTGCTGATTCTCGATCGGGACGGGGTGATCAACCAGGACTCCGACGCCTACATCAAGTCGCTGGACGAGTGGATTCCGATCCCGGGTTCGATCGAAGCGATTGCGCAGTTGAGCAAAGCCGGCTGGACGGTGGCGGTTGCCACCAACCAGTCCGGCATTGCCCGTGGCTACTACGACCTGCCGACCCTTGAGGCCATGCACGCGCAATTGCGCACGCTGGTGGCCGAGCAGGGCGGCGAGGTCGGGCTGATCGTCTATTGCCCGCACGGGCCCGATGAGGGCTGCGCCTGCCGCAAACCCAAGCCGGGCATGCTCACCACCATTGCCGCGCACTACGGCGTGAATCTGACCGGCGTGTGGTTTGTCGGTGATAGTAAGGGTGACCTGGAAGCCGCTTTGGCCGTCGATGCTCAACCAGTTCTGGTAAAAACCGGAAAAGGCGAGAAGACCCTGAGCAAGGGAATTCCAGAAAACACGCTGATTTTCGATGATCTGGCAGCCATCGCCAGAGAACTTATCCACAAATAGCGCGTCTGCATAACAGGCGCACTTTTACTAGGCGGGCAAGCCCGCAACGGTACATGCCGCTATGTCGATCTTGCAGGCGATCAGAATTTTTCTTTTTTACCTGCTGCTGGGTACCAGCTCCTTGCTGTGGTGCACCCTGAGCTTTTTTATCGCGCCGTTTTTGCCTTTCAGCGCCCGCTACCGCTTCATCAACGTCTACTGGTGCCGCTTTGCGCTGGTGTTGGTACGGGTGTTTCTCAACATCAAGGTCAAGGTCACCGGGGCTGAAAACATCCCCAAGCAACCCTGTGTGATCCTCTCTAACCACCAGAGCACCTGGGAAACCTTTTTCCTTTCCGCCTATTTCTCGCCCTTGAGCCAAGTGCTCAAGCGTGAACTGCTGTACGTGCCGTTCTTCGGCTGGGCCATGGCCATGCTGCGGCCGATCGCCATTGACCGCGATAACCCCAAGGCAGCCTTGAAGCAAGTCGCCAGCAAGGGCGACAAATTGCTCAAGGAGAACGTCTGGGTGCTGATCTTCCCCGAAGGCACCCGTGTGCCGTTCGGCCAGATTGGCAAGTTCTCGCGCAGCGGGGCCGCGTTGGCGGTCAACGCTGGCCTACCGGTACTGCCGATCGCCCACAACGCCGGCAAGTTCTGGCCCAAGCAGGGCTGGGGCAAACGTGCCGGCACCATCGAGGTGGTAATTGGCGCCCCGATGTTTGCCGAAGGCAGCGGCCCACGGGCGATTGCCGAGTTAAACGATCGTGCTGCAGCCTGGAATGAACAGACCCAGCGCGAGCTCGGCTCACTGCCTGCAGCGGCGCCGAACGCGGCGCAGGGCGTGGCCTGACCGATCTGTGGATAACTTGTGTACAGTATTTGGATTTCTTAACGAAAAATGCTCTAAGTGATTAATTTAGCTACTTATTTCTCTGTATGACTGTTTTCTGAAAATCGTGCATAAGTTTTTTCGCGGCATAAAAAAACCGGCGCTTACGCCGGTTTTTTTATGCCTGCAAATCCTCACACCTTGTCGATATCCACATCACGGGTTTCTTTCAGGCAGAACAGCCCCACCACCAGGCTGATACCGGTGATCAGCACCGGGTACCAGAGCCCGTAGAAGATGTCGCCGGTGTACACCACCAGGGCAAAGGACACGGTGGGCAGGAAGCCGCCGAACCAGCCGTTGCCAATGTGGTAGGGCAGCGACATCGAGGTGTATCGGATACGCGTTGGGAACAGCTCGACCATCACCGCCGCCAGCGGGCCGTAGGTCATGGTCGCGATCAGGATCATGGCGACGATCAGCACCACCACCATCGGCTGGTTGACGCTGGCTGGATCGGCCTTGGCCGGGTAGCCGGCTTTTTCGATCGCTGCACGCAGGGCTGCTTCGTCAAACCCATTGATCTTCTGCTCGCCAATGCTCACCACCACTTCGGCACCAGCAGCCGCTTCAGCCGAGCTGTAGGGCAGGCCCTGTTTGACCAGGAAGGTTTTGACCTTGTCGCAGGGGCTGTCAAAACGCGCCTTGCCCACCGGATCGAACTGGAAGGTGCAGCCTTGCGGATCGGCCATCACCACAATCGGGGCCTGGCGGCTGGCGGCGTCGATCTGCGGGTTGGCGTAATGGCTCAGAGCCTTGAACAGTGGGAAGTACAGTACCGTGGCCAGCAGCAAGCCGAGCATCAGGATTGGCTTGCGCCCGACCCGGTCCGACAACCAACCGAAGAACACGAAGAACGGCGCGCCGATCACTACGCTGATAATCAGCAAAGTGTTGGCCTGGGCCGGGTCCATCTTGAGCATCTGGGTAAGAAAGAACAGCACATAGAACTGCGCGGTGTAGAAGGTCACCGCTTGCCCGGCGTTGATGCTGAACAGGGCAGTGAGTACCACTTTGAGGTTGGGCCAGGAGCCGAACGATTCACGGATCGGCGCTTTACTGGCCTTGCCCTGGGCCTTCATCTTCACGAAGGCTGGCGACTCGTGCATGCTCATGCGGATCCAGGTGGAAATCCCCAACAGCACGATCGACAGCAGGAACGGCAGGCGCCAGCCCCAGACTTCAAACTGGTCGCCACTGATGTAACGGCTGCCGAGCACCACCAACAACGACAGCAGCAGGCCGAGGGTCGCGGTGGACTGGATAAAACCGGTGTGGAAGCCGCGTTTGCCAGGTGGTGCGTGTTCGGCAACATAAGTCGCCGCGCCGCCGTACTCACCACCGAGCGCCAGGCCCTGCAGCATGCGCAACACCACCAGAATGATCGGTGCAGCAATGCCGATGCTGGCGTAGGTCGGCAACAGGCCGACGGCAAAGGTCGACAAGCCCATCAGCACGATGGTCACCAGGAAGGTGTACTTGCGCCCGATCATGTCGCCCAGGCGGCCGAACACCAGCGCGCCGAAGGGCCGCACGAGAAAGCCGGCGGCAAAGGCCATCAAGGCAAAGATAAAGGCAGTGGTGTCGTTCACCCCGGCAAAGAACTGCTTGCTGATGACCGCGGCCAATGCCCCATAAAGAAAAAAGTCATACCACTCGAAAACTGTCCCGAGGGATGACGCGAAAATGATCTTGCGTTCTTCCCGGCGGCTGGTGCTCGCCGTTGCAGCGCCCTGCTCTTGAATGTAATCCGACATCGTTGCTGTCCTCGGCCTGCAGGCCCCAGTGATTATTCTTGTTGTTCCACTGTCGACGCCGGCAGACTGCGTCCGGCGTCGTTGTTGCTACGCACCCTGGTCAGGGCGTCGGTACTGCGTTTTTTTCATCGATGCGGCTTGTGGATAAGCTTTCCCGGCGAATCAATTGCGCCGCCTTTTCGGCAATCATCAGGGTAGGGGAGCAGGTATTGCCGGAGACGATTTGCGGCATGATCGAGGCGTCGGCAACCCGCAACCCCGGCACGCCGTGCACGCGCAACTGGTCGTCGACCACATCCAGCGGCCCGTTGCCCATGCGGCAGGTGCCTACCGGGTGGAAAATGGTAGTGCCGATCTGCCCGGCGGCTTCATGCAACTGCTGTTCGCTTTGCAGGTCGGGGCCTGGCAGATACTCACGCGGGCTGAACGCCGCCAGGGCAGGGGCCTGGACGATCTTGCGGGTCAGGCGAATGGCTTGGGCGGCGACGCGCAGGTCTTCAGGGTCGCTCAGGTAGTTGGGGTCGATCAGTGGCGCGTCGTCCGGGTTGGCCGAGCGGATATCGATACGCCCGCGGCTGGCCGGGCGCAGGTTGCACACCGAGGCGGTAAACGCCGGGAAGCGGTGCAGCGGCTCGCCAAAGCGCTCCAGCGACAAGGGCTGCACGTGGTACTGCAGGTTGGCCGAAGCCTGCTCGGGCCCGGAACGTACGAACGCCCCCAACTGGCTCGGCGCCATCGCCAGCGGGCCGCTGCGATCGTAAAGGTAACGCAGGCCCATGCCGAGCTTGCCCCAGGGACTGTTGGCAACCTGGTTGAGGGTGCGCGCCTGGGTAACCTGGTAGATCAGGCGCAGTTGCAGATGGTCCTGCAGGTTGCCGCCAACCCCGGGCAATTCGTGGCGAACAGTTATCCCCAGGCTCTCGAGCAAGCCACGCGGGCCGATGCCCGAGCGCTGGAGAATACCGGGTGAACCCACGGAGCCGGCACACAGGATAATCTCCCGGCGTGCGCTGAAGTTCTGCCAATTGCCTTGCCAGCGAGCACGTACCTGCGAAGCGCGGCCTTCTACCAGCACCACCTGGTCAACCAGCACATCGGTCAGTACCGTCAGATTGGGGCGCTTAAGGATCGGGCGCAAAAACGCCTTGGCCGAGTTCCAGCGAATGCCGGAACGCTGGTTGACCTGAAAGTATCCACAGCCCTGGTTATCCCCAGTGTTGAAGTCAGCAACGTTAGGGATACCACTCTGCGCCGCGGCTTCGCGGAAGGCATCGAGGATCGGCCAGGAGTAGCGCTGCTGCTCGACCCGCCACTCGCCTTCGTTGCCATGGGCTTCGCTGGCGCCACCGAAGTGGTTTTCGCTGGCCTTGAACAGTGGCAGCACATCCTTCCACGCCCAACCGGCATTGCCCTGCTCGGCCCAGCGATCGTAATCGCCCGCCTGGCCACGCATGTAGATCATGCCGTTGATCGAAGAACAGCCACCGAGCACCTTGCCCCGTGGATAACCCAGGGCACGGCCATTGAGGCCGGGTTGCGCTTCGGTCTTGAAGCACCAGTCGGTGCGTGGGTTGCCGATGCAGTAGAGGTAACCCACCGGAATGTGAATCCAAGGGTAGTTGTCGCGCCCACCCGCTTCGAGCAACAGCACCCGGCAGCCTGGGTCGGCGGATAAGCGATTGGCGAGCAGGCACCCGGCAGGACCGGCACCAACCACCACATAGTCGTAGACAGGATCGGCTGATGGCATGGGCAACCTCGCGCCTGATTATTATTCTTGTCCCAGCCCATGTTATTGATTAATTTCGGGATGAAAACGTTAGATTTCACTCAAGTGCTGTGCGTTTTAACACAACGTCCGTGAACACCTGATTCACAAGGAAAAGCATGTTCGACTGGAATGATCTGCGGTTTTTTCTCGAGTTGCAGCGCAGCGGCCGGCTGCTGACTGCGGCCAAACGTCTGAACACCACCCACAGCACCGTGGCCCGGCATATCGACAATATCGAGCAGAGCCTGGGGACCGCCTTGTTCGTCCAGCACGCCCAGGGCTACGAACTGACGCCCTCCGGCCAGGCCCTGCTCAAGCACGCCGAAGCCATGGAAAACGTCGCCCTGCTGGCCCAGGAAGAAATCACCCAGGCCATCACCCCGCTGGGCAAGATTCGCCTGGGAGTCACCGAAGGCATCGGCATCATGTTCTTCACCCCGCGCATGGGCAGCCTGTTCGAACGCTACCCAGGCCTTGAGGTGGAGCTGGTGGCGGTACCGCGGTTTGTCAGCATCCTCAACCGCGAAGCGGAGATCAGCATTCACCTGGAGCGGCCCAACGCCGACCTGTTGATAACCCGCAAACTTACCGATTACCGCCTGGCGCTGTACGCTAGCCCCGAGTACCTGGCCCAGGCACCAGCGCTCAATCACCGCGAAGACCTGGCCAAGCACAGCTGGATCGGCTACGTCGACGACCTGCTGTTCAGCCAGGAGCTGCTGTTTTTGAACAGCTTCTGCCGGGCACCCAATGTGGTGTTTCGCAGCACCAGCGTGATCGCCCAGCAACAAGCGGCTCGCGCCGGCCTGGGCATTGCCGTGTTGCCCAACTACATGGCCCGCCACGATCCGGCGCTGGTGCGGGTGCTGCCCAGCGAGACCATCCAGCGTAGCTACTGGATCTGTACCCGCCGTGAGCTGCACAAGTCGGTGCGCCTGCGCGTGGTCTGGGATTTTCTCCTGGCCCTGTGCGCGCAGGAGCAGGACGCCTTGCTGGCGGAGTAGGGCCTCAGCCGCCCAGGGTTTTCGCCGCCAACAGCACCGCCGCACAGATACCCACGGTCGCAAACATCTGCTGCAGTCGTGGCCCGGCCAGTTTGCTGGCGACCTGACGCGCCAGCAGCAGCCCGAGCACCGCACCGCCGGCAAACGGCGCGCCCACAGACCAATGCATGACGCCGCCAACCGTGGCGCTGACCACGCTGCCGGTCGACACCAGGGCGATCACTGCCAGCGAAGTGGCAACGATGCTCTTCATGTCCAGGTTGGTGTAACGGCTCAGCGCCGGAATGATCACAAAGCCGCCGCCAACCCCGAGCAACCCCGACAGCAATCCGGACATCGCGCCGGTAAACGCCAGGGCGCGGGCGCAGGGCAAAGTCCAGCGCAGGCGCCCCTGCAAGGGGTTGAGCACACAGGGCATGACCATGCGTTGGCCCAGTGGTGGCTGGCCACGAAGTTCGCGGTGCGCCTTGAGCAGCATGCGTGCACAGGCATAGACCAGCACCACGGCGAAAGTCAGAGCCAACGGCCCGTTCGGCAAGCGATGGGCAAGCATCAAGCCGAAGGGCGCAATCGCAATGCCGATCACCGCCACAAACAACGCCGCACGATAACGCACCAGACCTTGGCGCAGGCCCAACAGGGCACCCACCGCCGCCGCCATGCCGACGGCGAGCAAGCCGACTGGCGCCGCCTCGACCATCGACAAGCCCAGACCGAATACCAGCAAGGGTACGGCCAGAATGCCGCCACCGGCGCCGGTCAGCGCCAGCACCGCACCAATGATCGCGCCCAGCCCAGCCGCAAGAAATTGATGCTCGATCACCGCAGGCCCTCGGCGGCAACCCGCGGCTTGGCCAGCCACTCACGGCCCTTGAGCATGCACCGCCAGTACAGCGGTGGCAGGATCTGCGCCTTCAGAAGCCAAGCCAGGCGCGTTGGCCGGCGACCATCGAGCAGCCAGCGCGGGAAACTCGGCGCCAGCTTGCCGCCATAGGTAAATTCGGCCAGCACGATCTTGCCGCGTTCGACAGTCAACGGGCAGGAACCATAACCATCGTAGTGGGCGAGGTTGGGCAGGCGCCCCAGCGCCACCAGCACATTGTTGGCCACCACCGGCGCTTGCTTGCGCGCAGCCGCTGCAGTCTTGGCATTGCTGGTGTTGATGCCATCGCCCAAGGCGTGGATGTTGCCATAGCGTTTATGACGCAAGGTAGCCGGATCGACATCGATCCAGCCGGCCTGGTCAGCCAGCGGGCTGTTGCGAATAAAATCAGGGGCAACCTGCGGCGGCACCACATGCAGCATGTCGAAAGGCTGCACCCGGGTTTCGCTGCTGCCATCGGGCAAGGTGCGCACAAAGGTAGCGCGCTTGCCCGGGCCATCGACCGCCACCAGGCGATGCGCGTACTGCAGGTCTACCGCGTACTTGTCGATGTACTCCATCAAGGCCGGCACATAGTCAGGCACCCCGAACAGCACGCCACCGGCATTGAAAAACTGCGCCTGGATGTTGCCCAGCCGACCGTTGCGCAGCCAGTGGTCACACGACAGGTACAGGGCCTTTTGCGGTGCGCCGGCACATTTGATCGGCATCGGCGGCTGGGTGAACAACGCCCGGCCTTCACGCAGGTTCTGCACCAGTTGCCAGGTGTAGGGCGCCAGGTCATAGCGGTAGTTGGAAGTCACGCCGTTACGCCCAAGGGTTTCGCTCAAGCCCTCGATGGCATCCCAGTCGAGCTTCAGCCCAGGGCAGACCACCAGTTGTTCGTAACTGAGCAGTCGCCCGTCATTCAGCGTCACCGTTTGCGCCTGCGGATCAAAGCTCTCGACCCGCGCCTTGATCCACTGCACGCCGCCGGGAATGGTCGAGGCCATGGTGCGCGCCGTCGAAGGCGCCTGGAAGATACCGGCGCCGACCATGGTCCAGCCCGGTTGGTAGTAGTGCACATCGGCCGGGTCGATGATCGCGACATCCAGCGAAGGGTCGCGGCAGATCAAGCTGGAGGCGGCAGCGACACCGGCAGCACCGGCACCGACGATCAGCACTTTATGGTGGTCGCCTTTCGGCACCTCGGCAGGGGAGGGTTGAGCAAGCATGGCAGGGTCCTTCTAATAATAATTCTGGGGTGAAACTCAGAGCACGTTGAGCGGGATCTTCAGGTAGCGCACTCCGTTGTCTTCAGGTTCAGGTAGTTGGCCGCTGCGCATGTTGATCTGCACCGAAGGCAGGATCAGCACCGGCATCTCCAGGGTGGCGTCGCGGGCTTCGCGCATGCTGACGAAGCTGTCTTCGCTGATGCCTTCACGGATGTGGATGTTGCTGGCGCGCTGTTCGGCCACCGTGGTCATGTAGCGCAGTTCGCGGCCACCCGGCAGGTAGTCGTGGCACATGAACAGGCGCGTCTCGGCGGGCAGGGCAAGGATGCGCTGGATCGAGCGATACAAAGTGCGCGCACTGGCGCCAGGGAAGTCGCAACGGGCGGTGCCGTAATCGGGCATGAACAGCGTGTCGCCGACAAAGGCGATGCTTTGCCCGTCGACCTCCACCACGTAGGTCATGCACGCCGGCGTGTGGCCGGGCGTGTGCAGGGCACGTGCCTTGAGGTTGCCGATGGTGAAGGGCTGCTCGTCGTCGAACAGCACATCGAACTGGCTGCCATCGCGGGCGAAGCCGCCATCGGCATTGAACAGCGCACCGAAGACTTTCTGCACCTGGGTGATCTGGCTGCCAATGGCAATCTGGCCGCCCAGCGCCTGCTTGAGGTAAGCCGCCGCCGACAGGTGATCGGCGTGCACGTGGGTTTCGAGAATCCACTGGACCTTGCCGCCCAGTTCAGTCACCCGCTCGATCAGCTTGTCTGCCGAAGCACTGCTGGTGCGTCCGGACTTCGGATCGTAATCCAGCACACTGTCGATCAAGGCACAGTCGCCACTGCTCCGGTCCATCAGCAAATAGCTGATGGTCGAGGTGACACTGTCGAACAGTGCCTCCACATACAAGTTGCCGCCGATGATCATTTACCACGCTCCGAATTCATCACAGGTGCCAGCTATCTAGCCTTGCTGGCAATGGATAGGCTGTCATCAAGATATGTGCCATCGAACCGGTAGGCTGTTTCCCAATGTTCGCGGGCTGCGTAGGGAAAAGCACTGCCAGACTGTCAGCATAGTTGGCAGTGACATGGCAGCAGTTGGCAGTTTTTGGCAGTCACTGGCAGCTTCAGTTAAGCTTCGCCCGAGCTTGCCCAGGTGTCGCCATGTCCTTCTCGTCCACTGTTGTTCCTCATCCTGCTGTGCAGGCTTTGGTGTCCTACCTCGAACACGACGCCCAGCCGACCATCGTGCTGGACACCGACTACAACATTCTTGCCGCCAACGCTGCATACCGACGCCAGTTCGGCATCGACGGCCAACCGCCCATCGGCGCCAAGTGCCACCGGGTGTCCCATCACTACGCCGTGCCTTGCGACCAGGCCGGCGAACACTGCCCGATGCGCAAGGCCTGGGACAGCCGTGTCCCCGAGCGTGTTCTGCATGTGCACCACACCCCGCGCGGGCCGGAACATGTGGATGTCGAGTTGCGCCCGATCCTCGATGAGCAAGGTGAGGTGGTGGCGTTCGTCGAGCGCCTGACCCGCATCACCGTCGCCTCGGCGCAGCCCCAGCAACAAGGCTTGGTCGGCCGCTCAGCGGCGTTCCAGGAAGCACTGGCCAGCCTGCAGCGCGCGGCACCTGCGCAAATTCCGGTGTTGCTCCAGGGTGAATCCGGGACCGGCAAAGAGTTGTTTGCGCGCGCTCTGCACCTGGGCAGCCCTCGAGCCAGCGGCCCTCTGGTGGTGGTCGACTGCACCGGCCTGACTGAGTCGTTGTTCGAGAGCGAGCTATTCGGTTACGAGAAGGGCGCCTTTACCGGCGCTCATCAGCGCAAGATCGGCCTGGCGGAAGCGGCTCATGGCGGCACCTTGTTCCTCGATGAAATCGGCGAAGTACCGTTGGCGATGCAGGTCAAACTGCTGCGCCTGATCGAGTCTGGCAGCTTTCGCCCGGTCGGCAGCCTGCGTACGGTTCACTCCGACTTCAGGCTGGTTTCGGCGACCCACAAACCGCTCAAGGAAATGGCTGCAACGGGCAGCTTCCGTGAAGACCTGTATTACCGCATCAGCGGTTTTCCGATCCGCTTGCCGGCATTGCGCGAACGGGTCGACGATCTGCCGTTATTGATCGAGAGCCTGTTGCAACGGATGGCAGGGGCGGCGGCACCGAAGGTCAACCCAGATGCGATGAATCGACTGAGCTTGTACGCCTATCCTGGCAACATTCGCGAGCTGCGTAATATCCTCGAACGAGCGCGGCTGTTCGCCGACGACGGACTGATACGTGCCGAGCACCTGCCTGCTGAGCTCGGTTCGAGACTTGAGCCGGCGCCAAGCATCAGCCGCCGCAGCAAAGACAACCTCGGGCAACTGGCCCAGGCCCTGGACAGCTTCAATGGATCACGCAGCGAGCTGGCGCGTCACCTGGGCATGAGTGAACGCACTTTGTACCGGCGCCTGCGCGAACTGGGTCTTTGAGACTGACGCAAGACAACCAACTGCGGCTTTTTCTTCTACGCTGAAACTGCTCACCCACCGCAGAGCGTTCCATGCGTCGATTGCCGAGTCGGTAACCAGGTGCCAGGACGCCTGACGTTCCGCTCTGTCTTTTCTGCCACAGGAGCATCGTCATGTCTTCCTGCCTTCACCGGGCGATCCTGCTCAGCATCGCCATGCTCGCGCTTTCTGGTTGTTTCGAAGAGGACGCGCAACCCAAGGCCACGGCTACGGCACCCGCAGCGGCTGCACCGGCTACACCAGCCGCGCCGGCGGCGCCGAGCGAGGCGGTGTTCAGCACCGAACAGCTTGATCAAATGCTCGCACCGTTGGCGTTGTATCCGGACGCTTTACTCGCACAGGTGCTGATGGCCACCACCTATCCAGGCAATGTCGCCGACGCGGTTGCCTGGTCCAAGGCGCATCCGAACGTCAGCGGTGATGCCGCGGTCAAGCAGGTCGCCGAGCAACCTTGGGACCCCAGCGTGCAATCCTTGGTGGCTTTCCCGCAGGTGCTGGCGACACTTGGTCAGGACCCGGTCTG
The DNA here is from genome assembly GCF_024749345.1 of Pseudomonas sp. B21-009. Lineage (NCBI taxonomy): Bacteria > Pseudomonadati > Pseudomonadota > Gammaproteobacteria > Pseudomonadales > Pseudomonadaceae > Pseudomonas > Pseudomonas sp. B21-009. The sequence continues at coordinate 8,298 of NZ_CP087199.1, read as the reverse complement.
GGTGCAGCGCGTCGGCGATGCCTTTCTCGCCCAGCCCGACGCGGTGATGAACTCGGTGCAGCGCCTGCGCGCCAAGGCCAAGGCTGCCGGGCACCTGGAGTCCAACGAACAGCAGACGGTTATCGTGCAACCATCAAGCGCCCCCGCAGGCGGCACGACCACGGTGGTACAAGGTGCCGCGCCGGCACAGACTATCGTTATCCAGCCGACCAACCCGCAGGTTGTATACGTACCAAGCTACAACCCCTCCGTGGTGTACGGCAGTTGGTCCTCGCCGTCCTACCCACCCGCGTATTATCCGCCGCCACCGGGTTATGCCATCGGCACGGCGTTAGCCTCCGGCCTGGCTTTTGGTGCAGGCGTCGCAATCGTCAATTCACTCTGGGGGGATTGCGACTGGGACGATCATGACGTCGATATCAACGTCAATCGCTACAACAACATCAACAACGTCAACCGCAGGCTCGATGCCAACCAGAACACCTGGCGCCATAATCCTGCGTATCGCGACGGCGTCCCGTACCGCGACCAGGCCAGTCGAGCCCAGTTTGACCGACGCTTACCCGGCAGTGCAGAGCGCACAGCCTACCGCGGTGACACCCCAGCCCGGGTCGAAGATCGCGCACGAGCCCGTGAAACCCTGACACAGCGCGGCATCGAAGCACCGGCAACCAGCAACCTTGAAGCCCGCCAACGGGTGCAGAGTGCCGACCGCGAGCGCGCCCAACAGCGCCTGGAAAAACAGGGCATCAACCCGTCCGGCAATGCACGCGAGCGTGCTCAGGTTGCCGACCGCCAACTGAAAAATGACGGTCAGGCCCGCCAGCGAGCACAGGCGCCGCAGAACAACCGCCAGCCTCAGCAGGCGGGGCGCAACCAACAAGTACGCCAGCAAGCCCGTCAGCAACATGTTAGCGCCCAGGCACCGCGCAACAATGCGTTGGCCGGTGTGCGCAACCCTTCGCAGTCACGCATCGCAAGCAATCGTGGCCAGCTCAGCCAACGCAGCGCCAGCCGACCATCTGCAGCCGCTGCGGGCCACCAGGTACAACGACCCGCGCGGATGCAATCCGGCGGTGGCGGCCGTCGCCGTTGAGAGGAGAATCAGTCATGAATGCTGCTAGCCGAATTGTGCTGATTCTGCTGCTGTGCTGGACGTCCAGCAGCTACGCTCAGGAACATTTCCCACACCCCGAAGCCGCCGGCGAAGCACTGGTGCAGGCGCTTGGTAGCGAAAAGGCCGATAGCCAACTGTTGGCGAAATTGCTTGGCAACGACTGGGAGAGTTACATCCCGACCAAGAACATCGATCGCAAAGATGTCGATGCCTTTCTCGCCCTCTACAAGGAAAAACATCAGGTTCAGTCCGACAGCCCGGAGCGTGCACATCTGGTCGTCGGCGACACGCCCTGGGTGTTCCCGATTCCCATCAGACACAGTACTGACGGTTGGGCATTCGACACCAAAGCCGGCGCCGCGGAAATCCGCCTGCGCCGCATCGGACGCAACGAGCTGGCGACCATTCAATCAGTGCGCGCCTATCACGACGCGCAGATGGATTACGCCGAGGTTGATCGCAATGACGATGGGATACTCGAGTACGCGCAGAAACTCATCAGCAGCGACGGGCAGTTCGACGGTTTGTACTGGCCGCAAGAGGAGGGCGTTGAAGAAAGCCCGCTCGGACCGCTTTTTGGTGATACCGCAACGGGCGATGATTGGCACGGCTACCACTATCGCATCCTCACTGGCCAAGGCCCTTCGGCGCCGGGCGGTGCCTATGACTACAAGATCGGTGATCACATGACCCGCGGCTTTGCCGTGATCGCCTGGCCGGCGGACTATGGCGACACGGGCGTGATGAGCTTCATGATCAGCCACGACGGCGAACTGTTCGAGAAGGACCTGGGCCGCGACAGCGCCAAGCGCGCTGCCGCGATTACCCGTTTCGACCCCGACAGCAGTTGGAGCGAAGTTAAGGACGCGGAAGAGGGGCGCTGAACCGAACAGCTCAACACAGGGAAACCAGCACAACAAAAAGCCCGCGTGAGCGGGCTTGATGATGTTGCTTTACTTTGAGCCTACAGCTGATCAGAAGTCCAGGTTGGACACCGCCAGGGCGTTGCTCTCGATGAACTCACGACGTGGCTCAACGGCGTCGCCCATCAGGGTGTTGAAGATCTGATCGGCAGCGATCGCGTCTTCGATGGTCACCTTGAGCATGCGGCGCACGGTTGGGTCCATGGTGGTTTCCCACAGCTGATCCGGGTTCATCTCACCAAGACCTTTGTATCGCTGGATGGTGTGGCGCTTGGTGCTTTCGGTCATCAGCCAGTCCAGTGCTTCCTTGAACTCGGTGATGGCTTTCTTGCGCTCGCCACGTTGCACGTAGGCGCCTTCACCCAGCAGGGTGCTCAGCTGTGCACCGAGGGCGGTGACGGTGCGGTAGTCGTTACTGCCGAAGAAGTCACGGTTGAAGGTGACGTAGCTGGCCAGGCCGTGAGAGGTGATTTCCACTTCCGGCAGCCAGACATTGCGCTCTTTGTCTTCGCGCAGGCTGGCCTTGTACAGCAGGCCGGACTTCTCGCTGGTGCGCAGACGCTCTTCGAATTTGCCCAGCCACTCCTGCATGGCAGCGTGGTCGCCCAACTGCTCCAGCGATACCGCCGGCAGGTAGACGAAGTGCTCGGTCAGCTCCTGCGGGTACAGGCGCGAGAGGCGCTTGAGGGTCTTCATCACGGTGCGGAATTCGTTGACCAGACGCTCCAGCTCGACGCCGGAAACAGGTGGTGCGGATTCGTCCAGGTGCAGGCTGGCATCTTCCAGAGCCGACTGGGTCATGTACTCTTCCATGGCGTCGTCGTCTTTGATGTACTGCTCTTGCTTGCCTTTCTTGACCTTGTACAGCGGTGGCTGGGCAATGTAGATGTAGCCACGCTCGACCAGTTCCGGCAGCTGACGGAAGAAGAAAGTCAGCAGCAGGGTACGAATGTGCGAACCGTCGACGTCAGCATCGGTCATGATGATGATGTTGTGATAGCGCAGCTTGTCGATGTTGTACTCTTCGCGGCCAATACCACAGCCCAGCGCGGTGATCAGCGTGCCCACTTCCTGGGACGAGATCATCTTGTCGAAGCGTGCTTTCTCGACGTTGAGGATCTTGCCCTTGAGCGGCAGGATCGCCTGGGTCTTGCGGTTACGACCCTGCTTGGCCGAACCACCCGCGGAGTCACCCTCCACCAGGTACAGTTCGGAAAGGGCAGGGTCCTTCTCCTGGCAGTCCGCCAGTTTGCCCGGCAGGCCGGCGATATCCAGCGCACCTTTGCGGCGAGTCATTTCCCGCGCTTTACGAGCAGCTTCACGAGCACGCGCGGCGTCGATCATCTTGCCGACAACGGCCTTGGCTTCGTTCGGGTTCTCCAGCAGGAAGTCGGAGAAGTACTTGCCCATCTCCTGTTCCACGGCTGTTTTCACTTCCGAGGACACCAGCTTGTCTTTGGTCTGCGAGCTGAACTTCGGATCAGGTACCTTCACTGAGATGATCGCGGTCAGACCTTCACGGGCGTCGTCGCCGGTGGTCGAAACCTTGTTCTTCTTGGCCAGGCCTTCCTGCTCGATGTAGTTGTTCAGGTTACGGGTCAACGCCGAGCGGAAACCGACCAGGTGGGTACCACCGTCGCGCTGCGGAATGTTGTTGGTGAAGCACAACAGGTTCTCGTTGAAGCTGTCGTTCCACTGCAGGGCGATTTCCACGCCCACGCCGTCTTCGCGTTGAACACTGAAGTGGAAGACCTGGTTGACCGGGGTCTTGTTGGTATTCAGGTACTCGACGAACGCACGCAGACCGCCTTCGTATTTGAAATGTTCTTCTTTACCGGAGCGCTCGTCCTTCAGCAGGATGCCGACGCCGGAGTTGAGGAAGGACAGTTCGCGAATCCGCTTGGCCAGGATGTCCCAGCTGAAGTGGATGTTCTTGAAAGTTTCAGCCGACGGCTTGAAGTGGATATGGGTACCGGTGGTTTCACTGTCGCCAACGATTTTCATCGGCGCTTGTGGAACACCGTGGACGTAAGTCTGTTCCCAGATCTTGCCACTGCGGCGAACGGTGAGGATCAACTGCTCGGAAAGGGCGTTAACCACCGACACACCTACACCGTGCAGACCGCCGGATACTTTGTAGGAGTTGTCATCGAACTTACCGCCGGCGTGGAGGACGGTCATGATGACCTCGGCAGCAGATACGCCTTCCTCTTTGTGCACGTCGACCGGAATGCCGCGACCGTTGTCGCGAACACTGATGGATTCGTCTGGGTGAATAATTACGGTGATGTCATCGCAGTGGCCGGCGAGTGCCTCGTCGATCGAGTTATCGACCACCTCGAACACCATGTGGTGCAGGCCGCTACCATCATCGGTGTCGCCAATGTACATACCGGGACGCTTGCGCACGGCATCTAGCCCTTTCAGCACTTTAATGCTGGAGGAGTCGTACGTTTGATTTTCGCTCATGCCTTCACTCCCGATGGTCGTGGGTCTGGGTGATACGGCCCTGTTCCACGTGGAACAAAGCAACTGGCGTTTCCGTCTGCCAGCCTTCCCTCAATAATTCTTGATCTACACAGGTGATAAACACCTGGCAGCGTAAGTCTTCCAACAAGCGACAAAGTGCGCGGCGGTGCTGGTCGTCGAGTTCCGACGGCAAGTCATCCACCAGATAAATACATTGGCCGCGACGCGCTTGGCTAACCAGATGGCCTTGAGCAATACGCAATGCACAGACCACCAGCTTCTGCTGGCCGCGAGACAAAATGTCAGCCGCGTTATGGGCGCCGAGTCTCAGGCGCAGGTCTGCACGTTGTGGGCCGGCCTGGGTGTGGCCCATGTGCTGATCACGTTGCAGGGAGGAGGCGAGCACTTCACTGAGTTCGCGATCCTTGTCCCAGCCACGGTAATAACTCAGGGTCAGCCCTTCGAGCTCGACCAAATCGCTCAGGGTTTGCTCAAAGACTGGCTTCAAGGCCTTGATGTAGTTGCGACGGTATTCATCTATTTCCGCGCTGGCCAGGCACAGTTCCCGGTCCCAGGCCGCTTGCGAAACAGCGTCAAGTGTACCATGCCGCAACCATGAGTTCCGCTGCCGCAAAGCCTTCTGCAGGCGTTGCCACGTGGCCATGAAGCGGGGTTCCACGTGGAACACCCCCCAATCGAGGAACTGCCGGCGTATTTTCGGCGCGCCTTCGAGCAGGCGAAAGCTGTCCGGATTGATCAGTTGCAGGGGCAGAATCTCTGCCAACTGGGCTGCACTGCGAGCATTCTGCCCATCGATGCGAATGGTGAACTCACCTTGCCGATCCCGCGAAATCCCCAGGTTGCTGGAACCGCCTTCACTTAACTCGACCTGGCCGAACACAGTACAAGCCAATTGCTCGTACTGAATCACCGGTGTCAGGCGGGTGCTGCGAAACGAACGGGCCAGGCCCAACAGATGAACGGCTTCCAGCACGCTGGTTTTACCGCTGCCGTTGGCGCCGTACAGGATATTGATGCGGGGGGAGGGAGAGAAGGTCACCGGGTGCAGGTTACGCACCGCGGTGACAGAAACGCGACTGAGGGACATCTAGAGTCTGCTGGACAAATTACAGACGCATCGGCATGACAACGTAAGCGGAGTCGTCGTTGTCAGCTTCCTGCAGCAGGGCACTGCTGTTGGAGTCCGACAGGATCAGACGAACCTGCTCAGTGGTCATGACACCCAGGACGTCGAGCAAGTAGCTGACGTTAAAGCCGATTTCCAGCGAGCTACCGTTGTACTCGACGCTGATTTCTTCTTCCGCTTCTTCCTGCTCAGGGTTGTTAGCCTGGATCTTCAACTGGGCATTGGCCAGTTGCAGACGGATGCCGCGGTACTTCTCGTTGGACAGAATCGCGGTACGGCTGAAGGCCTCGCGCAGTGCCTGGCGGTCACCGACCACCAGCTTGTCACCGCCCTTGGGCAGCACGCGCTCGTAGTCCGGGAACTTGCCATCGACCAGCTTCGAGGTGAAGGTGAACTCACCAGTAGTAGCACGAATGTGATGCTGACCCAGCACGATGCTGACCATGCCATCCGGCTCAGTAAGCAGGCGCGCCAGTTCGAGGATACCTTTGCGCGGCACGATGACCTGGTGGCGATCAGCCTGGCCGATATCGGCACGCATCGAGCACATGGCCAGACGGTGACCGTCGGTGGCGACAGCGCGCAGGGTGTCGGTGGACACTTCCAGCAGCATGCCGTTGAGGTAGTAGCGTACGTCCTGCTGGGCCATGGCGAAGCTGGTGCGCTCGATCAAGCGGCGCAGACGGCTTTGCTCCAGGTTGCAGGTCAGCGAGCCTGGGCCTTCTTCGACAGTCGGGAAGTCATTGGCCGGCAGGGTCGACAGGGTGAAGCGGCTGCGGCCAGCCTTGACCACGAGCTTCTGCTCATCGAGCTTGATGTCGATCAGCACGTCGTTGGGCAGGCTTTTGCAGATATCCATCAGCTTGCGCGCAGGCACGGTGATTTCGCCTGGCTCGGCCGGCTCTTCCAGTTGCACGCGGCCAACCAGTTCCACTTCCAGGTCAGTACCGGTCAGCGACAATTGCTGACCCTGTACCACCAGCAGTACGTTGGACAGTACCGGCAAGGTCTGGCGGCGCTCGACGACGCCTGCGACCAGTTGCAGGGGTTTCAACAGGGCTTCGCGTTGAATGGTGAAATGCATGGTCTAGTCCCTTGCCTTTAATAAGCTGCGCTGACGTTCATCAAGTCGTCAGAGTCCGCAGCAGGTTCTTGTAGTCCTCGCGGATATCCGCGTCGGATTCCTTGAGTTCGTTGATCTTGCGGCACGCATGCAACACGGTGGTGTGATCGCGGCCGCCGAATACGTCGCCGATCTCCGGCAGGCTGTGGTTGGTCAGCTCTTTGGACAAGGCCATGGCGACCTGCCGCGGACGGGCTACCGAACGGGAACGACGTTTGGACAACAGATCGGAGATCTTGATCTTGTAGTACTCGGCAACGGTGCGCTGGATGTTATCCACACTCACCAGTTTGTCCTGCAGTGCCAGAAGATCCTTGAGCGATTCGCGAATCAGCTCGATGGTGATGTCGCGGCCCATGAAGTGTGAATGAGCAATCACCCGTTTCAGGGCGCCTTCGAGTTCACGCACGTTCGAGCGAATACGCTGGGCGATAAAGAAAGCCGCATCGTGGGGCAGGTCGACCTTGGCCTGGTCGGCCTTCTTCATCAGGATCGCTACCCGGGTTTCCAACTCCGGAGGCTCTACCGCAACGGTCAGGCCCCAGCCAAAGCGCGACTTCAGGCGCTCTTCCAGGCCTTCGATTTCCTTCGGATAACGGTCGCTGGTCAGAATGACTTGCTGGCCGCCTTCGAGCAGGGCGTTGAAGGTATGGAAAAACTCTTCCTGGGAACGCTCTTTACGGGCAAAGAACTGAATGTCATCGATCAGCAGCGCGTCGACCGAACGGTAGAAGCGCTTGAATTCGTTGATGGCATTGAGCTGCAGCGCCTTGACCATGTCGGCGACGAAACGCTCGGAGTGCAGGTACACCACCTTGGCATTCGGGTTCTTCTTGAGCAGGTGGTTACCCACAGCATGCATCAAGTGCGTTTTACCCAGGCCCACGCCGCCGTACAGGAACAGCGGGTTGTAGCCATGCTTGGGGTTGTCGGCAACCTGCCAGGCCGCGGCGCGGGCCAGCTGGTTGGACTTACCTTCGACGAAGTTCTCGAAGGTAAAGGTGCGGTTCAGGTAGCTGGTGTGCTTGAGCGCACCTTCGACCTGCACGGTGCGTTGTTCGGTGCGGCCACTTGGAGCTGGCGCGGCGTTGGCCTCGCCCATGGAATCGAAGCTGTCACGCGAAGGCGCTTGCTCGACTTCTGCCACCGGTGCCGGCGCTGCAACAGGTGCGGCGACCGGTTCGCTGACCACCGCGGTTTGGGCAGCCTGGGCTTGCGAGGCGGCGACGGCTGCAGCCAGCGGCGCGTTGGGTGCGGCACGTGGTGCCGAACTGCGTCTGCTGCCTATTAATAAGGAAAGGGCAGGCGCAATACCGTTGCCGTGTTCACCCAGCAGTTCGAGCAGACGGCTCAGGTACTTTTCATTGACCCAGTCGAGAACGAAACGGTTAGGCGCATAGACGCGCAACTCGTCGCCTTCGGCTTCGACCTGTAGCGGACGGATCCAGGTGTTGAATTGCTGGGCAGGCAGTTCATCGCGCAGAAGCTCCACGCACTGCTGCCAAAGTTCCACTGACAC